>JBBRVG010000125.1:0-1568 GCA_038247115.1 Enterobacterales bacterium | reverse complement strand
TATCAAGCCGGAGATTGGCGCTGGCTGGCATTGATGAGCCTGGCCGAGCCCTGTTTGTACTTTTCTCTGGAGGCCAATGCTCTGACTTATACCAGCGCCGGGCAGGCTGGCATGGTTACTGCGACTCTGCCGCTGATGGTGTCGTTCACCGCATTTTTCATACTGGGGGAGCGTATCTCCTCCCGTCAGTTACTCGGCTTTTTGCTGGCCATCAGCGGTGTGGTGTGGCTCACCATGGCCGGTGACAGCCAGGCCAGTGCCCCGGCGCCCTTGCTGGGCAACCTGCTGGAGCTGGGAGCCATGGCCTGTGCCTCGTTTTATGCCGTGTTGTTGAAAAAACTCTCCAGTCGCTACAGTCCACTGTTTCTCACCGCCATCCAGGCGTTTACCGGCGTGTTATTTTTTGCGCCCATGGCCTGGTTCGAGCCCATACCGCTGCAGGTGGGCTGGCAAGAGTTCAGCTATGTGCTCTATCTGGGAGCCTGTGTCACGCTCGGCGCCTATCTGTTGAACAACTGGGCGATCACCAAGCTGCCAGTCACCATGGCGGCAGCCTACAGCAACCTGATCCCGGTCTTTACCCTGTTGTTGGCTTATCTGCTGCTGGATGAAACCATGAATGGCCAACAATTACTGGCCTGCGGTGTGGTGTTTGCCGGTGTCGTTCTGAGCCAGTTGCGCTCCCGAACGGCGCTCGCCACCGCACAACCCATGGCCGCCGGAGGTGTCACGCCCTGACGGATTCCTCTTCTGGGGCGATCAGTTGTTGTTGGCTTTGCTGGGTCGTTGGACTGTTTTACTATGCCGCTCAAGGCAGAAGCTGGATGTGTGGTAGGGGATATCATCATTTCTCCACGTTGTGCGCACTCCAGCTCTGGAATCATCGTTGTTACTCCGCTGAGGTCTCATGCGTCTACAAGTCAGTTGTGAAGATCGGCTCGGCCTGACCCGCGAATTGCTGGCCCGGCTGGAAGAGCATGCTATCGACCTGCGCGGGATCGAGCTGGATGTCAGCGGCTTTATCTACCTGCATTTTCCCGAGTTAGGGTTTGAACGCCTGCAGCAGCTGATGCCGGAAATTCGCCGCATCAAGGGCGTGCTGGATGTCAAAACTGTCCCCTTCATGCCCTCGGAGCGCGAGCACCATCAGGTGCAGGCGCTGATGAAGGCGTTGCCGGATCTCATCTTCACCATCGATGTCCGGGGGAAGATCTCCCATGTCAACGATGCTGTGTTGAACATACTGCGGCTGGATCTCAAGGATGTACTCGGCCTGCAAGTCGGCTCATTCCTCAAAGGATTCAACTTCCCATCCTGGCTGCAGGAGGGCGCGCGGCAGGGTGAAACCTGCAAGCTGGCCTTTGCCGGTGAGGATTATCTGGGCGATATCTTGCCGATCGCCATTCCCGAACCGCGACTGGCTGGCGCGGATAGCCATTCGGTTCCGGCCAGTGCCTTGGCGGGGGCTCTGGTGATCCTCAAGTCAGCCCGTCGGGTTGGGCACCACTTCAATCTGCTGCAATCCCGGGATGAGAGCCGCTTCGAGCTGTTTATGGCCCACAGCAGCG
>JBBRVG010000124.1:0-1569 GCA_038247115.1 Enterobacterales bacterium | reverse complement strand
TCAGGAGCGCGCGGCTGAGCTCACTCGGCGGGCCGACGATCAATGCCCCGGCCATCAGGGTCAGCACCTGCGTGCCAGCGCCCATGCCAATCGCATAGCCGCGCAGCATCCAGTCACCGTGCTGGGCAAAATCCCGGCGTTGGATGGCGGCGACGCCCAGCAGAATAGAGAAGAGCATCGCTGACCCAAACAGCAGCCGCAACCCATATAAGAGCACACCGTCACCTTGCGGCCAGGGATAGAACTGGGTCATCCACAGACCTGAAAGCGCCGCCACCAGACTGCACGGGATCACGATGCGCCCGGCGATGCGGTGCCAGCTGTTTCGCCGCTGGCGGAGACGGGGGACGAATTGGAAGGCACCTAGGATGGCATATAAGCTGACGCTGACGATATGCAGCACCACAGGCAAGGGTGACGCAAAGAAGCGGGCGTTGGCTGGTGTGATCGCCGCACCGCCCGCTAACTGGGTGAGGCGGAAGGCACCGCCAGCGAGCGGGATGACGCTCAGCATGATCAGGGCAACGGGCACGAGCCACGCTGCCGAACCGGCTTTGGCTGGTGCTTTGGTTTTCTGAAACGTCGGTTTTCCGCCCTCATTGATCTGAGGTACATCATGGCCTGGACCTTCAGCGTAGATATTTGCTTTCATTTTCAGCTCCAATGTCACTTAATCACGAGTGATGTCGATTTGAACGAATTTATACAATGCGCTCTGCATTTCACCGCCCGTCTCGAAGATACCAGGCCGGGTGACAATTGAGTCCGGAAGGAGCAAACAGCCGTGTGACTGCTCGTCTCCTGCCGGTTTCCAGTGAGCTTACGCGGCTCCGGTTTGGCTGGACAGCGGGGTTCCCTTGCCAGATACGGGTTGCGCGGCTGGCGCTCGCCGTTCCGACCAGAGTGCATAGCCCAGCCAGGCCAGTGCTAACCCCACCGGCACTGCGAATAACCGATCGAGTGGGTGGTGAACCACCGAAGACAGAAGGAGGGGCAATATGGCACCCAACGCAAGCAGGCCGCCCGCCCAGCGCGGCAGGATACCAGCGCGGAATGTAGCGATGCCAAACAGCAGGCCGCCGAGCACATACCCGGCAATCCCTGCTAGCATATATACCGCCGGGAGGGCGCCGAGGTTCATCTCGCTTGGTACGCTGGTGACCATTCCCAGTAAGCCCTCCACAAACTTCGGCGCCACGTTCGCCACCACCGGCTCGATAAAGGCTTCGATGAAATGAAAGGCCATTGAGAGCGCCCAAAAGAGGCTAAACAAGAGATAGCCTGACAAACCCAACCAACCCGACTTTTCCACTTGCCTGGCGTAGATCCCCGCAATGCCGAGCATGCCGAGGATGTCCATGACGATGCTCAAGTAGTGGGTGATTGCCCATTGTGCGGTGGTGACCGACGAAAAAACGTCAAGTGGATGGATCGGCTGAATAGCTATGTAAATGATCCCTGCCGCCATCGCGGATAAACCTGCCCAACGGATGAGATTCGAGGTTGTTATCTTCATTTTGTTCTCCTTGATTGCGGTCTGTCTGTTGATATTCATGGGTTTGTCTCCTT
>JBBRVG010000123.1:0-1625 GCA_038247115.1 Enterobacterales bacterium | reverse complement strand
GACGCCAACGCCAACCTCACAGCGGACGGCAGCTGGACTTATGGCTACGACTTGAACAACCGGCTGAAGACTGCAGCCAAGGCCGGCACCAGCGCCACGCTGGCTTATGACAGTGAGGGGCGGCTGCGCCAGAGCGTGATCACCGCAGGCAGCACGGCCACAACCAACCTGCTGTATGACGGGGTTGACCTGGTGGCCGAGTACAACGCCAGCAACGTCCTGCAACGCCGCTATGTGCATGGCCCGGGGGTGGATGAACCGCTGGTGGTCTATGAGGGTGCCAGCACCACCGCCAAGAGTTGGCTGTATGCCGACCACCTGGGCAGCATCATCGGCACGGCCAATGCAACCGGCACCAGTACGGCCATTTACAGCTACGGGCCCTATGGGGAGCCCAACATCGCCACCGGGCAGAGGTTCAGGTACACCGGCCAGCAGCTCATCAGTGGGCTGGGGCTGTATTACTACAAGGCGCGCTTTTACTCACCTGCACTGGGGCGGTTCTTGCAGACGGATCCGATTGGGACAGCTGATGACCTCAATCTGTATGCGTATGTCGGGGGCAATCCGATCAATGCTACCGATCCGACTGGGTTGGTGGCTAATTGGGCCAAGGGGACTGTGCTGGCAGATGGCGGCGTGTTATCAACGATTGGCAAAGCAGCAGATAGCTGGACTGGAGGTTATGGCCAGCGCATGAACGAAGCCTATGCAAATGGTAATCTCGGGGCTGCAGGACTGAATCTTGTTGCAGGTGTCGCGTTCGGGGTAATGAACACCGCGACTCTTGGAGAAGGCTCTGCGGTGATGGGGGTTGCAAAGAGTGAAGTGACCGTTTATCGAGTCTTCGGAGGAGACGCACGAGCACAAGGATTCTCGTGGACAACTAAAGATCCTCGAACTGTTAGCAATTTCAGAGATGCGGCAGGCTTGCCGTCAGGTGGAGCGAGTGGATCGACAAATACAGCTGATTTTCTGATTAAGGGAAGAGCGAGTACTGCAGACATTATCAAGTCAAGATCTGCGCTCCCATTAGATGGAAATAGGGGAGGTCTTCCAGAACTCATTATTGACCCGAAAAACGTGAACATAACGGATTTCTGGGTGCGCAAACCATAGGTTAATCGATGGACAAAAAATACGCAGGCATGACAGTGAACGAGCGTCTCTACGCTAGTGGTTTGATGGATGAATTTGATGATGCTGTTGAGGAAAGAAATGTGGAAAGAGTTCGTAGTATCCTGGAAAAGGTCGAACTACCTGAGGAATCAATTAGACCAATCTTGGAGCAATTAGGACTGTAACCTTGGCTCTGACGCCGAAACGATCAAAGCGTACGGAGATCATCCGTATACCATCATCAGGACGGACGTTCCTAACAGCATCTTCAAGGGTTTGTCGCCAGTGACTGTTGATCGCGGCATCCCGGCTTGGGTCGTCCCGACTGACCGCTTGCCTGGGTTGGTGCCGAGCATATTAGGGAAAAGGGTGTGGGCGCCGTCGCCGATTTGAGCCACATGCCGGCTGGCGACTGAGCCAGGGCAAACGAGTTGTACGCGGCTTCAGGATTGAATTTCGGCGCCTTCCAACTGGCTCACCGCGAACCCGGCGCAAGGCTCAAATCG
>JBBRVG010000122.1:0-3044 GCA_038247115.1 Enterobacterales bacterium | reverse complement strand
GCGCTATCCCAGATACAGCTATCCCAGATAACGCTGTTCCAGATGACGGCGGAAATGGACGGCATTCAAGGCTTCACCGGTCGCGGCCTGGACCAGGGCATCGGTTCCCAGACTGCTGGCCGGATGCCAGATATGGCGCTGCAGCCAGCCAAAGACTTGGGCCAGCCCCTCGGCACTGCCGAGCAGGGTGGTAAAGTCTCCCAGCTCCCGCTGCAGGGCGGCGGCAAATTGCGCGGCATACATGGCACCGAGTGTGTAACTGGGGAAGTAGCCGAAGCTGCCATCGGTCCAGTGGATATCCTGCATGCAGCCGTTGCGATCATTGCCCAGGGTGCTGAGTCCCAGATAGTCGGTCATGCGCAGGTTCCACAGCTCGGGGATATCCTTTGCCTCGAGAGCTCCTTCAATCAGCTTCTGCTCTACTTCATAGCGCAGCATGACGTGGGTTGGATAGGTGACTTCGTCGGCATCGACCCGGATAAAGCCGGGCTCGACCCGGGTGTAGAGCCGAGCCAGATTGTCGCTGCTAAAGGCCGCTTGCGCGCCGAAGGTCTGGCTGACCAGCGGCGAGAGTCGGGCCATAAAGGCCGGATGACGGGCCATCTGCATCTCGAAGAACAGACTCTGGCTCTCATGGATACCCATGGAGCGCGCCTGTCCGACCGGCAGCGCCAATCGATCCAGCGGTAACCCCTGCTCATAACGGGCATGGCCGGTTTCGTGGATGATGCCCATCAGGCTCTGGGTGAAGTCGGCCTCATCATAGCGGGTGGTGATGCGCACATCGCTGGGAACGCCGCCGCAGAAGGGATGGACGCTGACATCCTGACGTCCGCGATTGAAATCAAAACCCAGCAGCTGCATCACCTGCTTGCCCAGTTCGGCCTGTTTGGCGGTCGGGAAGGGGCCTTGGGGCTGGATCAGGGTTTCGTGCTGCTGGCGTTCAGTCACCTGCTGGATCAGGTTGGGCAACCAGCTCTTGAGATCACCGAACAGGGTGTCGAGACGGGCGCTGTTTATTCCTGGTTCGTACAAATCGAGCAGACTGTCATAGGGGCGCAAGCCGGTGGCGGCGGCGCGGATCTGCGCCTCTTCCCGGGACAGGGCCACGACCTCGCGGAAATTGCCGAGAAATCCCTGCCAGTCGTTCTGTTTGCGCTGCTCACGCCAGGCATGTTCACAGCGGGAGCCGGCTAGTGATTTGGCCTGGACCAGCGCCTCGGGCAACACGGTCGCCTGTTGCCACTGGCGACGCATCTCGCCAAGGCTGATCTGCTGGCTGGCGCTCAGCGACTCTTCGGCGGCGGCAGCAAACCAGTCCGCCATCTCGGGGCCGGTCAGGCGTTGATGCATCAGCACCGAGAGTTCGGCCAGAGCGGCAGAGCGAGCCGGATTGCCGCCATCGGGCATCATGGTGGCGCGATCCCAACCACAGATAGCCCCCAGATGGGCGAAGTGATGGAGTTGGGTGAAGCGTTGTTCCAGGTGGGCGTAACTCATGGCGATTCCTTGTGGTATTCCGTAGCTAGGCTTTTGTGACTGGGCTGGTGTGACCGAGTTTTGTGTGATCTTGGGGGCTCATCACGCTGGCTGCTGCGTGTCGCGCATCGCCAGAGCCTGTTGTTATGTGGTTGTAAAAAGTATGCCTGTTTCAGCTATCCGCGTCATCTGTCCGGCGTTGCCTTCCTGGCGACCCCGTGCCGAGTCATGCCTGTTGTGTCCGTATGAGGTGCTCAGGGCTGGTGCTGGTGAATGCGTTCGCGGGTTTCCAGTTTCTGGCGTGGGCTTTTGCGCAGCAAAACATAGAGGGAGCCGCACCCGCCATGCATCTTCTGGGCGCTGTGACAGGCCAGGAGGTCGGGCCATTGTTGCAGCCAGTGACTGACATAGCTCTTGAGCAGGGCTTTGGGCGTCGATTGTTCGCCGGTGCCGTGGCGGATGAGCACACAGCGGATCTCGCAACGTTGGCACTCCTGTAGAAACTCCTGCAGTGCCTGGCGCGCCTGTTTCAAGGTGTGGCCATGGAGATCCAGACTGGCCTGCAATTCATATTCTCCCAACCGCAGTTTACGAAACACGCCTTGCTGCACCCCATCCCGCTTGAAGCTGATCCAGTCCTGGGGATCCAGCAGTTCGACGGCTTCCAGCGACCAGAACTCCGGATCCTCGGTCAGCTCCTGTTCGGCGGCCGCGCGCCTGGCGGCGTGGGCGAGGGTCTGCTCGTCCTGACGCGGGGTAACGATCCGATCCTGGTGCAGGGGTTGAATACCGGCCATTTCGGCCTGAAACAGAGCCAGCTCCTCGCCGGTCGGCGGCTCCGGCTCCAGGGAATGCTGGGGGGTAAGAAGGCGGCTCATGGACATAGCGACTCCGGAAGCAGAGAGCCGGATCCGAGTAACGCCTTGCTCTGTTACCCGGAGCCTCATCGACTGAGGCTCGCGAGATCCGGACAGTGGGTGGTTCATTCAGTGACTATTACTCGGTGGCGTCGGTGACCACCTGTAGCTGATAGCCCTGCTGGCGCAGCAGGTTCAATACGCCATCCGGGCCATACAGATGCAGGGCGCCCACCACCAGGAACTGGTTTTTCTCCGGCATCACCGTCAGCTTGGGGATCCAGTTATGGTTGCGCTCCTTGAGCAGGCGCCGCTCCATCAGCTCCTGCAATTCCGGGCTGCCCTGTTCCTCATTCAGCATCTTCTGCAGTGCGGCTCCATCGCCCTCCTGCCAGGCCTGGATAAGCTTGGGGATCTCGGTGTTCATGGTGCCGATCTGCTCTATGGTGGCCTGCAGGAAATCATCTTCCAGATCGTTCATGCCGGCGAGATAACCAAACTGTTCCGGCACTCGCTCCAGCCCACGGATCGGTACACCCATGCGGGCTGCCTGACTGGAGAAGTGCTCATCCACGCCGAGTTCCGGTTGATAACCTGCGCTGGCCAGCGCCTGCTGCATCAGGGTGATGGCGGTGACCCAGGGGCGAAGCTGCTGAATGCCCGCCTCCGGCAACCCATAGGCCTGGGCTTGTTTCACCACCTGCTGAT
>JBBRVG010000121.1:0-3065 GCA_038247115.1 Enterobacterales bacterium | reverse complement strand
GGTGAGCTTCAAGAGGGTGATCACCGCGCCATCTCTGGCTCGGTCTGGTCTGGGCGTCATGCAGTTGACTGGTCGTCCTATGTGGGACGCCATCATCTGCAGGTGTGCGTGCTTCAGGAAGGAACAGAACGAGAGTTTATGGGCTGGCTCTCACCAGGGTGGAGGAAATACTCCCAGTCCAACGTCATGCTGTCGAGTCTTTTCCGTCACCGCGAGGAAGCGTTTCATTTCACGACCAGCCAGAACGGGAGCCCGCGCGCCATGGTGCCATTTGGCACCTTCGAAGAAATCATGCCTCTGGATATCTTGCCAACCTATCTGCTGCGCTATCTGGTAGTGGGCGATACTGATATGGCACAAAAGCTTGGTTGTTTGGAACTGGATGAGGAAGACCTCGCATTATGCTCCTTCGTGTGCGTGGGCAAGAATGACTACGGTCTGGCACTTCGCAGGGCGCTGAGCCAGATCGAGAAAGAGGGCTGACAGCAGGCATGCGACACTTCCTGAATCGTCTCAGGCCCCTGTTTACCAAGGGTGGGCGGCTTGAAAAGTATTTCGCCGTATATGAAATGGTGGATACGTTTCTGTATTCACCACCTGACACCACTCGCACCGCGCCTCACGTGCGCGATGGAATCGATCTGAAGCGGTTGATGATGTACGTGGTGGTGGCCCTCATTCCTTGCATCCTGTGGAGCTGGTTTAACACCGGTTATCAAGCCAATCTGGTACTCGCGCAGATGGGCACAGCCAAGGAGGGCTGGCGTAGCGAACTGCTTGTGGCACTCAATATTGGTTTTGATGCCGGCAGTATTTTTGCCAGCACGGTACATGGCTTCTTGTATTTTCTGCCGCTATATCTGGTTGCTCTGATAGTGGGAGGCTTGTGGGAACTGCTGTTCGCCACGCTGCGTCACAAAGAGATCAATGAAGGCCTTCTGGTCACATCCATGCTCTTCGCACTGACGCTGCCACCAGATATGCCCCTCTGGATGGTCGCACTCGGGATCAGCTTTGGTGTGGTGGTCGGCAAAGAGATATTCGGTGGGACCGGCAAGAATTTTCTCAATCCGGCTCTGACTGGACGGGCGTTTCTATTCTTCGCCTATCCCGCCGAAATTACGGGTGATCGGGTGTGGGTGGCGGTGGATGGCTACTCCGGTGCCACCCCGCTCGGTCTGGGTAAGATCGGCGGCATGGAGGCGATTGCCAGCGGGGGCTATACCTGGTGGAATGCCTTTATCGGCCTGACGCCTGGCTCCTTGGGGGAAACCTCCACTCTCGCCTGTCTGATCGGTGCCGCTTTCCTGATCTATACTCGGGTAGGATCCTGGCGCATTATCCTTGGGGTCTTTCTGGGCATGGCCGGCTCCACGCTCCTGTTCAATGCCGTCGGCAGCGACATCAATCCAATGATGGCGATGCCCTGGTACTGGCACCTGGTTCTGGGCGGTTTTGCCTTCGGCATGGTATTCATGGCCACCGACCCGGTTTCAGCCGCAATGACCACAGCTGGACGTTGGGTCTTCGGATTACTGATCGGTTTCATGACCGTACTGATCCGGGTTGTCAATCCTGCTTTTCCGGAAGGCATCATGCTGGCGATTTTGTTTGCCAATATTTTCGCGCCGCTGATAGATCATGCGGTGATCCAGATCAACATCCGACGGAGGCAACGCCGCCATGTCCGCTCCTGAACCCAATTCCGCCGTATCCGCTGCGCCTGCAGAGAGCGGGGGCAGGACGCTGCTGGTTGCCTTTATGGTCTGTCTGGTCTGCTCGGTTGTGGTCGCTAGCGCGGCTGTGCTCCTTCGTCCGATTCAGGAATCAAATCAGAAAGCCGATCGCATACGGAATATCATTGAAGTCTCCGGCCTACTGCAGGAGGGACTAACGGCAGAACAGGCCATTGAACGGATTGACGCACGATTGGTTGAACTGGCAACCGGCGATGAGGTGGATGTGATGGATCCTGAAACCTTTAATATTGCCAGAGCCGGAAAGGATCACACGATATCCACCGCACTCAGCCGCCGTGAGGATGTGGCCCAGATCGGGCGCGAACCGCACTATCTGCCGGTTTATCGGATTGTCGGCGATAATGGCGAATTGAAGATACTGATTCTGCCGGTGTACGGTTACGGGCTATGGTCCACGATGTACGGGTTTCTTGCGCTTGAGGGAGATTTGCGAACGGTTCAGGGCCTCCGATTCTACCAGCATGCCGAAACCCCGGGACTAGGGGGGGAGATCGACAATCCCAGGTGGCGCGCGCAATGGGAGGGCAAAGTATTATTCGACGATGAATGGAGAGTTCAGGTTGAACTGGTAAAGGGCTCGATTAACAGCTCCACACCCGAAGCCCAACACCAGGTCGACGCACTCGCAGGCGCCACCATCACCTCACGAGGCGTGGAAAATTTGCTGAATTTTTGGCTGAGCGACAAAGGGTACGGGCCTTATCTTTCCCGGTTGCGTCACGAAAGGAATTAACGATCATGTCATATCAGCACCGTAAGATTCTTTTCGAACCGATTATCGACAATAACCCGATCATCCTGCAGGTCCTGGGGATTTGCTCGGCACTGGCAGTGACGTCGAAGCTCTCAACCACGGTCACCATGTGCGTGGCGCTGACACTCGTGACCACCCTATCCAATGCCGCCATCAGTGTGATCCGCAATCATATCCCGAGCAGCATCCGCATCATCGTGCAGATGACCATTATTTCTTCGCTGGTCATCGTCACCGATCAGTTCCTCAAAGCCTTCGCGTTCCAAGTCAGCAAGGAACTGTCGGTGTTTGTCGGGTTGATTATCACCAATTGCATCGTCATGGGACGCGCTGAAGCCTATGCGATGAAACATCCGCCTCTCCCCAGCCTCCTCGATGGCCTCGGCAACGGCCTCGGCTATAGTGCACTGTTACTCGCAGTCGGCACGATACGCGAGCTCTTCGGGTCCGGTTCCCTGTTCGGGTATCCGGTATTCCTTCTAGAAAGGGATGGCGGGTGGTATGTGCCAAACGGCTTGATGTTACTGCCCCCGAGCGCGTTTTTCCTGATT
>JBBRVG010000120.1:0-3917 GCA_038247115.1 Enterobacterales bacterium | reverse complement strand
CCTCAAGTTGTTTAGCATCCAGGATCTTCATTTTTCACTCGTATCCGAACTTAATCTTCCGCCACCCATGGCCTGATAAAATGCCGCGCTATCGATAAGACGTCGCGCCTGGGCCTCGATCAGGCTGATTCGCGTCTGTTGAGATTGCTGCTGTGCTATGAGCAGTTGGACATAAGCGGCTGCGCCCAGAGAGTACCGATGCTGCATGGATTCCAGGGAGCCTTGCGCTGCAGTATCAGCGGCGGACAGAGCGGACAGCCTCTGTGCGTCATTGTCCAATGCACGCAGCACATCGGCCACATTCCGCAGGGATTCGAGAAGGACATACCGGTAATTTGACGCCGCCGCATCGAATGCGGCCAGTGCCGCACGTTTTTCTCCCGGCAATCCGGGGCGAAATAGGGGTTGTATCAGTTGCCCAACCAGACTCCAGATCGCCGAACCGCCTCCGAATAAGGCTCCGGTAGTCAAGGCCTGGGTGCCAAGACCGGCACTGAGGTTGAGTTGCGGGTACAGCTTGGCGATTGCCACACCGTACTCCGCATTTGCCGCGTGCAGCATGGCCTCGGCAGCCTGAATATCCGGGCGGGTCCTGACCAGGTCCGAGGGCACGGTAAGCGGCAGATCAACGGGAAGTATGAACTCCTGCAGGGAGATGAACGCCAGGCCACCAGTTCCCGGCGCCTGGCCGACGAGGACGGCTAAGAGGTGTTCGCTCTGCTGGAATTGATTGCGCAACAGTGGAATACCGGCACGAGTCTGTTCTACTTGCGTCTGCAAGGAGAGCACATCATCCGCAACGGCCTGGCCGAGGCGCACCCGCTCCCTGGTCAGTCCCAGCTGTTTTTCTTGAGAGCTAAGGATGGCCTCGATCGCCTCAATTTGCGCTGCCAGACTGGCCCGGGTTACCGCGGTGGTGACGATATTGGCCGTAAGCGTCAACCGAGCCCCTTCCAGCTTGAAGCGTTGAATATCAATACTGGCGGCCAGCGCTTCAAGTTCGCGGCTGGTTCCGCCGGCTGGATCAAAGGTGTAATGCACGTTCACGCCGGCGTTGTAGAGATTGAATTCCCGGGTGTCCCCGGCCTGCCCCGATGTGCTGGGGCTGAACCGCTGACGCTGGCTGCCGAGGGTGGCATCAACCTGGGGGTAAAGGCTCGATCCGGCCCGTGCGGCATACACCTCCTGTGCCTGGCGCAGGGTGGCCTGGGCTGAAGCCAGAGTGGGGTTGGCCTGCAGTGCTAGATCAATCAGGGCATCCAGCCTTGGTGATCCAAGTTCGTGCCACCATTGCGGGTTGACCAGAGCGCCTGGGACAAAACGTTGGGACTCCCCCAAGACTACGGGAGCAGCAGCGGTATTCGCGGGCATGGGGCTTGCGGTGTAGACCGCGACATCGGGTCCTGCCGGTCGATTAAAATCGGGGCCGACAGCGCATCCAGCCAGCAGACCGGCCACAACAGCTGAGGCAATGAGTATGTGTATGTTTTCGTATTTCATCGGTGTCCTCCGTCTTAATCGATCAATTTTCACTCAATGGCTCGGCCTTCGCCGGCTTCTTCGTAGGTCACTCCATCCCGGATGTGGTAGATGCGCTTAAAGG
Source organism: Enterobacterales bacterium (assembly GCA_038247115.1). Lineage (GTDB taxonomy): Bacteria > Pseudomonadota > Gammaproteobacteria > Enterobacterales > Aeromonadaceae > Pseudaeromonas. The sequence continues at coordinate 2,314 of JBBRVG010000120.1, read as the reverse complement.
TCGGGATTATTTTTTCGTCATGAGTGACAACGATGATCGCCGTTTCGAATTTTTGTGCCATAGTGTTCAGTATCCGAATCACCGCAAGAGCCCGTTCGCTATCGAGCGGAGCGGTGGGTTCATCGGCCAGGATCACCGGCGGACGATTGACCAGTCCTCGGGCAATGGCTACCCGCTGCTGTTCTCCACCGGATAGCTGTGACGGCATGGCCCTGGCGCGATGTTCCACATCAAGCGATTTAAACAGCTCGATCGCCCGGCTACGTGCCTCGGCGTTAGGTCTTCCTGCCAGCATGGGCAGCAGAGCGACATTGTCGGTGACATCAAGGAAGGGGATGAGATAGGGTGCCTGGAATATAAAGCCGATTTTGTCGCGTCGCAGGGCGCGCAGGTCACTTACCTTCCAGCCGTTGTCATAGATTATCTCATCGCCCAGAATCATCCGCCCGGCTGTCGGCTCGATCACCGCACCGAGGCATTTGAGCAATGTGGTCTTACCTGATCCTGAAGGTCCGACCAGGCCCACCACCTCACCCGGGGCTACCTGCATGTCCACGCCCATCAAGGCATCGACGGCGGTATCTCCACTGCCATAACGTTTTTTTAAACCCTCTATACGAATACCTTTACCAGTCATCTCACCCTCCAATAGCCTCGGCCGGATCGACCTTCATTGCCGCGCGAATGGCGACAATGCTCGATATCATGCAGATCACCACCACCACACCGAAGCCGATAACAGAGTCTAATGGTTGCAAGAGTACGTATTTTGGAAAGATCGGCGCCATCACCAGGGTCGCCGTGATCTTGCCCACGACAAAGCCGATCACCCCGAGAGCGATGGACTGCTGCATGATCAAACCGACGATGGTGCGATTTTTGGTGCCGATCAGTTTCAGGACCGCAATCTCACGGATCTTTCCCATCGTTAGAGTATAGATAATGAAGGCGACAATGGCGGCGCTGACGATTGACAGGATCACCAGGAACATTCCAATCTGTTTTGCCGAGGTGGCGATCAGCTTGCCGATAATGATCGTCTCCATCTGACTGCGGGTATAGACCGTCAAACGCTTCCAGCGGCGGATCGAAGCCGCCACTTCATCGGCGTCATCTCCTGCCTTTATTTGCACCAGAACAGCGTTGACGTAAGGGTTAGTGCTTTGTGAAGCTGTGACGGCAGCCAAAAGGTCCGGAACCTGCGGCCGATTAAAGGCCGGATTTGTCGCAGTACGGTGGCGCTGCTGCCGGATGGCGTCGTTATCTTTCAGAAACTGGGCTTCCTGGGCATCCTTGAGCGGAATAAACACCATGGGATCCCCACCGGAAGAGACCATTCGTCGGGTCAGCCCGACGACGGTGTAATGGTTGCGGCGGATCTGGATGCGATCGCCAAGCTTGAACCCTGTGGCTATGTCGGCTACCGCCTCGTAATGGCCACGAGTGATCTGCCGACCTGAGACGAGATAAGGAGGCCAGCCAGGGGTTCCGGGTTCGCTGGAGGCAATGCCGGTGACCATCGCCCGCACGTCGCGTTCTCCTTGACGCACCTGCATGGTAAAATAGGTGACGTTGGCCGCCCTGGCGACTCCCGGCATGCTGAGGATTCCACGCCAAGCATCATCAAAGATGCTCGAGGATTCAGCATAGGGGCCGACGGTGTCCTGCTGCACCACCCAGAGGTCGGCACCGCTGTTATCCAGCAATGCCTTGCCGTCGTCAACCAGGCCACGGTAAATTCCGGCCATGGACAGCGTCACCCCGATCAAGAGACCAAGCCCCATGCCGGTAAAGACGAACTTGCCCAGAGAGTGCATAATGTCACGGCCCGCTAAACTGATCATGACTTTGCTCCTTGCAGATGATCGACCACATGAATACGGCTCCGTGCGCTTAAGATCCTTGCGCTATAAACCACTATCCGGTCATCAGTCTTCAGACCATCTCTGACCTGGACATGGCCATCCAGATCGGCAGCACCTAAAATGACCGGCGTGAAGTGGAGATCGCCATCAACGACCTGCCATACCCCCACCTGGCCATGCATGCGCTGGATTGCCGCATTGGGAATAACCGGTCCTGCCGGAAGAGCTGGTAAGGCAAGGGTTACCTCAGCCAGTTCGCCGACAGAGGGCAGAGGATCGGGAAGCTTTTCAAAGACTACCTTGGCAAGGGTTTCCTCGGTAACGGCATCGGCTATCGGCTCCACCCGCAGGACTCGGCCTGCCTGCACCTCGACTGCTCGTGAGCGCAAGACGATTTTGGCAGGTAATTTTGCGGCAAGCCCGTGGGCATGAAGCTGATCGAAGCGGGT
>JBBRVG010000119.1:0-3918 GCA_038247115.1 Enterobacterales bacterium | reverse complement strand
GAACTGAAAATCGACATACCCACATAAAAGCAGCAACCCGCCACTGCGGCCAATAGCAACATAGGTTTCTTACCCCAGCGGGCACTGAGGTAGCCGGCCGCCAGCATGATCGGTATCTCCAATGCAGCCGCAGTCCCCATCATCCAACCCGCCAATCCCTGGGGCAGGTGCAGCTCACGAGACAGATACAGCGGCATGTTAATGAGGTACATGTTGTTGCAAGTCCACAACAGCATCGAGGCGAAAAACAACCAGCGGACGTCCCGATTATGGCGAGAGCCCCGCAAATCAACACGGGAACCAACCACCGGCAATGGGCTATTCGGTAGCCCCCACCACACCAGTACCACGCTGCACAGATAGACTCCGGCCCCGAGTAAGAACAGCCAGGCAAACCCAGCCTGGATCGAAACGGCAAAGGCCAACGGTGGCCCCAGCACCCAGGCCAGAGAGAACTGGGCCCGCATCAGCGAAGTGAACATGACACTTCGCTCACCACGCGCATCACTGTGCTCACGAGCCAGTGCGAATAATTGTGGCGATGCGGTGGCCCCGATGCTCAGCAACACAATCCCCAGGCTCACCAGTACCCAGTAATTACGGCTCAATGCGAAGACCAGACACGCCAGGATCCCGAACGATAGACAAAACTGGATCAGTTTTTTCCGGCCACCTTTGCGATCCGAATAGCGCGCCAGCGAGTGACTGAGCAGGATCCCGGCCAAAGCGTTGCATGTATAAAAGCAGCCCACCGCGAATGGGCTAGCACCTACTTGTTCGGTCAAGAACAAACTCATGGTCGGCACGAAGAGGGCGGCGCCCGTTCCCGACAAAAAGGTAACCGCCATAAAGACCAGCAGTGTCCGATTGAAGTGCAGCCCCCAGCGGTTACTGATAAGCGACATAAGCTCTCCGATAATAGTCGTGACGCCTCACCCGGCATGGAATTAACCACACCATGGGTTGCCGTGGTTCAGAATTCTTTTTACAGTGTCACTTTCCCCTGCTAGTGAGAGTGACATGTTTGATTTCGATGGAGTGATTAATCGCCGCGGCACACAAAGCCTGAAGTGGGATAAATATGGCGATAAAGACATTCTACCACTATGGGTTGCCGATACCGACTTCCAAGCCCCTCCCGCTATTCTTGACGCCTTACATCAGCGCATTGACCATGGCGTATTTGGTTACAGTCGCCCCTCCCCGCGCTTGATAAAACTGATCCTGGAGCGCATGCATTCCCTGTACGGTTGGCAGGTTGAGGCCGACTGGTTGTTGTTCATGCCAGGTGTCGTCCCCGCACTGAATTTCGCCTGCAAAGCCTGGTGTCGCCCTGAGCGCAACATCATTAGCCCGACTCCGGTTTATTATCCGTTCCTGAATGCGCCAGGTTATAACGACCGTTGCATCAGTCATCTGCCGATGCAACTGGTGGATGATCGCTGGTTGCCCGATTTTGAACGATTCGAGCAACTCGCCATCGAAGCTGACTTGCTATTGCTGTGCAACCCCCATAATCCGGGCGGTACCGTGTTCACTCGTGCCGAGCTAGAGCGGATTGCGGAGATTGCCGAGCGGCACGAGGTGACGGTTTGTTCCGACGAAATCCATTGCGACCTGCTTCTGGATAAAGAAGCTCGCCATATCCCCTTTGCCAGCCTCTCTGCCGCTGCGGCTCAACGCAGTGCAGTCCTTATGGCACCGAGTAAAACCTTCAACATTGCCGGTCTATGTTGCTCATTTGCCATCATTCCCAATCCAACCCTGCGCCACACCCTACAACAGTCGATGCGCGGGCTGATGGCCGACAACAATCTGCTCGGCTTTATCGCCGCAGAAGCTGCGTATGAGAACGGGGCGGAATGGCTGGTCGCTCAACTGGAGTATTTACGGGGTAATCGCGACCTGATCATGCGCGAGCTAGGCACCTTGCCCGGGGTGAAAATAGCGCGAATCGAAGCCACCTATCTAGCCTGGATCGATGTCTCCGGCCTTAAGCTGGAAAATCCGATTGCCAGCTTTGAAGCGGGCGGAGTCGGTCTCTCGCCGGGAGCCCAGTTCGGTGATGGTAATTTTATCCGGCTCAATTTTGGTTGCTCCAGAGCGCTGCTGACCGAAGCAATACGCCGGATGCGGCGTGTTATTTTGGCACAGACCAACGACTAAACCCTCGCAGTCGAGGTTGCGGTATTTGCCTCAACCTTGACTCTTGTTGAATCGGCCGGTTATCCATGCTTCATCTATCATTACATTGCATTAGCCCAGTAACACCGTTAAGGTTTGGCTCATTACGCTTGCCGAACATGACTCAGTAAGTCGAAGCAGTCTCATCTTAAGGAATGCCATGACCATGCGTAGATTTTTCTGCCGTGTACTATCCGCTGCTATTGTCGCCAGCATGCTGCCCACATTAGCCTTCGCCGCACCTCAAGCCTCTTCGCTTGTTATTGCCACCGGAAGTGTCACTGGCGTCTATTATCCAGCAGGTGGCGCTGTGTGCCGGCTTATTAATAAAATATCTAGCCCGTTGAAACTACGATGTTCGGTTCAAGCAACCAGCGGCTCTATCTATAACCTGCAGGCACTTCGCACACATAAAGTCAATTTAGCCGTCGTACAGTCAGACACCCAGATTACTGCGCTCAAAGGGCAAGGAGAATTTATCCAGGCAGGGCCTGATAGCGAGTTGCGCAGCCTGTTTGGCCTCTATGTTGAACCATTAACCATAGTCGCAAGGCAAGATGCCAATATTCAGCAATTGGATGACTTACCCGGCAAACGCGTCGACATAGGCAATCCGGGATCCGGGGATCGCAGCACCATGGATATATTAATGCATAGCCAAGGCTGGGACGGCAAAACCTTCTCCGAGATATCTGAACTAAAAGGTGCCGAAAGAGCCCAAGCACTATGTGATAATAAGATCGATGCCTTTGTCTATGTAGTCGGCCATCCCAGTGGCACCATCAAAGAAGCCAGCAGTAGTTGTAATATCAACCTGGTCGAAATATCGGATTCGGACATTGACAAGTTATTATCAGTCCATCCGGAGTATAGCAAAACCATTATTCCAGGCCGACTCTATCGCGGCGCAGATCAAGATATTCCATCTTTCGGCGTCTCAGCTACGCTAGTTACCAATAGCCAGTTACCGGACGATGTTGCCTATCAATTAGTGAAGGCTGTTTTTGATAACTTTGAGCAGTTCAAGCGGCTTCACCCGGCTTTTTCACAACTCAACAAACAACAAATGGTCAGCCAAGGACTCTCAGCACCATTACATCCGGGAGCCAAACGCTATTTCATCGAAGCGGGTCTGATCAAATAACCGATGTAGAATTTGAACTCCTCCGAATATAAAAAAAGCGGCATTCAGTGCCGCTTTCGCATTTAAAACTGACACTATTTATTTGAACTCACACAAATAAGCGGTTTCTTCATTCACTTGAAGCTGAAATGCGCTGTTGCCTGGGACATCAAACTGCTCGCCAGCACCAAATGTAACCCACTGATCCTGCTCAGGCAGCAAAACGGTCAAGGCGCCGCGGATAACAACCATCAACTCAGGCGCTCCGGTATTAAAGGTATATTCACCCGGAACCATAACGCCAACCGTTGCTTTACCTGCGGTGTTGGTAAAGCCAATTGACTTAACCTGCCCTTCAAAATATTCATTCACTTTTAACATGCGGTTGCATCCTTGTTTGCATTAGGCGAGCTGGAGTGCGGGATTAGACTCCCAGCATCCTTCCGAGAAGGCCTATTATGACAAGCTTCATAGATGGATCAAAGGGGCCAAGGGCTTTCATTTTTAACGACGGAAGCAATGGCTCAGCCCCAAAGATGGTCTTTATGATAGAAGCATCTGTGCTCTAATTATGGAGCCTTAAAAATAGATACAAAAAAGCCCCGATATTG
>JBBRVG010000118.1:0-4083 GCA_038247115.1 Enterobacterales bacterium | reverse complement strand
TCAGGATCCAGCTCCAGCCCCATGAAATGGCTCTGCTTTTTGGCCAGAGCCTGACGAAAAGCCGCCGAGCCCCAGGTAATGGCGTATTGATGGGGTCCTTGCGCCATCACCGTTTGACCCGCAGCCAGTAACTCCGCGGGGGGATTAAAATCTGGAAATCCCTGGGATAGGTTGATGGCACCGTATTGGTTGGCGATACGGGTCATACGCCGGATAACGGATTCGCCGAATCCCTTGATTCGTTGACTGGTGTTTGGCATGAAGGCGTCCTGCACGTTGAGATGACATGAATAACTAGATGTGGGTGTTCCCGGGCGAGGCGGCGACACTGGCTGACAGGCGATCCAGCAAGATCGCCAGCAGCACCACGACCGTACCGCTATGCAGCCCCATACCGATGTTGAGCTGCTGAATGCTGGTCAGAATGTCATTGCCCAATCCTCCTGCGCCAACCATGGCGGCGATAATCACCATCGACATGGCCATCATGATGGTCTGGTTGATACCGAGCATGATGGATGGCAAGGCATAGGGCAGCTCCAGCTTCCAGAGGATTTGTCCGGATTTGGCGCCCAGCACCTGACCGGCTTCCACAATCGATTTGTCTACTTGTCCCAAGCCCAGATAGGTCAGCCGGACCACCGGTGGCATGGCAAAGAGCACGGTGGCAAAGATGCCGGGGGGGCGGCCCAGACCAAACAGTATGGTGGCGGGGATCAGGTAAACGAAGGCGGGCATGGTCTGCATAAAATCGAGCAACGGGCGGATACAGCAGCCGAGCAGACGGCTCCGGCTGGCCAGAATGCCAAGCGGAATACCCAGCAAGATACTCAGCAGGGTCGCCGCCAGCGTCAACGCCAGGGTGGTAAGTGCCTGGTCGCGATAGTCGCCACAGAAGATGAACAAACTGGCGCCCAGGGCAAATAGGGCGAACAGGCGGCCGATGCGCCACCAACCCAAGAAGACCAGAGCGGTCACCAGCCCCCAGGGCGACAGTAGGCGTAGCAGCGACTCTAGCCCGCCGGTCAACAGATCGATGCTGGCGGCAATATGCTCGAAAATAAAACCATAATGGCCAAGCAGGTAATTTATAAATCCATCGATATAGCGATTAAAGTCCATGGGATAATATAAGTAATTTAGCGAAGGTTATAAATTAGCAGACTCATGTCATATCCTATATTTATAAAAGTTGGAACCACTGCCATTATTTGGATAAGAGATACTGCAATTAGTCAATCTTATGGCAACAGTATGACTGCTGGCTTTAGATGAATTTCGCATGAGTAATTTCATCGGCGCGCATAGCGAAGACTTCATCCAGTAACCAACTCCTGATTCTGTCATGGTGAGTTGAATAGATCGTATTGCTGGGACGAACTAGATAATAGCCCCGTTGCGTGGTCACCCGCTTGGTTGCCGTTTTTATCAACTCTCCCCGGGCTAGCAGATCGTTGACCAGCGGGAACCAGCCTAATGCAATGCCTTGTCCTTGTAGGGCTGCCTGGATCACCAGCGAGTAAGCGTTCAGTGTGATGGGGCTGACGGTGTGCGGAAGTTCAGCATCCTGCATTGAAAACCACTCCGGCCAGTCCATCCAGCGCTTGGGGTGACTCTCCGGCAAGCTTAACAAACGGTGGTTGGCATAATCGTCCAACGTACGCGGTGTACCGTGATCCCGGGCGTAGGCCGGGCTGCAGACCGTGAGCACCATCTCGGGAAACAGCTTGTCAGCCTGACAACCACTCCAGTGACCATCGCCGAATAGGATGGCGATGTCGGCCGCATTATCCTTGCGTCGGAATTCTTCCGCCGAGGTCGAGATCTGGATATCCACTCCCGGTAACAAGGCGGTGAGTGCGGTGATCCGCGGCAGCAACCAGTAGGTGGCGAACCCCATGTCGGTGGCAATATGGATCTGATTTTTCTTACTTTTCAATCGGATGATTTCCGCTTCTGCGCCTATGTTGCGCAGACTGTCAGCCACGATGTGGAACAGCTGGAGTCCATGCGCAGTGAGTTGGACTCCCCGGTGTTGCCGCTCAAACAATTCGGTGCCCAAGTCCTGCTCCAGCTGGGTAACCCGTTGACTAACAGCTGGCTGTGTCGTGCCCAGTTCACGGGCGGCGGCGGTGAAACTGGTGTGTCGAGCTGCTGATTCGAAATAGACCAGCGCTTGCAGAGGTGGCAACCGATTATGCTTTGCCATAAGGCGTCCTTATTACATATAAGTATTTAATGTATTCACGAACAATGAATTCGCGTGGTAAAAAATTATAACGTCAGACATCCCAATGGTTTTTCTAAAATATAACTATGAATAGCAATAAACCAAATATCCTTATGCTGATGGCCGATCAATTAACTGCCAATGCCTTATCAGCCTACGGAAATAAAATAAGTAAAACACCGAATATTGATTATCTGGCCCGTCAGGGAGTGGTATTTGAATCGGCGTATTGCAACAGCCCCCTGTGTGCGCCTTCCCGGGCAGCGATGATGACCGGGCGTTTGGTGTCGAATAACAAGGTGTTCGATAACGCGGCCGAGTTGTCTGCCGATCAACCGACACTAGCCCATTATCTGCGGCGGGATGGCTATCAGACCATCTTGGCGGGCAAGATGCATTTTTGTGGCCCTGACCAGTTGCACGGTTTTGAACAGCGCTTGACCACCGATATTTACCCGGCCGATTTTGGCTGGACCCCGGACTGGCGCCATCCGGAGGTACGGCTCGACTGGTATCACAACATGAGCTCGGTGACCGATGCGGGTAGCTGCGTTCGCACCAATCAACTGGACTTTGATGATGAAGTGGTCTTTGCCACCCGGCAGAAACTTTTTGATCTGGCGCGTCAACCGCAACGGCAACCCTTCTTTTTGTTGATGTCGCTGACCCATCCCCATGATCCCTTTGCCATGCCTGAGCGCTATCTGCAGCGATTTGCGTTGGATGAGGTGGACTTGCCGACGGTTCCAGCCGCACCTGAGGGGGAAGACGCACACTCGCGACGGATCCGTGCCATGTGCCAGATGGCGAGCGATGGGTATAGCCCGGAGCAGGTCCGGCGTGCTCGTCAGGCTTACTATGCCGCGCTCTCCTATGTGGATGATCAGTTCGGTATTGTCCTGGATACGCTGCGCGAGACCGGACTCGATAACGACACCATTGTGGTGGTGCTGTCGGATCATGGTGAGATGCTGGGTGAGCGCGGCCTCTGGTACAAGATGCATTTTTTTGAGGGCGCGCTGCGTGTGCCGCTGATCATCAGTGCGCCGCAGCGGCTACCGGCGACTCGGGTCACGACGCCGGTCTCGCTAGTGGATCTGCTGCCGACGCTGCACGAACTGAGTGGAGCGACAACCCTGGTCGCAACACCCCTTGATGGTCGCTCGGTGCTGCCGCTCATTGAGGGTCCACTTCATGATCCGCACGTGCCGCTGGTCAAAGCCGAATATCTGGCCGAAGGCGCCCTGGATCCTATCGTCATGCTGCGCCGTGGTGACTACAAGTTTGTCTATAGCCGTCAAGACGGCGCCTTGCTGTTCAATCTGGCTGATGATCCATCCGAGTTGATTAATCTTGCGGTCGACCCGGCCAGGCAGCCGGAGGTCGAGCAGTGGCTGTCCGAGGTCCATCAGCACTGGGATTTGCAACAGCTGGAGCAGGAGGTATTGGCCAGCCAGAGTCGTCGGCAACTGGTCTATGGCGCCCTGTCCCAAGGACAACGCCAGAGCTGGGATCACCAGCCCGGCCGGGATGCCAGCCAGCAGTACATTCGTAATACCCAGACCCTGGATGAGCAGGAGGCATATGCCCGCTATCCCCGAGTTTCAATGTCCAATCCAAATCAAACTCACGCCAACCCGTTCAAGGAGAGACACGATGCGTAATACCACCCTGAAAATAGTGATCCCGATGTTGCTGCTCACCAGCCTGCAAGTGGCCATGGCCGAGCCAGAGTCGTGCCAGACGGTGCGGACTTCGGATCCTGGCTGGACCGATATCAATGCCACCAATGCGATCAGTGGCGTGCTGCTGGAGGGACTCGGGTACCGGCAGCAGATCAGTAACCTATCGGT
>JBBRVG010000117.1:0-4461 GCA_038247115.1 Enterobacterales bacterium | reverse complement strand
GTATTCCATATCTCTTGCCACATACCCATATCCCTCATTCTTGTGATCGGCTTGTCCTGTACGTCTCTGAGTCATTGACGAGCCCGTCTAACGCCTCAAAACAGCTTGCTGCTGCTTCGGATTTTTAGCAAAACAGTCGGAGCCAGCGCTATCACACCTCGCAGCGCACCAGAACCCGGCCGGTGATCTGGCCCTGGGTGATGGCATCGGCGGCGGCAATCACCCCGTGCAAGTCCACCTCATGGCAGGCTTGTTCGTAGAAACTGGCGGGAAGCAGCTCGCCCAGACGCTGCCAAGCTTCGGCACGGCGGGTCAAGGGACACTGGACTGAATCCACCCCCTGCAAGCGGATATTGCGCAGGATAAACGGCATCACGCTGGAGGGCAGATCGGCGCCACCCGCCAGCCCGCAGGCGGCGACCGCGCCATTGTATTTCACCTGGGAAATCACCTTGGCCAGCAGCTGACTACCCACGGTATCGATGGCGCCCGCCCACAACTGTTTGTCCAGCGCCTTGGCAGGCCCGGCCCACTCGTCACGACTCAGCACCCGGCTCGCTCCCAGCGCCGCCAGATAATCATGATTCTCGGCACGGCCGGTCACCGCCACCACAGGGTAATCCAGCTGCGCCAGTAAACTGACGGCCACAGATCCGACCCCACCGCTGGCGCCAGTGACCAGCACTTCGCCCTGCTCCGGGCTGACACCGGCGTCTTCCAGCGCCATCACGCAGAGCATGGCGGTCAAGCCTGCGGTGCCAATTTGCATCGCCTGACGCTCGCTCAGGGTTTCGGGGAGCAGCAGCAACCAGTCCGCCTGCAGACGAGCGCGGGTGGCCATGCCGCCCCAATGATTCTCGCCAACCCCCCAGCCGGTGGAGAAAACCCGATCACCGGGGGCGAAGCGTTCATCCGCTGACTCCAGCACCTCACCCACCAGATCGATCCCCGGCACCATGGGCCAGCGCCGGACAATAGGTCCCTTGCCAGTGATCGCCAGACCATCCTTGTAGTTCAGCGAACTGTAGTGCACCGCCAGCAACACCTCGCCAGCGGGCAAGCTGGCCTCGTCCACATCCTGAACCCGAGCCTGGGTCTTTCCATCTTCCTGCTCTAACAGTAATGCCTTGAACATATCTCACCCGCTGCTAAAAAAATGACGTCAGCCCTCATTCTGCCACACTCCGCGCCCAGCGGCGTCATCTCCAGCGCCAGAGCCTTGACGCTTGTTGACGAGGCGGAAAAACAGCGGCAAGCGCAGCATGTTTTTTAGGCGACAAAATCAGCATTCGAACATCAAACGCTTAAAAATAAACATAGTTAATTCAATCGATTAAAAATTTTATGTGACAATATTTCGCCATGGTACGACAACAGGCATAAGAATTGCTCAGTAATATCTAACAACGTATTACCGAGCAGGTGGCCTAGATGGAAAGCCTTCAATTAATGAGCAATTTCAGTCGAAATGGGGATCTTAACCTGACCCATTACCCGACTCATCCTCCGATCGCCAATCGGGAGAAGCTCGAGTTGCTGGAAAGCCTGATGTCGCAGGAAAAACTTGCCGACCTGCTGCAAACTTTTGCCGCCTGGGTGGCTAATAAGTTGCCGGTTTGCCGCATGGCCTACCACTTCATGACCCGCCGCGTGAAACTGCTGGATGGCATGAAGCGCGGCCACAAGCAGAGCTTCACCCTGCAGGATGCCCAGATGCAGTATCTGGGGCAGATGGATTACGAGCTGCAAGAAAACCTGGACCCCCAGCAACAGCGCAAGCTGCAACAACTGCACCAGCTATTGGCTCAGCCGTTACGTCTGTTCCTGCGCATGGAGCAGATGGACTTGCAAAGTCGGCTCGATCACCTGACAGGCATCGGTAACCGCGCCTTCTTTGATGAGTCACTGCCACGTGCCATCCAGCAGAATCAACGCAATCCAGACGGTCTGACCCTGGTATTGCTGGATCTGGATCGATTCAAGCAGGTCAATGATACCCACGGCCATCCGGTCGGGGATAAGGTGCTCAAAGAGTTCGCCGATATTTTGACGCGTAGTGTGCGCGGCACCGATCTGGTGTTCCGCCTGGGCGGCGATGAATTCGCCCTGCTGTTGCAACCGGCGGATGAAGAGGCCGCGACCCGGGTCGAGGCGCGCATCAACTACCATCTGCGCAACAACAAGGAACTTCAGCCGTTATCGGTCGGTTGCAGTCTGGGCTTTGCCCGCTGGCACAAGGGCATGGATGTAAACGCGCTTTATACCTTGGCCGACCAGCAACTCTATCGCGACAAAAATAGCCGGGCCTGAACAGGCCCGTCTGTTATTCCTGCTGCCAACTCACAGCCAATCCGGCTCCATCGACAGCGACATAATCTTGCGTCAAAAAAATGCCAACCGCCGCCGCCAATTGCTCACCATAAAATAGCAGCGGGATCTGGCTACGCTGCCAGGGTGCAATCTCATACTCCTGCCACAGCTTTTTCAACGACCGAGAACCCGAACGCCCAGCGGGGTGGGCACGCACACTGCCACCGACCGCAAAACGCAGTGACAGCGGCTCATCGGCAGCGGGGAGTCGCAAATCAGCGCCCTGCGTGACCAGCGTCAGCCGCAGCACCTTATCACCCACCCGCCAAACGCCGGGATAATCCAGCTGCAGCGTCTCTCCCGAGACAGGAGCCAGGTTCGCCAAGCGGTGCAGGGCCCCCTGATAGCGGCGGATCACTCCGCAGTCGGTCTGCAACTGGGGATTGGCATCCTGACGGGCCATCGCCACTTCCGACCAGATACGCAACACCGCATCCCGATCCGGCACAGCGCCACTGAGCTTTCGCAGCCAGTAGCGCAGCAGGTTATGCCGCCGAGACAGCGACAGGCGCGCTAACTCAGCCAGTAGCAAACTACCATCCGCTTGCTGGCAAGCAGTCAGGTCGGAGGCCGCCACCTCGTTCGCCAGAGCCTCTTGCTCACCACACAGCTCGGCACTGCGACTGGCCGTGCGGCCAAAGCTTGGCCAGCGCTCCTGCAACAGGGGTAGTATCTGCGCTCGCAAAAAGTTACGGTCGAAGCGTTCATCCTGGTTGCTGTCATCCTCAATCCAGCGCAATTGATGCTGCCGGGCCCACTCCAGCAGCCGGGCGCGGCTGCAATCGAGCAGCGGACGTACCAGCTCCCCCGTGGCAAAGGGTTGCCGCGATGGCATGGCAGCCAAGCCACGGACACCCGCGCCGCGCTTGAGAGCCAGCAGCAGGGTTTCCAGCTGATCGTCCTGATGATGAGCGGTGAGTAGGGTGCCGCCCTGCGCCAGGTGACGGGCCAGCACCTGATAGCGCACCTCACGGGCACAGGCTTCCAGACTCTCCCTCCGGGACTGGAGCACAGTCACTCGCTCCACAACACAGGGAACATCCAGCTCGCGGCAGATGTGCTGGCAATGCTCCGCCCAGGCATCGGCATGCGGATTCAAGCCATGATGGACATGCACCGCCTGCAGGCTGTAGCCCGGATTCAGACGCACAAACTGCGCCAGCCAGACCAGCAACACATGGGAGTCCATGCCGCCACTGTAGCCGACCACCAGCGGGCCCGCTGGCACCTGGGCGGCGAGCCAAGTCAGATGGGACTCCAGCAGTCGATCGATGCTCTTCATTCCGGCGTTCCTCTTGTTAGTTCACGGCCAGCTCAGGCTGTGTGGGGGCATGATAGCAGAGACCGCAGCCCACCCCATCCGCCCGTGCGTCTAGGCTCGTGAAAAGCCAGGGCAAAGGCAATCTGTGACTGCTCTCGCCTTCCCCGTGGACGAAACCCAGTTCCGACCACAAAGCCGCTATGATGGCAGCGGTTTGATTTTTTCATCACGAGACAAGGAGTGTCCATGCACTGTATCCATTGCGGTACCGCCCATACCGATAGCGCGCAATTTTGTCCCCAGTGTGGCCAGTCGTTAGCCAACGCCACGCTGACACCCGAGGAAGAGACCCGGCAGAATTTCGAGGCCATGATAGGGCCGAAGAACCAGCACTATTACCTGCCACGTTTCGAAGACTTTGAAGCCAACGGCAAGACCAGCCTTGGCTGGCACTGGCCCGCCTTCTTCGTCACCTTTTACTGGCTGCTATATCGCAAGATGTGGCTGGCTGCCTTGCTCTATTTCATTCTGCCCTATATGGTGACCACCGCTTTGGGGATCGTCGGTGCCGTGGTGGGCGAGCAGGGCCAGATGCTGGTACTGGGTGGATATGGGTTGTATTGCCTGGCCATCCTTCTCTTGCCGCCCATGCTGGCCAATGGTCTCTATTACCGCCATTGCCAGAACAAGATCCGCAAAGCCGAAGCCCAGTATCCGGAGCGGCAACGCCTGCTCGGCTATCTCAATGCCAAGGGGGGCACCAGCAATGTGCTGTTGTTTGTGGTGCTGATCTTCGGTCTGATCGCCGTCATCGGCATCCTGGCCGCCAT
>JBBRVG010000116.1:0-5614 GCA_038247115.1 Enterobacterales bacterium | reverse complement strand
GCATCACCACAAGGAAGACGTATTCGAGGTGTCAGATGCTCAGGATCCATAACCCTACTCCCGATCTCTATGACGAGATGTTGCTGGCCGACGGCCGCAGCCGGGAACACTATTCACCATTCTGGCAGTGGCTGAAACAAACCGATGAGAAGCATATCCAGCACAAGCGCGAAGAGGCTGATCTGCTCTTCCACCGTGTCGGGATCACCTTTAATGTTTACGGCGAACAGGATGGCGCCGAACGCTTGATTCCTTTTGATAACGTGCCTCGCATCATTCCCGCTAGCGAGTGGCAAATGCTGGATCGTGGCATCCGGCAACGCGTTAGCGCTCTGAATGAGTTTTTGCACGATATCTACCATGAGCAACATATTCTCAAGGCTAAGGTGATACCAGCCGAACAGGTACTGGCCAACGACCAGTACCAGCCCTGCATGCAAGGCATCACCCTGCATCGCCGGATTTATGCCCACATTACCGGCGTCGATCTGATCCGCAACAACAGCGGCGATTACTATGTGCTGGAGGATAATCTGCGCACCCCATCCGGCGTTTCCTATATGCTGGAAAATCGCAAGATGATGATGCGCCTCTACCCGGAACTCTTCTCCTTGCAACGGATAGCGCCGGTGGAACGCTACCCCTCGCTGTTACTGCAAACCTTGCGCGAGAGTACCCCGGTCGATAATCCCTGTGTCGTGGTGCTGACTCCCGGTCGCTTCAACAGTGCCTATTTCGAACACAGTTTTCTGGCGCAGCAGATGGGGGTCGAACTGGTAGAGAATGCCGATCTGTTCGTCAAGAACGGGCGTGTGTTCATGCGCACCACCGCAGGTCCGCGGCAGATCGATGTCATCTATCGTCGCATCGATGATGCCTATCTGGACCCGCTGGCGTTCCGCTCGGATTCCATGCTCGGGGTGCCCGGTTTGCTATCAGTGTATCGGGATGGTGGTGTGGTGCTGGCCAACGCGGTCGGTACCGGGGTTGCCGATGACAAGTCGATTTACCCCTATGTCCCGGACATGATCCGCTTCTATCTCAGTGAAGAGCCAATCCTCAACAATGTGCCCACCTGGCAGTGCCGACGCCCCAGCGAGATGTCCCACGTGTTGGCCAACTTGCCGGAGCTGGTGGTCAAGGAAGTTCATGGCGCCGGCGGCTATGGCATGTTGATTGGCCCCTGCGCCACCCAGCAACAACTGGCTGACTTTGCGGAACGCATCAAGGCCCGCCCCGATAATTACATCGCCCAACCCACCCTGTCCCTATCGACCTGCCCCACTTTCGTCGAGTCGGGGGTTGCCCCACGTCACATCGACCTGCGTCCTTTTGTCCTGACCGGTCGTGAAATTCGACTCGTTCCCGGTGGATTGACCCGGGTGGCACTAACCGAGGGGTCCCTGGTCGTCAACTCCTCGCAAGGGGGTGGTACCAAAGATACCTGGGTTCTGGAGGATTCTGTATGTTGAGTCGCACTGCCAGTGAGCTGTACTGGATGTCCCGTTATCTGGAGCGCGCTGAAAATACCGCGCGCATGCTGGATGTCACTAATTCAATGTCCTTGATGCCACAAATCGATGCCGACAATAGTGAACTCGTTGCTCCGTTGACCATCACCGGCACCCATGAGCCCTATATGGCGCGCTATGAACAGATCAACATGCCCAATCTGCTGGAGTTCTTTCTGTTGGATGAAGAGAACCCCAGCAGCATCTACAGCTGTATTCGCGGTGCACGGGACAACGCCCATGCGGTTCGGGGTCGCATCAGCGGCGAGGTCTGGGAGAGCCTCAATACCACCTGGCTGGAGATTAAAGCCTTGCGCAAGCGCGGCATTGCCGGACTGGATGCCGTCGCATTTTTTGATTGGGTGAAAGAACGCTCCCATCAGGTACGTGGTGCCACCTTCGGCACCATATTGCGTAGCGACACGCTGCGCTTCATCCGTTTGGGGACCTTTATCGAACGCGCCGACAACACAGCGCGGATCCTGGATGTGAAGTACCAGGTGATGAAAGAGGATGAAGATCCGGTCCGCGAATTTTATCGCTGGAATGCGTTATTACGCTCGGTCGGCGCCTATGAGGCCTACCAGGAGTTGTACAAGCAGAGTCCAACCCGGGATCAGGTCGCGGAGTTACTGATACTGCGCAGTGAAGTTCCCCGCTCCCTGCGGGCCAGCGTCGAAGAAGTGGAACAACTGCTCGCCAAAATCGAAGGAGATACCGGTCGAGAGCCCCGCTTATTGACGGCGGTCCAGCACGCCAAATTACGCTTTGGCACCATAGGCGATCTGTTTGCCGAAGGGCTGCACGATTATCTGAATCAATTTTTGCATGACATCAACGCGATTGCCGAAAGCATCCACCGGGCCTATCTGGAGGCAACTTAATGAAATTGACCATTGAGCATCACACCCATTACACCTATCAAGGTGAAGTGCGCCGCAGCACCCAGTACCTGCGCCTGACGCCACAGCACTCCAACCGGCAACGCATTCTGTCCTGGGAGCTGGACTTGCCGGAGTCTGCCACCTGCACCACCGACAGTTATGGCAATGTGCTGCATGTGCTGACCCTGGACAAACCCCATGAAGCCATTCATATCCATGCCCGTGGCGTTGTCGAGATCCTGGATGCAGTGGAAGAGCCGGATGCCACCCACTCACCATTGATTTTCTTGCGCCACAGCCCCCTGACCCAACCCGACGCTGCCATCCGTCAGTTGGCCCAAGGCCATCACA
The DNA here is from genome assembly GCA_038247115.1 of Enterobacterales bacterium. Classification (GTDB taxonomy): domain Bacteria; phylum Pseudomonadota; class Gammaproteobacteria; order Enterobacterales; family Aeromonadaceae; genus Pseudaeromonas. Next base: position 2,868 of record JBBRVG010000116.1, on the reverse strand, counting down.
CACCGGAGGATCTGCAATCGGGGCTGGAAGCCCTGATGCAAGCCCTACTGGAGCGGATGCCCTACAGTCCGGGCAGTACCCGCGTCGACTCGGCCGCTGCGGATGCCTTCGCCGCAGGCGAAGGGGTATGTCAGGACCATACCCATGTCTTTCTGGCCTGTTGCCGCTCATTAGGTTTGCCAGCCCGCTATGTCAGCGGCTATCTTTACACTCCGGACTCCAGCCATGTGGCCACTCATGCATGGGCCGAAGTCTGGTATCTGGACCACTGGCATACCTTTGATGTCACCAATCAATGTACGGCACCGACCCAACATCTGAAGCTGGCCGTCGGTATCGATTATCTGGATGCCTGTCCGGTGCGAGGCGTCCGTTACGGCGGCGGGAGTGAGGCCATGCTGGCTCATGCCGCCGTCAATCTGATAAGTCAGCAATCCGAACGACAACAGTAAGATAGAATAATGCGCAGCACTTGCGTGACTGCCCGATTGAGAGAGTGCCATGACCTATTGCGTCGCGATGCGCCTGGCTGACGGCCTGGTTTTTGCCTCTGACTCCCGCACCAATGCGGGGGTCGACCACATAGCCACCTTCCGTAAACTGAATGTGTTTCACCAGCCTGGCGAACGCTTGCTGGTGCTACAGAGCGCAGGCAATTTAGCCACAACCCAGAGCGTGCTAAGCCTGCTGCGACAACGCTGTCAGGAAGAGAAATTGAACCTGATGAACGTCGGCTCTCTCTATGATGCGGCGACACTGGTTGGCAATACGGTCCGTGAGGTGATATCGCGGGACGGCGGCCAACAACAAAGCAGCGTGAATTTTGGGTGTAACCTGCTGCTGGGTGGGCAGATCCGTGGCAGTGAGCCCCGGTTGTTCCATATCTATCCAGAAGGCAACTTTATCGAGGCCACTGAAGATACCCCCTATTTTCAAATCGGTGAGAGTAAATACGGCAAACCGATTATCGACCGGGTGCTGAATTATCAGACCTCGTTAGAACAAGCCATGCAGTGTGCCCTGATCTCGCTAGATTCGACCCTGCGCAGCAATTTATCCGTCGGTTTGCCACTGGATGTACTGATCTATCCACAAGGCAGTTTTAGCGCCGAACAGCAATATCGAATCACCGATCAACACCCGCATTTTCAGGCCTTACGCCAGGCTTGGTCAGAGGGCTTGTTGCAATTATTTCGCGAATTGCCCCCGCTCGCGCTTGGTAAAGGGACACAGTAACGAAAACAGACGACCGAACATTCCGGTTGATATTGCGCAGCCTGTCATAGATAAAACGTTATTTTCTGCTTTAATCGGCAGAGGTTCGGACTCGAAAATCAGGATTTCCCGGTATGAAATTGCTATGCCCGCTCGTATTTTTTTTGGCATCGCTGACCAGCCCTCCCACCTTAGCCAATCCGCTGTGCCCGAACCCGCTTCGGGTCGGCTGGGATGATTGGCCGCCCTATCATTTCCAAAGTACCGACGGCACCATGCATGGCTTTGCTGTTGAGGTATTACAGGCCGTGATGCGTGATCTCGACTGCGAAGTCATTTTTCGTCCGCGCCCCTGGCGTCGCCAGTTGCAAGAAATCCAGATCGGGGAAGCCGATATGGCCATGGAGGCTTACTTCAACGAAGAGCGCGCCGTCTTCGCCTACTTTTCTGATGCTTATAGTCCGAGCCAGGTCAAGCTGTGGACTCAGCCCAAGCAAACGCTTTTGGCAACCGATATCGGAACCCTGCTGGACAAGGGATTTATCCTGGGCATTACCAAAGACTTCTTCTACGGCCCTGAATTTGAACCCTACCGACACCACAAGAATGTCCAAAGCGTATTAACGGAACAGATGAATTATGCCAAGCTACAAAAAGGCCGGATCCACGGTTTTCTCGGCGACTGGTTGGCAACGACCTGGGGTTTAAAACAACAGCACCTGGATCTCAAAGTACAACCCGCACCTATTACCATCTACTCGGCGCCGACGTTTTTCATGTTCAGCAAACAAAGTGTCAAACCGGCATTTGTCACCGCCTTTAATCAAGCCTTACGGCAGATAAAAAAACGAGGGGATTACCAGCGGTTGCTGGATAGCTACACCCGCATTGACTAGCCATTGATACCAGCAGATGTGAAGAAGCTAAAACATCTACCATCTCACAGTATGATTTCCCTTGGCACCCGACCCCCGTCATATAAGCTCAACGGCATGGCCGTTCATAAGGCTCTGACTGACCAAGGATTGAGAAATAATGAAACCTGAATCTTTCGATACCCTCCATTCTGATACACCGGATTCTGATAATGTACAGGCCGCAATCGCCGTTAATCATCTGCTCTCCGATCACAGCATGCCTCCGGAGCAGATCATTGAACGCCTGGGGGATATCAGCTTACAAATCCAGTTGGGAGTTCAGCAACTTTGGGACGCCGTACAGGTACCGGAGCAGATTGATGAGTGGTTGACCCTGACGCAGATCGAGGAGCTGACCTTCTGGCGCCTGCATCCGAAGCACGCAGGAATGCAGCTTGCCGACGCTATTCGCTTGGCTCGACACTTTCTGCAATGCGGTGGTTTTTTCAACAATATGCAGGGGGAAGGTAACTGGCTTTTTGACGGGGATCGCCGCCCTGTCAGCCTAGGGACCGAACTGACTCGGGATCTGTTTTTTGCCTTGCGTCCCATCCTGTCTATTCATCAGGTTGATTTTGACAGCAGCCAACTCGCGGACTTTCGAACCGACGATGAATCCTATCCTGGTCATCTATTCTTGGCCGGCGAGCTATCGGTCTGGGGACTCAAGGGGCTGCCCCCTCGCTTCATTCAGACCACACGCCTCGCCGCTATGGAGCTGGATGATCCCTTCGCT
>JBBRVG010000115.1:0-5822 GCA_038247115.1 Enterobacterales bacterium | reverse complement strand
TTTGGTTTGAAGCAATTACAAGGGTTTGCCGGGGTGTAGCAGAACTGGTACAGCAGCAACTACATGTCAGATTTACTTAATACTAAGGGTTTACGGATACGTCAGAGCCCGCATCACACCCAGTCGATGGCCATGAGGCAAGAGCGCCAGAGACTTCCGGCCAATAGCTCCGGGAGTTCTGGCAAGACAACTCAGCCGTTCATAAACAGCCGCGCCGGGCGGCCAACGTGGTGCCGACTGACGCGGCTATGATGGCGGCTATACCCAGCAGCTGGCTCGGCGGCAAGCTCTCCCCCAGGAAAATCATGCCGACCAGGGCGCCGACGGCAGGCTCGCCACTGGTCAAGGTACCAAAGCTCTGGGGTGGAAGACGGCGCAGCGCATACATCTCCAGCGTGTAGGGTATGGCGCTGGAGAGCACCGCCACCGCAACAGCCACCGCCAGGATCGCCGGGTTGAGCAAGCCACTGCTGGCCTGCGCCCAGCCAAACGGCAGCACCACCAGGGCCCCGATGGCCATGCCGAACGCCGGCGTACTGGCGCCTAGTGCCCGTCCGGCGCGTCGGCCGGTGATGATATACAAGCCCCAGCACACCCCGGCGCCCAGCGATAACAGGGCACCGAGCGGATCGATCGCCTGCCCGGCCCCGCGCAGCGGCAGCACCAGCAAGAGGCCAGACACCGCCAGCCCGAGCCAGATGAAGTCCCCCCGTCGCCGTGAGCCCAAGAGCGCGACGGTCAAGGGGCCAATAAACTCGATGGCCAGGGCTATGCCCAAGGGCACCCGCTCGATGGCCATGTAGAACAGCAGGTTCATCAGACTCAATGACAGGGCATAGGGGATGACGGCCTGCCACTGGGCCCGGTCCGGGCGGATCCGCCAGACCCGAAAGGCCAGCGCCAGCATCAGAGCGGCGATCCCGAGCCGCAGCACGGTCGTGCCCGCAGGGCCAATCAGCGGAAACAGTGACTTGGCCAGTGAGGCACCCAGCGTGATGGAGAACATGGCACCGATCGCGGCAGCCAGTGGAGCAAAGGTTTGTAACGAGGAAGAAGCAAAGGGCAGTTTTAACATCAGCAGTACAACGTGAAAGATCCAATGACCGACGGAATATAGCGATAAGGGAGGGAAATATCTGTTTTTATTCCCCAACCACCCCCAATTTTAACCCGCCCCGGCAAACCGAATACCGCCCCTATTCACAGCGCAGCAGCTCCTTGTCCAACGCCTCGGCGAGCTTGATGATGCCGGGGCGGATCGCCTCCGGGCGAATGGCATGAAACCCCAGACGAAAGAAGTTCTGGGGGGCATCGGCATCCAGGAAGTGGCGCACCCCGGGCTCGATCAGCACGCTGGCATGGGCCGCACGCCAAGCCAACTTCTGGGTGTTGATGGTGGGTGGCGCCTCGACCCAGAAGGCGCTGGCGCGGTTGGCATTGTGCCGACAGCGCGGCAAATGCGTGTCCAGCGCTTCCCCCAGCAGGCTCCAGCGGTAGGTGGAGTGCTCGCGATAACGGCGCAAGAAGGTGTCGTAGTGGCCCTGGGCCAGAAAGTAGGCCATCTGGTACTGGATATTGGCGGGCGGATGACGATACAGCAGTCGACGCAGCGCCCGTAACTCATCGATGAGCTCCGCCGGCCCCACCATGTAGCCCAGGCGCAGGCCGGGAGCCAGTGCCTTGGAGAGACTACCGACATAGATGACGCGGCCATTTTTATCGTGGGCCTTCAGCGCCGGTTTGGGGTACGCCTCTATGTTGGTATCCGAGTCATAGTCATCCTCGATGATGATCTGGTTGTGCTCCAGCGCCTGCTGCAGCAAGGCCTGACGCCGGGCGTTACTCATGTGCACCCCGGTCGGTGCCTGGTGGCTGGGCGTGACATAGAAAAATTGGCAGCGGGTGGAATCTGCATCCAGGACTATCCCCTCCTCGTCCACCGGATGGGGACTAACCTGGCAGCCCTGCAGGGCAAAGGTGTTGATCGCTTCGCGAAAACAGGGATTCTCGACGCCGATCCGCGTCTGCTCGTCCATCAGCAGTTGCGCCAACATGCTGAGCGCATTCTGCGAGCCCAGGGTGATCAGTATCTCCTCATCCCGCGCCGTTATGCCTCGTTTGGGCAACACCCGGGTGCGCAATTGCTCGACCAGCATGGGGCAATCCTGATCTACCTGATCCAGCAACCAGTCATGATCGCGCACGCTGCCCATCACCTTGCGCGCCGCATCTCGCCACTGCTCCATTGGAAACAGCGACGTATCCGGCTGACCGTAGATAAAGGGGTGCTCGTAACGCATCCACTGGGCGGGTTTGGTGATCACCACCAGATCCGTTGGGCGAACCTTGAACATGTCGCCCCAAACTGGGGCATTTTGCACATTGCAGCTCACCAAGGAGACCGGTGGCTCTGGCGTACCCGGCTGTGGCAGGTAACGGGGGTCGATGAAGTAGCCAATCCGCGGCCGGCTGACCAGATAGCCGTCATCACACAAGCGCTCGTAGACCAGCGCCACCGTATTGCGCGAGATGCTCAACTGCTCCGACAGGCTGCGGCACGAGGGCATGGGCTCGTCAGGCAGGAAACGTCCGGCCAGAATCATGCTCACCAGCCCCTCGCGCAACTGCTCTTGCAGGCCGCGATCGGCAGAAAAATCGATCAGGACACACTGTTCAATCACATTCGATCTCCACTTCTGATCCGGCTGGCCACCCAAGCCGAAGCCTGTGTGGTCGTTATTTTTAGCCCGCCATCCGGTGGTCCGGGCCTTATGCCTAAAGACACAGCAAGTGCCATGCCGCTGTGCTGGCATTTCCCGGATCCCGCCGCCCCATCTGTCCCGCGCCTCCAAAAAATCTGGCTCTATCGCGCCGGGGTCGTTGCCGTTAGAAGTTAAAAGGAGGGCGAGAATCATCGTTTTCACGGCAACAGCCCACCATTGGCATGCCAATTGCGGTATTCGGAATACGACTTATCAGTGAGGTGAGAAAATGAAAATTGCAGCAAAGGGAATGACCCAGGTTCTGGCCGGTTTGGCCCTGACTCTGGCACTGACAGCGCAGGCCGCGGATTTGGCCGAGATCCAGGCACGAGGTGCGCTGAAGGTCGCCACCGAAGATGACTATGCGCCGTTCAACTTCATCACCGACGGTCAGCCGGACGGCTTCCACAAGGACATCATGGCCGAGCTGAAAACCTACGCCACCGCCTTCAAGATTGACCAGAGCATACTGCCGTGGACCGGCCTGCTGGCCTCGGTTTCGGCCGGTCAGTATGACGTCGCCATCACAGGGGCCCTGGTCACCGATGAGCGGCTGAATGTGTTCAACTTCGTCGCTCCGGTCGCCTCGGCCCAGCACTACTACGTCAAGCGCAAGGGCGATGACCGCATCAAGTCGGTGGCCGATCTCAGTGGCAAGGTGGTCGGCGTACAAGCCGGGAGCGCCCTGCTGGCCCGTCTGCCCGAGCTCAAGGTGATGCTGGAGGCCAAGGGCGGCACACTCGGTGAAGTGGTCGAGTACCAATCCTATCCGGAAGCCTATGCCGATCTGGCCAACGGCCGTCTGGACTACGTCATCAACGCCGTCATCTCGGTCAATGATCTGGTCAAGACCCGGGGTGACGTGTTCGAGAAGGGAGAAGCCGTCTCCGGCGGTGGCTTCGTCGCCTGGCCGGTACCGAAGAACAGCCCGCAACTGCTGGAATTCCTCAACGGTTTCGTCAAACACCTCAAGGCCAGCGGCAAACTGCGTGAACTGCAGCTGAAATGGTTCGGCGAGCCGTTCGACGGTCTGCCCGATGGCGCCATCACCACGGTGGAGCAGTTCCACACCCTGGCTGATCTGAAATAAATCCTCCGGGCATCCTGACTCAGGGTGCCCGCTGTTTCCTTGCGCGGCGAACCTCAATAACTGATACCGCCGCCCTTTACTCCTCTTTTTCCAAGCCGTCGGAGGTGTTCCATGGATCTCAAAGCGTGGCTGTTATTGCTGGAAGGGGCCTGGACGACCGTCTGGATTTCCGGAATAGCCATCGCCATCGGCATTTCAGCGGGACTGCTGATCGCCATCATACGCCGTCAGGCGATCCCGGTGATTGATCAGCTGCTGGCACTCTACATCAGCCTGGCTCGCGCCACCCCGCTGGTCACCCTGGTGCTGTTTCTGTTCCTCTCCTTGCCTGCCGTTGGCATCAACCTGGACAAGCATGTCGCCGCCATCCTGGCGCTGACCTTGAATACCGCCGCCTTCAATGCCGAGATCTGGCGTTCGGCGCTCAACAACTTCTCGCGGGATCAGCATGAGGCGGCCCAGGCCATCGGCATGACGGACTGGGTGTTCTTCCGCCGCATCATGCTGCCGCAACTGGTGACCGTCAGCCTGCCCGCGCTGGTGAACGAGATGTCGTTCCTGATCAAGGGCAGTCCGGCCATCGCCATCATAGGCCTGGTCGATCTCACCCGGGTCACCAACCGTATCGCATCCGTGACCTATGACCCCCTCTACCCGATCTTGGGTGCAGGTCTTATCTACATGCTGATGATCGGCGTGCTCGTCAAGGCCCAGAGCCTGGCCGAGCGTCATGCCCGCCGTCTGGCCGTATAAGGAGAGCCCATGAACGAATGGTCCATCATCTGGCAATCCCGCGAACCCTTCATCAGCGGATTCCTCAAGACGCTACAGCTGTTTGGCATCTCGGCCCTGCTGGGTCTGCTGCTCGGCGTTGTGCTGCTCTACCTGCTCGAAGGCCAGTCCAACTGGCTACGCAAAGGCCTGAGCGGCTTCATTAACGTCATGCGTACCGTGCCGTTTCTGATCCTGGCCTATCTCATCTACTACGGCCTACCCCAGGGTGGCTTGCGCCTGAGCGCCGATCTCTCCGGTCTGATTGCCCTGACGCTCTACCACGGCGCCTACTTCAGCGAGATCCTGCGGGGCCAGCGACTGGTGATCCCCAAAGGGCTGGTCGAGGCGGCGCAGGCCCATGGCTTCCGCCACCATCTGGTATTCCTGCGCATCATATTGCCAAACGTCTTCATGAGCAGCCTGCCCCTGCTGGGCAACCAGCTGATTGTCTGCCTCAAAGATACCGCCTTCCTGTGCATCATCACGGTGCGGGAAGTGACCGCCGCTGCCAACAGCGTGCAATCCACCTACTTCATACCGATGAAAGCCTTTCTGGTCGCCATCCTGCTGTACTGGATCATCAGCCTGGTGATCGAATACGGCATCCGCTACCTGACCCGATTTGGCAAGCAACGAGGATTCAGCCATGTCTGATGTACCCGCAATTACCGTAACCAAGGTCTCCAAGCAGTTTGATAACATAGAAGTGCTGCGGGACATCAATCTGACCGTCAACAAGGGCGAGGTAGTCAGCATCCTCGGCTCCTCGGGCTCCGGCAAATCGACCCTGCTGCGCTGCATGAACTGGCTGGAGCAGCCGGATCGCGGCACCATCCACATCGGCACCGAGCAGATCGGCATCAACGCCCAGACCCGGCAACCCATGAGCAACAAGCAGTTGGCCCGCGTCCGCGAGCGGGTGGGCATGGTGTTCCAGAGCTTCAACCTGTGGCCCCATCTGACGGTGCAGCAGAATGTCACCGAGGCGCTGATCTACGTGAAAAAGCTGCCTCGTGACGAGGCCCGGCAGCTCGCCACCCGGCATCTGGAGAAGGTCGGCATGCTGGAAAAACAGCACAACTACCCCATCACCCTCTCCGGCGGCCAGAAGCAGCGGGTCGCCATCGCCCGCTCGCTGGCCATGAGCCCCGAGGTGTTGCTGTTCGATGAGCCGACCTCGGCGCTGGATCCGGAAC
>JBBRVG010000114.1:0-5855 GCA_038247115.1 Enterobacterales bacterium | reverse complement strand
TGCGCGGGCCAAGGAAATTCTTGGTGCGACCGCGACGCTCGAGTTCCGCATGGTGGATGATTCGGCGGACTTGGCCAGCGCTGCCGCCGGTCGGGTTCCTGCCAATTCACAACTCTACACGGATCGTAATGGTCGCCCTGTCGTGTTGCAAAAGCGCGTTATTCTGACCGGGAACCACATTGTGGATGCCAAGTCAGGTGCCGATGAAAATGGTCGTCCGCAGGTGAATATCAGCTTGGATGGTCAAGGTGGCAACAAGATGTCCACCTTCACCAAGGATAGCGTTGGCAAATCCATGGCGACCGTGTTCATCGAGTTCAAGCCGGTGGGTGAACCAGGTCCGGATGGCAAGCGTAAATTCCGTAAGCATGAAGAGGTGGTGAACGTTGCCACCATACAATCACGCCTGGGGAATAACTTCCGCATCACCGGAATTGATAATCCGCAAGAGGCTCATAACCTGGCGTTGCTGTTGCGTGCCGGTGCCCTGATTGCGCCGATCCAGATTGTCGAAGAGCGCACCATAGGCCCGAGCATGGGCCAGCAGAATATTGATAGTGGTCTGCGCGCCATGGCGTTGGGCATGGGGGTACTGGTGCTATTTATGGCGCTGTACTACCGCAAGTTTGGCTTAGTAGCCAACCTGGCGCTGTGCTTCAACATCGTCTTGTTGGTGGGTGTTATGTCGATGATCCCGGGGGCGACCATGACCCTGCCAGGCATTGCCGGTATCGTGCTGACTCTCGGTATGGCGGTCGATGCCAACGTGTTGATCTACGAGCGGATCCGGGAGGAACTGCGCGATGGACGCAGTCCACAGCAAGCTATTAATTTGGGCTATGAGCGGGCGTTTGCAACTATTGCCGACTCCAACGTCACCACTTTCATCACAGCATTGATCCTGTTCTCTGTGGGGTCAGGCCCGGTGCGCGGTGTTGCTCTGGTGCTGATGATCGGTATTGGCAGTTCCATGTTTACCGCCATAACAGGGAGCCGCGCTGTGGTGAACCTGTTATGGGGTGGTAAGCGTTTGAACGATCTGTCCATTTGAGGGTGATGCAATGTTCCAATTATTAAAACCGGGCCATGTGATTCCCTTCATGCGATTGGCATTCCCAGCGACGGTCCTGTCGCTGGCTATTATTGCTTTTTGTATTTTTAGCCTTGCTACGCGCGGGTTGAATTGGGGGCTGGATTTTACTGGCGGTACCATTGTCGAGTTAAATTACGAACAGCCGGTTGAGCTCAATGTGGTGCGGACTGCATTGGTTGAGCAAAAAATCGAAGGGGCAGTCGTCCAGTTCTTCGGCTCTACCCGCGATGTGCTGATCCGCTTGGCCCCTAAGGGTGATGTGAGTCAGCAGCAACTGGCGACGGCGGTGACGACGGCGGGTAAGACGGTGTCAGAATCGGTGAAGCTGACCCGGATGGAGTTCGTAGGACCCGCTGTGGGTGCGGAATTGGCGCAGAATGGCTTCATGGCTATTGTTGCTTCTTTGCTCTGTATCCTTGCTTATGTCGGTTTCCGCTTTGAATGGCGGATGGCGACGGGGGCCGTATTGTCGCTGGCACACGACGTGCTCGTGACGCTAGGGGTTTTCTCCTGGTTCCAGTTCGAGTTCGATCTGACGGTATTGGCAGCTGTGATGACGGTTGTGGGTTATTCGCTGAACGACACCATAGTGGTATTCGATCGGGTTCGGGAGAATGCACGTCGCTTACGCAAGGGCGATATGCGGGAAATTATCGACATTTCCATGACCGAGACCCTGAGCCGGACCTTGATCACTTCGGGGACCACATTGTTTACCGTGGTGGCACTGTTCGTGATGGGTGGGCCCTTGATCCATGGCTTTGCCATGGCTCTGCTCATCGGGATCGGCTTCGGTACCTACTCCTCTATCTACGTCGCCAGTGCCTGGGCCATGTACCTGAAGGTACGTCGTGAGCACTTGTTACCGGTGGAAGTGAGCAAGGATGATTCGGAAGTCGAATCGCTCTAAGCCTCGACCTTGAAAAAAGGCGCCGTTAAGGCGCCTTTTGTTTATGGATTGCCGAAATAATCTATTTTCCATGCTGTATGGATGGTATAGCCCGGATTGACATGCGTAACGCACGTAATTCCCGCTGAACTTCGCATGACAAATGCGAGCGAGCCCCTTAACATTAACGGCATCAAACCTGTCCGGGTTTTGGAGTTCTCATTGGATTTTAGAAATGGATTTGCGCAGCTTGCCTGCGTGCTGCTGTTGTCATCACTTTATGGTTGCAGCAGCATGGATGCAGCAACAACGTTGCAGGCTCGACCTGACAAGCCTGTGGCTGTGCTGGCTGTTCCCTTACAAGTCAGCTATCAGAATGAATTGGCGTTGGCAAAAATTGGCCAACTACTTTCTTCTTCCGACCTGAATCCTGATCAGCGTGCCGAACTCTATTATGAGCGTGGTGTGGTGTTTGATCGCGTCGGTTTGCGGACCATGGCGCGCATCGACTTCAATCGTGCTCTGCGTGAACGGCCGGACTTTGCCGAAGCCTATAACTTTATTGGTGTTTATCTGACCCAGCAGCAAAGCTTCGATGAAGCTTATGATGCGTTTGACTCGGCTTTGGAGTTGGCACCTGATTATGACTATGCCTTCCTTAATCGGGGTATCGCCTTGTATTACGGACAGCGGGCCAAACTGGCGGTAGAGGATTTATCCGAATTTTATCGCCGCCGCCCGGAAGATCCCTATCGGGTCCTGTGGTTGTATATGGCCGAGCATGAGGTCAACAAGGCGCAAGCTGACAAGGCTCTGTTACGCCGTTTCAAGCAGCACTCGGGTGATGAGTGGGGCTGGTCTATCGTCTCGGTGTTTGCCGGCCAGCAAGCGGAGTCAGAGTTTATTGCCAAGCTGGCTCAAAGCTCACGCAATAATAAAGAGTTGGCCGAGCGGTTGTGTGAAAGCTATTTCTATCTCGGCAAGCTTCATCTGCTGCAGGGCCAGCAGACATTGGCGGAGAGCTATTTCAAGTTATCGATGGCTAATAATGTCTATGACTTTATCGAGCATCGTTATGCGATGCTTGAGCTGTTATTGCTTGATCCAAAACTCGCCGACGAAGAAGCCACTATGTGAGCCTGGCACCATTCGAAATCAGTGCTTTGATTGCATAAAAACGGGACCCGAAGGTCCCGTTTTTGTTGTGGATGCTGCATCATTCGGCATGGATGGACATACCCGCGATGCGGTGCCAATAGCCATTGCATTCGCCAGTCTGCAAGCTGATGGCTGCTGATTGCCCAGCGCGGGCCTGGTCGAATTGCGCCAACCAGGACCAGGTCTCATCGCCCTGAGGACTGAGGCGTAGCACATCGACCAGCCCTGCCATGGAGGGCAGATCCCGGATCAGGTTATAGCAATAGCCGGATTGGGTCTGGATGCCATTCAGTACGAACACAGATTCTCCCTCCTGGCTTTCGGCCACTCGCCCTTGCGGATAGGCCAGGCAAGCCAGTTCGCATTGATCCTTGGGCTTGTTCTCTGCTCGAGCGGTAAAACAACGCGCGGAGTAAGCCAGCGGCAAATGACCATAGGCAAACAACTCGACCTCGAAACGACTGCGGATCTGGCGTGTAGCGCAATCGGCTAGCAGTTGTTGCAGCCAGTCACGGGAAAGCTCCACCGGCATGACCCAACGCTGCATCCCTTTTTGTACCAGGAGTTCAACCACATCGGCGTTATAGCAGTTGATGGCCGGGCCACAGACGAAGGGTAAACCGGCTTCGAAAGCCAGTTGTATAGTTCCCAGATCATTGGCTTCGATCATCAGCTCGCCATTATCGATCCAGCGCTTCATTTCGGTCAGCTCGGATGGCGACTGGATCAACGCCAATGTCGACAGTACCACCTGCTTGCCACTTTCCCGCAGAGGATGTGCCAGTTGCAACCAGTCACCCAGCCGCATCTCCCGTCGTTTGCTGCAGACCGTTTCGCCCAGATAGACAATATCCACAGCGCTGTCACAGGCTTGGCGATAAAAGCTGTCGATACTGGCCTTCGGCCAAAAGTAGAGGAGGGGACCCAGAGATAACTTCATAAATTGCTCCTTACTGCCACTGCCGGTGATAGGCGCCGAGGGTGGTCTGGCTGCCTTCGGATACCGCTGCCAGTTGTTGATCCCATGCTGCCTTGACGGTATAGGCTTGCGGATTGGCAAGGTAACTGTCGATGGCCGCGCGCCAGACCCGGGTGACCTGCTCCACATAAGCCGGACTGCGTTGACGTCCTTCGATCTTGACCGAGCGAACACCGCAGGCGAATAACTCGGGCAACAGGGAGAGGGTATTGAGACTGGTCGGCTCTTCCAGGGTATGAAATAGCTGCTCGCCAACGCGGTATCGTCCCTTGCACAGGGTCGGGTAACCGGCATTTTCGCCGGGAGCATAGCGATCAATCAGCACCTCATTGAGGCGGGATTCCAGGCCATCCGGCGTTTCCTGCCAACGGACAAAGCGCGCCGGTGAGCAGGCACCCACGGTATTAGGGCTCTCGCCGGTCAGATAGGAGGAGAGGTAGCAACGTCCCTCGGCCATGATGCAGAGACTGCCAAAGGCAAACACCTCCAGTTCGACCGTGGTTTCGCGGGAGAGCTGTTTAACCTGATGGATCGACAAAACCCGGGGCAATACGACCCGTTTGATGTTGAAGTTATCCTGATAAAAGCGTACGGCAGCGCTGTTGGTGGCCGAGGCTTGCACCGAGAGGTGGATCTCCATCTGCGGGTAGCGCTGACGGGTGTAGTGCAATACGGCAATATCGGCGATGATCAGGGCGTCAGCACCAAGCTCAACCGCCCGATCCACGGCTCGCCGCCAACGATTTCCAGCATCGGGATGAGCAAAGGTGTTGATGGCGACATGGAGTTTGCGGCCATGCTGATGCACATAGTCGGCTCCGCGCGCCAGCTTTTTGTCATCAAAATTCAGACCGGCAAAATGTCGGGCATTGGTGTCATCTTTAAAACCGATAAACACCGCATCGGCCCCTTGATCGACGGCCGCTTTCAGCGCAGGTAAATTACCGGCCGGACAGAGTAATTCCATGGCATTTTCCACTTCTCGTTGAATGGCTGGCATTGTAGAGAGCGAAGTGGCACCGGGTTTTGACTTGAGGCAGTTTTCTGTCACCCCGCTGGTGAAACTTGATTTTCAACAGAAATCCCAGCTGCGAAATGTGATTAGATGCGACTCTGTTTTTCGAGGAGATCTCATGGTGTTAACCCGTTTGCATCACGCGCTGGTATCGCGTGCCCCTGATGTACTTCGTATTCCCGTCCGCCTGGTACCCTTTGCCCTGCAACAATCTCTGATGGGTCATAGTTTGCGTCTGGTATTCAAAGAGGCCTTGGCTGATGGTGACTTTGAGTTCCTGCAGGACAAATGGTTAAAGATTGTCATCGATGATCTGGGGTTGGCATGGTTTATCAGCTATCAGAATGAGCAATTGGTGATTGCCGAGACAGCCCCGCAAGTGGACGTCAGCTTCGAGGCGCAACTCAATGACCTGATTCTGATCGCTGGCCGTAAAGAAGATCCCGATAGCCTGTTCTTTCAGCGTCGACTGCGCATCGAGGGGGACACAGAGCTGGGGCTGGAAGTCAAAAACCTGATGGACAGTATCGATCTGGATGTGTTGCCCAGACTGTTGAAACATGGGTTGACGGATCTGGCCAGTTTTGTCCAGCGTGGGTTACAGCAAGCCCAGGCGCAGCCGGTTTGATCAGTTGGGTCGGATGCTCGCCACCACAGGCCGGACAAAACCGGGGCTGCTTATCGTCAAGATTGACGCCACAGGATTTACAAAACATCGAAG
>JBBRVG010000113.1:0-5865 GCA_038247115.1 Enterobacterales bacterium | reverse complement strand
CCGTCAGGAACTGACTGGAAACCGAGCCATCAATATGAACTTCGCCCCCCCAGAGCCCCTTGCCATCAATGGTCAGCGGCGGATAACCATCATTCTTCAGATAGTGGATCTTGGCACCCGCTTCGCGCAGAGCATCGACCAGATGACCAATGGGACGCTCTTCCATACGTGGCTCACCCGTCAGAGTGAACTCACCATTGCCCAGACAAAGAGCGGCGCAGAGCGGACGCATCGCAGTACCTGCATTGCCCAGAAACAGTTGCAGCGGTTCGCTGACGGAGAATGGTCGGCCAAGACCATGGACGACACACTCGGTCTTGTTGGCGGATAACTCGTATTTCACGCCTAACAATTTCAATGCGGCCAGCATGTGACGGATATCATCACTGTCTAATAAATTGGTGAGGCGGGTCGTACCTTTAGCCAATGCAGCCAGTAGCAGTGCTCGATTCGATACACTCTTGGAGCCTGGCAAATTGACGGTGCCCTCGACTCGGGCTATGGGTTCCAATGTCAGGGTTTTCATAACTTCCTGTTCTCTTACAACGGGTGGATAACGGACAGTCTGGCGACAGTATCAGCCACACGCGAACAGGGCAAGCCATAAGCGCCCTGACGAGAGAGCGATGAGAAGGGATTGCCAAGGCAAAGCCTGCGTTCAGGTTTTCTTGGCAGATGGTGCAGACTCTGGAATGGCCAACAGTGGCTCTACGACCAACTGCCCCTCTTGGTGAATGATCTGGCAAGTTGGATAATCTCGCTCGCTGATGAGCTTCAAACCGGCGATATCGACCTTAACCCCGGCATAGAGATGACGCGCGCACAAGACCCGGGCTTCAGCTAAAAAAGTCTCGCGTTCGGCATTGACCTGATCCCATTCCCGCTGCTCACCGGCCAACTGTTCTGCAAGATGAATGCGTGTCGCCGCAATCTTCTGACTCAACAGATTGCGTTTCTCGCCAATAGGCAATTGGTGCACCTTAGCTTCGGCATCCTCCAGATGTTTGATGGTGAGCTCACTGGTTTCCATAGCGCCGCGCAATGCCTTCTTTCGCGCCAGTAATTCTGGATAGCAACCGCGGATGGAGATCTGGGTCGAGGTATCGGCCATACCCCCCAACGTCACGGCCAGAACTTGTTTTCCAACCACAATCTCGCCTCCTAGCAGTGAGCCTTTACTCCTGCTGGCATCCGCGACTGTCAATGAACCAGGGGTTTCAACCCGGCAGTGCAGCAACTGGCTGCCGACGGTCACATCATGACCCGCAGAAATATCAGCATACTGGGCGAAACGCGCGGCAACAGCGCCTGCACAGCGGATATTGCAGGAAGAACGTCCCGGCTGATGCAAGGGGTGACCAATGATGCCTTTTTCTACCAGGAGATCCCCCCCCGCCTCTATGGTGGCCGATTCCACGAGACCAGCGACTGTCACACTACCACCCGCCTTGATGCGCATGCCTTCACAAACGTTGCCACTGATCATGACGCTACCGGAAAAAGTAACATGCCCAAACTTGGCATCGACATTCTGGATGTTCAGCAGCTCATCCACCTGCATGCCGTGTTCAATTTCCTGAGGAAGACCTTCTTGCGTCGCAATGAGCAGATTCCCATCGTCCGCACTGAGCTGGGTTCCCGCACCTATGTTCCAGGGCACCTCAACACCAGGCTTGGCCAGTAGCGGCTCACCGGTGACCTTGAACCCGGGAGTCCCCGGCTCCGGAGGATAACGACGCATGACCGCATCTCCAGGCACCACAGTCACCATGACCCCCAAGTCCCGTAAATCAACACGATCCTGCCGCGCATCCTGCAGTTGAGGCCGCAATATCCGCTCGCGCAAGGTTTCCACCAGCTTTTCGAATCGACTATCTGCCCCATTCACCGCCAACTGCCCTTCAGCGACCACAGCCGTTAGCTGTCCGCCTGGAGCCAGATCGGCAACCTGAACTAGCAGAGCACTGATGGATTGGGTACTGATACCGTGGCTGATACCCGCAGCATTCAAACTTGCCCGCACCTGGGCCACATCGACCGGTTTGCCAGCAAAAGGAGCTGTCACGGTCGCCGCGGCTGTCATGGCATCTTTGCCTAGCGCCACCGTGACTTGCCCATCCTGTCGCCGGGCGACAATCATCACCGAGTGAGAGGAGGCCTGCTCTGGTGTCGATGGTGTCTTGAGTTCCTGAAAATTCTTGGCCGCATCCTGCAGCGCTTTGTCACTGACCTGATAATTCCTAAAGTTAGAATGCTGTAGCAAAGACGCGAGAACCTTGGCATCCACATGCGCGTCTACCGGCTCGATCGCTAACAGGACAAATTGACCATCGGAAGAGAGATAAAAGAAGTCAGGACCCAGATCTCCTGAACCGAATAACGAAGTATCTGATAGTGAAGAGGCGGGATCGGACATCATGAACCACCAGGCAATGTATATGTTCTTTTGATACCAGATCGGTTACTTCATAAGCATGACGAACCTTGCAAAATAAGATTATTCTTTATTCAACTCGGGCAAAGAGTTCAGGAATGACCCTAGGTTCGCAACGGTAGAACCAGAATATTTCTCTTTGTATTCATGTGGATATCAAGATCAACGCCGAACGTAGAAACAAAAACGCCGGACAAGCCGGCGTATTCACAAGAGGGATCTGGTTATTGCAGAATATGGCGCAAGGCGCTGAAGAAGCGCTCGTTTTCTTGCGCAGTACCAATGCTGATCCGCAGGTGGTTCGGCATACCATAGCCAGCGACAGGACGCACTATAACTCCTTGTTGCAACAGGGCCTGGTAAATGGGAGCTGCAGGTTGAGCGAGATCTACAGTAATGAAATTTCCGCTCGACGGTATAAACGCCAGTCCCAACTCGCGGAAGAAGGCTTCATAGCGAACCATCTCCTGCCGGTTCAAGCTCACAGCTCGCTGCAGATAATCGCTATCGTCCAGGGTCGCCTGAGCGGCAACCAAGGCCAGAGCATTGGCATTGAAGGGTTCACGCACCCGGTTCAGGACGCTGGCCAGCTCGGAAGTCGTGACTGCGTATCCCAAGCGTAAACCGGCCAAACCATAAGCCTTGGAGAAAGTCCGGGTCACCACCAGATTAGGGAATCGAGCCACCCAGGCTGCGCTGTCGGCACGCAGTACCGGATCCATATATTCGTTATAGGCCTCATCCAGAATAACCAGAACATGCCCCGGAACTCGGGTTAAAAAGGCCTCCAGCTCGGCCGGCGGCAACACGGTACCGGTCGGATTATTCGGGTTGGCAATGCAGATCAATTTGGTCTTGTCGGTAACAGCCGCCAGCATGGCATCCAGATCATGTCCCCACTCTTTTGCAGGAACCACCACCGCATCGGCGCCATGGGCCTGGGTGGCCAGGGCATAGACGATGAACGAATACTGAGAGTAAATCACTTCGTCGCCCGGACTGACGAAAGTATGAAAAATCAGATCGATGACTTCATTGGATCCATTGCCCAGAGTCAGACCCGTCACATCCAGGCCAAAGGTCTGAGCCAGCTTCTGCTTGAGATAAAAACCGTTGGCATCCGGATAACGGGTTAAATCGGTCAATGCCGCTTCAATCGCCAGTTTCGCCTTCGGACTCAACCCCAATGGATTTTCGTTCGATGCCAGTTTGACGCAGTTGCTGATCCCCAGCTCACGCTCCAGCTCCTCGATAGGTTTGCCGGCCTGGTAGGGCTGCAAGCCGGAAACTCCGGCGTTGGCCAATGCCAAATAGTCCATAATGCTAATCTCTTTGCTATGACAATCGGTAACATCAGGGCCCCGTAGGGCCCTGATTCTATTAATGAATGGATCCCGACCCGACTCAGCCGTGCTGCTTGGCAAAGCGCTCCATAAAGGAGACCAACGCCTTGACCCCTTCCAGCGGCATGGCGTTATACAGACTGGCACGCATGCCACCGACAATGCGGTGCCCTTTGAGTGCCATCAGATTGGCAGCCTTGGACTCGCTGAGGAAAGCAGCATCCAGGGCGGCATCCTTCAACTGGAACGGAATATTCATCCGCGAACGACAGTTCAGTGCCACATGGTTGCTGTAGAAGTCACTAGCATCAATGTAGTCATACAAGAATGACGCTTTGGCGATGTTCTTGGCTTCCATCGCCTCGAGACCACCCTGCTGCTTCAACCACTTGAACACCAGCCCAGCCAGATACCAGGAGTAGGTGGGCGGAGTGTTGAACATGGAGTCATTGTCCGCTGTGACCTTGTAATCGAAGATCGCGGGCGTATCAGGGCAGGCATTCCCCAACAAGTCATCACGTACCAGCACCACCGCCAGACCAGAAGGCCCGATATTTTTCTGGGCACCGGCATAGATGATGCCGTACTGGCTGACGTCCACCGGGCGCGACAAAATGGTCGAGGACATATCGGCCACCAGCGGAATACCGTTGGTTTCCGGTACATTGAACATCTCGATGCCTTCAATGGTCTCGTTCGGGCAGAAATGCACGTAAGCTGCATCAGTACGGAACTGGGGCTTCTCGATCAGCGAGAAACCGCCATTGTCGTGCTTGACTACACCTTCGACGCCCTGGATATCACCAAACTTCTGACCTTCGGTCAGTGCCGCTTTCGACCAGACACCGGACAGCAGATAGTCCGCTTTCTTGTTGGCTCCACCCAGTAAGTTCTGGGGTACTGCCGCGAACTGGCCGCGACCACCACCGTGCATGAAGAGTACCTTGTAGTTATCCGGCACCTGCATCAAATCGCGCAGATCCTTCTCCGCTTCGGCGGCAACCGCCATGTACTCCTTGCCACGGTGGGACAGCTCCATCACGGAGACACCCAGACCACTAAAGTCGATGAATTCGCGTTGGGCTTGCACCATTACCTCTTCCGGCAGCATGGCCGGGCCTGCACAAAAGTTATAAACCTTGCTCATCTTCTCTTCCGTTGGCTTCCTTGGAACTACCAGCTTTTACACCGAACCGTGATCCGGCGCAAAAGGTTTTTCATCAACCTGGCCCAGGCCATTTCACGGCATGAGCCAAATGATGGATAAATAAAAGGCGGCCCGCAGGCCGCCTTGTGTCATCAGACGTTATTCGTCAGCACCCTGTTCGGTGACTGGCGCATCGCCCTCGACATCGGTATTGGCTTCTGCATTAATCCCGGTCTCGATGGCATCATCGACCAACGACTCATCACTGTCGTCGACCACGGGCTCAGCGATACGTTCGAGGCTGACGACCTCCTCGCCTTCCATGGTCCGGATCAGACGAACACCACCGGTATTACGCCCTATGATACTGACTTCAGTAACGCGGGTACGCACCAGGGTTCCAGCATTGGTGATGAGCATGATTTCATTCTGCTCGGTCACCTGCACGGCTCCGACCACCTTACCATTGCGCTCATCCACCTTGATGGAGATAACGCCCTGGGTACCACGACTGCGAGTCGGGTATTCGGACAAGGCAGTCCGC
This sequence comes from Enterobacterales bacterium, assembly GCA_038247115.1. Lineage (GTDB taxonomy): Bacteria > Pseudomonadota > Gammaproteobacteria > Enterobacterales > Aeromonadaceae > Pseudaeromonas. The sequence goes on along the minus strand of JBBRVG010000113.1, from coordinate 397 downwards.
TTGCCATAACCGTTGGCCGTAGCCGTCAGAATGGCACCATCTTCACGAGGAACAATCAGCGACACCACGCGATCACCGCTCGCCAGCTTGATACCACGCACACCGGTTGCAGTGCGGCCCATTGGGCGTACACCCTTGGTGCTGACCTTGGCTTCAACGCTGTCAGCACTCTCGGCCGCGTCGGAGCTGTCGCTCTCGGACTCAGTCTCGAGCTCTTCGCTGTCATCGTCGGATTCGCTTTCCACATCACCACGAGCGTAGCCTTCGGCGAAGCGCACCACCTTACCGGCATCGGAGAACAACATGATCTCGTTGCTACCGTCGGTGATATCCACACCGATCAACTCATCCCCCTCCTTGAGCGAAATGGCCCGAATACCGGAGCTCAGCGGACGGG
>JBBRVG010000112.1:0-6066 GCA_038247115.1 Enterobacterales bacterium | reverse complement strand
TGCGCAATTAAAAAGGGGTTGATGGTTGACTCCCCCCCATGATCTTGTAAATTTATTAGCGGATTTTTTCTGTTGAACAACAAACGTTGGGTACAACTATTATGACTATCAAAGTAGGTATTAACGGTTTCGGCCGTATCGGTCGCTTCGTATTCCGTGCTTCTTTCGAGCGCGCTGACCTAGGCATCGAAGTTGTCGGTGTCAATGATCTGATCGACGTTGAATACATGGCTTACATGCTGAAGTACGACTCAACTCACGGCCGTTTCAAGGGCACCGTTGAAGTTAAGGATGGCAACCTGGTTGTTAACGGTAAAACCGTTCGCGTTACTGCTGAACGTGACCCGGCCAACCTGAAGTGGGATGCTATCGGTGTTGACGTTGTTGCCGAAGGTACCGGTCTGTTCCTGGATGACGCTACCGCTCGTAAGCACATCGTTGCTGGCGCCAAGAAAGTTGTCATGACTGGCCCGTCCAAGGACGCCACTCCGATGTTCGTAATGGGTGTTAACCACACCGAATACGCTGGTCAAGACATCGTTTCTAACGCTTCTTGCACCACCAACTGCTTGGCCCCTATCGCCAAGGTTCTGAACGACACTTGGGGTATCGAGTCTGGTCTGATGACCACTGTTCACGCTACCACTGCTACCCAGAAGACCGTTGATGGTCCGTCCGCTAAGGACTGGCGTGGTGGCCGCGGCGCGGCTCAAAACATCATCCCGTCCTCTACCGGTGCAGCCAAGGCTGTTGGCGTTGTTATCCCAGAGCTGAAGGGCAAGCTGACTGGTATGGCTTTCCGCGTTCCGACTCCGGACGTTTCTGTTGTTGACCTGACCGTTAACCTGAAGAAGCCAGCTACCTACGCTGAAATCTGCTCTGCCATGAAGGCCGCTTCTGAAGGCGCCATGAAGGGTGTTCTGGGTTATACCACTGATGAAGTTGTTTCCAACGACTTCGTCGGTGAGACCTGCACCTCCGTGTTTGACGCCAAGGCTGGTATACAGCTGACCGACACTTTCGTTAAAGTTGTATCTTGGTACGACAACGAAATCGGTTACTCCAACAAGGTTCTGGAGCTGATCGCTCACATCTCCAAGTAATCTGGAGCTGTAACGACGTTGGAATAAAGGCGGCTAACAAGCCGCCTTTTTCTTTTGAGGAGAACCATAATGCTATCTTCATTAAACCTTGAAACTGTACGTCAGCTGACCGAAACCTCTCGGTTAGCCCGCAATAATGCCGGAATCGAATTTCTGGTGGTAAATCGCCCGCAATCAGAAGCCATTATCAGTTTGTTTGGAGCCCATTTACTCCACTTCGCCCCCAAAAATAGTTCTCCTTGGTTCTGGCTAAGCTCCGAAGCTATCCTGGATGGAAGTCGCGGGATCCGGGGTGGTGTTCCCATTTGCTGGCCGTGGTTTGGTCCTTCACCTGAACGCGTTGGATTGGGAAAGCCCCAGCATGGCTTTGCGCGGACATCCCTCTGGCAACTTGATGGTATCAGCGATTCTCCAGACAGCACCTTGCTGCACCTGTCACTTCAAGATACAGAAGCAACGCGGGCGATTTGGCCTCATCCTTTTACGCTGGAATATGATCTGCTGATTGGTGATGACCTGACGCTCATGCTCACCAGCCGCAATGAAGGGGATACACCCTTTGTGTACAGCGGTGCCTTGCACAGCTACTTCACAATTGCAGCGCCTGAAACGGTCCAAATTCATGGATTAGGCGCTAACTATATCGATAAGCAGGATAACAGCAGTGACAAAGAGGCCGGGGTATTCTGTCTGGATCGGGCGATTGATCGTATCTACAACCAACCCGAATCATCCACTGAACTACAAACCGGGGCTCACCAGCTGATTTTGGACCATGGTAACGCCGACTCTATCGTCGTCTGGACGCCATGGGTTGAAGGATCGGCGGCGATGAATGACGTCAATAATGACGCCTGGACTCAGATGGTCTGCGTAGAGACCGCCATTACGTCACCGAATGGCATCTGCGTACCCGCCGATGACGAGCATTCACTGTCCGTAAAAATTAGCGCGCGATAAGCATTACAACTGCAGATGTCAAAAAGAGTGAAGGGCCGGAAGGCCCTTCATTTTACTAGATATTATTGTGCACTTTGTGCTGTAGCTCAGCGGCAAATGCCAGCATGCGATCCAGTGGTACCAGAGCCTTCTGGCGCATGGTTTCTTCCACTAAGATTTCATGCTCCCCTGCTGATTCTTTTAGCGCGGCATGAATGGCAACCAGACCATTCATCGCCATCCAGGGGCAGTGAGCACAGCTACGGCAAGTTGCGCCATCCCCACCCGTCGGAGCCTCCAGCATCACCTTATCAGGGCAAGCCTGTTGCATCTTGTAGAAGATGCCTCGGTCGGTCGCCACGATCAATGTCTTCTGGGGCAGTTGCTGTGCGGCTTTAATTAACTGGCTTGTCGAACCGACCGCATCCGCGATCGCAATCACAGCCTCGGGTGACTCGGGATGCACCAAGACGGCAGCATCCGGGTATTGCTGCTTGAGCTGCAATAGCGCCTTGGCCTTGAATTCATCATGCACGATACAGGCAGCTTGCCAGCGGAGCATATCAGCACCCGTTTTCTTGGCGATATAGGCCCCCAGATGACGATCCGGAGCCCAAATAATTTTCTTACCTTGCGCATCAAGATGCTCAATCAGTTCGACCGCAATGCTGGAAGTGACAATCCAGTCCGCTCTCGCCTTCACGGCAACCGACGTATTGGCATAGACCACGACTGTATATTCAGGGTGAGCATCACAAAATGCGCTGAACTCATCGGCAGGGCACCCAAGATCTAACGAACACTCGGCCTTAAGAGTTGGCATCAAGACCTGCTTTTCCGGGCTCAGGATCTTGGCCGTCTCCCCCATGAAACGGACACCAGCGATGATCAGCGTCTGCGCCGCATGCTGTTTGCCGAAACGCGCCATTTCAAGCGAATCACCAACAAAGCCACCCGTTTCCTCGGCAAGAGCCTGGATCTCGGGATCCGTATAATAGTGGGCAATCAGAACTGCATTCCGTGCCTTCAACAGCGCGCGGATCTTGGTTTTGTAATCCTGCTGCTGCTCTGGCGATAGCGGGACAGGTTTGGGAGGAAACGGGTAATCTAAAGTAACGATACCAACCATACTGTTCATCAAGTCACACCTAAAGCTCAGAAAGTTGGCTGATTATACCGCCAAGTGCACTGGATCCCAATCTTTGTGACCGCCCCCTCGATTGCCGCCATCCGTATCAATTAATGACTATCCTATAACTGTGTCTTTTGCGGAATGCCTATCATGAATGAAATGTCGCTTCGAAATAAGTTGCTCCTGTTTGTCACCGCGATCTTGCTATCCAGCAGTATTATTACTACCTATTTCCTCTGGTCAGCGCTAGAGAATGCGAATGCAGCCATAGTCACCAAGTCGAAAACCGCCTTGGAAAACGAAGTCCGTCATAGCTTGGCACGGCAAACCGGTTTGTATGGTGAACGGATCGCGACATTTATCAATCAAGCCTACCGCATTCCCGGAGTGATGAGCGGCACTATAGAGCAAGCCTACAAAAAGCCGGCAATGGCCCCATCTCGCGAACAATTGCAGGAAATTTTACGCGGTATTATTAGCAAAGACACACAGATAAGCTCAGTTTATGCTCAGTTTGAAGCAGGTGGATATCTAGATGACGATGCCGAATGGATCAAAGGAGCCAACCATTCGGTGGTTAATAAAGGGAGCTTAGAAATTTATTTTGTCCGCAACGTAGATGGTTCCATCACTCAGCAACCGATAGACCTTGCGACTAGTAATTCCAAATATGATACAGCACTTAATGAATTTGGAATTCGCAATGGGGAATGGTACCTGTGCGCGAAAGATAAATTGCAACCGTGCTTGATGGAACCTTACCTCTACGAAATATCTCCAGGCCATAGCGAATTGATGACCAGCCTTACCTTCCCGGTACTGCGTGATGGCAAATTCGCCGGTGTGGTGGGTGTCGATTTAAACTTGCCACTATTCCAGAAGCAGGCCGAGGAGTTGTCAAAAACACTTTATGATGGTACCGCATCTGTACTGTTGCTCAGCAGTAAAAAACTCATTGTCAGCAGCAGTCAGCATAAGGATAAACTGGGCAGGTCGCTCAGTGAGTTAACGGGAGATGAAGCCGGAAACTGGAACCGCCTCCTCACAAATGACACGCCCACACTGGTCAATAATCACTTTATCTGGGCTCGCTATCCAATCGAAATTCCCATGGCCAGCCAGACCTGGACCTTACTCTTATCAGTCCCCCAAGATAAAGCAACAGCGCAAGCCAACCTTATAGCCAGTGAACTGAACGACTTGATGAAGGATGTAGAGGTGAGACAAATCGTCATTGGCATGATGATCACCCTGGTTGCCATCATACTGCTGGTGATATTGCTCAGTTCAATCGCTAAACCTCTACGCCTCATTACGACTCACGTCGCCGACTTAACCTCGGCAGAAGGCGATCTGACACAAAAAATAGGTGTGAAAAGCCATGCGGAACTGATCACCCTAGCCCGTCATCTCAATCATTTTATATCCAAGCTCCGCGATATTATTGTCGAGCTTAAAAAAGTTGGCTTTGAGGTTAGTGCCGAGTCCGTTCGCGTGGGGACGATCGCAAATGAGATCCACGGCAGTGTCTCGTTACAACATCGTGAGATTGATAGCGTAGTGACAGCGATGCACGAAATGAGTACAACCGCATCGGATGTTGCCCGTTATGCCGCAGAGGCGGCCACTGAAGCAGAACATGCGACTAAACAAACTGAACACTCACAACAAACGCTCGCCCGAACTAAGCAGGAAATCGAGTTGCTAGCCGCCGAGATGGGAACAGCCAATAAAGCAATCAGCCAGGTAGCCACCAGCAGTGCCAATATTAGCGGCATTTTGGATGTGATACGTGCCATATCAGAGCAAACCAACTTATTAGCCCTAAATGCGGCGATAGAAGCGGCTCGGGCTGGGGATATGGGTCGTGGATTTGCTGTGGTCGCCGATGAAGTAAGAGCCTTGGCATCGAAGACCAGAGTGTCGACTGATGAAATCGGTGCGCTCATCAGTACTTTGCAAAATGAAGTCGCGAACACACTGGGAATCATTAATTCCGGCGTGGAGCGAGCACATACGACGGTGCGCAGCTCAGACGAAGCGTACTCCAGCTTGTTACAAGTCGTTCAGCAGATCCAGGCCATGTATGACCACATTACCCAGGTAGCAACCGCAGCTGAGGAGCAAAGCTCGGTCAGTGAAGAGATTAATATGAATTTGACCCGTATTGGTGACGCAGCAGGAGCGCTAACCCAGCAGGCCGACAGGGCCAGTCAGGGCAGTAATAGTTTGAAACAACAAGTTCATCATCTGGAGGAACAGCTAGGGAAACTTCGGACATAAGTGGATGAAAACTGCTGGAAAACAAAAATCCCGCCTTGAGGCGGGATTTTTAATATGGTGGGTCGTGCGGGATTCGAACCTGCGACCAATTGATTAAAAGTCAACTGCTCTACCGACTGAGCTAACGACCCATTGAAAACTTGGTGGTCGCTATTGGGATCGAACCAATGACCCCCTCCTTGTAAGGGAGGTGCTCTCCCAGCTGAGCTAAGCGACCTGGGACTACTAAATTGGTTGTATCAATGGCTCGAAGCTCGAACACATGTCTAACAACACAATAAAACTGGTGGGTTGTGAAGGGCTCGAACCTTCGACCAATTGATTAAGAGTCAACTGCTCTACCAACTGAGCTAACAACCCATTTAAAACTTGGTGGTCGCTATTGGGATCGAACCAATGACCCCCTCCTTGTAAGGGAGGTGCTCTCCCAGCTGAGCTAAGCGACCTGGGACTAACTAGTGGTTGTGTGTGAATGGTTCGAACCTCGTACTCATCTCTAACAACACAGTGTTTTTGATAAAACACTAAACTGGTGGGTCGTGCGGGATTCGAACCTGCGACCAATTGATTAAAAGTCAACTGCTCTACCGACTGAGCTAACGACCCATT
>JBBRVG010000111.1:0-6108 GCA_038247115.1 Enterobacterales bacterium | reverse complement strand
CCACAGCAGCGTGATGCAAGCCTTGCTCCATCAAGCTCGTCGGCTGGCGGCGCAGGATTTACCCTTGCTGATCCAGGGCGAAACTGGCTCTGGCAAAGAGATGCTGGCTCGGGCCTGTCATCGCGAGAGTCTGCGGGCACAAGGGCCCTTGTTGGTGCTCAATTGTGCCGCCTTGCCCGATGAAGTCGCCGAACATGAGCTGTTCGGCTCGGCACCTGGTGCCTTCGGTGCCCAGTGGCCAGGTAAGCAGGGGCTGCTGGAGCAAGCCAGTGGCGGCTCCTTCCTGCTGGATGAGGTGGCTGGTATGTCGCCGCTGTTGCAGAGCAAATTGCTGCGGGTGTTGCAGGATGGCCGTTTTCATCGTGTCGGGCAGACCGAAGAGGTGTTAGTGGATGTGCGGATCCTCTGTACTTCCCGACACTCGTTGCAGGAGCGGGTGCAGCAAGGATTGTTTCGTGAGGATCTCTTCTTTCGTCTGAGCGTATTGCAGCTGGAGATGCCGTCGTTGCGCCAGCGTCAGGCGGACATACTGCCACTAGCCCAACAGTTAGTGGTCCAGATCTGTGATGAGCTGCAGCGCTCCCGACCGCGTTTTTCCCGGCATCTGGATGAATTCTTGCTCGGTTATCCCTGGACAGGCAATGTGCGCCAACTGCGCAATGCCCTCTATCAGGCGTTAACCCTGCTTGAAGGCGATGAGCTGGAGCCTCGGGATCTGCGGTTGCCCCATGTGGAGGCGGCGGCTCACTCCCTGGAGCAGTGGTTTGATGGCTCCTTGACCGAAGCGAGCAAGCGTTTCGAGAAGGCGATGCTGGAGCGGCTCTATCCGCTCTATCCATCCAGTCGGCAACTCGCGGTTCGTTTGGGCGTCAGCCATACCGCGGTGGCGAATAAACTGCGGGAATTCGGCATCGGCAAAAAGCACGAATCGTCGTGATGCCTGGCTGGGAGGGGTTCTGCAATGGCGGAGTCGCAGTTTCAGGGGAATAGCCCCGCGGGTCTCGGGGCTTAGGTATCTAATCAGCGGTGGCTATGGGTTGCTCGATCAGCTGCAGCCCTTGAGTGCTGGCTTCCAGGTAGGTGAATTTCTCATCCCAATCCCCCAGCACGATACGCTCGGCCGGTCGGCGGCGACCACTGGTTTCCAGCACTTCGAAGCCGAGGTCATGGCGAGCCGGTTTATGGGTATGACCGTGGATCATCAGGCTGGTCTGGTGATGGTGCATGATGTGGGTGACGGCTTCGGGGGTCACATCCATCAACATCAGGGACTTGCCTTTCTTACCTTGCCGCATCTTGCCGGCAATCTCCATCCGCTTGGAGAGCGGAAGGCGCAGGAAGATCCAGCGCAGCCAACGCCAGCCTGTGATACGACGAAAGCGCTGGTACTTTTCGTCCAGGGTGCAGAGCTGATCCCCATGTAACAACAAGGCTCGGCGACCGTAGAGCTCGAGGACGAACTCGGCGGGTAACAGAGTCATGCCGGCTGCCCGGGCGAAGGCTTTGCCGATCATGAAGTCCCGGTTGCCATGAATGTAGAAAAGAGCTGTGCCCTGCTGGCTTAAGGTGGCCAAGGCGCTGGCAACCTCCAGTTGTAGTGGTGAGCGCTCGTCGTCACCAATCCAGAATTCAAACAGATCGCCAAGGATATACAGCGCCTTGGCCTGAGGTGCTTGTTGCTGCAAAAAACGCAGGAAGGCAGCCGTCAGATCGGGTCTGTGCTCGCTTAAATGCAGATCAGAGATAAACAGGGTTGTCATCGCGGCTCGGTAACTGAGGCGGGGCTTGCCCGCTGGAGGGGAACAAGGGCATGGTCGCAACCATGCCCTCGATACATCAGGCCGCCTTTAGGCAACGGTGACGCGTTCGATGATCACATCTTCCTTGGGCACATCGCTGTGGCCACCGGCACGGCCGGTCTTGACCAGCTTGATCTTGTTCACCACGTCCATGCCTTCGGCGACCGCACCGAACACACAGTAGCCCCAGCCTTGAGTCGACTCGTTTCTGAAGTTCAGATAGTCGTTGTTGGCGATGTTGATGAAGAACTGGGCGCTGGCGGAATGAGGATCGCTGGTGCGGGCCATCGCCAGAGTGCCGACTGTGTTCGCCAGACCATTGTTGGCCTCGTTCTTGATCGGATCACGGCTCTCTTTTTCCTTGAGACCTGGCAGGTAACCACCGCCCTGGATCATGAAGTCGTTGATCACCCGATGGAACAGGGTGCCATCGTAATGGCCGTCACGGCAGTATTGCTCGAAGTTGGCACAAGTTTCCGGTGCCTTGTCGGCAAACAGTTCGATGGTGATGTCACCGTGATTGGTGTGCAGTGTGATCATGAAACGGTCCTCGTCACTGGGGGCGGATTGAAAGCCGGAACCTGATGCTCCGGGAGCATGGGGCAACCCTGAGGCTGCCCCATGCCAAGTGAGTGCGATTCTGCGGTCTTGGCACGCGAATGTCTACCCTTTGGCCCCGAGTTGAGACGGTTTGGACAGGCCGGCGGGGTGAACCCCTTCTATACTTGTAGCAGCAAAACAGACGAGGCTGGCTGTTCATGGCCAGTCGGGAGGTAGCGATGATGTACGAAGAGCGAGATATTGTGCTGGAGTTGCCCATCGGCTATGTACGGGAAAATTGCACCTCCTGGCCACGCTTGTGTCATGAGCTTGGGTTGGAGGCAGAAGGTCTGGAGCAGGGGGTCTACCTGAGCAATGATCGGGTGAGCCTGGATCTGTCGATGGCCAAGCGCTACGGCCTGTGTCAGGAGTGGTGGCTGTAGTCCGGCGGTGATGGGATGAGGCGTCGCTACGACAGCTGTTGTTATGGGGTGGTTTGGAACCTGGCTGTTGGCGCTGCCGGTTTGATCTCATCGAGGGGGCTCGTATCGCGGCCCCCTCGTCAATTCTGCCGAGAGCCGTTAGAATGTCCGTTCGCTTTTTTAGGGACAGGTCATCTCCATGCTGAAGATTTACAACTCACTCACGCGTCAAAAAGAAGAATTCAAGCCAATTCGCCCCGGCCAGGTGGGCATGTATGTGTGTGGAGTGACCATTTACGATCTGTGTCATATCGGCCATGGCCGCACCTTCGTCGGTTTCGATCTGGTGGTGCGTTATCTGCGTTATCTGGGCTATCAGGTCACCTTCGTGCGCAATATCACCGATGTGGATGACAAGATTATCAAGCGCGCTGCCGAGAATCAGGAATCCTGCGAGGCGCTGACCGAGCGGCTGATTGGCGATATGCATGCTGATTTTGATGCCCTGAACCTGCAGCGTCCGGATATAGAGCCCCGAGCTACCCTGCACATCAACGAGATCATTGCCCTGGTCGAGCAACTGCTGACCAATGGCAACGCTTATGTGGCCGAGAACGGTGATGTTCTGTTTGCCATCGATAGCTTCGCCGACTATGGACGCTTATCCGGGCAGGATCTGGACCAGTTGCAGGCCGGAGCCCGGGTCAGTGTCGAAGAGGCCAAGCGCAATCCGCTGGATTTTGTGCTGTGGAAAATGTCCAAGCCAGGCGAGCCGACCTGGGAGTCCCCCTGGGGACCTGGACGTCCGGGCTGGCACATCGAGTGTTCAGCCATGAACTCCAAGCATCTGGGGAACCATTTTGATATTCACGGCGGTGGCTCGGATCTGATGTTCCCCCATCACGAGAATGAAATTGCCCAGAGCTGCTGCGCCCACCATACCCAGTACGTCAACACTTGGATGCATACCGGTATGGTGATGGTCGACCGAGAAAAAATGTCCAAGTCCCTGGGCAACTTTTTCACCATCCGTGATGTGCTGAAGGTCTATGACGCCGAGACGATCCGTTACTTTTTGATGTCAGGTCACTACCGTAGCCAACTCAACTATTCCGATGAGAATCTCAATCAGGGCCGTGCGGCACTAGAGCGCCTCTACACGGCGCTGCGTGGCTTGCCGGTGGTGGCGGCTGCCGGTGGCGAGGGTTTTGTTGAACGTTTCCGTGCCGCTATGGATGATGACTTCAACACGCCAGAAGCCTATTCGGTGCTGTTCGATCTGGCCCGTGAAGTGAATCGATTGAAGAGTGAAGGCGCGGCGGATGCTCCGGCCTTGGCTGCCCGGCTGCGCGAGTTGGGCGGCGTACTGGGTCTGCTGGAGCAGGATCCGGAAACCTTCTTCCAGGGCGGAGCCGAAACCGATAGCGAAGTGGCGGAGATTGAAGCCCTGATCAAGGCTCGTAATGATGCCCGTGCGGCCAAAGATTGGCCTGCGGCCGATGCGGCCCGCAACCGGCTCACCGAGATGGGAATCGTGCTGGAGGACGGTGCTCAAGGCACTAGCTGGCGTCGTAAGTAAGATTCCCATTTGTTGCTGTTGGATCGGGAGGCAGGCTAGCGCTTGCCTCTTTTTTTATGGCCCAGTCTTCAGATGGCGACAGATATTCGGCTGGGTAATACCGGCTTCTCGTGCGCATCGTCTGCTGTTATCCCATTTTTTTTCATGCCGTAAGCAATCGTTAAGCTTGGCTCTCTAGTCTGCAGATATAGCATCCGTTTTGGAGAGCAATATGCAACTAGCCGCACAGCCTTCTGTTTCCCCCTATCATCTGGATCTGCATCTGGCTCCGGATGATGCCACCTTGAGTTTTGTCCGCCAGCGTTTTGCCCTGCACCATGGGGCCAGCATTCAACAGCTCTTGCCCTGGCAGTGCACCTTACGGGATGAGCAGGGCCAATTACTGGCCAGCGCCGGACTTAACCCGGCCGCTAGCGGCCCTTTATTCCTGGAACACTATCTGGGCTCGCCAGTAGAACAGCAACTGGCCGCTGGTTTGCAGCAACCCGTAGTGCGGGACGACATTCTGGAGGTCGGCAATCTGGCCGCCTGGGATGGTCATGCCCGCTTGCTGATCCTGTCCTTGATCCAGTATTTGGCTGAACAGCGCTATCGCTATGTGGTGTTTACCGCTACCGATCAGGTGCGAGCCCTATTTCGGGCATTAGGGCTTAAACCCCAATATCTGCAGACCGCCAGTCGGGAGCGGATCCCGCATCCGGAGCTTTGGGGCCGCTATTACGAGCATGACCCACAAGTCGTAGCCGGTGATATCCGTCAGGGCTACCAGCAGTTGCTGCAACATCCGCAGTGGCAAGCCAAGTTGCAACAACTTCCCCGCTGCGAGCTGCGCTTACCGTGTGTGGAGGCCCGATGAAATTATTACGGAGTCTGGCCGTTTGGTCCGAATTACAGGGATCCGCCGTCGCCTTGCGCGATGATCAGCAGTTGCTGACCTATGGTGAACTCTGGGCGCGGGTGACCCGGGAGGCCGAGGCGTTGCGTCAGCAACTGCTCGAGCGTCAGGTACTGGGCCGTCCGGTGGCACTGTTGGCGGATAACGGTATCGATTGGGTAGTCCGCGATCTGGCGTGCATGCTGGCACAGGTCCCCTGTGTACCGGTTCCTCCTTTTTTCAATGCCCAACAACGAGCCCATTTGTTACGGGATAGTGGCTGCGTGCTGCTGTGTGTAGGGTCCGATCAGGGGTGGACTGAGCAGTGGCTGGATGCGGCCGCCGTTTCGTTACCGGCCGGTACCTGCAAGATCACCTATACCTCGGGCAGTACCGGTGAGCCCAAAGGCGTGTGTCTGGGCGCAGCCCAGTTGCAAAACACTCTGGAGGCTCTGGCGGATCGAGTCGGAGCGTTGGAGGTGCAGGAGCATCTGTGCACCATGCCACTGGCAGTCCTGCTGGAGAATCTGGCCGGGGTCTATCTGCCGCTGTGGTTGGGCAAGCGGGTCACGCTTCCAGGATTGACAAACTTGGGGCTGGCTTCGATGCACCGCCCTGAGCCTGGCCGTTTTATCGCCACGTTGGCCGCAAGCCGTGCTGATAGCCTGATCCTGCTGCCCGCCACCCTGGGGTGGCTGGTGGCCGCAACCAAGGCACATCAATTACCGGCTGGGCGCTGGAATTTACTGGCCGTGGGCGGCGGTAAGAGTGGACGCCAGTTACTGGCTCAGGCTGATGCGTTAGGACTACCTGTCTATGAAGGCTATGGCTTGTCGGAAGTGGGATCCGTGGTGGCACTCAATGGTCCCGACTGCCGTTGCCTGGGAAGTGTGG
>JBBRVG010000110.1:0-6481 GCA_038247115.1 Enterobacterales bacterium | reverse complement strand
TCTGGTGGGCATGATCAACGCCGTCAATCATTCCGACGGGCTGGACGGGCTTGCGGGTGGTGAGTCGCTGATGAGTCTGACGGGAATTCTTTATCTGACTTCGCAAGCCTCCAGCTTTGAGTCCATGGTCCTGATAGTGGCCATGATGGGCGGGCTGTTCGGATTTCTGCGTTTCAATTCCCATCCGGCACGCGTTTTTATGGGCGATGGCGGCAGCCAGTTTCTTGGGTTTTCATTGGGTGTTTTTGCTGTCCTGCTGGTCCAGCGTGACAATCCGGCGCTGAGCCCCGCACTGCCGTTGTTGCTGCTCGGGTTGCCGATTGCGGATATCCTGGTGGTGTTCTGGATGCGCGCGCGCTCGGGTGGTAACTGGTTCAAGGCAACCAAGAATCATATTCATCACCGTCTGCTGGAACTTGGTTTTCATCATTACGAGTCTGTCGCTATCATCTATACGGTACAGGCAACCTTGGTGTTCACCGCGGTGGCGCAGCCGTATGAGGCGGATATCGGGCTGGTGGCGGTCTATATGGGTGTTTGCATCACCTTGTTTGGCGTATTGACCTGGGCCGAGTCGACTGGCTGGCGCGCACATGTGGCCGGCGACCTTGGCAGCATTGCGCGGCTCGTCATGCGCGCTCGGAAAAGCGCGCAGGTGGAAGTGCTGCTCGGACGCATAGTCTCAGTGGCTGTATCCGTGTTCATGCTTGCTGGCGCCGCCGGAATCGGCGCTGTGCCGGCCGATCTGGCCATCATGGCGGGAATTCTCGGACTGTTGCTCCTGATACGTCTGGTCCTCGGATTCCGGGTGTGGTTTCTGTTGCTGCGGTTGTTGGTGTTTGTATCGATTGCGCTGGTCGTTTACCTGGTCAGTACCTATTCGCAGGACTGGGCGTCGGCATTTACACCGCTCAGCTATGTATTTTATGGGATTCTGGGTCTGGCGCTCATTGTCGCTATCCGGGTGATGGACCAGAATAAATTCAAAGTAACGCCGCTCGATTACCTCGTTGTACTGATTGCCTTGGCATTGGCGCTGGTGCCAGAGCGGTCACTGCAGGTATCAGGGCTGGTTGGCTTGGCATTTCATGCCATTATGCTGTTCTATGGAGCGGAACTGGCCATGCGACAGATGCGGTCGCGCTGGAATTACTTTACGGGCTCTATCCTCGTATCACTGGGAGTGATAGCGGTACGGGGGATGCTGGGGTGAATATCAGCCGCTCATGGAAATGGTGTTTGTATTGCCTTACCGCAGACCACGCCTTTTTGGTTGTTGTAATTTTAGATGGAGTGACCTCCGATGAGTAACAAGGTAGCCCTGATTACGGGGATTACGGGGCAGGACGGCGCCTATCTGGCCGAATTGCTGCTGGAGAAAGGTTATATCGTACACGGCATCAAGCGCCGCGCTTCTTCATTCAATACCGATCGCATCGATCACCTGTATCGTGACCCGCATGAGAGCGATCGGCGCTTGATCCTGCACTATGGTGATTTGACTGATGCAACCAATCTGATTCGGATTATCCAGCAAGTTCAGCCGGATGAAATTTACAATCTGGCGGCCCAGAGCCATGTGGCGGTGTCATTTGAAACGCCCGAGTACACCGGGAACGCCGATGCTCTGGGCACGCTACGGCTCCTGGAGGCAATCCGCATTCTTGGCCTGGAAAAGAAGACCCGTTTCTACCAGGCATCAACCTCTGAAATGTTCGGTAAGGTGCAGGAAGTGCCGCAGCGTGAGACCACACCTTTCTATCCGCGCAGTCCTTACGGCGCGGCCAAGGTCTATTCCTATTGGATCTGTGTGAACTACCGGGAGGCCTACGGAATCTACGCCTGTAATGGAATTCTGTTCAACCATGAATCGCCGATCCGCGGCGAGACGTTTGTCACGCGTAAGATCACCCGTGCCGTGGCGCGCATCAAACTGGGGTTGCAGGACAGGCTCTATCTAGGCAACCTGGATTCAAAGCGAGACTGGGGGCATGCGCGTGATTATGTGTATGCACAGTGGTTGATGCTGCAGCAAGATGCGCCGGACGATTTCGTCATAGCCACCGGGCGGCAACAGTCTGTGCGTGAGTTTGTCAGTGCGGCGTTTGCGGAAATCGGCATATCCATTTCGTGGCAAGGAAGTGCTGTTAATGAGAAAGGTGTCGATGCAAAATCGGGCAAGATGCTGGTAGAGGTGGATCCGGCCTATTTCCGGCCGACTGAGGTGGAGACACTGCTCGGTGATCCGAGCAAGGCGCGCGTCAAGCTGGGTTGGGAGGCGCGGATTACGCTGGAAGATATGGTCAGCGAAATGGTGCGCGAGGATCTGAAGATCGCCGAGAGGGATCAGCTCTGTAAGCGCGAAGGGTTTCCTACTTTACAGCACCACGAGTAATTACGGCGATGGAAAAGAGCGCGAAAATATATGTTGCGGGGCATCGCGGGCTGGTAGGTGCGGCGCTGGTTCGCCAGTTGCACGCTGGCGGATATGACAATCTCCTGCTGGCGACCAGCAGGGAAGTCGATCTGAGGGAACAGGGGGCGGTGCGGGATTTTCTCGGGCGGCATAAACCGGATTATGTGTTTGTGGCGGCCGCCAAGGTTGGAGGTATTCTTGCCAACGATAGCTACCCGGCGGATTTCATTTATGAAAACCTGATGATAGAGGCCAACCTGATTCATGAGTCCTATCGCAATGGTGTGAAAAAGTTGCTCTTTCTGGGCAGTACCTGTATTTATCCCAAGATGGCGCCACAACCAATCAAGGAAGAGTACCTGTTGACGGGACCATTGGAGCCAACGAATGAATGGTATGCGGTGGCCAAGATCGCTGGTATAAAATTATGCCAGGCGTATCGGCGCCAGCATGGTTGCAGCTACATCTGCGCGATGCCCACCAATCTTTATGGCCCAGGGGATAACTTTGATCTGCAGGGCTCGCATGTCATGCCGGCGCTGATTCGTAAGTTTCATGAAGCAAAAACAGCAGGGCAGTCACAAGTTGTTGTCTGGGGGTCAGGGACTCCGAAACGTGAATTTCTGCACGTGGATGATTGCGCGTCGGCTTGTTTGTTCCTGATGGATCGATACGATGACAGTGAGATCGTGAATGTCGGGGTCAGTGAAGACATCGCAATCCGGGACTTGGCCGAACTCATCAAGGCTGTCGCAGGATTCGACGGCGATATTGTCTACGATAGCAGCAAACCTGACGGAACACCGAGAAAACTGGTCGACACCTCGAAGCTTAGAGGGTTGGGGTGGGCGCCGACGATCAGTCTTGAGCAGGGTGTGCGGAGTACCTATGAATGGTATCTGTCGCACGGCGAACGAATATCTGTAGGGTAAATTTTAATCAGGGTATTGTGATTCAACGCGGAGAATAAACATGTTATTGCGGCACAGATTTTTCAAACTTACATTGGTTTGCCTCGCTGCCATAGTGCTGATTTCATGTGGTGGTGCGGAGGAGCGCAAGGCGAAATATATGGAACGAGCCAAGACTTTCCTCGCCGAGAAGAATTACGACAAGGCCAAGGTCGAGCTGAAGAATGTGCTGCAGATCGATCCAAAATACGCGGAGGCCTATTTCTTGATAGGCCAGATTGATGAACAGAAACAAGATTTGAATAATGCTTTTGCTGGCTATTCCAAGGTTGTGGACTTGGATCCCGATCATGAAGAGGCTCGTGAGAAACTGGCAAGATTCTATCTCACTGCTGGGCAGCCTAAAAATGCCAAAGAAATGACAGACTATATCCTGAAAAAGAAGCCGAATGACCCAGAGGCAAAAACAATCAACGCAGTAATTCTGGCCCAGAACAATGACCTGGATGCGGCGTTGAAGCTTGCATCTGAAGTCGTAAAGGTAGACTCAAAACAGACTGAAGCAATAGGTATAATTGCCGTAATTTATAATCAAAAAGGTGACGTGGGGCGGGCAATTGCGGTGTTGGTTAACGGCATTGCCAACAATCCAAAGAACACCGCTCTCCGTTCTGCCTTGGCACAACTCTATACCGAGGGAAAAGATTACATTAAAGCGGCGGAGATCCTTCAGGAAATTGTGGCATTAGAGCCCGACGTCTTACGCCACCGTATAAACCTTGCGGCGCTATATTCACAAACGAAGCAAACTGATAAAGCAGAGAAGGTGCTTCGAGATGCGATTAAGGCTGATCCCAAGGATTCGCAGCGATATCTCCTGTTGGCGGACTTCCTGGTCGCACATGATGGCCGCGCCAAAGCTGAGTCTGAGATTCTGGGAGCCATTGAAACTTACCCCAAGGAAATGGGCCTTCGTTTCTCGCTGGCTAAGTACTATCAATCAGTTGCAAGTACTGATTCGGCAAAGGACGTCTATAAAAAGATAATCGAGCTCGATGGCACCGGTCCGGATGGGATGCGTGCGCGAACTCTGCTTGCAGAGTTGCTGGGCAACGAAAATAAGGGTGAGGAGGCGTCCCGATTGGTTGCGGAGGTGCTCAAGGAGAATGCTCAGGATTCACAGGCGCTTCTGGTAAGAGGTAAGCTGGAGTTGGGTCGAGACAAGCCGGATCTGCAGGCTGCAATTTCTGACTTCCGCACAATATTAAAATCCCAACCAGATTCGGTGGAGCCCCTGACGCTTTTAGCTCAGGCGCACCAATTAAATAAGGAGCCTGATCTGGCGCGCGAGGCGCTTCAGAAGGCTGCAAAGGCGGCGCCACAGGATCCTGCTGCCAGTATGCGACTTGCACGGTTCATGGTGAGTAATGATAAAGATAGTGACGGTGCACTGAAAATTGTTGATGAATTTCTGAGCAAGTCGCCGAACGATTTAACGATGCTGCAGGCAAAGCTGGAACTGCTAGGCGCGAAAAAAGACAGTAATGGAATTACCAAGACTCTGTCCCACATAAAGGAGGAGTACCCAGACAAACCCGTGGGTTACTATCTCTCCGGTGAGTTTTTTGTGCAGCAAGAGAAATACCAGGATGCATTGCATGAGTTTGAAAAGGCGCGTGACAGGTCTAAGGGGGACTTTCAGGCGGTGGGGGCAATCTCCAATATCTATATCAGAATTGGCAAACCCGAAGCCGCGCTCAAGGAGCTAAATGAGTATCTGACAGTTTCGCCTAAGAGTCTGGAAGCCTTTCAGATGAAGGCAGCCGTGCTTGCATCGATGAAAGACACGGATGGATTTCTTAAAGTGGTTGATGAACTCAAGCGGCTCTACCCGGATAAGGCCTATGGATATAACCTGGCTGGGGACTCCTATCTGAGGCAGAAAAACTATGACAATGCTCGTCGTGAATTTATAGCAGCGGCAGAAAAGAGTCCTGACGATGTAAGGATTCTGAAGGCGATCGTAATGACCTATCTTGGCGAGCAGAGGCCTGATGACGCACTCGCTTGGCTTGGGCAAGTTGCCGAGAAGAAGACGAATGATGGTAATGTTCCCTATCTGATGGGCGAGGTGCTTTTATCTCAGAAGAAATATGATCAAGCCGAGGTGCAATTCCAGAAGGCGTTGCAGCTGATGCCGAAGATTGATGAGATTTACATCATGCTTGCCGGGGTGAATGTTCAACAGAACCAGCATGATGATGCTATCAATGTCTTGAAGAAAGGTCTTGAAGTCAATCCGGATAGCGAAAAGTTACTCTTCAGCTTCGCTTCGACGTATGAGAGATCAGGTCGATTCGACGACGCCATCCTTATATATGATCAGTTGCTTAAAAAGGACCCGGGCAATGTCCTTGCGGCAAATAATCTCGCGTCAATCCTCTCAGACCACAAAGGTGATAAGGCAAGTCTGGAGCGCGCCCTGGAGTTGACTACTGCATTCGGGTCATCGAATCAGCCGGCGTTGCTGGACACATTAGGTTGGGTATATTTCAAGCTTAATGATTTTAACCGTGCCGCACCTTTGCTGAAGAAAGCGGTGAATGCTGCCCCGAAGTCAGGCGTATTGCATTACCATCTTGGTATGACGTATTACAAAATGGGTGATAAGGCGGCTGCCAAGACCGAATTGACGCTCGCCCTTGCCGGGAAGGAGGCGTTCGCTGGTGAAGATGAAGCTCGTGCCACACTTAAGGCGCTTCAGTAAGAAGATAAGGGTTTCCGCTAGGTTGCGGCGGCACCGAACAGCGCTTGGCATATTGGCTTCATGACATAAAATGTAGGTGTGCGCAAACGTACTCTAAATTGTTTCGAGGCTGCCGTTGCTGGCCAGAGCAGCCAGATCCAAAACGTAACACATTGACAGAAATGTTATTTATTCTGTTTCCGTGCATCGGATTGGTTGTGGCTGTGTCAGTTGCGCTTGTGCTGTGCCAGCTAGCCAATGGATCCCGCTATCCGTTATAGTCAGTCATGCTGTGTGTCGGTAAGTTTGACGGTTGCAGTCAAAAAGTCATCGACACAACTTTCGGTAATCAATGCTTGAATGCAAGATTCAAAAGCAAATAATCCTATACATCTTTTTTCTATAGAG
>JBBRVG010000109.1:0-6773 GCA_038247115.1 Enterobacterales bacterium | reverse complement strand
CCGGTTCAGGTCGTTCGGAGTGGCGAGGTTATCAGTTTAGAACTCCGTTTGCCGATCGATCTGGTCAACAACGAATTGAGCTGGGAAGTCAAAACGGAAGAAGGGAGCAGCCTTAAGGGCTCTTTGGTGCCAGTCAATGGCGAAATGGTGGCTGTTGTTCACATCGATGATGCTGAGTATCAAGCTTACCGTGTCGCTATTAGTGCCGACTTACCCCTCGGCTACCACGAGCTGGTTATCAAGAAGAGTGCTCGCCAAACTCTGGGTTCGCAGCGTCTGATCGTGGCACCCCAGTCCTGCTTCAAGCAGGAGCCGTTTGTTAATGGCCGCAAGGTTTGGGGACCGAGCGTCCAGCTGTATTGTCTGCGCAGCGAGAACAACTGGGGGATCGGTGATTTCACTGACCTGGGTGTTCTGGTCGAAAATATGGGGCTATGGGGTGCGCATTTTGTCGGTTTGAACCCGATCCATGCGTTATATCCAGCGAATCCGGAAAGTGCCAGCCCTTACAGTCCGTCATCGCGTCGTTGGTTGAACGTTGTTTATATCGATGTGCTGAGTGTTCCTGAATATCAGCAGAATGATGCAGTGAAGTCTGAAGTTGAGTCCGCTCAATTCCAGCAACGCTTGCAAGCATTGCGGGATCTCGAAGCCATCGATTACACCGGTGTGACGCAAGCCAAGATCGACATTTTGCGTAAGGTGTTCGCCGCCGCCAAACTTGGCAAAAATACCAATCGCGGCAAGGCGTTTGCGGCCTTCATTGCGGAAGGCGGCGAAAGTCTGAAGCAGCAAGCTGTCTATGATGCACTGCAGGCATCTTTGTATGCCGAAG
Source organism: Enterobacterales bacterium (assembly GCA_038247115.1). Classification (GTDB taxonomy): domain Bacteria; phylum Pseudomonadota; class Gammaproteobacteria; order Enterobacterales; family Aeromonadaceae; genus Pseudaeromonas. Next base: position 5,938 of record JBBRVG010000109.1, on the reverse strand, counting down.
GTCAGAACGCTTGGGGCTGGCCCGCCTGGCCTGAAGAGTTCCGTGAATACCATAAGCCCGCCGTCGCCAAATGGGCCGATGAACATGAGAGCGATGTTCGCTTCTACATGTATCTGCAATTCCTGGCTGATGAGCAATTGGCGCAAGCCGATGCCAAAGCCAAGCGCTCTGGCATGGCAATGGGCATCTACCGTGATCTGGCGGTTGGTGTTTCTGAAGGTTCCACTGAAATTTGGGCCAACAGCGAGCTGTATTGCCCCAAGGCCAGTGTAGGCGCGCCGCCTGACGTTCTGGGCCCCCTCGGGCAGAACTGGGGTTTGCCGCCCATGGATCCGGCTAAGTTGCTTGAAGCGCAATACCAGCCGATGATCGACCTGTTCCGGTCTAACATGCGTTCTTGCGGTTCACTGCGTATCGACCATGCCATGGCGTTGTTGCGTTTGTGGTGGGTGCCGCCAGGAGCCTCAGCGGCTAAGGGTGCCTACATTTACTACCGGGTCAACGATCTGCTCGGTATTCTCGCCCTGGAATCAGTTCGCAATAAGTGTCTGATCATCGGTGAAGATCTGGGCACAGTTCCGGATGGTATGGATGTGCTGTTGAAGGAAAATGGTGTTCACTCTTACCGTATTTTCTTCTTCGAGCGCTCCAAAGTGGACGGTGGTTTCATCTCTCCCGCCCATTATCCGGAGCAAGCCATGGCCGCCTTGACCACTCACGATATGCCGACACTACGTGGTTACTGGCACTGTGATGACTTGACCTTGGGCCGCGAGCTGGGGCTTTATCCTGATGACGATGTGCTGAATGCACTTCGTGCCGATCGTCATCAAGCCAAGCAGCGTATCCTGGATAGTCTGCATGGCCACGGTGTCCTGCCGGATTCGGTTCCGCGCGATGTCAACTGGTCTGGTATGACGACTGAGCTTAATCACGGCATGCAGATCCACATGTGCCTTGGCAACTGTGCTCTGTTCAGTACCCAGCTGGAAGATTGGCTAGAAATGGATAAACCGGTCAACGTTCCGGGTACCAGTACCGAATATCCGAACTGGCGTCGTAAGTTGACGAAAAACCTCAGCGAAATCTTTGCTAATCCGGCATTGGCCCAGTTGGCAAACCGGATGACTGAGGCGCGGAACAAAGCTGGCCGCTAATTTTTTATAACAATAAGATGGCGTAACCCATTAGCCCGCATCAGATGGGCGGGTTGATGGGTTCGTTTTATAAAGGGTGATGGCATGCTGATAAAAGAATTAACGGGAGCCCGTTGCGGCAAACCGTTTGAAAATTTAGGTTTAGTGGTCAATCCAGATGGTTCTGGTTTGATCTTGCGCGCCTGGTTGCCTGGCGCCCTGTCCGTTGAGATCAAGGAACTGGGTAGCGACAAGGTGATCGCCGCCATGGTTTGTGTCGACAAACTTGGACTCTTCGAAGCCAGTTTTCCCCGTCGGAAAAAACTCTTTTCCTATTCCTTGCAGGTTCAATATCCTGATACCGATACGACTATTGTCGATCCTTATCAATTTCACGCTGAGGCCTACGCGGGTCTTGGTGACATGAAGCTGCAGGCCGCCAACCTTTATAAAACGCTCGGTGCGCAACTGATCGAGACCGAAGTCGATGGCGTCAAGGTATCTGGCGTCCGGTTCGCGGTTTATGCTCCCAGTGCGACAGCTGTTAGCTTAATTGGTGATTTCAATTTTTGGGATGGCCGTCGCCATCCGATGCAACGCAGCTTGTGTGGCCATTGGGTACTGTTTGTCCCTGGGCTGCAAGCCGGCGAGCACTATAAATATGAACTCAAGGATCCAATGGGTAATCGTTTGCCGCACAAGGCGGATCCTGTTGGTTTTTATGCCGAGCAATACCCATCTTTTGCCTCGGTTGTTTATGATCATGCTCACTATCAATGGAATGATGCCGGTTGGTTAGCCTCGCAGCTGAATGACAAGCTGGAACAACCGATGTCCATCTACGAGCTCCATTTCGCCTCCTGGAAGCGTCATGATGACGGCTCCTCCTTGAGCTACCGCGAGATGGCAGCTGAACTGATTCCTTATATTCAGAAGATGGGGTACACCCACATCGAACTGATGCCGATTTCGGAGCACCCTTTCTCCGGATCCTGGGGGTATCAGCCCGTTGGTATGTTTGCGCCAACCAGTCGTTTTGGCTCGGCGGACGATTTCAAATTCTTTGTTGACCAGTGTCACCAAGCCGGGATTGGTATCATCCTGGATTGGGTTCCTGCGCATTTCCCTTCTGATTCACACGGCTTGGCGCGGTTTGACGGTACTCCCTTGTATGAATATGAAGATCCCCGTCGCGGTTGGCACCCGGATTGGAATTCCTACATCTATGATTTTGGCCGCGACCATGTGCGGCAGTTCCTGGTTGCCAGTGCCTTGTACTGGTTAGAGCATTTTCACATCGATGGCCTGCGTGTTGATGCGGTTGCTTCCATGCTGTATTGGGATTATTCCCGTAAAGATGGGGAGTGGGTGCCCAATATTCATGGCGGCAACCATAACTATGAAGCGATAAGCTTGCTGCGTTGGTTTAATGAAGAGGTGTACAAGCACTATCCGCAGGCCATGACGATTGCTGAAGAATCGACGGCATTTGCGGGTGTATCACGCCCCACCTTTACCGGTGGTCTTGGATTTGGCTTCAAGTGGAACATGGGGTGGATGCATGACACCCTGGAGTACATGAAAAAGGACCCCATCCATCGCCAGTATCATCATAGCGAGATGACCTTCTCGATGGTCTATCACTATGATGAAAACTTTATCCTGTCGCTGTCCCATGACGAAGTGGTACATGGCAAGCATTCCATGCTGTACAAGATGCCAGGCGATGAGTGGCAACAAGCCGCTAACTTGCGTGCTTACATGGGTTTCATGTATGCACATCCTGGTAAGAAGTCGAACTTCATGGGCACGGAAATAGCGCAATCCACCGAGTGGAACCATGATGCTCAATTGTCGTGGTGGTTACTGCAATTTGACAAACACAGCGGTCAGCAGAGTGTGATCCGTGATTTGAACCATTTTTACCGCAACGAGCCTGCCATGTATGAGGCCGACTATGATCGCGGCGGTTTTATGTGGCTGGATCACAGTGATTATGAACGCAGCGTCTATGCCATGTTACGCCGTAACAAGACGGGAGATCGCTCTGTGCTGGTGGTGGGTAACTTCACACCGACACCGGTTGAAGGTTATCGTCTTGGCGTGCCGGAAGCGGGGACCTATCAGGTGGTCCTAAACACCGATAGTAGTTACTACTGGGGTAGTGATTACGATATGGGTGGTCTCAGCTTCCAAAGCGAGGAGGTCGCTATCCATGGACAAGTACAATCAATTCTGATTAATCTACCCCCGTTAGCGACAGTCTTTATCAAGCGGATTGGGGATTAATCCATGGGCGATAGCTTCATGCTCAAGCCTGGTAGAGAGGCCCCTTTAGGGGCCTCTCTCGATAGTAAGGGATGCAATTTTTCTCTTTGGGCGCCGGAAGCCACCAGCGTCACCTTGTGTTTGTTTGATCGTGACGAAAAAGAAACGTCACGGATTTCGTTGCGTGAGCGCAAAGGGCATTACTGGTTTGGTTATGTCGAAGGCGTTTCGGCCGGGCAATTATATGGCTGGCGGGTCGCAGGTGCTCATCACCCTGAGCAGGGGTTGTTGTTTGATGAGCAAAAGCTGCTGCTTGATCCCTATACGAAAAATATCAATCGGCCATTACTCTGGAATGAAGCCCTGTATGAGGGAGACAGCCAGCAGATGATGAGCAAGTCTGTGGTGACGGCAGATGATTTCGACTGGCAGGGCGTGAGCAAGCCGGGATATGCCGACCACCAGACCATTCTCTATGAAACCCATGTGAAGGGGTTTACCAGGCTACATCCGGATGTTCCAGCGGCCTATCGAGGAACCTATCTGGCTTTGTGTCAGCCCGCAGTCCTTGAATACCTCACCGCACTTGGCGTGACGACGCTCCAGCTGATGCCCGTGGCCTGCTTTATGAGTGAACCTCGCTTGATCGGCTTGGGTCTGGTCAATTACTGGGGCTATAACCCGGTTTGCTTTATGGCCCCCGATCCTCGTTATGCGCTGACCGATGCGGTGACTGAGTTCAAGACTATGGTGCGGGAATTGCACCGTGCCGGCATCGAGGTCATTCTCGATGTGGTGTTCAATCATACGGCTGAATCTGGTCAGGGTGGCCCCATCCTATCGTTTAAGGGGCTGGATAACCGCAACTACTACACATTTGAAAATGGCAGTCATGGCCCTGATTTTCAGCGTTACGTCAATGTGGCGGGTTGCGGTAACAGCGTGAATGTGGATCACCCCAACGTCCTGCGTCTGGTCATGGACAGTCTGCGTTATTGGCTGGAAGAGATGCAGGTGGATGGCTTTCGCTTCGATCTGGCAGTGACTCTGGCTCGGGAAGGTAACGAATATGATCCTTGTGGTGGTTTCTTCAAGGCCATCATGCAGGATCCGGTGATCAGTCAGGCCAAGTTGATTGCCGAGCCTTGGGATATAGGCCCCTTCGGTTATCGGCTTGGGCAATTTCCCAGCCAGTGGAAGGAAACTAATGATAGGTTCCGGGATACCGCCCGCTCATTCTGGCGTGGTGATACCGGCCGTATGGCCGACTTCGCGACCCGTTTGCTCGGTTCGCGGGATGTCTTTCCCAAGTCCTATCGCTCTATTCACTCCAGCGTCAATTTCATCTGCTACCACGATGGCTTCACGCTTGAAGATTTGGTGAGTTACAGCCAGCGTCATAATCAGGCCAATGGCGAAGATAACCGTGATGGTCATGGTCATAATTTGTCGGCCAATTACGGCATTGAAGGGCCAACGGCAGATCTGCGTATCAGCCATATGCGTCAACAGCAAAAGCGCAACCTGATTGCGACTCTGCTGTTGTCGCAAGGAACGCCCCACATGCTGGCCGGGGATGAAATTGGTCGCAGTCAAATGGGCAACAACAATGCCTATTGCCAGGATAACCGGATCAGTTGGCAGAGTTGGGAGCTGCGAGAGGAGGACGAGCGCTTGCTGGAGTTCGTCAAACAGATGATCCAGTTACGACGCAATTCTACTGTTTTTTCGGGATTGCGATTGATCGATGACCACTATTTGGGATCGTATGGTGCTCTGCATCAGGTGGCCTGGTATCACCCGGATGGACATTTGTTATCAGATACTGATTGGAACGCGCCGGTGTCGCAGGTATTTGTCATGGATATCGGGGATCTCAAAGGTGTGGGCGAGCGTTGGTTGGCACTGTTTAATGCCAGTGGTTACGACATCCATTTTCGTTTGCCTGCGGCGGCCGATTTGATGGAATGGGAGCAAGTGATCGACACTGCGGCCGTCGATGGGTTCCTGCTGCCCGATGATGTTCGCCGCCAAATCGCAGTCGGGCGCGCTCACTCCGTCAAACTGTTGCGGCAACGGATTTGTGATGCTGGTGGGGTTTCTGTGGTTAAGGAGTGAGGGGCGAGGCAAGATCAGGTATGCTTTCTGTTACAAAATGGCAACAAGGCTAACAAAATGGAAACACCCACCCTCGATTCTTGGCGTGAACAACTGACCGAGGAGCAGTATCGGGTTTGCTGGGAAAAAGGCACTGAGCGTCCCTTTTCCGGGGCCTTACTGCATAATCGCAAGACCGGCGAATATCATTGTGTGTGTTGTAACAACACCTTATTTGACTCCACGTCGAAATTTGACTCCGGTTGTGGTTGGCCGAGTTTTGATTTGGCCATTGCCGGGTCTGTCCGGTATCAACCAGATAAGTCTCACGGCATGACTCGCACCGAAGCACGTTGCGCGCGCTGCGACAGTCATCTTGGGCACGTCTTCCCGGATGGCCCCAAGCCAAGCGGCTTGCGCTATTGCCTCAATTCCCT
>JBBRVG010000108.1:0-6944 GCA_038247115.1 Enterobacterales bacterium | reverse complement strand
GCGGTACAGATTGAGAGCCCGGCTAATTTCGTCGAAAAATTCGAGATCCTGGCCCAGCAAGGGCAGGGGCCCGATATCATCATCTGGGCTCATGACCGGTTTGGTGCCTGGCAACAAGCCGGTCTGCTGCTGCCGTTACATCCGGGGCCTGAGTTGCAACAACACTGTCTCGCCCAAGCCATGGCGCCATTGCGGCAAGCGGATCACAGTTGGCTGGGGTACCCGCTGCAACTGGAATCCCTGGTGCTGTTCTGGAATCGTCAGTTGCTGGCGACTGCGCCCACCGATGTCAGTCAATTTCCGCAGCTGGCATCGGACTTGGCCCAGGATGTGGAAAAGGATGTGGAAAAGGATGTGGAAAAGGATGTGGATCTAGTCGGTTGGGATTTCAGCTCGCCCTATCACAGCTGGCCTTTTGTGACGGCCGGTGTTGCCCAGGCCTTGTACGTCGATGCCGCAGGTCAATTACGCATGCAGGTGCAGACAGCGCAGACGGCTCTCAACCTGCAAGAGATGAAACACTGGGTAGATGCCGGTTGGTCGCCCAAAGGCTTGAGCTACGAGCTGGCACTGGATCGCTTCAGTCAGAACAAACTGGCGCTGATGGTGGGTGGGCCCTGGGATGCGGCTCGATTGCAGCAAAGTGGGGTTGATTACGGGGTCGCGGCCTTGCCTGCCATGCAGGGGCGGGCGGTGCAGCCTTTTTACGGGGTGATGGCGGCCGGGATCAGCTCCCAATCGACGGAGCCCATGCTGGCGCAGGAGTTTCTGCTGCAGGATCTGCTGACGCCTGCGGGCATGGCCCGTTATCAGTCGGGATCGGATAGCGGCATAGTGGCCTGCTATGGCAACCATTCCGCAAATCCGATGCACGGGGCGATTTTGCAGAGTGTCCGCCAGGGCATGGCCATGCCCGGACATCCGGCGATGCCATTGTTCTGGAATAGTGCCACCTCGGCGCTGAATAACATTTTTTCCGAGCGCCAGACTCCGCAGCAAGCTCTGCTCGAAGCTCAAAGGCGCGTCAACCAACCACAGGCGAAGGGCGATTAACTAGCTGTTTCGAAGAGCCGATCTCTCACCATAGCGACGGGTAACGCTAAACTGACCCTGCGCGCCAGGGATGGCGTATCGGCGCCCCCATGGATGGGTTCACGGCGTGTCAGCGTGTGCGACCTTGTCGACGAAGCATAATAAGAGCGGCTATTTAGGTCACACACGATCATTGCGTGTGCGATTGGCGCGGATTATCAAGTGCTCAAAGGCTCGGCCGGTAAACTGTTTTCCAGAACCAACCCAACTCGAATCAAGACTGGAGCCGAGCCATCATGACTGGAGCGAACACGAGTCGAACCTTGATTTTTTGCCTGCTGGCCCTGCTGTTGGGCGTATCGAACGCCTGCCGTGCTGCCCCCAACGGCTATCTATTGACCCATGCCTCTCTCATCGGCGGCAACCCGTTGCGGGTACAAACCGGCATGACGCTGCGGCTGCATGATGGGCGCATCCGTGCCATGGCTCCCGATGGCCAGCTTGCGCCCGCTCAGGATGAACAGCTGATCGATTTGCAGGGAGCCTATGTGCTTCCTGGTTTAATCAACGCCCATGTTCATGATGCCTATGATGAGGCACAGCTGCGGCGCTGGGTAGAGGCCGGTATCACCACAGTGCGAGATTTGAACCCCCATGGGCAGCATGATTTTCTGGCATTTCGCGATGCACACCATGGCAAGAGCGAATTTGCACGCCTACTCTCCAGCTCACCCATACTGACGGCTGCGGGGGGATATGGCTCCGTTGAGTTAAAAGATAGTCAGCAAGCCGTAGCCGTGGTGCGACAGTATGCGAAGCAAGGTGTCGATGTCATCAAACTTGCCATCGAAGATGACTGCGAGGGACGGCCATGGACCCTGTTATCGGCGGACAGCCTCTCGGCGATGACGGCTGCCGCTCATGAGGCTGGCAAGCGAGTCGTTGCCCATGTGACCCATAGCTACAATCTGCAACTGGCACTGGATGCGCAGATCGATGAACTGGCGCACATGGTCGTCGAGCCGCTTAGTGATGAGCAACTGGCCGCCGTGGTTCGGCGAGGTATCTACTGGACGCCGACGCTGGAGCTGTGGCATGGCGTCAGCTCGCTGTTCCCTGTCGATTACGAGGCTCAGGCCATCGACAACGTGCGTCGTTTTCACCGAGCTGGTGGGCGAGTCGTTCTGGGGACGGATTTTGGTGGTTTTTCGACGCCATTTGATCGCGGACTGCCGATGACAGAATTTCGCCTGATGCAACAAGCGGGAATGAGCAATGGGGATATTTTGCTGGCGGCAACCCAGACTGCGGCTGAGGCTATAGGATTGGATAAGGATCTCGGCAGCTTGGACACTGGTAAGGTCGCCGATCTGCTGATCAGCACCAAGAATCCACTGCAGGATCTGGCTAGCCTGCAGTATCCCGCATGGGTATTTCATAACGGCATTGTGGTCCTGCGGCCGCCGCAGGTGAAGTGATGGGGGGCTTGTCGGGGCTTGGATGGCTGACCATAGCCCCGGCAACCGCCAGTAAAACTGGGGTTGATAGCTGGATCTGTGCCATTGCATTCGACAAACCGCAACTTTTATGACATACATGCGCCAGAAAAATTGAGTGACCAGCGATTGGGTAGTCCAGCCCCATCGCGTGTAGACGAGGAGTCGTAATGGAGACGTTTAATCTGGAAGGCCATCCCCACGTAGAATTGTGTGACTTACTGAAGTTGCAGGGGTGGAGTGAGAGCGGTGCGGCTGCCAAGTCCGCCATCGCCGAAGGCCTGGTACTGGTGGATGGCAATATCGAAACCCGCAAGCGCTGCAAGATCCTTGCAGGCCAGGTGGTATCTTTTACCGGGCAAGAAGTCACAGTTCTGGCTTGAGTTGCGGGTAATACCATCGAAAAACACCGGACGCTGCCGCAAGGAGAGCCCCGGTGTTTTTATTGCCTTGTTTTTGACACCCTGCTGCCAGGGTGTTGCCTAAGTTCCGGAGACCCTCATGTTGCCCTCTGCTCCCGCCGCTACCCCTATATCGACAGGCCGCCTGATTTTGGCACCGATGGATGGCGTATTGGATCCCTTGATGCGGGGCTTGCTGAGCCAGATCAATCCTTATGATCTCTGTGTGACTGAATTTGTCCGGGTCGTCGATATGCTGTTGCCCAAGCGGACCTTTTATAAGTTAGCGCCAGAATTATTGCAGGGTGGCAAGACCGCCTCGGGAACGCCGGTGCGGGTGCAACTGCTGGGGCAATCGCCGGAATGGCTGGCGGAGAATGCCGTGCGCGCCATCGAGCTGGGCTCGCCGGGGGTGGATCTCAACTTTGGCTGTCCGGCTAAGCAGGTGAATCAGTCCAAAGGCGGCGCCGTGCTGCTCAAGGAGCCGGATCTGATGTATCGAATCATCACGACCGTCCGTCAGGCGGTACCCAACCATCTGCCGGTCACCGCCAAGATCCGTCTGGGTTGGGACAATCCGGCGGATTGTCTGACCATTGCCGATGCGGCTGCGGCCGCGGGTGCCACAGAGTTGGCGGTGCATGCCCGCACCAAAGAAGATGGCTATCGCAGCGAAGCCATCAAATGGGAGTGGATTGCCCACATCCGGGAGCGCCTGTCGATCCCGGTGATTGCCAATGGCGAGATCTGGAGCCATGCCGATGGGGTGCGTTGTCGGGCCGTCACCGGTTGTCAGGATCTGATGGTCGGACGCGGTGCCCTGAATGTCCCCAATTTAGGGGCTGTGGTGCAGCACCAGGCTGCTGTCATGCCCTGGTCCGAAGTGTTGCAGCTACTGATGCATTATGGGGAGCTGGAAGTGCAGGGCGACAAGAGTGTCTACTTCCCGAGCCGGATCAAACAATGGTTCCGCTACCTGCGCCAGCAGTATGCGGAGGCACAACCGCTGTTTGGGGAATTGCGCTCTTGTACTGAGCCGGCACTTATCATGGCCTTGTTGCAGCGGGAAGTGGCAAAACTTCAGGGATGAGTTACCCGTTCTCGCTCCGTGTGTTCCATTCTGTAGCCACGGACTAGGCGACTGAGCGGACTTTGGTTCACAATCAAGGTCCTGTGCAGTGGTAGTGCCTAAGGTTCGGCATCTGGAGTGCTCATGCTGGCGTTGATCATAGGTCTGTCGGTTACGTTTGTGGTCGGTTATTACATCTTCAAGGGCTATGCTGCCAGCGGAGTCTTGCTGGTGGGTGGGATTGTACTGCTGAGTGTCAGTGCGGCGCTTGGATACCGGATCCTGCCTGCCGAGGTGCCGACCACCGGCAATCCGCTCTCTGATGTGATTGATTTTGTGCGTTATATGCTGGTCGATCGCACTGCCGGACTGGGTCTGATGATCATGTTGCTGTGTGGCTTCTCCGCCTATATGAATCATCTGGGAGCCCATGGCGCCCTGGTTAAATTACTCAGCAAACCGCTGCATGCCATTCATTCCCCTTATTTGCTGATGGTGGTGGCCTATTTTGTCGCCTGTGCCATGTCGCTGGCGGTGAGCTCGGCGGCGGGGTTGGGCATTCTCCTGATGGCGACCCTGTTTCCGCTGATGGTCAATATGGGCATCTCACGGGCGGCGGCCACCGCTATCTGCGCCTCTCCGGCGGCCATCATGCTGGCACCCACCTCGGGGGATGTGGTGATAGCCGCTGAAACCGCAGGCATGGAGTTGTTGCCCTTTGCCTTTGGACTCTCCTTGCCGATCTCCCTGAGTGCCATGGCCGGTATGGGCGTGACCCATTTTTTCTGGCAGCGCTGGCTGGATGAGCGGGAGGGGGTCCGGCATGAGCCGGTGGATATCAGTCGTCAGCAACTTCACTGTCCCGATGGTTACGCCGTACTGCCTTTTTTGCCGCTCGTCGGGGTCTTTGTGTTCAATGGCGACTACGGCATCCAGTTCGACATCAATGCCATAGTGATTGTTTGTCTGCTGCTGGCGGCGAGCTGTGAATTTTTGCGCAAACGGGATGCCAAAAAGTTGTTCGATGGCCTGAACGTGGCGTATCGCGGTATGGCTGAGGCGTTTTCCAGCGTGGTGATCCTGCTGGTGGCAGCAGGTGTTTTTGCCCAGGGGTTGATGAGTGTCGGCTTTATCGAACAACTGTTACAACTGGGCCAGGAAAATCAGTGGAGCGCGCTCTGTGTCATGCTGCTGCTGGTGTCCATCACCCTGTTGGCGGCCGTGACCACGGGCTCGGGGAATGCACCTTTCTATGCCTTTATCGAGCTGATCCCCAAATTGGCCGTGAGTTTGGGGATACCGCCCGCGTACTTGGTGATCCCCATGTTACAGGCCTCCAATCTGGGGCGAACCATATCGCCGATCTCCGGAGTCGTGGTGGCAACGGCTGGCATGGGCCATGTCTCGCCACTGGAGGTGGTCAAACGAACCTCACTGCCGGTTGCTGTGGCCTTGGTCATCGTCATTGTGCTAACCCACTGGCTGGTGCCTGGCGCGCTCTAGAATTGACCGCTTGTCAATGCTGACCTGCCGCGGAAAGGCTCGGAGGTCTGGTCTCAAGTCCATGGCTATTGCATGATCCGGCTCCTGATTAGTCCTGGAGTTCGCCATGGCGTACCTGTCGTTTGTTACCCTGTTATGGGCTTTTTCGTTTAGTTTCATCGGTGTCTATCTGGCCGGGCAGGTGGATGCCTATTTCATGGTGCTGACCCGTACCGCACTGGCGCTGCTGGTGTTCCTGCCCTTCTTGCGGCTGCGTCAACTCAAGCCCCGGCTGGCCCTGGGCCTGATGGCGATAGGCGCCATCCAGTTGGGGTTCATGTATCTCTTTTACTACCACTCTTTTTTGTTGCTGACGGTCCCCGAGGTGCTGATCTTCACCATCTTCACCCCGCTGTATGTCACCTTGTTCCATGATCTATCGGCGCGCCACTTTCATCGTCGTTATCTGCTGACGGCACTGCTGGCGGTCCTGGGTGCCGCTGTGATCCGCTTTGACCATCTGACGTCGGATTTTCTAATCGGTTTTCTGGTGGTGCAGGGCGCTAACCTCTGATTTGCCGCCGGTCAGGTTGCCTACAAGCGGTTGCTGGCCCTGCAGACGGCAGAGCTTCCCCAGCACCAGATCTTTGCCTGTTTCTTTCTGGGGGCGGCTTTGGTCGCGCTGGTAGCCTGGCTGCTGCTAGGGACACCGCGCTATCCGACCAGTTCGCTGCAGTGGGGTTTGCTCCTCTGGTTGGGGACTGGCGCTTCCGGTCTGGGCTATTTTCTGTGGAATAAGGGGGCGACGCGGGTGAATGCCGGGGTGCTGGCCATCATGAACAATGCACTGATCCCAGCCGGCTTGCTGGTCAATCTGTTGATCTGGAATCAATCGGCAGACCTGTTGCGTTTGAGTATTGGCGGTGGTCTGATCCTGGGGTCCTTGTTGCTCAACGAGCAGCAGAGCAAGCGCACGTAACGGGCCTGTTCAGGCAGGCCAGCCCAGCGACTTTGGGCGCCGCGCTGGTGGCCGGCCTCGGCAGCCTGGTCGCGGTGATCGGCCTCGTGCAGGCGGGCCTCGGCGTGCGCCAGATCTTCGGCTTCTATCGTCCCGCCGACGTCGACCTGTCGACGACCCCCGCGCTGCTCACCACCTTCGTCAATCCCAATCATCAGGCCGGCCTGTTTTTGCTCGGCATCTTCAGCGCCGCGGCACTGACCGTGTACTACCGCATGCAGGTCGCGCGGACTTCCGACCCCTCGCGGCTCGGCAACGCCGGTGAGCGCGGCCTCGTGGCCCTCGGTGCGGTCGCCGTGCAGAGCGTCGCCCTGCTGCTCTCGCTGTCGCGCGGAGCCATGGCCGCGTTGTTGATCGTCACCCCGCTGGCGCTGCTGATCGCCTGGGCGCGTGACGCCAGCGAGTCGCGCGGACGGCTGTGGCTGCGTCGCGCGCTGCTGCTGCTC
>JBBRVG010000107.1:0-7960 GCA_038247115.1 Enterobacterales bacterium | reverse complement strand
GATCCCATCCTTGGTATTTTCAATCCAGGCCCCCATAATGGATCTCTTACTGTTCCGGAGAAAGACACGAATGGCTACCCTTTTTCGTCCCTTCAAATGGTTGCTGCAGACCATCTGGCGGCTGTTGAATTTTACCCGCCAATTGGTGATTAACCTCTTCTTCCTGGCGTTCATCCTGGTGGCCATAGTGGCGTTGAGTCAGGACGAGCAAGACAAATTGCAACTCAAGGAAGGGGCCTTGGTCCTGAATCTGACCGGACAGCTGGTGGAGCAAAGCAGCGTCAGCGATCCATCCAGCCAGTTACTGAAAAAGTGGCTGGCCGGTGATGAAAAGCCGACCGAAACCCTGGTCAGCGATGTGGTCTATGCCATAGAGCGAGCGGCTCAAGATCCGAAAATCAAAGGCATAGTGCTGCAGTTGCAAGATTTGGAGGCCAGTAACCTCAGTAAGCTGGGACAGATAGCCCGCGCACTGGATAACTTCCGCCGCAGTGGTAAACCTGTGATCGCCAGTGGTGACTACTTCGTCCAGCACCAGTATCTGTTGGCGGCCCATGCTGACCAGATCTTGCTGGATCCCGCCGGTGCCGTGATGCTGCAGGGGCTGGGGCTCTACAACTTCTACTACAAATCGGCGCTGGAAAAATTCAACATCACACCCCACGTCTTCCGTGTCGGCACCTATAAATCCTTCGTCGAACCCTACACCCGGGATGATATGTCCCCCGAGGCCCGGGAGGCCAACAGCCGCTGGTTGGGACAACTGTGGCAAGCCTATGTTCAGGACGCGGCCACAGCGCGCAAAATTACCAACGACGCCATCTCCCCCAGCAAGGAGCAGTTGCTCAGTCGCCTGAAAGCCGCCAACGGCAATGCCGCTGCGTATGCGCTGGCACAGAAACTGGTCGATAAACTGGCCACCCAGGACGAGCGTACCCAGGTAATAGCCAAGTTTGCCGGTACCGCCGACGATGAAGTGGGCTATCAGCATGTCATGCTGGGTGACTACCTGCGCGGCCAGCCAGAGCAATACCCGGATCTGGACAAGCCCAAGATCGGCCTGATTATCGCCTCGGGCTCCATCCAGAATGGGGAACAGGCACCCGGCAGCATAGGCGGTGAGACCCTGACCCGCCTACTGCGATCCGTCGCCAAAGATCCATCCATCAAGGCTCTGGTATTGCGCATCGATAGTCCTGGCGGTAGCGCCTTTGCCGCCGAGCAGATCCGGGCTGAGTTGCAAGCCGTCAAGGCAGCAGGCAAGCCGGTCGTGGTCTCCATGGGCAGCATGGCAGCGTCAGGAGGCTACTGGATTGCCGCCGATGCCAATCGCATTGTGGCCGAGCCCACCACGCTGACCGGCTCGATTGGCGTGTTTGGTCTCTTTGCCTCCTTCGACAAGGCGCTGGAGTATGTCGGTGTGCATACCGATGGCATTGCCACCACAGATTTTGCCGGTATCGACCCGAGCCGTCCCCTGCCGGAACACGTCAAGCAAGTCATCCAGATGAACGTCGAGAACACCTACCAGCGGTTCATCGAGTTAGTGGCCAAAGGCCGCAAGATGACGCCACAAGCAGTCGACAAGATAGCCCAGGGTCGGGTCTGGACCGGAGCGGATGCCAAAAAACTGGGACTGGTGGATGAACTGGGATCCCAAGGTGAAGCCCTGGCAGCCGCCGCCAAGTTAGCCAAGCTGAGTGACTATCAGATTGAGCGGGTTGCGCCTAAGCTTTCGGCATCCGAGCAACTGATGCAGCGCCTGTTTGCCAAGGCGGCCATGGTATTGGCGCCTGACGCCTTGCAACAGATAGCCACCCTGTTGGGTCGCAGCCAACAGGTTCTGGCCCCGCTGAGCCAACTGGATGATCCCCAAGGACACTATGTGCTGAGTCCAGTGGTCGCGCCTTAACGCCAGCCGGTGGACGAATAACCCCGCCACTAAAACCCCGGAGCATTCCGGGGTTTTGTTTTATCGGCAGCCGCATATAATTCAGCTTTGCTCCCCTCGGACTCCCGTATGAAGAAGAAAATTTATATCGCCTATACCGGTGGCACCATCGGCATGCAGCGCTCGGAGCAAGGATATATACCGCAGCCCGGTTTCATGGAAGATTGTCTGGCCGGCATGCCGGAGTTTCACCGCCCCGAGATGCCCGCCTACCATATCCACGAGTATGCCCCGCTCATCGACTCCTCGGATATGACCCCGGCCGACTGGCAACGGATCGCCGAGGATATTCGCGACCATTACGAGGCCTATGATGGCTTCGTGGTCCTCCATGGTACTGACACCATGTCCTTTACCGCCGCTGCCCTCTCCTTCATGCTCGACGGTTTGGAAAAGCCGGTGATCATCACAGGCTCCCAGATCCCGCTGGCCGAATTACGCTCCGATGGCCAGCAAAATCTGCTCAACGCGCTGTTTCTGGCCGCCAATTACCCCATCCATGAAGTGACCCTGTTCTTCAATAACCAGTTGTTTCGGGGCAATCGCAGCACCAAAGTCCACGCTGATGGCTTCCATGCCTTTGATTCCCCTGATTTTCCGCCGCTACTGGAAGCGGGCATCCACATTCAGCTGGTCGCCGGACAATTAGGGAAATCCCGGGGCCAGCCGCTCATCTTGCATCCGATCCAGCCCCAGCCCATAGGTGTGGTCACCCTGTATCCGGGGATCTCGTTCGAGGTCATCGGCAACCTGCTGCAACAGCCGGTGAAAGCCCTGATCCTGCTCACCTACGGGGTCGGTAACGCGCCCCAGGATGAACGACTGCTGGGCCAATTACGCACGGCGTCGCAACGGGGCGTCATCATTGTCAATCTGAGCCAGTGTCTGCGCGGCAAGGTCAACATGGGCGGCTATGCCACCGGCAACGCCCTGGCCGAAGCCGGGGTGATTTCCGGCTTTGATATGACCACAGAAGCGACCCTGACCAAGTTGCATTTCTTGCTGAGCCAAGGTTATGACGCGGTCAGGATCCGGGAACTGATGCAGCAGGACTTACGGGGCGAATTGAGCGCCGACTAAGGCCGGACTAAGAGCCAGCCCCAGGCTGACGATCCTATAGCGATGAGAGGGTCAGCCTGATGGGTGCAGAAATCGAAAAAAACACAGGGAGGCTTTCGCCTCCCTGTGTTTTGGTGTTAGCCATGCAAGCACTCGCGCTTATTGGGCCAACAGCTCCAGATCTTTCTTCACCACAGCGGCTGGCAACGGAATGTAGCCATCCTTCTCGACGATTTCCTGACCGCTCTTGGACAGAACCATCTTCAGGAATTCCAGCTGCATCGGATCCAGCGGCTTGTTCGGCTGCTTGTTGACGTAGACAAACAGGTAGCGAGACAAGGGGTAAGTGCCCTTGATTGCATTTTCGTGGGTCGGCTCGATAAAGGTCTTGCCACCATCTTTGGACAGCGGCAGGCCGCGTACGCCAGAGGTGACATAACCGATACCGGAGTAACCGATACTGTTCAGGGAGGCAGAGACGGACTGCACCACAGAAGCGGAGCCTGGCTGTTCACTGACGGTATTCTTGAAGTCGCCCTTACACAGCGCATGCTCCTTGAAGTAACCGTAGGTGCCAGACACAGAGTTACGACCGAACAGTTGAATGTCCTTGGACTCCCAATCACCGGTCAGACCCAGATCGCCCCAAGTTGCTGTATTGATAGTACCACCGCACTTCATAGTGCTAGAGAAGGTGGCATCCAACTGCAGCATGGTCAGCCCCTTGATAGGGTTATCCTTGTGCACAAATACGGCCAGGGCATCGATAGCCACCGGGATAGCGGTTGGCTTGTAGCCATAACGCTTTTCAAAGGCTTCGATTTCGCCTTCTTTCATCTTGCGGCTCATAGGGCCGAGCTGAGAAGTGCCTTCGGTCAAGGCTGGTGGTGCAGTTGAAGAACCTGCCGCCTGGATCTGAACGTTCACGTTCGGATAGATACGCTTAAATTCTTCAGCCCACAGAGTCATCATGTTGGCCAGGGTATCGGAACCCACGGAAGAGAGGTTGCCAGAGACACCGGAAACCTTTTCGTAGTCATGCAGCCCTGCATCAACTGCAGCCCAGCTGTTGGTTGACAGCACAGCGGCGGCAAAACCAATAACACTAACCAGCTTGTTGAATTTCATCCACTTTCTCCACTAGAACGGAATGTCCTTGTTGACGCGAGCAAGTATTGCCTGCTGACATGACAAATTTAATAACCTTAAATGACAGTTATGTGACAAGAGAGCCGATTTTTCGCAAATAAAAAAACGGTGATTCTGCAACCACCGTTTATGCACGAGAGAGCCCTCGAAACCCGCTATTTCACCACCAGGCGCGCCGGGATCTCGAAGCTGAAGCAGCTGCCGCGCCCCAGTTCACTATCGACCTCCAGATGGGTGTCGTGATGACTCAGCGCATGTTTGACGATGGCCAGTCCTAACCCGGCACCGCCCGTCTGGCGCGAACGCGCCCGATCCACGCGATAGAAGCGCTCGGTCAATTTACCCAGATGCTCCTTGGCAATGCCTTCTCCCTGATCGGTCACCGCAAATTCAGCACGCCCCCCCTCCTTGTACCACTCCACCAGAATGCGTTTGCCAGGCGGCGTGTACTTGATGGCATTGTTGACCAGGTTGGTCAATGCACTGCGCAGCTGTTCGCCATCACCATAGACCCGCAAATTCTTGTCCACCTGGAACTCGAACTGGTGGGCCGCCTCGCCGCTCAAGGCCCGGGCTTCCTGCTCCAGCAGATTCAGCATGGCGGGCACATCGACCACCCGATTGAGATCGATATCAGCAGCCGCCTCGATGCGCGACAGCACCAGCAGTTGATTGACCAGGGTATCCATGCGCAAGGTCTGCTCCAGCATTACCCTGTGCATCTTGCCCCACATGACCGAGGAAGGTGCATCCTCGACCATTTCCAGATAGCCCTTGAGCACAGTCAAAGGCGTCCGCAACTCATGGGAGACATTGGCCACGAAGTTCTTGCGCATGGCATCCAGACTCTTGAGGTGAGTGATATCCCGCACCACCATCATGGACTGGTCCTCGGTATAGGGCATGATCCGGAACTCCAGGATCCGCTCTTCGTTCACCGGAGATGGCATCTCGAGAGGTTCATTAAACTCTTTGCCCTTAAGATAGGCGACAAAGCTCGGACTACGGATCAGATTGCTAATGTTCTGCCCGGCATCTTCCGGCCAGCGAAAGCCCAGCAGTTGGCCAGCCAGTCGATTACACCAGACAATGCTGCCATCATTCCGGCACACCACGGCTGCGTCGGGCAGCGCTTCGGCGCCCTCGCGAAAACGGCGGATCACACTCGCCAATTCACGACGACGAATGCGATGACGCTGTTGCAGCCGATAGATACCGTTGAAAATATATTCCCAGGTTCCCGGGCCTTGCGGTGGCACCAGACTGCGATCTTTCCACAGCCAGTCCGCCAGTTTTTTCTGATAGTAGTAGAGCCAGATCAGGTGCAAGACGGTGGCAACGAGCAAGCTATAAGCCCACTGCCCCGAGATGAACCCCAACAACACAAATGGGGGGTAGATGACATACAGACTCTTTCTGATGAGTCGACCCCAGGAGTAGGGTTCCAGCATGTTATTCCTTAGTAACAGAATTACAGACGAGTGGAGAAACGATACCCGGATCCCCGCACCGTTTGAATCAGGACATCATGGCCAGAATCGGCAATGGCTTTACGCAGACGCCGGATATGCACATCGACCGTTCTGTCTTCGACGTAGACGTTGGTGCCCCAGACATTATTCAACAACTGCTCACGACTGTAGACCCGCTCGGGATGGGTCATGAAGAAGTGTAGCAAGCGGAATTCGGTCGGTCCCATATCCAGCGCCTGTTCATTCGCCGTGACCCGGTGCGAAACCGGATCCAGCTTCAACCCCTGGACATCAATCACCTCCTCGGTGGAGGTCGGCATGGCCCGGCGGATCACCGCCTTCAGCCGCGCCGTCAGCTCCTTGGGAGAAAAAGGCTTGGTGATATAGTCATCGGCACCGGCTTCCAGACCACGCACCTTATCCTCTTCCTCGCCACGAGCCGTCAGCATGATAATCGGGATCTGGCGGGTAAGCTCGTCCTGCTTCATCTGCTTGATAAACTGGATCCCGCTGCCACCCGGCAACATCCAGTCCAGCAGGATCAGATCCGGAAAAGGGTCCACCACCTTGGCCAGCCCCTGCTCGAAATCAGCGGCCTCTATGGGTTCAAATCCCTTTTGTTCCAGCACAAAACACAACATTTCCCGGATCGGGGTTTCGTCTTCGACAACCAAAACTCTTCTTGACATGGTGTTAGCCTTTTAAGTGACGCTCCTTGTTTTCGCTAGCGGCATTATTAGAACTTTTCATGACACTTTTATGATCATCGCCGTCAATACGCGAATTCTTTGTCACATTCAGTCATTTAGGCCGAACATCTCCCCAGCGGAGTCGATGGTTAACCCGGTAGTCGATGGTTAACCCGGTAACAGCACCCGGCTCTCGCCGCCGCCCAGCGCCTCGATGCGGATCTGCACCCCAATCCGCTCTACCAGCGTCTGCACATGGGAGATGACGCCAATCTGCCGACCGCTGGATTGCAGGGAGTCGAGACAGGCCAGCGCCGTATCCAGACTCTCGGGATCCAGGGTGCCAAAGCCTTCATCGATAAACAGTGAGTCCACCTGGGTCTCCTTGCTCGACAAGGAGGCGAGCCCCAGGGCCAGGGCCAGCGACACCAGAAAGCTCTCGCCACCAGAGAGGGATTCGACACCACGGATCTCGTCGCCCATGTCCCGATCGATGGCCTGCAGGGCCAAGTCAGTGCCGGGAACCCGTTGCAACTGATAACGGGGGGCCAGTTCGTTGAGATGCTCGTTAGCCACCAGCAACAGGCGCTCCAGGGTCAGACTCTGGGCAAAGGTGCGGAACTTGGCGCCGGATGCCGAGCCGATGAGTTCCGCCAGCCCCCCCCAGAGATCCGTCTCGATCTGCTGCCGGGCAATCTGCGCCGCTATCTGCTGCTGTTGCTGTTCGGCGGCCTCGGCTTGCATCAGCTGGCGACGCCACTCGAACGACTCGGCTTCCAGCTGTTGATACTGTTGCTGAGTCGACTCCAGCCAGCTGGGCACAGTACCTTCTGCTCCCTGCGCCGCCACCGGCAACGCCAGCAGTGCCTGCCGGGTCCGCTCTTGCTGTTGCCGCAGGGCCTGCTCCCGCTCCGCCAACCGGGTTTGCGCCTGCTGACGCCCCTCCTCGCACTGCTTGAGGCGCAATCGCTCTTCGCGGATCCACTCCACCGGAAAGCTCAGCAAGCGCTGCAACTCATACTCGGGGATCCCTAACTGCTGCTCATGGCGCAACCAGCCCCGCAGCGCCTCCCGGCGCTGGGCCGTGACCTGCTGCTGCCGCTGACGCAAGCTTTCCAGGGTGGCACCCGCACTGGCTTTTTGTTCGCTGCTCAGCTGGCGCTGGCGCTGGGCCTGGGTGACCGCCTCCCGCAACTGCTCTAGCTTGAGCCGCCATTCGGCTTCCACCTCGCTCACCGCCCGGCCGCTCAGACACTGCTCCCGCCGCAATCGCAGATCCCGGCGTTGTTGCTGCAGTTGGTGCAGATCCCGCTCCAGCCGCTGAAATTGCTGGGTTCCGGCGTCCAGTTGCGCGCTCAAGGCGGCCAGCTCCGGCTGCGCCTGCTGCTGGCTCTGTTCGAGGCGCTGCCACTGCTCTTCATACTGCAGGTAGTGCTGACACTCCTGTTGCCACAGCAGGATCGCCTGCTCGGCATCGGCCTGCTCCAGCCAGCCCCGCCACTCCGATTGCCCCAGCTGTTCATCCAGACTCTGCTCGTTGAGCAAGAGGCGCTCGCCCAGATGGGTTAATTGCTGCTCCAGCCCCTGGCGCAGGGTTTGCAATTCGGTTTGCTGACGCAACAAGTCCTGCAGATGACGCT
>JBBRVG010000106.1:0-8248 GCA_038247115.1 Enterobacterales bacterium | reverse complement strand
TTGATCCGCAAATAGCCCCTTTGACAGGCACCTTGCGACCTCGTAGAGTCATGACTGAAACAGTGGTAGCGTTTACCCTAATGCGATGCTCATCCTGAGCAGGAAGAGCCCCCTGAACAGGCAGCGATCAGAGTAGCGCCCTATGCATAGCCACAGTCTGATCACTCACAACCCACGGCCACGAAGAAGAATCCCATGACATTCCCAAGACAGATGTTAAACCGTATGCCGCACTCCCTGCGCTTGCGCTACCTGGCCCTGTTGTTACCCGCCGCTCTGATAGCCGGTTGCGGTGGCGGCAGCAGCGAAAGCACTAGTAGTAACAGTGGCAGTAACACGACGCCGGACAAAACCCAGACCAGTTGGCCCCTGACCATCAACGGCAAACAACAAACCCTGACCGCAAACTCGACCTTCACCCTCGGCACTATCCAAGCCTGCGCCGTAGCCAACAAGGGTGGTAACTGGCAGCTCTCGTTTGAGCTGAGTTGCGGGAATAGTCAGAGCCAGGCGTCGTTTTCCGTGAATACCACTGAGCTACCAGACGGTGCTCGGACTGAAGTGTATCGCGACCTGTCGGTGTGTGCTCTGGCCCCGGATGACTATCGCCTGACCCTGCAAGCCCAGGATCAGAATAGCCAGGTAACCTACAGTTTCACCCGTTTCCCGGCAGATTTTGATTTTTCAAGCGGAAGCCTGTATCACATCGCCAGCCTGACGGATGATGGCACAGGCAACGGCACCCTGACGTTGGCCCCAGGCGCCTGTCCTTAGTATCGAGAGAGCCCTTAGGAGAGGATCGAGTGAACCCATACCGCTACCAGATGCTGCCCACTCCCTGTGGCCCCTTGCTGCTGGTGATCAACGAGCAGGGGTTGTGCCATGTGGATTTTTGCCGCAGCCCGAACCCGGTGCCGATAGAGGAGAGCTGGCAGCCCGATGAGGCAGCGCTGGCTCCCTATACCGAGCAATTTAGCGCTTACTTCGCAGGGCGCTTGCAAGTATTCGAGTTACCACTGGCGGCCCGGGGCACCGAGTTCCAACAGCAGGTGTGGCAGGCGCTGACCCGGATCCCCTATGGTGAGACCCGCAGCTATGCCGATATTGCCGACACCATCGGCAATCCCAAGGCGGTGCGTGCGGTAGGAGCCGCCAACGGTCGCAATCCGCTGGCGATTATAGTGCCCTGTCATCGGGTGATCGGCCGGGATGGCAGCCTCACCGGCTATGCCGGTGGGCTGGTCATCAAACAGTTTTTACTGAACCTGGAGCAAGCTGGCTAGCTGGCTCTATGCTCGATCAACTCCCGCAGCGCTTGGGGCAAGAGTGCGCGCAGGCGACGGGTCAGAGCCTGCTCATGGCGCTGCCAGAGAATGCCCAGATAGATGATGGCAAAACCGGCCAGGGTCATCACAAACGGGAACAGCAGGCTATCTTCGAACACGTCATAGGCCAGATGGCCGATATAAGCGCAGATGCCGAAGGCAGCAAAGACCGCAAAGGCGCGGCGCGCCAGTATGGCCCCCAGCAGCAGTAAGCCCAGGTTGATGCACAGATAGATAAACTTGTTCCACTCGCTGTCGGAGCTCATGCTGGAGAGCCCGCCCCAGAAGGCCATCAGACCGAACAGATAGAGCCAGAAGGCATAATCCCGTGTATGACGGGTGCGGATATCCACCCAGAAGCCCAGTAGCATGATCAGCAGACCGCTATACACCGACACCCACTTGCGCAGCAGCCAGTCATAATCCTCCTGGCCGAACAGGAAGGGGGTTAAGTCCATGCTCATGTACCAGAGGGTGACGGCAATCGGCATCACTAAAAACGGCAAGCGGTAACGCCACAGCAAGACGGCACCCGCCGCCAGTGTGGCCAGCTCCATCATGATCCAGCGCCAGTCGATGTAGCGATGATAGTCGCGATACTCCATCTCGCCGCTCCACTGCCCGCACAGTTGTTGTATGCCGTACACCAGCAATGGCGTCAGCGCCAGCACGAAGGTGGCACAGATCCCCGCCGGGATCGGCAACTGGCGTTGCAGCAGATTCTCGGTGACTGCCAGGCCGGCAACCGCATAGATGAGGCAGATGACCACCAGGCCGCCACCGCCAAACTGCTCCCAACCCAGGGTCATGAACAGTGTCATGGCACCGATGGCCAGCAAGCCGCCGAAGTAATAGAGCAGATGGCTGGCACGAAATCCCGGCCGATCGGCATTGGCCTGCTGCAAAAACGTCCACAGCGGTTCGATTTGTTCAGCCTGTAGCAACCCCTGTTGCTCGGCCTGATGGAGCATGTGGCGATCCAGATGCATGGCAGACTCCCGTAATGTCGAGGCCATCAGGCTACTGGCTTTCAACCACACGCCCTAGCGGCATGGCACGACTTTCCGGCGGTGGATCACAGTCCCGGTGTAAAAATCGCTAACCCGGCCATACCGGGAAAATCACTTCCCAGCATGGCTAGAGAGGCTCAATCGGCTTTGATCTTGATACCCCCTGCAACTGCTGCAAAGAAACAGTAAAATCACGTTTTCGCAGTTGCTCGATAGCATCGTCATAGCTTGCACAGACGGCAAAATCACTGCCAACGGGCATGACCGGATTGGCTTTCTGGGTTAGCTGGAAAAACACGTTGGTTGTGCCCCGCTCCATCATCAGTATCCGGAACTGCAGGCCATTGGCTTTGGACCACGCCACCCCTTCTCGCATCAGAGGCTCGCATTCCGGAGTTCGCCCTTGCCAGTTGAACATATCCAGCACACTGGCCCAATGAGTCGGCCGCCCCTGAAGTTGCCAACTCTGCTGCACCTGTTGAAGCCAGCGCTCGATCCCAGCTTCATTAAACGCCCCATCTAATATCGAGACGCAGATGTTATCGATCCAGATGACTGTCGAATCGCCATGCACCGGTATAGCCATAAGAAATCCGCTCGAAAACTACTGGTTAGTCAAAGCATAGCAAGAGATGTGAGCGATAAATGGCTGAGGTCAGTATTCCCGTCTCATGGTGGTGATGCCACCTTGAATAGCTCGAACACAGTTGCCGTGGCCGAAACCGCCTCACAGAGCCTCACCCATCATCGTTTGCGACGCCCTAGCACATGCATCTCGCAGCGCTTGCAATCAAAGCGCAACCGGAAGGTATCTGGCCCTATGGTCAGCTGCAGCGAGTCCGGCTTAAAGCCTGGCCCCTGCTCTTTCGGGCACTGGTTAAAGCTGTAGCGCAGGCAGTGCTTGGTGATCATCAAGGAGACTTCATCCTCCTCCTGATTGCACTCGTAGGCTGGCGCCACCTGCTCGACCCCATGAGCGGCAAAGAAGGCTGCAGCCGCCGCATTATAGACATTGCCCAGATAGCTCAGCGCCGTGGTGCCTACCAACGGTACTGGCAACTGGATTGGCGCTCTGGCCGGACGTTGGTAGCCCGCCAGGCGCGCCGCTTCCAGTGCCGCAATCCCCTCACGGCGCAATTGGTTGAGCATGCCGAACGGAATAAACCAGGGCTCGCTCACCTCCAGCGCCACCTGCGTGGCATAAAAATCGGTGGTCCCCAATTTAGCCAACTGCTCACGCAGTGTGGTGACGGCGCGCTCGGGATCCTTGGGCGCCTGTTTTTCCAGCACCAGCTCGGCCCGGGCCGACACACCCGCTTCATCCACCAGTTGCAGAGCCACACCACTTGGAGTGTCGAGCAAGGTCAGCGCCACACCAATCCGCCGCTCGGCCGAGGGCTTGGCCAGCAGGGTCGCGAACGCCTGATCGTGATTGCGAAACAGCGCCATCCCCAGCTTGAGTCCGGCCACCGGCTCGGCCAGATAGAGACGGTTCCCCTCGGCCCGATTGACGCGCACCCCGGTCAGGGTTCGATTCGGTGCGTAGAAGGTCAAACCATCGCCGTTATGGAATTCGACCCCGGCCGGTACCTGCCCCAAGCTCAGCCAGTGACTGCCTTGCTTGCCCTGACTACCGGAATCCTGCAGCACCCCCACCGGCTCACCGGCATATTTGGGGCTCAGAAACGAGGTGATCTCCGGCTGACGACCATGGAGGAAGTAATCGGTACTGCCGCGATTGAAGCTCTTTTGCGGATCCGGCGTAAAGCTGAAGGTGGAGCGCCCGACCGAGGCACGCACCAGCTCAGGACGCTCTAGCAAGATGCTATCCAGCTCGCGGCGGTACCAGGCGGTGATGTTCTTGACGTAGTCGAGACCCTTCAAGCGCCCCTCAATCTTCAAGGAGCGCACTCCGGCGTCGATCAATTCCCGCAGATTGTGGGTCTGGTTCATATCCTTGAGGGAGAGCAGATGGCTGCTCTGGGCCAGCACCTCACCATCCTGCTGTTTTTCCAGAGTGCAGGGCAGACGGCAGATCTGGGCGCACTCCCCCCGATTGGCGCTGCGTCCGGTCATGGCATGGCTGATATAGCACTGACCGCTGTAGCTGACGCACAGGGCACCATGAATGAAGAACTCCAGCGCCACGTCGCTGCCGGCAGAAATCTCGCGGATCTGCTCCAGCGACAGCTCGCGGGCCAAAACGACCTGGGAGAAGCCCACCTGTTCGAGAAACCGCACCTTCTGCGGCGTGCGGTTATCGGTCTGAGTACTGGCATGCAGCGCGATCGGTGGCAGGTCCAGCTGCAGCAACCCCATGTCCTGCACGATCAGGGCATCTGCTCCGGCGCTATACAGCTGATGGGTCAAGCGTTCGGCTTCGGCCAGCTCGTCATCTTTCAAGATGGTATTGAAGGCCACATAGACCCGGGCGCCAAATCGATGGGCAAAGCGGCACAGTTGCTCGATATCCGCCACGCTATTGCCTGCCGCCGACCGGGCTCCAAAGGTCGGGCCGCCGATATAGAGAGCATCGGCACCGTGACGAATGGCTTCCATGCCAAATTCCAGATTTTTGGCCGGAGCTAGCAGCTCCAACGGATGGCGATTGGGGGTCATAAGCAAACCTGCAAAGCGTGAGGAGTTAAAAACGGCGCCGAGTATAGCAGCGCCGGAAGACGGCTCTTTTGATCCGGCCCCTCATCCGGCACAAGTCACCGGATGAGCGGAGCCTGTGGTCACATCAGGGGTTCTGCTTGGCGCGCATGATGTTGATGATCTCCACATCGGTATCCAGCATTCCCTGCCGCGACAAACGCCCGAGATTAGCGATGGTCTCATCCACTGTGCTGGCGACTATGCCTTCACTCTGAGTGACACCGAGATTGTTGATAGCCATCAAGGAAGCCTTAATGGCCGCCGAAGCAGAGGTTGATACCTTCATCGAGCAGGCGCTGCCCGCACCATCACAGATGATGCCCGAGACATCGCCAATCATGTTGTTGATACAGTAGCCAATCTGCCGCTCATCACCACCCAGCAGCCAGGTGATAGCAGCGCCGGCACCCATGGCGGCGGTGCTGGCGGCACACAGCGCCGATAGCTTGTTCTGATAGGTCTTGATATAGATGGCCACCAGATGGCTCATCGCCAGCGCCCGGGTCAAGGCCTCCTCGGAGCTGCCCAGAAACCGGGCCGCCGCCACCACAGGCATGGTCGCGGCTATGCCCTGATTACCGGAGCCGGAGTTGGACATAGCCGGCAACATGGCGCCATCCATCCGCGCATCGGAAGCCGCCGAGGTCAGACGCATGGCCAGCGTCATCAGATCGTCCGACAGCAGCCGGCGCTCCACCTGCTCGGTCAATATCTTGCCAATCTGCAGACCGTAACCACGCAGACCCTCATCGCTGAGCGCCTGATTCATCACAGCCGCATCACGAATAAACGCAATCCCGGCCAGTGGAACCTGCAAGGCGAACTCGACGATGGCTTGCAGCGTCATGGTCGAACTCCCGGCGGTTTTTATCGTCACCGCCGGAGCACTCGATTGCCGCTGCAGCTCCTGTCCATCCAGCTCCAGCAGGGTGATCCGGGTATGATCGGTGCAGATCACCACCCTGGCCTCATGCCCACCGCCCTGCGCCACCACCTCGGCATAGAGCACCTCGGGGACCGCTTTGACATCCACGCACACCTGCGGCAGCAACTGCTTGGCGATCTCCAACTGTTGAGACGTCAGCTGTTTTAGCACTTCCAAGCCCGCGTGGGGATCGCCGCCGATGGCGCCTACGGCAGCGGCAATCGCCAGTCCGGTCATGCCGGTCCCGGGCACACCGACGCCCATGCCATTTTTGAACAGATTGCCACTGACCCAGACCTGCAGTTGTTCGGGCGCGCAGCCCAGCAGCAGTCGGCAATTGGCCGCGGCCAACGCCACCGACATGGGCTCGGTACACCCCAGAGCCGGAACCACGTCACGGCGTAAAATCTGGATAAATTCAGCCCACTCAGTCGGCAAGGCCGGATCGAAGGGAGAAGGAGAGGATGGCATCATGATGAGCAGGTCTCTTGAGAGTTGGCAGTCTGTGCCGCCTTGTGATTACGGATGTGCAGATAGACGGTATGCCGGGAGATGGCCAACCGCTCGGCGACCAGATGGGCCGCCTCCTTGATTTCAAACAGCCCGCGCTCGTACAAAGCCGTGATGATGGCCTTGTTGCGCGCCGATGCCGGTAGGCTGGTATCGCCGTCGATCTTGGCCATCACTTGCGCCACCAGATCATCCACCGAACTGGCAAAACTCTCGTTTTCCAGCACCACAGGCACAGTATTGAGCGAATTGGCCATCACCGGCATCGACAACGCCGCCAGTAGGGATGAGAGCGGCGCATCCAGACTAAAGTTGACACACAACATACCAATCGGTTGTTGCTGCCGGTTGCGAATGGTCATGGAGGCAGATTTGAGTAAATGCCCCTGGCGATTGCGGGAAAAGTAGCTGCGCCAACTGCCCTGCTCTTCCGGACCCTGCTCTTGCAGATGAGAAGTCGCCTGTTGCAGCTGCGCCAGGGCAAAGTCGGTAGCAGGAGCTCCGGCCTCACAACCCGTGATATGGCCATTGGCAATCTTGATCACCGAGGCATCCAGCTGATCAAAGGCGTGCAACACCACCTCGCAGCCGGTGCCCAGCAAGGCCGCCAAGCCATCCACCAAAGGGACAAAATTAGCGATCAGATGTCGATCCTCATCGGTAAACGCAGCCGGTAATGGCAACACACTCACACTCCTCACAATCCGCAGGTAACCGAGGTGCAGAGTGTATCCGCAGGCTCAACTTTTGTTGAGTCAAATTTACTAAATCACCCTAAAGGCGTGAAAGTTCGACAACCCATACTCAAATGAAGTTGAGATATGACCATTTATGGCATTCGAGGAGAGGATGTTAAAAATTGATGCTGTGTGACCCGAAACAAACAGACAAGAATATCAGCGGCGTCGTGGCAGCTTAACCGGCGCGGCGCACCGCATCGAAATAGCGGACTTTGAGCTCAGGAATGGCGCAGGAGTCGTGAATGGTATCCAGCATTGCGGCCGGTTCATCCTGCATGGGTTCATGGCGCAGTTGTTCACCCTGCACATAAAAGCGGTGCTTCTCCTGCGCCAGGGGCGACAGGTTGTTCCACACCTCGGCATCAAACTGGAATTGCTTCAGGGTCAGCGGCTCAGGCTCCAGGCACTCCAGCAGACGAACCGATGCCATGCCCCCCTGCGTCAGCTGGGCCGCCATGGCCAGAGCACGATCCGCACTACGAACATGGGCTTCAACCGGTTTGGCCTGGGGCAGCTCGAAACGACGGCGCCAATCGATACTTGCACTGTCGACCGGGATGGCATCCGCGACCCAGGGTTGATCTTCCACATCGGGCGACAGCATGGCCAACAGCAGCGAAAACTCGGAACGACGCCCCTGGCTTATCGCCTGGTTCAGCGTCTGTCCGAGCTGCAGCTCGTCGACTAAATAGTGTTCGCGCAAGGCATGTGGGGTCATGGAGTAAAGTGTGAAAAATAGGCATCTAGTTGTTTATCGGCCAGTTTTGGTCTTGCTTTAACAAAAAGATTTAAATTCGGGGCTTCACTTCCAAAGAGAATCTGATACTATGCGCCCGCACTTGTGGAGGGGTTCCCGAGCGGCCAAAGGGATCAGACTGTAAATCTGACGGCTCTGCCTTCGAAGGTTCGAATCCTTCTCCCTCCACCATCAAGTGCACAAAATTAAGAGGTTCTCCCGTGGAGGGGTTCCCGAGCGGCCAAAGGGATCAGACTGTAAATCTGACGGCTCTGCCTTCGAAGGTTCGAATCCTTCTCCCTCCACCATTCCTCTTAAGTAAATCAATACATCTAGCGTTAACA
>JBBRVG010000105.1:0-8260 GCA_038247115.1 Enterobacterales bacterium | reverse complement strand
GGTAGTGTTCAGAATTCTGTGTCATTTCATTAAACTATGACAAAAAGAGATGACACATGACCAAACCATCGTTCGATATCGAAGCTGCGCTGCAAGCCTTGCGTGACGGTAAAGACCTCACTGGCAAAGACGGTATTCTTACGCCGCTCATCAAGCAATTGACCGAAGCGGCCATGCAGGCTGAACTTGAGCAGCACCTCGCTCAAGATGAAACGGCCAATCGCAAAAACGGCTCAACATCCAAGACCATCAAAAGTATCGCCGGACGCTTTGAACTCAATACGCCCCGTGATCGGGCCGGCACTTTTGAGCCACAAATCGTCAAAAAGCACCAGACCCAGTTAACGGATGAGCTGGAGCGCAAAATCATCGCCCTGTTTGCGCTTGGAACCAGTTACCAGGATATCCGGGCGCATATCGAAGAGTTGTACGGCATCCATCTGTCCAACGGTACGCTCAATGCCGTGACTGACAAGCTGCTGCCTGAGTTACAAGCCTGGCGTGATCGTGAGCTGGATGCGATTTATCCGGTGATGTGGCTCGATGCCATTCACTACAAGATCAAGGAAAATGGCCGCTATATCACCAAGGCCGTTTACACCATTCTGGGCCTGAATGTCGACGGTAAAAAAGAGCTGCTCGGCCTTTATCTGTCAGAGAATGAAGGGGCCCACCACTGGTTAAGCGTACTGACCGATCTGCATAACCGGGGTATCAAAGACATACTGATTGCCTGCGTTGATGGCTTGAAGGGCTTCCCTGAGGCCATTGCAAGTATCTACCCTCGAACGGAAGTTCAGCACTGCGTTATCCACCAGATCCGCAACTCATTGAAATATGTTGCCAGCAAGAACCAGAAAGCCTTCATGGTTGATCTGAAGTGCGTGTACAAAGCGGCTACCCTGAGTGCGGCTGAATCGGCGCTGGATGAGTTGGAGGCCAAGTGGGGCGAGAAATACCCGGTCGTCATTAAATCCTGGCGCAATAAATGGCAGACGCTGTCGGCATATTTTAAATACCCGGAATACGTCAGAACGGCCATCTACACGACCAATGCGGTCGAGGCGGTACACCGGCAGTTCCGCAAACTGACGAAAACCAAAGGCGGTTTCGCCAATGAAAACAGTTTGCTCAAGCTGTTATACGCCGGTATGTTGCAGGCATCAGAACGCTGGACGCTCCCCATACAGAACTGGAATCTGACGCTGTCACAGCTATCGATCCATTTCCCCAGCAGACTGGATGACCATATTGACCTATGATCGGCTGACACAGAATATTGAACACCCTCTTAATTGATTCATATCAAGGTGATAATGGGCGCTAGTTATGCTTTCCACTGCACTTGAATCCATTGATATGGTTATAGTAATCCTACCTGATAGTGGAGATTCTAAGCCAGACAGTAGGCAATCGTTGGCAAAATCCACTGTAATCTGATCGCCATTGCTCCACTTACCCTTGGTAAGCCGTGTTGCTTCAATGGTCATTAAATCATAGCTATTACTAGACCTATGATTGCAAGCCATAACTTTTTGATCCAGTTTGCCCAGTATGTCTGGGGTGCTGGTTGACAACACAGCAAACTCAGCCGGGTATTGAATAAAATCCAAGGCGGCTGAAATATTCGCGGTCGATTTTTCTTTTATTTCAAGTTGCGTAAATTCATTGCTATTTCCATTGCTGTTATCTGACGAGCTTTCATTGCCGCCACCACCACAGCCTACTATGAATAACGATAGGCAAAATAGTAATATTTCT
This sequence comes from Enterobacterales bacterium, assembly GCA_038247115.1. GTDB lineage: Bacteria > Pseudomonadota > Gammaproteobacteria > Enterobacterales > Aeromonadaceae > Pseudaeromonas. Next base: position 6,499 of record JBBRVG010000105.1, on the reverse strand, counting down.
TTGCTACAGTACATTCTAATATCCTTTTATAACCAGTTTTATTTAATTATATCAACCAAGGTAACGCTAGATAGAGTTGCAGGTTAGATTATAAAGCAATGACTCTATTATTCTATGGCTATTATCAAGTTCTGAGTCATTGACCACTAGGTATATATAGGAACGATGATAGAACGATAGTAGTTTATTATTCTGGTCATTATGCTCTGGGTTCTATTATCTGCGATATTGCGTGGCTTTTGGTGACTTTTCATACTGCAATGCCGGTCATTTGAGGGTATTCTAGTTGACGGCTTAACCAAGACAGGAGTATGCCCGCATCCATTCTGAATACACTGGCGATTTTTGCAGTCGATACAGCATTATGGATGGTTCGCCGTCATTGTTTCCTTGCCAGGAGTGGAAGGAATGAATGGGATGGTGGACAGACAACCTAATTAAGACATTGTTGTAAGGAACCTCATTCCATGGAAGTCAGACCCCACGAGGGTGAACTCAAGCGCGGCTTGAAGAATCGCCATATCCAACTTATTGCTCTGGGCGGTGCCATAGGTACCGGCCTGTTTCTGGGGATTGCCCAGACCATCAAGATGGCCGGCCCTGCGGTGCTGCTCGGTTATGCGCTCGGTGGTTTTATTGCCTTTCTCATCATGCGTCAGCTGGGGGAAATGGTGGCCGAAGAGCCGGTATCTGGCTCGTTCAGTTTTTTTGCCAATAAATATTGGGGCGGCTTTGCCGGTTTCCTGGCGGGCTGGAACTACTGGGTGCTCTATGTGCTGGTCAGCATGGCCGAGCTCACGGCGGTCGGTCTCTATGTGCAGTACTGGTGGCCCGAGATCCCGACCTGGGTTTCGGCCGCTGTCTTCTTCGTGCTGATCAATGCCATCAACCTCTCCAACGTCAAACACTTCGGCGAGATGGAGTTCTGGTTTGCCATCATCAAGGTGGTCGCCATCATCGGCATGATAGTGTTCGGCTGCTATTTACTCCTCAGTGGCACTGGTGGTCCTCAGGCTTCGATTACCAACCTCTGGGCCAAGGGCGGCTTTCTACCCAATGGCTGGCATGGTCTGGTTATGTCGCTGGCCATCATCATGTTCTCGTTTGGTGGCCTGGAGCTGGTGGGGATCACGGCGGCTGAAGCCGATAATCCACGGCAGAGCATTCCTCGTGCCGTGAATCAGGTGATCTATCGCATCCTGATCTTCTATGTAGGCGCGCTGGCTGTGTTGTTGGCCCTGTATCCCTGGAATCAATTGGCCGAAGGTGGCAGTCCGTTTGTGCTGATCTTCTCGGCGCTCGGTAGCGATCTCACCGCCAATATTCTCAATGTGGTGGTCTTGACGGCAGCGCTGTCGGTCTACAACAGTTGCGTCTATTGCAACAGCCGTATGCTCCACGGTCTGGCACAGCAGGGCAATGCTCCCCGTGCGCTGATGAAGGTCGACAAGCGCGGTGTGCCGGTGACGGCGATTGTGCTGTCCGGGCTGATGACGCTGATCTGCGTGGTGATTAACTATCTGATCCCGGGCAAGGCGTTCCAGTTGCTGATGGCGCTGGTGGTGGCGGCTTTGGTGATCAACTGGGCGATGATCAGCCTGACTCACTTGAAATTCCGTCGCGCCAAGAATGCAGAGAACCTGGTGCCTGCGTTCAAGGCCTTCTGGTATCCGTTTGCTAACTATTTGTGTCTGGCGTTTATGGCCAGTATGTTGGTCATCCTCTACCTGCTGGGTGAGACGGTTTCTGTCTATCTGGTTCCGGTCTGGTTGGGACTGATCTGGGCGGGTTATCAGTACAAGTGTTATATCAGCAACAAGGGTAAAAATGGCGCTGGTATGACCCGGGTTATGGCCGAATAACGACGCCGGTTAGCCGATCACCGGAAAGCAAGAAGCCAGCGCATCGTCGCTGGCTTTTTTATATTGGCAATCCACCGTCCAACAAAATTTCCCAGAATTTAACTGGCGGCGGGTTAAGAAATGATCATGAGGCGTGTATCGTCTGAGGATACAACTCGGGGCCAGGCTCTGGCATTACCTCTTTGTCGCTCACATATCAATCAGGAGTTTCCATGCAGCTGTTACGCACTACCAATCAGGATCCGCGCTTTACGGCCCTGACTCGCCAATTAGATGCCGATCTGCAAGGGCGCTACGGCCAGCAGCAGGAGGCCTATGCCACCCACAATCGACTGGCGCTACTGGAAACTGCTGTGATCGGGATGGTCGACGGCCAAGCAGTCGCCTGTGGCTGTTTCAAGCCACTGGATACTCATAGCGCCGAAATCAAACGCATGTATGTGCGTCCCGAGTGGCGACGCCGTGGCTTTTCCGAGCAATTGCTAGTGGCGCTGGAGCTCTGGGCACGTGAACTCGGCTTTAGCCATCTGGTGTTGGAAACCGGTAAGGGGCAGCCAGAGGCGCTGGCTTTGTATCACAAACGAGGATTTGTGGTGACGGCAAACTATGGGCCATATATCGACCTGGATAACAGCATTTGTCTGGCTAAATCGTTATAAACGACAGTAGATGGCTTATCGGGCGCGCGCCTGCCAGGGCGTGACTCGTCTGACCAAGCTGTGATGATATCGGCTCGTTGGCGTTGACGGATCCCGTCGCTGACTGATGCCGGTTGGTCCCTTTTTCTGTCCGGATATGCGATGAATTATTCACCCTTGCTGCTGAGTGCCTTGGCCTGTGCGCTGACGTCCGCTTGTTCTGCTCCACCTGCCGATCCCGTCTCCACCGTCCTACAAACGCCAACTGTGGCTACCGTCAAACCTATCGAGCTGACCTCGGCCACTCTGGATTTAAGCCCGGTGGCCGTTGCCGTTCCCAAGACGCCTCTGCCGAGGGATTGGGCGAAGGGGGCTGTGTTTATCGAGATCTATGTTCGTGGCTATAAGGATTCTGACGGTGATGGTATTGGCGACTTCAAGGGGCTGACTCAGCAACTGGATTACCTGGCCAACTTGGGCGTGCAGGGGATCTGGCTGATGCCGGTCAATCAGAGCCAGGATCGGGATCATGGCTATGCGGTGACCGATTATCGCAAAGTTGAACCGGATTATGGCACCGAGGCGGACTTCAAGGCGTTTCTGGCGGCCGCCCATGCCAGGGGTATCGGCGTCATCATGGATTATGTGATCAACCACAGCGCCTATCAGAACCCGCTGTTTCTGGACTCCAAAAACAAGCTCAATGATAAGCGCGACTGGTATATCTGGAAGGATCATGATCCGGGTTGGACCAACTGGGATGGCAGTGGCTCCTGGCATCGCAGCCGACCGACTCGTGATTATTATTACGGCGTGTTCTGGGAACAGATGCCGGATTTCAACCTGAAAAATCCCCAAGTTCTGGCCTACCATCAGGACAATTTGCGCTACTGGCTGAATGCTGGCGTCGATGGATTCCGTTTCGATGCGGTGGGGCAATTGGTGGAAAACGGTAAGAACGCCTACGAATCCCAGCCCGAGAACAAGGCGATCCTGCATGATCTCCAGACGCTGGTAACCCAGGGCTACCCGGGGCGCTTTATGGTCTGCGAGGAGCCTGCCGATCCGGTGGGTGCCGCTGGGAGTGATTCCTGTGGTTCCTCCTTTGCGTTTGGATTCAACGATGCGGTGCGAGCTTCTGTGTTGTCGGGCACTGTGACGGGCGAGCTACAGCAAAAATTGCAGCAGTACCCGCTGGCGAATATGGGGTTGGTACTCGGTAGTCATGATTCCTATGCCGGTGTTCGTCTGATCGAGGCTTTTGATGGTGATGAGGGGGCTTACAAGGTGGCGGCGGCTACCCAACTGACCCTGCCAGGCCAGCCGTTTATTTATTACGGCGAAGAGATCGGCATGGGGCATAGTGACGGCAATGGTGGCGATTGGGGTCTGCGTGCGCCCATGAGCTGGAGTGCCGAAGGGGGCTTCAGCACGGCAACACCATTTCGCGCACCGGCTGTGAATCGGCAGCACTACAATGCCGCCGCACAGCAAGCACAACCGGATTCGATCTGGAATTTCTATCGGCAGTTGATCGCGGTGCGCAAGGCGCATTCGGCGTTACGCGATGGCGAACTGACCCTTTTAAGCCAGGATCAGGTGCTGGCATTCCGCCGCCATGACGCCAAGGAAAATCTGCTGGTGGTTATCAACTACGGGACGGGCAAGGGACAGGTGGATCTGGCGTTGGACAAGTCGCAACAGCAACTGACTCCACTGAGCGGTTTTGGCTCCCAGACCGAGACCACGGATCAGAAGGGAAACCTGACCCTGGATCTGACGCCTCGCGAGGTCCGCATTTATCGCTTGTAGCTCTAAGTCCACGCCTTAACATTCTTCAAAGCCCTGATGCCTGGCATCAGGGCTTTTTCTAATCCCAACATCATGCTTGGGTGCAAGCATGATGCTTTGCGTTTCAGACTCCCATTGTATCTCGGGGATCGACTTGATCGACAAGCGACTAACGGTTTGCCAGCTCAGGATCGGCCCGACATTGAGTCTGCACTCCGGGTGCCAGATAGGGTGCCAGCAAAGGGGCCATCCCTTTGAGCACTTGCACCGGTAGGGCGGAGGTGAAACGGAAGGTATCCGCCGAGCTGCCTTCTACATAGGCGGTCAGCGTACCAAAATGGTGACTGCCCAGATAGAACACAAAAGTGGCGGTGCGATTGAGCACCCGGGATTCGAGGATCTGGCCGTAGCGGCCCACTTTTTCCAACCGGTTGTCACCGGTTCCGGTTTTGCCCCCTAGCTGCAGCAGGGTGCCGTCGCTGAGCTGGAAGCTGCCCGCCAGACGCCGGGCGGTGCCGGCTTCTACCACTTGAGAGAGGGCGGCCTGGAGTGCCTGGGCCACCTCGCTGGGCAACACCCGATTGGCCTGATCGGGCTTTGGGGCCATCAAGGTTTCGAAAGGGGTTCCGGTGGCAAAGTGCAACGAGGAGAGGCGTTGCACCGGCAACCGGACACCGTCGTTGAGAATAATGCCCATGAGTTCGGCTAGGGCTGCCGGCCTATCTCCGGAGCTGCCAATGGCGGTCGCCAGGGAGGGGACCAGGTGGTCAAAGGGATAACCGAGTTTTTGCCAACGCTGGTGGATATCACTGAACGCCTCTATTTCCAGCATGGTGCGGATGCGGCTATCCCGTGCGGTTCTGTGTCGGGACTTGAACAGCCAGCCGTAAACCTCCAGCCGCTGCTCCTTGCTTGCGGCGACTACATCGGCAAAGGTGGCTTGTGGATGCTGGCCCAAGTAATCCAGCAGCCACAGCTCCAGAGGGTGCACACGAGCCACGTAGCCCTGATCGGGCAAGGAGAAGGCTCCGGGACCATAGGTGCGATAGAGATAATCCAGCCGTTTCTCAGTCAGGGGCTCGTTGGGCAGATGCTGGTGAATAAAGCTGGCCAGTTCGGCGGGCGCGGCTTGTGGCCGTAAATAGCGGTGAACGGCCGCCAGTTTGCTCTGGGTCAGATGCATACCATCAAGCAGGGTCTTGAGTTGTTCATCCTGGGTTTTGCCCTGATATTTGCGCCAGAAACGTCCGAGATAGGTTTTCCCTTCCCGATCCGCAAAGCGCCGCAGATACTCTTGGCGGCGGGGATCCTTGTCGTCCTGCAGTAACAGGCGGCGAGTCGGATCCTGATACAGGCTATAGCGCACCACATCGCGCAGCAGACGGATAAACGGCAGGTTGATGGACTCCTGCAGGGCTTGGCGCAGGGTCGGTAATCGACCGTTATCCTCTTTGCGGAAGTTGCTGAAGATATGCAGGCCACCGCCGGTGAAGAAGCTCTCGTAGGGACTGGCCGAGTAGCGGCGATCCAGCGCGGCTTGCAGCATGAAGGTCAACTGCCGATCAGGATTGCGTAGCAGATAATCGATGGCCCAGCGACTGAGGTTATCCTGAGCGTCCACCGGTTGTTGGCGCAGCTGCTCGGGTGACATCAGGCCGAAACGCTGATGCAGCTCGGCGATGATTTGCAGATAACTGGTCAGCACCCGTAACTTGGCGGTGGAGCCCAGCTCCAGCTTGCTGGCGTCATTGATATCGAAGGGTTGATCCGTGTTATCGGTCTGAACTCGCACCAGAAAACCCTGGGGGCTGCGCTCGAACAGCGTGAAGCTGTAACGCACGGCAGCGGTTTTCTCCGGGGATAGCAGCCGTTCACCATACAAGCCGACGTTACCGGCGACCTCGGGATCCGCCAGACTGCGTAGATACTGGCTGACCTGTTGCTGCAGCTCGTTATTCAGATGGCTGTGGACGCTCAGATCCAGATGGTCCAGATCATACAAGTTGAGCCCTAGCATGTTGCCCAGTCGCCCGCGGGTGACATAGCGGGCCTTGTTGCCATCGATACGCTCGAAGGCCGGTTGGGTGCTGAAGTTGCGGAACACCAGTCGCTGTGCCAGGGCGGCATCCCGCAGCGGCAACGAGATGGCTGCCGATTGGGCCAGCAAACGCAGATAACTGTCGGTCAGGGTTTCCAGCTCACTGCGGC
>JBBRVG010000104.1:0-9052 GCA_038247115.1 Enterobacterales bacterium | reverse complement strand
TCGCCAGGGTACTGGCCGCCTCCACCCAGTCGCCAAACTCGAATTCGCTGTCAATCCAGGGGGCATCACCGGGGATCAGCTCCTGCTCGCGGCAGCCGACTGTGTAGCCCAGCTCCATGAAGTGCACCTGATAGATCACCTGATCCTGCAATATGGTGCCGACGTCGCGCACATAGCCCAGCGCGCCCTTGCGCACCAGCAGATCGCCACGCTGTTTGCCAGGAAAACTGCCGTCATCCCGCACCGCCCGCACCAGTCGGACCGGCGCGCCATAGTCAAATTGGGCATCGCTCATAGCCGCACCTCCTGTAATTGGCTCAGCGGAATAAAAAACGGCTCCATGCGCTGATAGATCTTGAGGCTGGAGTTGCCGCGCACCGGCTGATGATGAAAGGTCTGATACGCCTCGCGCAGTAACTGCTGAGCCAGGGCAAAACGGCCCGCCTCATCCAGGCTGGCCGCGTCGGCCGTGCTCAGCGCCTGATGGAAGCGGTGCATGATATGCAGGCGGCTGATGCGCACCTGCTCTGTCTCAAAGGGAAGTTGAAAATGGGCCAGAAACTCTTCGGCAGTTTCCAGCTCATCCACCCCCGGCAGGGTTAAAAACCACTCCATAACACCTCCTCGTTCATCCGAATAGCGGCTTGTGACCGGCAGAGCAGGGTGCGGTACAAGGTCCGCAGCTCTCCCTCGTCAGGATTTCGTTTGCGGCTCTCCGCAAATTGGCGGATCGCCTGTAACACAGGCTCGGCATCGCCCTCAGTCAGCGGCAGCCCGAGGCGGGAAAAGATCGCCATCACGCCATGTCGGCCCGAGTGCTTGCCCAGCACCAACCTGTGTTCGCGGCCCAGCAGATGGGGATCGACGCCTTGATAGTTGCGGCAGTCCTTGAGCAGGCCATCCACATGCAGGCCGGACTCATGAGTAAAAGCCAGATCGCCGACCAGCGGTTTTTGCGCCGAAATCTGCCGTCCGGCGGCCGCAGCCACCTGCTGGCACAGACCCGGCAGCTGCAGCGGATCGATCCCGGTTTGACGGCCATAACAGTGGCTGGCCGCCAGCACCACCTCCTCCAGCGGCGCATTACCGGCCCGCTCGCCCAGGCCGATCACAGTGGTGTTGGCGTGGGTGGCACCCGCCCGCAGCGCGGCCAGGGTATTGCCGGTGGCCAGCCCCAGATCGTCATGGGCATGGATCTCCAGCTGACCGCTCCAGTGCTGACGCAGCAGGCTGATGCGCTCGAAGGTGGCGAAGGGATCCAGAATGCCCAAGGTATCGGCAAAGCGCAGTCGCTCGGCCCCTAATTCATGGGCCAGGCGGGCAATGGCCGTCAGCTCGTCGGACGTGGCCCGGGAGGCATCCTCACAACCGATACAGACCCGCAACCCGAGCGCGCGGGCTCGCTCTACGGCCAGCACCAGGCGATCGTCGGCCTGCTGGCGGCTGATGCCCAGCTTGTGGGCCAGCATCTGCGCCGACAGCGGCATCGAGATATCCACCCACTCCACAGCCAACCGTGCAGCCTGCTCGACTTCCGGTAACGCGGCGCGGCACCAGACCATCAGCTGACTGTGGCGGATTTGCGCTCTAACTGCGGCGATGCGCGCACACTCCTCCGGGCCCATGGCCGGAATACCGACTTCCAGCTCGGGCACACCCGCCGCTTCCAGTGCCAGGGCAATGGCGATCTTCTCATCCCGGGTAAAGGCTACCCCGGCCGACTGCTCGCCATCCCGCAGTGTGGTGTCATTGATGATGATGGGTGCTGTCTGTTGCATACGCGCTCCCTTGGCCAATCCATAGCGAGATACAGCAAGAGGCGTTCCATTAAATAATTGTTGTTATTCAATGAATTGCGTTTCTATATCCGCCACAACATCACGCTGTCGCCCCACATTGTGGGAATTACGACACAAGCCTGCGGCACAGGTCGTAGCGAATAGTCGTACATAGATAGTCGTAGATACGGCAACTCCCGGGAACGCCGACTCGCCGTGAATACATCCCTGTAGCCGCGACGGCGGCCTCCCTGCCGCCGACGGTCGGCTTATCCCGCAAGCTGCCGTAGCCAGCGAAGCCCTCGCCCATGCAGCAGATCGCTAGCCCCAGATCTCAGCTCCCAGAGCTGATATCCCAGAAGGCAGGCCCCAGACCACAGAGCCCGGACTACAGAACGTCGTCGCCCAAAAAAAGAGCCGCACGAATGCGGCCCAAGGGTTGAACAGAGGAGGTTATTGTTAGCCGTAAGCCGGTGCGAACTCGCCATGGCTGGCCAGTTGTGGCTTGTTCTGTTGCCAGTAGGGCGACAAGGATCGCAGGCGCTCTATGATCATCGGCAGTTGCAGTATCACCTGATCAATCTCCCGCTCGCGGCTAAAGCGCGACAAGGAGAAGCGGATGCTGCCGTGCGCCGCCGTGTAGGGAATACCCATGGCGCGCATCACATGGGAGGGCTCCAGCGAGCCGGAGGTACAGGCGCTGCCGCTGGAGGCGGCAATCCCCAGCTGATTGAGCATCAGCAAGATGGCCTCCCCTTCAACAAATTCGAACGCGATATTCAGGGTATTGGGGGTGCGGTTCTGCGGATCGCCAGTGACCATGGAGCAGGGAACTGCCGCCAACAGCGCCTGCTCCAGCTTGTCACGCAGGCCACGAATAGGCCCTTCGAGCATGGACATATGCAGCTCGGCCAGCTCGCAAGCCATGCCCAGCCCTATGATACCGGCACTGTTTTCGGTACCGGCGCGGCGTCCGCGCTCCTGATGGCCGCCCCGCAATAGCGGCCGGAAGCGGGTGCCACGGCGCACATACAGGGCGCCAACCCCCTTGGGACCATGCAACTTGTGGCCGGAAAACGACAACAGATCGATGGCGCTGCTGGCCAGGTTGACGGGCATCTTGCCGATCACCTGGACCGCATCGGTATGGAACAAAATGCCTTTGTCCTTGGCCATCTGGGCCATCTCCAGCACAGGGAACAGGGTGCCGGTTTCATTGTTGGCCCACATCACCGACACCAGCGCCACCTGGTCACTAAGCAGGGCGGCATAGGCCTCCAGATCCAGCCGACCTTGGCCATCCACCGCCAGACGATGAATTTGATAACCCTGGCGCTCCAGGTGTTCGCACACTTCCAGAATGGCCGGATGTTCCACCGCCGTGGTGATGATCTGCTTGCGATCGGGCAAGGCTTCCACCGCCGAGAGCAGAACCGTGCTGTTGGCCTCGGTGGCGCAGGAGGTAAAGACGATTTCGCTGTCATGTTCAGCACCCAGCAGGGCCGCCACCTGATGGCGCGCTACTTCCAGCGCCTTGCGCACCGGCTCGCCGAAACCGTGGATAGAGGACGGATTACCATAGTGCTCGGTCAAAAACGGCATCATGGCTTCGAGCACCATGGGATCGAGCCGGGTCGTGGCGTTGTTATCCAGATAAATAGCTTTCATGGCATTACTCCTTGCTGGGCTGGGGCCTAGGCGACGGCTTCGGTGACGCTGACGACCTGCACATAGCGGCCGAGGGCTTCCATCAGTTTTTGCTGGATCCAGGCCAGCGTCATGTCGGTCATCATGCAGCCCATACAGGCACCGGAGAGTGCGACTTCGACCTTGTTCTCGCTGACGCCGATCAGCGTCACATCGCCGCCATCGGCCTGCAGATGGGGACGCATGGCCTCCAGCACCGCTTCCACCTGCACCCAGACCGAGCTGCGTTCGGCCACCGGTTGGGGCGCGGCCGGGATCGCCACACTGCCCGATTTGGCATAGGCGCCACTCTTGGCCTCGCCACAGACGCCGCTGGCCAGCACCTTGTCCAGCACCTGTTCGATCTTCTCATGGCAGGTGCTGCAACCGCCGCCCGCCTTGGTGTAATTGATGACTTCCATCAGGGTGGTCAGGCCGTTCTCTTTCACTGCCTTGACGATCTTGCCCTCATCGACGGCGAAGCACTTACAGATCAGCGCCCCCTCTTCATGATCATCGCTCCACACTTCGCCTCGGTAGTTGGCAATCGCCGCTTCCAGGGCTTCGCTGCCCATCACAGAGCAGTGCATCTTCTCCGGTGGCAGACCGTCGAGGTACTCGGCGATATCCTGATTGGTCAGCTCGGCGGCCTGGCTAAGCGTCTTGCCGATCACCAGCTCGGTCAATGCCGAGGAGGAAGCAATAGCACTGCCGCAGCCGAAGGTCTGGAACCCGGCATCTGTGATGATCTCGGTCACCGGATCCACCTGCAGCATCAAGCGCAAGGCATCGCCACAGCTGATGGAGCCGACATCACCCACCGCATTGGCATCGGCCAGGATCTTGGCATTGCGGGGGTTGAAGAAGTGATCCTTAACTTTTTCTGAATAATTCCACATATGCTGTTCTCCCGCCCTGAATTAACAACTGGAGCCGGCCGCGGTTGGCTCGCAGCGACCCGTATCACACTGGCAACCGGCTGGTTGCAACTTGATTTCCAGACCCGTCTCACCCTGACGTTCGGCCAGCGTGATGACAGCTCCCTTGAGTTGAGGCCATTGCCGACGGTCGGCCACCAGGCTCAGGCCCGGCAGATCCAGCCGCAGATCGTCGCCCAGCATCTGCGCACTCCAGCCCACCGCCAGCTTCCAGCCCTGACAGGCATCGCCACTGACGATCAGGCGTAAACCGAAATTCGGCTGGGTCAGGGATTGTTGCAGTGCCTGGAGAGTCGCCAGGGCTTCGGGCTGAATATCGATCATGATGGGAACTCCTCAAGCAATGACCTCTGAACAGGAGCAAGGGCTGCGCCAAATAAATTATTGTTATTCATCAATGGGTTAATTTGTTAAGTGGTAAATTCGAGGCCACAAAAGCACAGAAATTGTCGCCTTTGTCACACTAGCGACAGGAATAGCGGCAGTGGCAATAGTGTCAGGTCTAGCGAAGAGTGACGGCGCTCGAAGCTCCGATGAAAAACGGCATTAACGCTTGGAAATCAACTGCCTCCCGTGCGGTTTGCTCGCTATGATTAGGGAAGCATCCACTCACCCCCTGTCATTATGAGCAGTACACCAACTCGCGGAACCGATGCCTGGGTCGAACGCATCAGCAATAAAGAGATGCCAGCCCTGTGTTCAACCGTGCGCATGCTGGAGCAGATGGCCAAGGATGACACGGCCTCCCTGGCCCACCTCGGCCAGTCCGTGCTGCATGATCACGGCCTGACCACCCGCATCCTGCGGGTCGCCAACAGCGTCACCTACAGTCGTAGCGGCAATCAGGTCACCACCATGAGTCGCGCCGCCGTGCTGCTCGGTTTCAATGCCCTCAAACACATCTGCATCACCGCCACCCTGGTCGATAGCCTGCTCAAGAACCGGGATATCAGCCATTCGGTCTATGACCGCCTGCTGCGGCTGATGGCGCAATCCTTCCATGCCGGCATGCTGAGCAAGATGTTGCTGGAGGAGCATGATGACGAAACCCGCGAAGAGGCGTTTATTGCCGCCTTGCTGCACAATCTGGGCGAGAGCGCCTTCTGGAGCATGGGCGGGCCGCTGGCCGAAGAGCTGGATGACAAGCTAAGGCTCAACCCCGACGCCGAAGAGGAGGTGGTGCGCGACATGCTCGGCACCAGCTTTAACAAGATGAGTATTGGCCTGGCCAGTTCGTGGAATATGGGCAAGCTGCTCATCGCCTCGCTCACGGATCCGGATCGCCGGACCCCCGAGGTACAGGCCATCAATCTGGCGAACCGCTTTAGCGCCCTGATGATGAACCCGCACACCACCCAGGCCCAGCTCCAGCAGGGACTCAATGAATTGGGCAAGGTCATGGCGCTCGATGCCGCCCAGGTCAAGCAGAAGGTCAAACGCTGCAACTATGACGCTGTGCGGCTGAGCACCACTTATGGTGCCCGCATGCTGACTCCCTATCTGGACAAGGGCGCCAATGCCCTGTTATTGCCGGAGCAGGAGCCTGCCCCGCTACCGATTGAATCCAGCGAGGCACTGCAGCTGCGCATGCTGCGCGAGCTCACCTTTCTGACCCTGGAAAAGGCCGATATCAACCTCATCATCCACACCGCGCTGGAAGGGATTTATCGCGGCATCGGCATGGATCGGGTGCTGGTGCTGATGCTGAACCGGGAAAAAAATCGCCTGACCCCGCGCTTTGTCACCGGCCAGCAGGGGGATCTGCTGAAACAGCGTTTCACTCTGGATATCAGTGCCCGCAATAACCTGTTCAGCCAACTGCTGAACAAGCAGGAGCCGCAATGGGTGACCAGCCTCACGGACCCGCAATGGAGCCCGCTGATCAGTCCCGAGCTGCGGGCCGCCATCTATAACAAGGGCTTCTTTATCGCGCCCATCATAGTCGAGCAACAATCCATAGGCCTCTTCTATGCCGATCGCGCCGATAGCAAACGCATGCTCAGCCGCGACGATTTTTTCAGCTTTACCCACTTCGTGCAGCAGACCAACCTCTGCCTCGCCGCCGTGATCAAGCAAAAAGAGTAGCCCGCCCGGCACCCCAGCAAAGCGCAGCCTGGCGCGCCGTGCCGGGATATTCCGGGTCAGCCACTCACCATCCCCCACCATAAATCCATCCGGCTCCATGCTGGAATGTTTGCCGCCCATGGTTGGCTCAATGGAAACACCCCTGCCTTATCGGATGGGCAGTGCGGTCTTGCGCACATTTTTTAGATTAATGACTCCAAGTCATTCCCATATGGCCCCAAAGGCCGTAGCATGGTTTTCCGAAATAGATAGGGATATCAGAGAAGAAACGCCCCACCTTGTCAGCTTTGCCGCATGGATGCGCAGTTACCACTCTTGGCTGTTGTTGAAGTCCAGACACACCAAGGTCCATACGCCGCCGATCAAGTGCACCCCTGAGCCTGTCAGCAACACCTATCAGCAACTGGGAGCTGTAACCTAGTGGCGGTAGCTTGGCCCACGCGTAGCAGCCGGCACAGCTCAGCCACTGGCCGTCTAGAGATCGGAAAGTGGGCTGCGTACCCCGTTCGCCCCCTGCTGTAACACATGGGTATAGATTTGTGTGGTCCGGACATCGGAATGGCCCAACTGCTCCTGCACAGTGCGAATATCCGCACCCCGGGCCAGCAAATGGGTGGCGAACGAGTGACGCAGGGTGTGGCAGCTGACCGGCTTGCCGAAGTTGAGTTGCCGCGCCGTGGCCCGCACCGCTTTTTGCAGGGTGGACGGGTCCAGATGATGGCGACGCAGGGCGCCATCCCGCGGATCCCGACTCAGCACAGCCGATGGAAACAGATAGTGCCAGCCCAGCTCCTTGCAGGCCGACGGATATTTCCGCGCCAGCGCCGTGGGCAGAGAGACACCGGCATACTGGTCATTCAGGCAATCGCTCAAGAAAAAGCGCTGGGCATAGGCAATCTGCTCGCGCAGGGCCGGGATCAGCTCCGAAGCCAGGGTCACGCGCCGATGCTTGCCGCCTTTGCCGTTCCAGACCATGACGCAGAGATAGTTAAAATCCAGATCCTGAATACGCAGCCGCATCACCTCCATCAGCCGCAGGCCGCTGCCATACATGAGTTGCGCCAGTAGTCGCAGGTGTACCGGCATCGCCAGCAGCAAGGCCCGCACCTCGCTCTGGGTCAGCACCGAGGGCAACTTGGGAGCTCGCTGGCTACGGGTGAACTCCATCTGCAACTGCAGCGGCCGTAGTAAGATGGTTTTGTAGAGAAACACCAGCGCATTGAGCGCCTGAGCCTGGGTCTTGCTGGCGACCCGACGTTCGGTCGCCAGATGGGTGAGAAAACTCTGCACCTCGGCCTCCCCCAGGTTCGACGGATGCTGCATCTTATGAAAGCGGATATACGCCGTGATCCAGTGCAGATAGGCTTCAATAGTTGCCATGGCATAACGCAACAGCAGCATCTGCTCATAGATACTGGCCAAAAACGGCGAATGGGGTTTACGCATGAGAGCCACCTCGAACATATGTATATACAACCAGTATATATCCGAGTGAGACAAGCAACAGACTAAGTGGAACTTTTCCGCATTGTTACAAAAACTATGCAACGCCAAACCCATAACCCTATGGGCCATATAAGGCTTTTAAGCCCCGGCGTTGTTTCCATCCACAGACTATGTCGAACCTTTCCCCGCACTATTGAGGAAAGGTTCCGGACAATAAGTTGTTAAATGCTTTCGAGATGCCAATCCTGGATCGTGAAACCCCAATAGTTATATCACCATTATTTCGAACACTTGGATTTGTGGTTGTAGGGTCTTCATTTTTAGCATGCATATGTTCATATATTGACTCCAACTACATCGTTCAAGAGCTTTTGGCTAGCTTCATATTTTTATTTTTCATAATTGGCATCCCATGTTTTATAGGCCATATACCAGCACCGTTCATTAAACACGCCCCTGAGTTTATTGTTAGAGCCATTAGGTTGAAAATCAAATAAAACCACACCAACGCATTTAACAAATAGTTTAAGTCGTTCGCTTCACTCACTGGGACGCGCATAAAGCCGCGCGCCCCATAACTAAAATGTTATAAATTAATCAACAACGAGGCTCCCGATGAGTAAAGATGCCATTTGGTTAGTATTAGCATGTTGGTTTGCATCTACGATTATAGGCCCATTGGTTATGTCTTCACTAGACCGGCTATATTCAGAAAAAATAGATTTTGCCGTGTCGTTGTCTATCAAATTATTCAAGGCAACTCTAAATAGAACACTTCACGTGATCATTGTGGTTTTTCTGTTGCCCCAGTTGTTGTTTGTCCTTGTAATATCGAGATCAAAATCAACCTCAGTACAGAATTTCCTTCAAAGAACAAAAATGAATGAGCTAACAAAAGAGTTATTCAGAAATGACTTTTCAACCATAAAGTTCATTAAGTTCTTTTACAGCACAATGTAAGAGCAAAAATGCTCCACATTCAAACTGGAATTTAAATTTATAACAAATAGTTTAAGTCGTTCGCTTCGCTCACTGGGACGCGCATAAAGCCGCGCGCCCCATAACTAAAATGTTGTGCGGTTTTCCAAGCTATTGAGTGAATAGGTACAAGAGCGGTTG
>JBBRVG010000103.1:0-9117 GCA_038247115.1 Enterobacterales bacterium | reverse complement strand
TGGCGGAATTGGTAGACGCGCTAGCTTCAGGTGTTAGTGCCTTCGGGTGTGAGGGTTCGAGTCCCTCCTATCGCACCACTTGATTGACTCAAGTGGGCCAGGATTGTAGAAGCCATGCTGTTGGCGGCATGTAAATCCAGTCAACGACAGATTGTGCGATGGTGGCGGAATTGGTAGACGCGCTAGCTTCAGGTGTTAGTGCCTTCGGGTGTGAGGGTTCGAGTCCCTCCTATCGCACCACAATTTGTGAGCCCGGGATGAACATCATCCCGGGCTTTTTGCTATATATTTCCTAGTGAAACCAAACCATCAAGGAAGTGTGTCGCCATGGCTCTGCAAGATATCCACAACTACTACGAAGATCTGGTCCAGCACTATATTCATGCCCTGGAGCTGGATCGTACCCGCGATACTGATTTCCTGGCCGACTTGTACTGCCTGGTGCTCAACCAGCTACCAGCCCACTACATCCGCTACGGGGTGGATATGATCTATTTCACCTCCGACGAAAAACGCCAAGAGATGGAAGAGAAGGTCAACTTCGCGGTGACCAGTGCCATCAGCTGGCTGGATAACGAAAACCATCGCCGCAACACCCGCGACCAACAGTAGTCGCCCCCCCGATAATGACAAAAGGCTCGCTTGGCGAGCCTTTTGTGTTTCCAGCGCCGGGCTTATTCGGCACCGGGCTTAGTCTGCTCCGGGATTACTCCGCGCCAGGTTTAGTCCGCCCGGATCCGCTCGCCGTCATTCCGCACCTCACCACAACGGCGTGCTTCATAGAACGCCGCCGCCCCCAGCGCCAGCCCCGCTATCACCAGACTGCCAGCGGCACACAGCAGCACGCTGCGATAACTGTCCCAGGTGGCGATCAAGCCCATCAGCAAGGCGCCGAGCATGCCGCCGATGCGCATGGTATTGGCGTAAAACGCCGAGGCAAAGCCAATGCGCCCGGGCAGCAGATCCTGGATCAGCGAGATGCCCAAACCGGCAAACAGCCCGAAGAAGAGGCCATTGCCGAACTGGAGCAGCAGCACCTCGCCGACACTCCGGGCCTGGAACAGGCCGCCATAGAACAGGATCCCCGCCCCGGTACCCACCATCAGCAAGCGCTTCACTCCCCAACGCTCCGCCATGCGGCTCGCCACCAGCATCACAGGGATCTCCAGTCCGGCGGCAATCGCCATCGCCCAGCCCGGCGTCGAGGCCGGTAGCGCCAGCTCCTTCAGCACATACAGCGGCATGCTGCTGACATATAAACTGTTGCTGACCGAGCTGCAAAACAGCGCGGCACTATAAGCCCAGAACTGCGGCGGGATCGGCGCACTCCCCTCCTCCGTTCGGACGGGAGCTGTTCGTTGTACCGCGGGCAAACCACGCCAGCACAGCACACAGCACAGCAGCGCCACGGCGGCGGCCGCCGCGAAGGTGGCCGGGAATCCCCACTGCGCCACCAGCATAAATGCCAGCGGTGGGCCGACAATCCAGGCCAGGGAGAAGTTGGCGCGCACCAGAGCATTGAACTGCCCCGAGTTCATGGTTTGCTGGTCGGCAAAGCGGCGCGCCAGTGCGAGCGTCTGTGGCATGGCGGCATGTCCGAGCGCCATCAGGGTCACCCCGGCGACCATCACCACCCACAGCTGTTCAGTCAGGGCAAACAGCAGCGTCGAGCCCGCCATCCCGGCCAGCGCGAGCAACAGCGCCCGTTTGATCGGCCAGCCCTGATCGGTCTTGTGCCCCAACCACTGGCTATACCAGACCCCGCACAACGCCGAGCTGATACTGAACAGGCTGATGCAGTAGGGTGGCGCCTGCAGGCCATCGACGATGAAATAACTCATCACCGGCACGGTAAAGGCCGACGACAGCGCCACCAGCACCGAGACACCCAGGATCAGCCAACCTGTGGCGGGCAACCGCGCGCAGGATCTCCAGCTCGAGACCATCCATCCAGACATACCAACCTCCACCCGCACTCAGGGCTTACCCCCCTAAGCGGCTTAGAACCACAGCGCCGTCAGCACAGTCGCCAGACAGACCACCACACCCAGGGCATTGCACAGAAACATGGGCCAATCTTTTTGCTGCTTGAGCAAGGCATACCCCACCCAGGCGATGCAGTTGATGGTCGAGGCCACCGGCAACAACATAGAGCCCGGCGCGCCACTCATATTCAGGCGGATTTGATCGACATAGGAGGCATACATCACCATGGCCATGATGGAAGCAAACCACCCCAGTTGCTGGATCATCTTGTCACTGTTCATTCTCACTCCTTGGGTTATCCAGAGCCTTGATGCTCGCTGATGAATCCGTGTAATCGCTTACACTTATTCGCGGTTATAATACCGCAGCGAGTGAACAGGAATAAATAGGGATCGAATAAAAACAGGGATAAATCGCGGATCAAATCCATCACTACATAGTGGTAGCGATTTCACTGGCAGTGCAAGCAGCATGCAGACAGAGCTAAAGGAAGGAAGAGAGAGACTATTGAGCCAACCGTTGGCGGCAGGGATGCCGCCATCGAGCCTCCAGGGATGGATTTACGGCGAGTTGGCGAAAGAGACGCTCTCTCCCAACCTCGTCGCTTAGCGGCAAAGCCGCAGGCGCACCACGGTTTCCACATGCAGGGTATGGGGGAACATATCCACCGGCTGCACCGCATCCAGGTGATAGCCGCGCGCCAGCAGATAGGCCAGATCCCGCGCCAGGGAGCCCGGATCGCAGGAGACATAGACCAGAGTGCGCGGTGCCATCTGCAAGATAGTATCCAGCACCACCCGCTCGCAGCCCTTACGCGGCGGATCCACCACCACCACATCGGCGCGATAACCCTGAGCATAGAGTGCCGGCACCACCACTTCGGCCTTGCCGACATGGAACTCGGTGTTGGTCAGCCCATTGCGCTCGGCATTGGCCCGGGCATCGTCAATCGCTTCGCTGACTAGCTCGACCCCGACCACGGTTGCCGCCTGCCGAGCCAGAAACAGCGATATGGTGCCGATGCCGCAGTAGATATCAAACACCGTCTCCTGGCCGCTCAGCTCGGCCAGACGCAGCGCCTCGCGGTACAGCACCTGGGTCTGCTCGGGGTTGATCTGGTAAAAGGAGAGCGGCGAGAGCTCGAATCCCAAGCCATCCAGCTGATCCCGGATCACAGCCGCGCCACTGAGGGTGCGGTTGTCAAAGCCCAGAATGCGATTGCCGCGCTCGGGGTTGATGTTCTGTACCACGCTGGTCAGTTGCGGGAATCGCGCCAGGCGGGCCAGCAGCGCCTCCTGATGGGGCAACTCGTCGCCCAACGTCACCAGCACCAGCATCCACTCGCCGGAAACGCGGCCATCACGCAGCATCAGATACCGCACCACACCGCTGTGGTTCTCTTCGTCATA
The DNA here is from genome assembly GCA_038247115.1 of Enterobacterales bacterium. GTDB lineage: Bacteria > Pseudomonadota > Gammaproteobacteria > Enterobacterales > Aeromonadaceae > Pseudaeromonas. Next base: position 5,722 of record JBBRVG010000103.1, on the reverse strand, counting down.
AGCAGCAATCGCGAACTCCCGCAACCAGGCGCGCACCTCGGCCACCAGCTCGGTGGTCAATGCCGGCTGTATGCCGCAATCATCACACACCACCAACTGGTGACTCTGCTTGCGGAAGAAACCCAGCTCGGCCCCCTCAGGGCTCGGGCGCACCGCATACAGCGCCTTGTTGCGATAGGCAAAGGGCTCGCCCATACCCAGACACTCGGCCACCTCGACGGCAGCTTCCCCCGCCAGCACGCCCTTGGCGGTGAGATGATCCACCACCAGCTGGCGCTTGAGCCGCAGCTGGGCAGCATAATCGAGGATGCCGATCTGGCAGCCGCCGCACTCGGTATGGGGGCAAAAATTGGCGACCCGATCCGGGCTGGGTTGCAGCACCGCCAGCAACTCGCCCTGGGCGTACTTGGGCTTGATGCCATGCAACCGCACCTGTACCCGCTCCCCCGGCAAGGCACCGCTGACATACAGGGTGCGGCCGTCCAGCTCGCCAATCCCATCCCCCTTGTCGGTCAGGGCGGTGATGGTGACATCCAGCGGGTGGGTCAATGCGGGGGCGGATAGGGACATAACAAGGCTCCGGATTCACGGTCAACGACACGCCCCATGGCGCATCGGCGGCGATTCTAGCACGGACCAGGAAGCGGACGAAAAAGCCCGTAGCCCCGGTCAGCTCAGAGACCGACTAGATCCTCAGTCAAATAGAGTCATGGATGATAGTGGAGTCTCGCAGATAGCCATCCAGCAGGCGTTTGAGATAACCCGATTGCTCCAACTCCTGCAGTCGAGCCGATACATAAGGCTCCAATGCCTGACAGGGCGAGCGGCGACTAAAGCCAATATGAATTGACTCGTTCGTCACGGGTGGGGACAGTACCTCGATTTCACGCTCCATACCCTGCTGGTGCAGATAATAGTGTCCGGCATATTGCCCAGACACAAAGTAATCAATTCGGCCCCGTCTGAGCTTCTCAAAGTTCTCCTGCATGGAATCAGCCGTTTCTACGGTCAATTTTTGCTGCAAAAAGAGATCAAATTTACTGCCGAAGGTGTCGCCCCGGCTCACACCACCGCGCAGGCCAACCAAGGTTTGCCAGTCGTCCATCGAGTTTTGTTTGCCCCTGAGCCTGAAAATAGCGATCGGATTGGCAAAGATAGGATGATGCGAAAAAAGCAGATAGGTTTCCCGCTCTGGCGTCTTGCGCAGACTCAGCAAGAGATCGATGCGCCCTTCCTGAGCCATCTGCTGAGCTCGTTTCCAGGGGTAGACCACAGCCTTGAGTTTGACACCCGCTGGCACCAGAAGAGGGAGCAGATCGATACTGGCGCCCCGATAACTGAGCTGATCCTCGCTCCAGCCGTAGGGTGGATAGGCAGGGTTGGTGGCGTAAACCAGGGTGTCGCACTGAGCCACCGCCGTACCGGGCATGGCCAAGACACCCAGCAGATAGCAAAGACTCCAGGCTCGAAATGTGTGGGACCCCATGTGGTGCTCCAATCGCTTACCTGCCATAAGAGTAGCAGACGACGGATGAGATCCCGGGGCACCTCGGGGGACGAAAAAATGAGTAGCTTTCGAATCCCATGTGGATAAGCGGCTTGCTCAATCCGAGTTCACCACCGACTGCGCGCCACAAAAAAGCCCCGCATCATGCGGGGCAACTCTCAGGACTCATAACAAACTCGGGAGCGTTACTCCGCCGTCAGCGGCACAGAGCGCAATCTACTTTTAGCGACTTCACTTTTGGCTGCGGCGTCTAACTTGGCGATATAACCAGGCTGTTGACGCGCCACCCACAGCTCGCGCCATTTGATCATCGCCGAACCCAGTATGATGATGCCCAAGCCCAGCATCAGCAGCGAGATACCGCCGTTGAACAGGTTGTAGCCTTTGGCCGCCGGGTTGAAGTAGACATGGCTCACCATCCAGTAACCGGCATAGTTGACGGTGACAAACAGATAGGCCAGCGGGATGAGACAGGTCAGCATGTAGCGACGCTTCTGCGCCAGCCGCAGGATAATGGTCGCCCCTATGATGAGACCCACCGAGGCCATCAGCTGGTTGGAGACCCCGAACAGCGCCCACACAGAGCCGATATCCCCGGACATCAGCAGATAGCCCCACATCACGCAGGCCAGCACGCTGGCACCGATGGCGCCCGGCATCCAGTCGATGCGCTTGAGCGGTGCATAGAACTCGCCGAAGAAATCCTGGATCAGGTAGCGGGAGACCCGGGTGCCGGAATCGACCGCGGTCAGGATAAACACCGCCTCGAACATCACCACAAACTGGAAGAAGTAGGAGGCCAGATCGCTAAACCAGGGCACCTTGGTGAAGATATAGGACATGCCCACCGCCAGGGTCACAGCACCGCCGGTGCGGCCATACAAATCCATGCCGATCTCCTGGGAGAGCATGGGCAAATCCACCACCTGCATCCCCAGCTTGGCAAACGCCTCTGGGCTGGCGTTGATGGCGAAGTAATCGGCCGGATGCAAGGCAGTAGCGGCAATCAGCGCCATCACCCCGACCACACACTCGGCCAGCATGGCCCCGAAGGCGACCGGCAGAATATCGTTCCACTTATCCACCAGTTTCGGCGTGGTGCCGGAGCCGATAAAGGCGTGGAAACCTGAGATGGCGCCACAGGCGATGGTGATGGAGATAAAGGGCCACACGGGACCAGCCAGGACCGGGCCGCCGCCGTGGATAAATTGGGTCAGCGCCGGGAACTGGATCTGCGGGTTAATGCAGATAACGCCAATCACCAGGGCTCCGAACACGCCAATCTTCATAAAGCTGGAGATATAGCCGCGCGGTGTCAGCAGCAGCCACACCGGCAAGGCGGTGGCGAAGAAGGCATAGATGGGCAGCGCCAGACTGATGGTGTCGGCGCGCAGGGTCAACCACTCGCCAAAGGCGCTGGCCTGGACATAGGGGCCGAAGAACACGCAACCGAGCACGGCGATAAAGCCCACCCAGGAGGCAGCCTGCAGGTTACCGGTCAGCTTGTGCCAGATGCCAACCACCATGGAGATGGGGATGGTCATAAACACGGCGAACACGCCCCAGGCGTTACGCTCCAGCGCGTGCACCACCACCATCGACAGACCCGCCATTGTGATGGTGATGATAAACAGCATGGCCAGACCCGTGCACCAACCGGCAATCGGCCCGAGCTCGGCCTTGGCCACCTCGGAGAGCGACTTGCCCTGATGCCGCATCGAGGCGAACAGCACCACGGTATCGTGCACTGCGCCACCGATGACGCAGCCGATCAGCAGCCACAAAAAGCTGGGCAGATAGCCGTATTGCGCCGCCAGCACAGGGCCAACCAGGGGACCGGCCGCCGCAATGGCCGCGAAGTGTTGACCGAAGTTGACCCAGCGGTTGGTCGGCACATAGTTCTTGCCGTCTTCGAGCTGGTGCGAGGGGGTAACCAGGGAATCATCGGCTTGCAGTACCTTGCGCACAAAGAATACGCCGTAGAGGCGATATGCAATGGCAAGGATACACAGCGCCGCTATGACAAAAGTAATGGCGTGTTGCATACAGGAGTCTCCGTTCCATGCCCGCAGAGGTGGGGCTCAGACTCCACTCTAATCAGCCAGCCGCAAAGTCCAAGTCGCCACTGGGTGAGCGGTCGCCGGTGGTGCTGAGCGGTTGCCAAACGAGGGGGAGTGGCAAGCCGCTGGCACCGAAGCGCCAGCGGCATTCCATGGCCTGAGCCGTGGATTAACGTTGGATCAGATAACGGATGGTCGGCCCGTGCTGCTCTATGGCCAGCACCTTGTAGCCGTGGTTCTCGGCATCCACCGGGATATTGTTGATCGACTGCGGGCAGTCGGTGATCACCTCCAGCACCTCGCCAATCGCCAGTTGCGGCATCGCCTCCAGAGTGGCGACGGCGGGGTAAGGACAGGGCTCACCCACCATATTCAGGTGGTAGTCCGGGGTCGGCAGAGATTTCATACGGCCTCCTGGGCAGATGCGGGCTGGGTGGATGCGGGTTGTCGATGACGAAAGAAACGGCGCTCCCACAGCAGGATCGCGAGCAACGCCAGCAGCAAGAGGCCATAGGTCAGCGCCAGGCCGCCCATAGGTCCGAGTTCGGTTAACAGATTCACCTTCTGATACGGCAGCGCCAGCACCGGAGCCAAATCATCCCACAGGTAGGCCAACAGCGTGGCGCCGAGAATATTGCCCAGACCCACCCACCAGAAATGGATCTGCCCCTCGACGGCGCGATACATCCAGCCGGTCTCGCAGCCCCCGGCCAGCACTATGCCAAAGCCGAACAGCAGACCCCCGAGCACGGCATTGGGACCGGCCCACAGGATCTTCGGCGTGGCACCGAGTTGCACATAACTGAAGATGCCGATGGCGCTGACCGCCATGCCCAGAATGATCGCCTTGGCCATCTGCGCCCGACCGGTGATCCACAGATCGCGAAACGCCGAGGTGAAGCAGATCTGCGCCCGCTCGATGAGCAGACCAAAGCCGATACCGAATAGCATCGCCAGCCCCAGCTTGGGCAGCGACAGCGAGGTCCAACCGGCCCACAACAGCATGCAGCCGAAGATCAGCATGCCCAGACGCAGACGGCGGCTGGCCTGACGCGGATCCTGGCTCAGGACTGTGGCGGCCGACACCTTCTGCAGCTTGACCGGGATGCGGAACAGCGGCAGCAGGGTGAAGCGCGCCCCGGCATAGGAGCCCACCGCCGTCGCCAGGGCGAAATACCAGGCGTGCAGCGAGAATTGCGGGATGCCGGTGAAGAAGGCGGCCAGATTGCAGCCCATCGCCAGCCGGGCACCGAAACCGGCGATCACGCCACCGGCCAGCGCCTGCAGGATGCGGATACGGTGCGACGGATGACGCCACTTGACGTTATTGGCCCACAGGGCGGCACTCAGACAGCCGCCCAGCATGCCGATGATCATCATGCCATCGACCCGATCCAGCGGGCTGCCCTGCAGGCCAATCACCTTGAAATAGCCCCAGTTCTCGGGCTGCAGTCCGAATGCCTGCAGCAGATGGCCGCCCCAGCGGGTAAATTCGCCGGTCACAGCCCAGAAGGTACCTGTGATGCCGAAATAGTAGGTCGAGAGCACACCGGCCGCGATCACCGCCGGTAGCGGCGGCCAAAAGCGGATCAGATAGTGCTGCTTGAAGTGTTGCCAATTCATAACGCCAGTCCTGTTAGCCACAAAGAGCGATGCAAAGGAGGGGGATGATAAACAGCTGGGCCGCCGCTGCCCAAGCCATGATCAATAAAAATGCAGATTCCCGGGCTGGCGCAGCCCGACAGACGGCGCGGGCCACTGCGCCGTGACCGAACTCTGGCGCGCTGTCGGCGCGGCAGCACCGCGCTTTGGCTGTGCAATTCGCTGATTACCCGGCCCACCGGCTCGGCCATCTACACCCCCCGTTCGCCCTGAGCCTGTCGAAGGGGTGTCAAACTCGGTGTTGTTGATGGATTGGATTGGGTTTGATCCGGTTCCGCCTGGCAAGCACTGGCGATCGGGTTCACCTCCGGCGAACGGCGGCGGGCCAAGGGGGAAACGGCCTCCCCCTTGGCAATCCCGGGCCCGGATGTATGCCGACTGTCGGGACAGCCCCGCGTTCTGGGCTGCCCTCCACCGGCCGGGAGCCACACGCCGTCCATGGCGTGACGCTCCCTTTTGCGGTCATCCTGACCGCGCACCGGCTCCAGTCACC
>JBBRVG010000102.1:0-9265 GCA_038247115.1 Enterobacterales bacterium | reverse complement strand
AGAACGGTTGTGTTATCAAACAGCCCGTCGTTGCCCGCAGCGGAATGGGTTTCGTTGCCCAGCAGGGTGTAGGTGTAACTCACCACCCCGTCGCTAAAGCCGGTAATGGTCAGGCCGTTGCCCAGCGCACTGCTCAGCGCTACCGGATTAGCCACCGCATCCTGCAGTTGTGCCAGGGTCACCACCACGCCACCAAGCGTGATGGATTGCAGACCATCCGGAGCCGAGACACTGAAGGTGCCGTCCACGCTCAGGGGCTCCTTGCTGGTGCCGGAGCCGTTGCTCAGGTCATCCTCGAACACCACCCCTTCGCCGCCCTGGGTGGACGGCGTCAGGTCGATAATCACAATGCCATCATCGCTGCCGGTAATCGTGATGGTCAGATTGGCGGTACTGGTATCGCCATCGCCATCGGTCAGGGTGTAGCTATAGACCTGGGTCAGCGTTTCGCCTTCGGTCAACGCCTGTACGCTCGGGTTGCTGCTATTCAGGGTGAAAGAGTATTGACCATCAGTGCCCAAGACCAGAGATCCCAGCTCATTGGTGACCGTTTGTGCCGTCGCCACGGCTCCGTCCGCACCCACTTGGTCATTGACCAATACGTTCCCCGTAACGGTTGTCGTGTCATCTTCGCCAACACTCAGCACATCGTCCTGCGCCAGGGGGGCATCATCGGCCACCGTCAGCACAATTTGTCCACTGGTGATGGCACCGGCATCGTTTTGAGCCTGAATGCCGATCGCAATCGCCAGTGGGTCAGCGCCATTGTCCAAAGCACCGTCCAGATCCACGGTATAGCTGCTGCCATCGGCGGCCAGGGCCACGGTCATAATCACAGTGCCATTCACGCTACCGGTCAGGGTGAGACCATCGTCGCTCACGGCCCAGACCAGGGGTTGGCCTCCAGAGGCCAACACAGGCTGTGTCTCGACTGGAAGGAAACTGACCGAGCCGGTCGCTCCGCCAAAATCCACATTCAGATTACCCTGCACCGTCGTAGAGCCCTGACCGGCTTGGGTCCCATCGACCAGATCGGTATCCAGTTCATTGCTGGTACTCAAATTACTTTCTGAGACGCTACTGCCATCCGGAGTGATAACAGGAGCAGGAACATCGACTACCGTCGCAGCCACCGGATTAAGTACATCCGTAGTGGCTCCCGCCTGATAGGTGGTATCAAAGCCAGCCGTCGCCAGAGTAGCGTCACCGGTCCGGTCAATCGACACGAAACCACCATTACCACTGCCTCCGGCCCCACCACCACCTGCAGCCGGGGCACCGCCTGCGGCGGTAGCCTCAAGATTCAGCGTCGGGTCCACACCTTCGAGCAAGGCTTGTTGAATAGCCGCCACCTCAGCTCCCACGCCAGTGGTTGCAGGTGGTGGTGCTGCATCTCCTGCTGGAGCCGCATTCGCAGCATCCACAGGTGCACTACCATCCGGAGGAGCCAATTGTAAGGTGGCATCGTCTGCCAGTTGCAAGGTGGTACCGGCCGGTAGAACCTCGCCGGGCAACAGAGGGCGCGTTGCGCCATTGGCCAATACAACCAGCACATCGCCAGTCATCTGCACGACTTGCATCTGTGCTTGAAGAGTTTGAGTACGCATAGCAGCCTCCGCCCAAGATGGGTTCCTTGGTTCAAGCTTAGAGGGGGAAGCGAGGATGATCCGTATCAAACAATTCACAAACAACACACATAAGCACAACAAATGAGTTCACAAATCGAACAGACGGCCCTTGACGTAGACCGAAAACTCGAAATGGATTCAGCTGCTGCCCTAATAAAAAATGCCAGCCGGTTTAAACCGACTGGCATTCAGATTTGGCAATGTGCAGGCTGGAATGGAATAAAGTCGTGCGCCCGCCAACCCGCTCGCTTAATGACGCTCCCCGCCCATATCAGTGTTGTGCCGAACTCCCGGATGCCGTGGCAGTTGCTGCCGAGGTAGCCGCAGAAACAGCAGCTGATACGGCTCGCGGCTTGAACAGCGGATCGGCGGGAAACAGACGAGCGCCTTCGGCACGCCAGCGAGCGGCTTCTTCAGGTTGCTGCAAGGCATCCAGCGCCAATGCACCATTCCAGTACAGCTGACTGCGCGGCTGCACCGCATTGAACTCCTTGGCCCAAGCCACAAAGGCTTGTAATTCCGCAACATTGTGGGTAGGCATGGCATTGATCAGGCGGATCGACATAACGTCATACATAAAGCGACTGAACCAGGGCAGCGGATTGATGACCCGCGCCAGCAAGGTGAAATCCTTCATGCCGCCGCGCTCAAACTGGGTAACCAGGTACGCGGTCTGGATACCCGTAGTCATAAAGGGCACCGTCACCAAAGGCACCAGTATGGCTAGGGGTTTAAACAGGAAGTCGAAACGGCAGGAATAACCTCGAATATCGTCACTCTCTTCATCAGTTAACCAAAGCAAACAGATCAATGCCGTCCAATGTGCAACCGAGTGATAAAACGGATATTCCACCATGGCATGAAACAGTAACGGTAATGGCAGTGCAAATAGGGCGACACGTTTTGACCATGAATGAAAACGAAGCGTCCTGAACCAGGCCCAAACCATGGTAACCAGCCCCAAAACAGCAACCACTCCCCCCTCGACTAACCAATACAGGATCTCGTTATGCGGGTGATCCAGATTTTGTTCAATAATGCGGGCACCAGAGAGGCTCCGGGGAATGGCGTAATAGTCATTTACGAATACAGATTCGAACATGCCATAGCCATGGCCAAACCATGGCGCTTGCAAAAACAACTCCAGACAGTGCCGCCAATAGAGCAAACGATAGTCGATAGTCAGAGCATAACTTTCGGTCGACCGCCCACCAGTGAAAACCCAAAACCCGATGGCAAGTCCGGATAGCATCAGCATCAGCATGACACCCACGCGCTTAGGCTGGGATTTGTATGCTGCTGCACACAGTAAAATGGCAGCCCCCAAGGCTCCATATTGCCCGGCTCGAGACTGGATCAAGACTAATAAAAGCGACGAAGCAAACAGCACACATCCCGTGACTATGTGTTGCCAGGAGCTCAGTTTTTTGACGGGATAAAATTGTACATACAGAGCAACGGATATCCCGAGCGCCAAGAAGCTGGACAGCACACTATCTTTTTGAAATATGCCATAAGGCCTATTGATAAGCGTGTTGTAACCAATCCAGTTGCCGGGCGTAAGCAAAAAATATTGCACCAGCCCTAAAGCGGCTTCGATGACCACAGCCCCCAGCAACAGATATAGCAGCATCAGCCGTTGCTTCCGAGCCAGTCTGAGTTGGCTCAAAGCAAATAACAGCAACAAACCGGCAGCGATGCCCAACATCTTGGGAACACCTGCTCCCATAGCCAATTCCGAGTGCGCAAACAGTGGAATCAACAACAGCGCAAAACCGCCCCAGAGACCAGCCTGCAATCTTGAGAAATAGAGACGCTGGGAGCAGCCCACTTGCCATAAGCCGATGCCAATCAACAGCGACACGAATGCCCAGCCCACCATATTGAACGGCAGATAAAAACTGGAACCACCGGGGTTATGCATAAAAAAGTGCATACCCAACAACCAATAGAGCGCCGCGACGCCGAAAAACAGAAGCAGGCTTATCCTGCGTCCTTGCGCTTGAACATCCGTCATCAAGACTCCAACACTATCGTCAATTGGCGCTCACTTTACGGGATGCCACGAAAAAAATGAAACCCCACCAGCTAATCATGCGGGGTCGAACATTCAATCACTACCAAACAGGTCGCGGGTATAGAGTTTATCTCCGACATCGACCAGCTCCGGCGCCATACGGTTCGAGACAATCACATCGCTGATGCGCTTGAACTCGTCCAGATCCCGAATCACTCGCGAGTTGAAAAAATGGCTCTCGGTCAGCGTCGGCTCATACACCACCACCTCGATGCCCTTGGCCTTGATGCGCTTCATCACCCCCTGGATCGACGAGGCGCGGAAATTGTCCGAGCCACTCTTCATGATCAAGCGATACACACCCACGACCCTGGGTTGACGACGGATGATAGAGTCAGCGATAAAGTCTTTACGCGTGGTATTGGAATCGACAATCGCCCGGATCAGGGTATTGGGCACCTGATGGTAATTGGCCAACAACTGCTTGGTATCCTTGGGCAGGCAGTAGCCGCCATAACCGAAAGAAGGGTTGTTGTAATGGCTGCCAATTCGTGGATCCAGCCCCACCCCCTCGATGATCTGACGCGGGTCCAAACCATGGGTTTCGGCATAGCTATCCAGCTCGTTGAAATAAGCCACCCGCATCGCCAAGTAGGTGTTGGCAAACAGCTTGATGGCTTCCGCCTCGGTGCTGCCGGTAAATAACAGCGGAATATCCTGCTTGATGGCCCCTTCTGCCAGCAGATGGGCAAACTGCCTAGCGCGCTCTGACCGTTCGCCCACAACAATCCGCGACGGGTGCAGGTTGTCATATAAGGCGCGGCCTTCACGCAAAAACTCCGGCGAGAACATAATATTCGGGCAGGCAAACTGCTCACGCATCCGACGGGTGAAACCCACAGGCACGGTAGATTTAATCACCATCACGGCGGTTGGATTGATGGCCAGCACATCGGAAATAACCGCCTCCACCGAAGCGGTATTAAAGTAGTTGGTCAGTGGATCATAATCGGTGGGAGTGGCGATGATAACAAAATCCGCCCCTTGATAAGCCAGGGTTTTATCCGTCGTGGCTTGCAGTTGCAGCGGCCGATCGCGCAGGTAACGCTCTATCTCCGCATCGGCAATCGGCGACTGGCGGTTATTGATCAGCGCCACTTTTTCCGGGATCACATCCAGCGCCACCACCTGATGATGCTGAGCCAGCAAGATGGCATTTGATAACCCCACGTAGCCGGTACCGGCGATGGCAATTTTCATCCCAGGCTCCTCTCTTTTTATAGGTCGAGGTTCTGACTCCGCACCTTGGAACTGGCATCCAGCACAGGAGTCATTCGAACGGCACTCAGTGTAACGGCAACTCGCCTGCGAAAGAAGGAGAACCCCATCCCCGGCCATATAGCTGGCGGTGTGAAAGTCAAAACTAGAGGCAATAACTACCGCTCATCGCAGGCACAGCTGACGGAGATCCCGGCACCGAGTTGTCGGAGTTGAGCCGCCAATGCCCGCTGGGCCTCGGGCTCGCCATGCACCAGCCGGATGGCTCGGGGCTGCGATGCCATGCCCCGGACAAAAGCTAGCAACTCCAGCTGATCGGCATGGGCAGAATAACCACTCAAGCTGTGGATCTGTGCCTGCACCGCGACCTCGATGCCATCCAGCCACAGGGATGAACAGCCCGATTGCAGCAAGCGCCCCGGCGTGCCCCGCGCCTGAAATCCAGCCAGCAACACATCGGTCCGCACATCGGGTAACAGCGCCTTGAGATAGTTGACGATACGCCCACCCTGACACATACCACCGCCCGCTACTATGATGGCAGGCTCCCCGCTCTGCTGCAGCCGATGCACCAGGGTTTCATGGGCCCCATGATCGGCGATGGTCACGCATTGGGAAAAATCCAGCGGATGTCGGCCTGCCTGCACCCGCGCCTGAGCTTCTTTGCGCCACACGCGTCGGAAGCGACGATACAAGCGCGTCACATCTGCCCCAAGCGGCGAATCGATCACCACCGGCAGATCGCGCCAGCACCACTGCTCCTCGCGGCTGCGCACCTCGCTCAAGATCTGCTCCAGATCGCACAATAACTCCTGAGTCCGACCAATGCTGAAAGCAGGTATCAAGATGGCACCACCGTTCCGCAGCGAGCGTTCGACAATCGCTTTGAGCTGCCGATGACGGGGTTCTCCTTGGGAATGCAGACGATCGCCATAGGTACTCTCCAGCACCAGTAGATCGGCGCGCTCCGGCGATTGCGGGGCCGCCAACAATGCCGAACGTCCAGAACCCAGATCACCGGAAAACACCACCACTTGGCCATCCGGCAGACGCAACTCCAGATACGCCGAGCCTAGAATATGCCCGGCCGGTTGCAGGCGGATATAGGGTACCCAAGGCTCGCCCAGTGACAGTCGTTGCCACTGGCCAAAGGGCAGCGGGCGCAGTAGATGAGCTAACCGCTGCAGCAGAGGATCGATAGCTGCGTTTTTCAAAATAGTAGAGTGCTGCCGGCCCGACGCGTGCCGCAGCGCATCCGCCAACATGACAGGAACCAGTAAGGCGGTCGCCTCGGAGCAATAGATGGGAGCCGACAATCCGGCGCTGAGCAGCTCCGGCAGACGGCCAATATGATCGATATGGGCATGGGTCAACACCACAGCGCGCACCCGCGCCAGCGGAATCGTCAACGGATTGGCAGCATCCTCGCCCTGAAATTGGCCGCAATCGATCAGCAGACTATCTTGCACCCCACCGGCTGGTCCCAGCCGTAGCTCATGACAGGATCCGGTAACGCCCGAGGCAGCCCCATGGTGAATCAATTGGAAAGTGTCGAGCGGATTAGTCAAAAGCGGAGCAGAGATCAGCGGATGCATATGGAGTTCCGGCAAACAGAGGAACCTTATGCTGCCGATATGCGGTGACAAGCACGACTGCCAGAGCCGACAGTACACGAGCGGGATATAAATTTTTGTAGAGCCAGCGCAGCTTGCAATCGGGTCAGTGATATATTGCGAAATAAATAAAAACGGCTCCCGAAGGAGCCGCTAATCGACGTATCACTATCCAGAACCTATCAGGCTTTTTTCAGCGGCCGCCACCAGGCTTCGTTGGCCAGATACCATTGGATGGTCTTGGCGATACCGGTCTCGAAGGTTTCTTGCGGCACATAGCCGAGGTCGGTGCGGATCTTGTCGGTGCCGACCGCATAACGGCGGTCGTGACCGGCGCGATCTGTCACATAGGTGATGAGCGACGCCGCGCCTTCACCCCGAGCTTGCGGGGCCTGGGGATAGCGGGCCGCCAGCGACGCATCGGCGGCGAACTCGGCATCCACCAGCTTGCAAACCAGATTGACGATATCGATGTTCTGCCACTCGTTGACGCCACCTATGTTGTAGGTCTCGCCCACCACGCCCTTATCCAGCACCAGCTCGATACCGCGGCAGTGATCTTCCACAAACAGCCAATCGCGGATCTGCTTGCCATCGCCATAGATCGGCAGCGGCTTACTGTCGAGAATATTGGTCAGACACAGGGGGATCAACTTTTCCGGGAAGTGGTAGTAGCCGTAGTTGTTGGAGCAGTTACTGGTGGTCACCTGCAGACCATAGGTGTGCAGATAAGCCCGTACCAGATGATCCGACGCCGCCTTGGAAGCTGAATAGGGTGAGTTCGGCGCATACGCCGTTTCTTCAGTAAACGCCGGATCGGTCAGCGATAGTGTGCCATACACCTCATCGGTGGAGACATGATGGAAACGATGGGGTAACGGATTAGCCGGATCAGCCAACCAGACGGCACGGGCCGCCTTGAGCAGGCTATGAGTGCCAATGATATTGGTCTCGATAAAGGCATCGGGCCCGGTAATGGAACGATCAACGTGAGATTCCGCAGCAAAGTGCACCAGGGTATCGATCCCCTCTTCACGCAACAGCAGCTCTACCAGCTCGTTATTGCAGATATTGCCCTTCACAAAGCGGAAGTTCGGGTTACCCATCAGCGGCGTCAAGGTTTCGATATTGCCGGCATAGGTCAGGGCATCCAGCACCACCACACGATCGGCCGGGTGATTGGCCAGCCAATAATGCACAAAGTTGGCGCCGATAAAACCAGCACCGCCGGTCACAAGCAGTTTTCGCATTTCTATTCCCTAAATAAACAAATTCTATTGATTAGAAGGTAACCGCATCCTTGAACCAGACACCTTGGGCATCCTTGGCCGATAACGACGGCGCTTGACCATCGACCAACGGCCATTCGATGGCCAGATCCGGATCATCCCAGCGCACTGAATGTTCGGCGCTCGGGTTGTAATAATCGGTGCAGCGGTAAACAAACTCGGCAGATTCGGTGGTGACATAGAAACCATGGGCAAACCCTTCCGGTACCCACAGCTGTCGTTTGTTCTCGGCCGAGAGCAAGACGCCAACCCATTGCCCGAAAGTGGCGGAGTCCTTGCGCATATCCACCGCCACATCAAACACCTCACCGGATACGACGCGGACTAACTTGCCCTGGGTCTGCTCCATCTGATAATGCAACCCACGGAGTATGCCCTGCCGCGATTTGGAGTGGTTATCCTGCACGAAACGGCGCTCACAGACTTGGGTGTTAAACCAATCTTCGCGCCAGGTTTCCATAAAGAAGCCGCGCTCATCACCAAAAACTTGAGGCTCGAGGATCTTCACCTCGGGGATACGGGTATCAATAATTTTCATATCATCCCTGACTGTCGTTGATATTTTCTGCCAGCACGCGCATCAAATAGGCTCCATAGCCACTCTTGAGCAGCGGCTGAGCCAATTTTTCTAATTGAGCGCCGTCAATAAAGCCCATACGGAATGCGGTTTCTTCCGGACTCGCCACCTTTTGTCCCTGCCGCTTTTCCAGCACGCGGATAAAGATCGAGGCATCCAGCAGTGAGTCATGAGTGCCAGTATCCAACCAAGCGGTACCACGCCCCATACGCTCGACCCGCAATTGCTGGCGCTGCAGATAGACATTATTGACGTCGGTGATTTCCAGCTCACCACGCGCAGACGGGGTGATCTGCTTGGCAATCTCGACCACGCTATTGTCGTAGAAGTAGAGTCCAGTCACCGCATAGTTGGATTTTGCCTTCAGAGGCTTTTCTTCAATCGAAATCGCCTGTCCCTGCTTATTAAATTCGACCACGCCATAGCGCTCTGGATCTTGCACGTAATAGCCGAAGACCGTAGCCCCTTCGGCGTAACTGGCAGCCTGCTGAAGAGTCTCACTCAAGCCATGGCCGTGGAAAATATTATCGCCGAGGATCAGGCAAACAGAGTCCTGGCCAATAAATTGCTCGCCGATTAAAAAGGCTTGGGCCAAGCCATCCGGACTGGGTTGTATCGCATATTGAATATTTAGCCCCCACTGCTGACCGTCACCCAGAATACGCTGATAGGTCTCTTGATCGTTCGGGGTACTGATGATCAATATTTCGCGGATCCCGGCCAGCATCAGCGTGGTCAAGGGGTAATAAATCATCGGCTTGTCGTAGACCGGCAATAACTGCTTATTGACACCTATGGTTGCCGGGTGCAACCGGGTGCCACTGCCCCCGGCCAGAATGATACCTTTCATGCTCTTTTCTCGT
>JBBRVG010000101.1:0-10144 GCA_038247115.1 Enterobacterales bacterium | reverse complement strand
TGGCTGCGGGCGATATCCGCATCAAGATCAAGGGCGAGCTGGTCTCCAAACCCTATATCGATATCACCCTGCACATCATGCAGCAGTTCGGGGTTCTGGTGGAGCATGACAACTACCAGACATTTTATATTCGCGGTAATCAGCAATACGTGGCGCCGGGTGATTTCCTGGTCGAAGGCGATGCCTCATCCGCTTCCTACTTCCTGGCTGCCGGTGTGATCAAGGGTAAAGTTCGTGTCACTGGGATCGGTAAGCACAGTATTCAGGGCGATATCCGTTTTGCGGATGTGCTGGAAAAAATGGGCGGCAAGATCACCTGGGGTGATGATTATATCGAGGCGGAACAAGCTCCGTTGCACGGCATTGATCTCGATTTGAATCATATCCCGGACGCGGCCATGACGATTGCTACCACGGCATTGTTTGCCACCGGCAAAACTGTGATCCGCAACATCTATAACTGGCGAGTCAAAGAAACGGATCGCTTGAATGCCATGGCGACCGAGTTGCGCAAGCTGGGTGCCGAGGTTGTTGAAGGTGAGGACTTTATTGAAGTCACTCCTGTTGCGCAGCTACAGCATGCGGCTATCGATACCTACAATGACCACCGGATTGCCATGTGCTTCTCGTTGGTCGCCTTGAGTGATACCGCCGTCACCATCAATGATCCGGGGTGTACATCCAAGACATTCCCGGATTATTTTGAAAAATTGGCCAGCATCAGCTATTCATGATGACGATATAACGGTGAATTCAGACAGGGGCGCTCGATGAAGCGCCCCTTTCTTTTAGTTTGCCCCCCGACATCTTTTATCCTGCTCTACGCTATGGATCGTCCGGCTCGCTTTCTTTGCTTCGATGCCGCATCGATATGCCTGACTCGCTGAAAACTAAGATAGACTGTCAGGTCTGGTTCAGGTCAGTAAAGGGGACGGCGATTTGTTTACATTTTCGTGCTACGGACAACAAACAGGCCAGGCCACCATCACAGTCCAAGCGGTTGACTGGTCATTGATCGGCGATGTGGCGTTCAGTTGCAACGATGATGCCTTGGCTTGTTTGCTATTGACGGGGTGCCGGTGTGACGCGGCTGGTTTTTTCAATCTGCTGGCGGGTTGTAAACCGGTGCAGGTGGAACAGTGGCTGGATTACTTGAAAGAGCGCGGCGTCATCCGTGATCTTAAGGTCACCATCCTTCACCCCGGAGATGCGGACTATGCGCAAAAAACCGGGCTCAAGGGGGAGGAGCTTGAAGCCTTACTGTCGTTATTCTACCGGATTGGCGGCTTTAATCGGCTGCAGATCACCCGCTATATGAAACAGCGCGGTAACGCCTCTCTGCTGTCCACGCGCTACGGAAAAGAAGAGCTGGAGCGGTTTCGTCTGCTCAATGAGGTATTGCGCTTATTGCACCGTTTGAAACGCGAATAAGCCTATGCCATGGGCTCCATGTTGTAGCCCTGGGTTAACGGGGTCGGCCTGGCAATCAGGTAACCCTGGATCGCATCGATATACATGGTTTCCAACAACTGTTTCTGCGCGATATTTTCAACCCCTTCGGCTATTACTACACATCCTAAACGGTGGGACACTTCGACTATCATGCGGATGAATTGTTGACTGGTATGTTCCCGCTCCAGCACGTTGATCAGACTCGGATCCAGCTTGATGTAGTCAGGCTTGAGCTCGCGATAGAGGCGGAATGACCCCAGGCCCTTACCAAATTTCGAGATACTGGAGCGGCTACCCACTCTCCGCAACATCTCAAACAGACGGGTACTAGCGGCCAGGTTGCAATCCAGCAGGTCCTCATCCACTTCAAACACCAGATTGGCGGCAACGTTGTTATCTCGTAGCAGTTGCCGCTCCAGCCAGATCAGGAATGCAGTATTCATCAAGGCATTTGCGGACAGATTGATGCCCCAACGCTGATTGGCGAAATTTTGTTGGCTATGCTGCTGCATGATCAGTTCAATGATTTGTTGTTCCAGCCGGATGAGCAAGTCATGGCGTTGAGCCATGGCAAGCAAGGTCTCTGTGGGCATCACTTGCCCGTTCTCACCCACAAAACGGGCAAATATTTCGGTATAAGTGCGGATAGAAATATTCATGCTTTGTATCGGTTGTTGCATCAACAAGATAGCTTTGCGGGCTATGACATCGGCGATCACCTGTTTCCAATAACTCTCGCCCTGCAGGTAATCCTCACTGTCTTTTTCTTGCAGGTACCAGCCATTGGTAATGCTGGTCTGGGCTTTGGCCAGCGCCAGATCTGTGCGTCCTAATATCTGCTCGGGCTCCTGTCCCGCTTTCAACAGGGTGAGCCCCGTATAGGCGACACTTTCCAGTTGGTTATCATGCTGATATTGATCAAATGCTACTTTCAGTTCTCCGCCCAGTAGCGTTGCCTGATTGCTATTGCCGACCTTAAGCAGCACACCAAAATCACTGCCGCCCATTCTATAGACGCGGGCATTTGCCAATCGCTTGGCATTCTTGCTGAGCAGATTGGCAACGTCGATCAGATACTTGTCGCCAGCAACGAAACCCCGTTGCTGATTGATGGTTGCCAACTCGGTGGCGCGGACGAGAGCCAATAGCGAAAAAGAAACCTGTTCTTCATCATGCAGAATTTCAGTCAGATCCTGGCGAAAGCTATTTCTATTTAACAAGTTGGTCAGCGGGTCCTGATTGACGCGTAATTCCAGTTCCAAAGCGTGTTGCTCGGCTTCGGCCAACTGTAGTTCCAACTGCTGGCGCATCTTGTGGATGGCTTCAGAGACTTGGGGCATGATTCCTTCGGAAAGTGACTGCGGTTGTTGAATGTCGCCCAGCAACCCGTGCTGGATGGTCAGCAGCATCTTCTTCTGTAATGCCAGCATACCGAATATCGCCAGCATCACCGTCAGCAAGGCTAGGATGCTTTGCACGACTAGCGCTGAAACCAGTTGCGCATGGGGGAGATGGTAAATAGCCTTCTGCCCAGGCAGTGGTAGGGCGACTTCGCCGGTTAAGGCGGGATAGAGTCGATCCAGCAGCCCAGTCGTGACGTCGGACGTTTGCATCAGATTACGTTGGCTACTTTCTTCATAAATGGTAATGGAAGCGAGGTTCAGTTTTTTCTGGATGTCGCTGAGCAATTGAGGGCTGATGCCGGGATTCGCTAACTCAGCCTGTAACAGTGTAGCTATGTGCTGATTGCTCTGTTGCAACTGTTGGCTCTGCAGCAGGTAGATGGCTGCGCCATTGAGCAACAACAAGCCAGCCATGAGCAACAGGGCCTTCTGCTTGAGCTTGGTCATCGGATTGCGCATCTTGTGTCCATCCCTATTCAAGAAAAACTGTCACTGTCTATCGGTGCTGAATCATCCAATGTAGTTGGCTGTGTTGATTTTTCAACCTATGAATAATATCTATGTCTACTTATTAAGCAAAGACGATAAGCAAAGAGAGTGCCAGTCCATTCGTACCTTGTGCGTCCGTAACGTGAACTCGTATCGGTCCGAGAGATCCATTTTTGTGTTTTATTTGAATCCAGAATAGCAAATTAGCAGCAAAAAGAAGGGCGTGAAGGCGACAGAAACAAAAAGGGACACATTGCTGTGTCCCTTTTTGTTGAATTGGCTCCTCCTGCTGGACTTGAACCAGCGACATACGGATTAACAGTCCGCCGTTCTACCGACTGAACTAAGGAGGAATTGAAATATGGCTCCCTCGACTGGACTTGAACCAGTGACATACGGATTAACAGTCCGCCGTTCTACCGACTGAACTACGAGGGAACAGAGTCTCTTCGAGACGCCGCGCATGTTACTGATTGGTATGGGGACTGTCAACCGCTGCGCCGCTTATTTGGGGAAAAACGGCCTGTTCGGTGAAATGCTGCGCAACACCGTATTATTCTTAATCAACAGGCCGTTACTCCTCTTGTATTCGAATGAAAAATCATGCTCCCGCTGACGGCACGAACGGGTTCATTTCTCTGTCCCGGCTTGTAGGTGGCTTGCTGGTTTAGAGGGCGTCAAACGGTGAAATCCTCTAGCTGTCGGGCGTCTGAATTTATGCACAGCGTGCGGAAGTCGCGTGGTATCTGGCTTGGCGCAAGTTATCCACGGTTTCTGTGGATAACCCTGTGAGTTAAAGTTTCAAACATTGCTGTAACCCGCATGTCATAAGGCTTTGCGCGAGTTCAATAGAAAACAGTTGAAATAAATAAAACAAACAAAATCAAATGGTTATGATTTGTGGTGTTTTGTGCTGAGGGGGTGGCGAGTCGAGGAAATCAGGGCAAAAAAATACCATGCCAATTGTGCATTGTTTTGGCGCATTTTGCTCTTTTTTGGTGGATAACTACAGGAATGACGCTGAAATGAACTGGCTCCCTCGACTGGACTTGAACCAGTGACATACGGATTAACAGTCCGCCGTTCTACCGACTGAACTACGAGGGAATCGCTAGGCGAGGCCGACAATAGTAGAGATTGAAGCCCTTCAGGTCAAGGATGAATTGTGTGATGAACTGCAAACTCGGCTCGGTTTTTCTAAATGTTCAATATGGCTAAAGGATCATTTTGCTTGGCTGTTTACCCATCCAATTGCAGGGTAGAATAGCGAAAAATCGCAGGAATTGAGCTTTTGAACGTCGACTTGCTGTCTGGTCCTATTCGCCCGCAACTTATTCGCATGACTCTGACTCTGATGGTCGGCATGTTGACCATGATGAGCTTCAATTTGCTCGATACTTGGTTTGTCGCCCAGTTGGGAACTCATGCGCTGGCGGCGATCAGCTTTACCTTTCCGATCACCTTTACGCTGATCAGTCTGACGATTGGCATGGGCGTCGGTACCAGTGCCATTCTGGGGCGTTATTTGGGGCAAGGGCGCGAGGAAGAGGCCAAGCGTAAGGCATTGACCGCCATTCTCTTTGCGTTTGGCTTCATGGTCGTCGGTGGTGGTGCTGGCCTGCTGTGGAGTGAGCCCTTGTTTGTCGCCATGGGGGCCGATGGGGATGCGTTGCCGCTGATCCTCTCGTATATGCATATCTGGTTTGCCGGCTGTGGTTTATTAGCGGTTTCCATGGTGGGGAACTCGATTTTCCGCGCCTTTGGCAACACCCGCATTCCCAGTGGCATCATGGTGGCGGCCAGTTTGGTCAATGCGTTACTGGATCCTGTGCTGATTTTCGGTCTGGGTCCTGTGCCCGCGCTGGGGATCCAGGGCGCGGCCATTGCCAGTCTGATCGCCTGGGCTTGCGGCTGTGGTTTGATGCTGTGGATGTTGTGGTTTCGCCATCGTTTGCTGTCATGGCGACATTTTGCCCGGCATTGTTTGCAGGACAGTCGCGAGATCTTGCATATCGCCATGCCTGCGGCGCTCGCCAATATGTTAACGCCACTGGCCACTGTGCTGCTGACGGCTTTTGTGGCTCGTTATGGTCAGGAGGCCGTCGCTGCGTATGGGGTTGGCAGCCGGCTCGAGTCCGTGGCTTGTCTGTTTATCCTGAGCCTTTCCATGAGCTTGCCACCCTTTATCAGCCAGAACAGCGGTGCTCGCCAGCTGGCCCGGGTCGCGGAGGCCTACCGCAGTGCCCTGCGGATGGTATTGATGATTCAACTGGCGATCTATCTGCTGATGCTGCTGGGTTCGCCCTGGATTGTCTCCGCATTCAGTGAGCAAGCTGAGGTGCAGCGCCTGTTGCTGCAATATCTGTGGATCCTGCCCTTAGGGTACGGGCTACAAGGGGTGATCATCTTGACCAGCTCCTCCTTGAATGCCTTGCATCAACCGCGATTGGCCTTTGGCTTGAGTCTGCTGCGCTTTTTTGTGCTGTTTGTGCCTATTTCGTGCGGACTCGGTTATGGCTTCGGACTGCAGGGGCTGTTTGTTGGCGGCGTCGTGGCCAATCTGCTCGGTGCCTGTCTGGCCTATCTGTGGTTCAATAGCACGCTGCGCCGCCTGACCTTGGAGTCCGTATGAGTAAAGCATTTCAACTGGAGAGCCAGTTTGAGCCGGCTGGCGATCAGCCGCAGGCGATTGCCCAATTGATTGATGGCATTGAATCCGGCTTGGCTCATCAGACTTTGCTCGGGGTGACGGGGTCGGGCAAGACCTTCACCATGGCCAATGTGATCGCTCATTGCAATCGACCCACCATGATCATGGCGCATAACAAGACGTTGGCAGCCCAGTTGTACGGTGAGATGCGCGAGTTCTTCCCGCACAATGCGGTGGAGTATTTTGTCTCCTATTACGACTACTACCAGCCCGAGGCTTATGTGCCTTCCACCGACACCTTCATCGAGAAGGATTCGGCAATCAATGATCATATCGAGCAGATGCGCTTGTCGGCAACCAAGGCGCTGATGGAGCGACGGGATGTGATCATAGTGGCCTCTGTATCCGCCATCTATGGGTTGGGTGATCCGCAAGCTTACCTGAGCATGATGTTGCATCTGCGTCAGGGCGATATCATCAACCAGCGGGAGATATTGCGCCGCCTGGCCGAGTTGCAGTACAGCCGTAACGATGCCGCTTTTGCTCGGGCCACGTTCCGGGTGCGGGGGGAGGTGATCGATATCTTCCCCGCCGAGTCGGATAAACTGGCGCTGCGGATCGAATTGTTTGATGAGGAAGTGGAGCGTCTATCGCTGTTCGATCCGCTGACTGGCGCGGTGGAAAAGCAGGTTCCCCGATACACCATCTTTCCCAAGAGTCACTATGTCACGCCACGGGATACCATCCTCAATGCCATTGAGTCGATCAAGGTGGAACTCGGTGAGCGACGCCAGCACCTGCTCTCGGCCAACAAGCTGCTCGAAGAGCAACGGATCACCCAGCGTACCCAGTTTGATATCGAGATGATGCAGGAGCTGGGTTACTGCTCGGGCATCGAAAACTACTCCCGCTACCTCTCGGGGCGGGCGCCCGGCGAGCCGCCGCCGACCCTGTTTGATTACCTGCCGGCGGATGGCTTGCTGATCATTGATGAGTCCCATGTGACTGTGTCGCAAATTGGTGCCATGTACAAAGGGGATCGCTCGCGCAAGGAGACGCTGGTCGAATACGGCTTCCGGCTACCTTCGGCACTGGATAACCGGCCGTTGAAGTTTGATGAGTTCGAGGCGTTGCAGCCGCAAACCATCTTCGTTTCGGCGACGCCGGCCAACTATGAGTTGGAGAAATCCAGTGGTCAGGTGATCGAGCAAGTAGTGCGGCCAACCGGTCTGCTGGATCCGGTGATCGAAGTGCGCCCGGTGGCCAGCCAGGTCGATGATGTGCTGTCGGAGATCCGTATCCGCGCCAAGATCGATGAGCGTGTGTTGATCACTACCTTGACCAAGCGTATGGCGGAAGATTTGACCGAGTATCTGGACGAGCATGGGGTGCGGGTTCGCTATCTGCATTCGGATGTGGATACCGTCGAGCGGGTGGAGATTATCCGCGACTTGCGACTGGGTAAGTTTGATGTGCTGGTGGGTATCAACTTGCTGCGGGAGGGGCTGGATATGCCCGAGGTGTCGCTGGTGGCCATCCTGGATGCGGATAAGGAAGGGTTCCTGCGCTCGACCCGCTCCCTGATCCAGACCATGGGACGAGCCGCGCGGAATCTGAATGGTAAGGCCATCCTGTATGCGGATCGCATCACCGACTCCATGCGCAATGCCATGGGTGAAACCGAACGCCGGCGTATCAAGCAGCAGGAATTCAATACCGAACACGGCATAGTCCCGACCGGCCTGAAGAAGAAAATTGTCGATATTATGCAGGTCAGCGGTAGTGGTCATGGCGATGAGCGCCAGTTACGGCAGGTGGCAGAGTCGGAGGCCTTTTATCATCCGGAGAGTCCGGAAAAAATGGCCAAGCGCATCAAGCAGCTTGAGGGACAGATGTACGAACATGCCCGCAATCTGGAGTTTGAACAGGCCGCAGCCCTGCGGGATCAAATCCAGCTGCTGCATGAACAGCTGTTTCGTGAGCAGTGATTCGCCGGGGGGATGAACGGGAGGCTCTACCCCAACGGCCGGGCAATCCGGCCGTTGGGGTTTGATGGGGCAATAGGCCCTGCCCGCACCGTCATATGGTGTGGTTTAGCGGAAAATATCGCCTTGGGTATGCAGGATAAAGTTCTTGGCTTTATCCACCATAAGCCGACTGGCTTCTTCCTTGTCGCTGATGATGTCGGAACGAATAAACAGATGGGTCTTTAGCTCACCGTCGATCTGCTTGCAGATGCGTCCGGCCAGGCGGTATTGACTGCCTTCGGCCTGTGGCTCCGGATAGATCAAAAAGCCTTCATGTTCAATCGGCTCTACGGTACTGGCAGATGCCGATACGCTGTGATCGGACGGAGTCGCGGCGCCAAACAGACGGCGGAATAGGCTCATGAACATGGGAAATCTCCGGTAGAGGATGAGAGGAGCGCGCGAGTGGCTGACTGCCACCATGCCTGACTGCGATCAAAATGGTGAAGCTGTTGGTTGCTGCTGCCGTGCCAGACCAGTGCCGGATCCGCCAGCTCCTTGATAAATCTGCCATCGATCAGGGTATCCACCAGATCGACCACGGCTAGCTGCTCAGCCGTCAGCTCGGCGAGTGTGTAGCCGGTCCAGCACCAGATATCCTTACCTGGACACTCCTGCCGCACCCGGGTTACCAGAGCCAGCACTGCCTCCAGATTCTCCGGATGTAGTGGATCGCCACCCGAGAGACTCAAGCCCCGACGCTTGATGTGCGGGTTGTTCAGATCTGTGATGATCCTATCACTCATCGCCGCGGTGAACGGGTGCCCCGAGTCTAGCCGCCAGGTGGACTGGTTATAACAGCCCTTGCATTGGTGGACGCAGCCGGAAACGAACAGCGTGCAGCGGGTTCCGGGACCATTGACCACATCAATCGGGTAATACTGGTGATAATTCATGACAAACTCTCGATGTGTCGAAATCGATGCCAAGCGATGGTGCGTCATTCTAGCATGGCTGGGCTCACAACTTCAGTGGCGTCAAATGGAATTGGCTGTTACAGCTTGTTACCATGTCCGTGATCCTGGTATCAGAATGCCGGATCATGGAGTGGCTATGCAGTCACAACACATAATCAAAAAAGGAATGCTAAAGGAATGAACTGGTATATCGAAGTTTTAAAAAAATATGTCACCTTCAGTGGCCGTGCTCGTCGGACTGAATACTGGATGTTTTTGCTGTTCAGCGTGATCGCCTCCATTGTGTTGAGTGTTGTCGATGGTGTCATTGGCACAGCTCCTGTACTGGGTGCCTTGTACTCACTGGGCGTACTGTTGCCTAGTCTGGCAGTCAGTGTGCGTCGTCTGCATGACACAGATCGCTCTGGCTGGTGGTTGCTGCTGTTGCTGATCCCGCTGGTTGGACCGATCGCGCTGCTGGTGTTTTTCTGCTTCGAAGGGACTCGTGAAGAGAACCGTTTCGGCGCTGATCCCAAGGCTGTCGTCGTCTGATAACGGCCTAGTGGGCACAACAAGGGCGCCATCGAGGCGCCCTTGTTATTTCTCCCGATGGAAGGGCTGGCATGGGGTTTACAGATGCTTCACCCGCCGCTTGACCTCTTCTTGCTTGCCGCTGTTGAACGGCCGAGCATCTGGGCTGCCAAGATAACCGCATACCCGACGGGTGACCGAGACTTTGGTGGAGTCATGATTGCCACATTTGGGGCAGGTAAAGCCCTTGCTGGTGCACTCGAATTCACCGGTAAAGCCGCACTCGTAACATTCGTCGATGGGGGTATTGGTGCCGTAATAGGGCACTCTGGTGTAGCTGTAGTCCCAGACGTTTTCCAAGGCTTCCAGATTGTGCTGGATATTCGGATATTCGCCGTAGCAGATGAAGCCGCCGCTGGCCAAGGGCGGGTAGGCCATCTCGAAATCCAGCTTGGCGTAAGGGTCTACCGTCTTCTCGACATCCAGATGGAAGCTGTTGGTGTAGTAGCCCTTGTCGGTGACGCCATCCACCAGTCCGAACTCGCGGGTATCCAGTTTGCAGAAGCGGGTGCAGAGGTTTTCGCTGGGCGTGCTGTACAGGCTGAAGCCATAGCCGGTTTCCGCTTTCCAGGCTTCAACTGCATCGCGCAGGGTCTGGACAATCTGGATGCCCTTCTGGCGCAGGGTGGCATCGTC
>JBBRVG010000100.1:0-10709 GCA_038247115.1 Enterobacterales bacterium | reverse complement strand
CTCCCAGTTCGCTCTGCTCGATGGACATTTGACCGCCATAGGCTTGCAGTATGTCAGTGGCGACGGCCAGACCTATGCCTTGCCCCGGTTTCAGCGTGTCAATGCGCACCCCCCGTTGCAAAATCTGCTGCCGCCGATTCACCGCCACTCCCGGGCCGTCGTCGGCGACATCCAGAACCAGCTGTTGCTGATCGTGGTAGAGCCGGACTTCGACATATTCCAGACAGTACTTGCAGGCGTTTTCGATGATGTTACCGGCTATTTCCATGAAGTCATTGCGATCGCCATAGAAGACTAATTCGCTGTCGCAACTGAGGGTCAGCACCACCCCCTTGCGGTCGTAGACTTTTTGCAGGGCATCACAGAGTGGTCTGATCAGTGATTCGACTTCATGCCGTTGCTGGAATAATCCCGGCTCGGGCCCGCTGGCGGCGCGCCGCAGATAATAGCCAATTTGCTGGGAGATGCGGCTGATCTGTTCTTGCACCAGTGGCTCCTGTGCGGACATCTGATCCGGTTTTTCGCGCAGGGAATGAAATGTTGACTGCAGGACCGCTAAAGGGGTTTTGATGCTGTGGGCCAGATCGCCCAGGGAGTGACGATAGCGCTCGAGTTGCTGACGTTGTTGCTGCAGCAGCAAATTCAGGTTCTTGACCAGATCATCGAGCTCGCTGGGTGGCACAAACTCGAGCTGTTGCTGGGGGCCTCGCTCCAGTTGCCGTACGGCAACCGCCAGTTTATCGATGGGGCGCAGACTCCATTTAGCAGCAAACCAGACAATCGGTAGCAGGATCAGCAGATTCACCAGGGTCACGATCTGAAAGGCATGCCACAAGTAAGAGTTGTCTTCGCGCTCCTCCGGCACCGTATCGATCATGGCAACCCGCAATGCAGGTCGCTCCGCTGTGGCCGCATAGTGTTGCACCCGGACAAAATAACTGAAGTCGTTGAGCTGTGGGAGTAGGCCTTCTTCTTCGATGGGTAACGGATTACCTTTGCGATCATGGGAGCCGGGTAAGAGTTGTGGATGTTCAATCTCGTACAAGCCTTCCTGGTCGAGCCATTGCTCCGTCAGGTAGCGCCGAAACTCAGGTAGGACTCGTGACTGCCAGATGAGCTGGTTATTGCTATCGAACACCCAGGTGGCATAGAGCCGCTTGCGCAGGGCATTGCCCGGGCTTATCAGGCTGACCTGGCCGTCATGAACCTGCACCAGTGTCATGAAGGCATCAATATCGCGCTCCATCCATTGATTGGTATATCGCAACTGCATCATGTTTTGGCCGACGACGGCCAGCACCGCATAGAGCATGGAGATCAGCAGCAATCCTGCCGCTGTGCCAGCAATGAAGCGCAGGCGGAGCGAGCCGGGCAGGGCCTTCATGCCGGCACGTCAAAGCGATAGCCCTGACCGCGCACGGTCTGGATCGCATCCGGTCGATTCTCCAGTTGCATCTTGCGTCTCAGGCGTCCCATCAGCACATCAATGGTATGGGTTTCCCGCAGCTCCGCATCCGCATACAGCTGGAACATCAAGGTGTCCTTACTGACAACTTCGCCCGAGCGTCGCATCAGAAATTCCAGGATCTGGTATTCAAAGGCGGTCAGTTTGACGGCCTCATCATTGATTTTGAGTTCCTTGCGGCTCAAATCCAGCAGATAGGGTGGTGCCTGGATCAGCGAAGAGGCCAGACCGCTGGCGCGGCGGACCAGAGCATTGATCCGCGCCACTACCTCTTCGAGTTGAAAGGGTTTGGTCACGTAATCATCAGCACCGGCTTCCAGACCCTTGACCTTATCTTCCCATGCTTCCCGTGCGGTGAGGATCAGGATGGGAAAGGCGATGCCCTGCTGGCGCCAGCGGGTGATAAGGCTCAGACCATCCTCATCCGGCAGCCCCAAATCGACGATGGCCAGGTCCAGTTCATGTTCCTGGCAGTAGTAATCGGCTTCCTGTGCATCGCTGGCGCTGTCAACCAGATGCCCCAGATCCTGAAGTTGGACGCCCAGATGATGGCGCAATAACAGATTGTCTTCGACGAGCAAAATCCGCATCGGTAATACCTCGAGTGGCGACCAGGAATGAGATCCCGCGTATCGGTGCCTGATGGATGACAGTCCTCCGGGAGGCTGTTGTACCGGCTGGCCGTGACGCGACTATGCCCAGTCTAACGAATCCTTGTTGAACTTTAGATAAACCAGCTACCATTTTACCGATATATCAGCCGGATAGAGGATCATCTTTATCGCTTCTCCGGTTTGTGACCTATGGGGTAGTATGAGCCTGTTAGCAGTCTGTTATTCCAAGAACCGGAGCTTTATATGTTAAAAGAATTCAAAGACTTTGCGATGCGCGGCAATGTGGTGGACATGGCGGTGGGTATCGTGATCGGGGGAGCTTTCGGCACCATCGTCAAGAGCCTGGTTGATGATGTATTGATGCCCCCCATTGGCTTGTTGCTGGGTGGCGTCGATTTTTCCGATTTTTTCCTGGTGATGAAAGAGGGCGCCAAGGCTGCAGCGCCTTACCACACACTAGCTGATGCCAAGGCTGCGGGTGCTGTCACCTTGAATCTGGGGTTGTTTATCAACTCGGTCATCAGTTTTGCCATAGTCGCATTTGCCCTGTTCATGGTGGTCAAGGCGATGAACAAATTGCGCATGGAAAAGGCGGCCGAGCCGACGGCGCCCACCAGCAAAAACTGTCCGCACTGTTGCACGGATATTCCCATTCAGGCCAAACGTTGCCCTCATTGCACCTCTGATCTGGGGTAATGCCCCTCGCTGTCTTTGCATCCGTTTGGCCGGATAACTGGACAATCGGATGCGGCCTGGTATTTAGTCCGGAGTGAAATTATGGGCTTGATAGTGCGGTTGCTCCTCGTGTTATGGGTGTTATCGGGCTGTAGTGACAAACCAGTCAGTGGTGAGATTACCAATGGGCCTGAGCAAATTGCCGAGACCTTTTACCGTGCGCTACGGGCGAATCCCCTCGTCGATTTACCCGCTCCGGAGCAATACCGGGTGTTTCGCCCCTTGTTGCAACAGAGTCTATTGCGTCGACTGGAGCAAGCGTATGTTGTGGATCGGCAAATCCATGCCAACGAGCCACAACCGACGCCACCTCTTTCAGAAGGCAGCTTGTTTACTTCGCTGTTTGAGGGGGTCACGGATTTTGAGCTGATCGGCTGTCAGACCAAAAAATTAACCAGTCGATGTCAGTTCAAGTTGATCTATGACAATCAGGGCAAGAGGGTGGAGTGGCAGGATGGGCTCCGTTTGCGCCAAGGCCGCCTCGGCTGGCAAGTTGAGGATGTGGACTATGGTGGCGACTGGGACTTTGCGCCCCAAGGAACCCTGACCTCACGGCTGGATACCATCATAGCTATGGTGCCAGCACCAACAGACAAACTTGAAAAATAACAATAGGTTAAAGTTATATGTTCCTGAAAAAGGCGTGAGGCAGGAATGGTTACGAGGCCGTAGGGCCCCGGCAATTGGAGAAAATAGACTCATGCATCATTCAACCGTACTAGCCGCATTATTTACTTCGGCACTGTTACTTCCGACCGCGAATGCCAGCGAAACTGCTCATTGGGGCTATGAGGGGGACGTGGCACCGGCTAATTGGGGCCATCTCAGTGCCGAATACGCCACCTGTAACACGGGTAAAAACCAAGCACCCATCGACATTCAACACGCGGTCAAGACCCAGCTCCCGGCCATTCCTTTTACCTATCAGGCTGGCGGTCAAGAGATCATCAACAATGGTCATACGATTCAGGTGACCTATGCTGCAGGCAGTCAACTGAGTGTCGATGGTATGCCGTTCACGCTCAAACAGTTCCATTTTCATGCGCCCAGTGAGAACCTGATCCAGGGCAAGCAATTCCCTCTGGAAGTGCATCTTGTGCACAGTGACCCGGATGGCAATCTGGCAGTCGTCGGTTTGATGTTTGAACAGGGCGCGGCCAATCCGTTGCTGGCGACCCTGTGGCAGCAACTGCCGCAAAAGGCCGGTGATAAACTGACGCTGAGCCAATCGGTCAACGTCGCCGATCTGTTGCCCAAAGATCACAGCTACTACCGCTTTGCTGGTTCCCTGACCACGCCGCCCTGTAGTGAAGGTGTGCGCTGGCTAGTGCTGAAGAAACCGATGGCAGCGTCCAAGGAGCAAATTGAGCAATTTGCCAAACTGATGGGCCATCCTAACAATCGCCCGGTGCAGCCGGTCGGTGCGCGCCTGATCGCGGAATAAACTCCCTTTGTCGGAAAACGATCTGGGGACAGGTCGTTTTCCGGCGGATAAGATGGGGAATGACCGGCATCCGCAAATAAGGGGGCCCGTCGGGAAATCCACCTGAGCTCCCGGGTCGACCGCTCCTGGCGTTGCGACCCTTGCCGGATCGGGGTCTGCGGTCGAAATAACGACCCTGGCCCTACCCACCTAGCCAAGACTCGGGGTGTTGACCCACAGGAGGCGCAGATTGATGAGCGGCAGCTTATGCCCATGAATACTTGTATTCAGGGAGTCCTGGATACCGATTTTTATAAATTGACCATGCAACAAGCCTATTTGCATCAAGCCCCTGATGTTGAAGCCGAATGGGAATTTCACTGTCGTAGTGATGAGGATCTGACTCCCTATCTGGATCTGTTGCGGGAAGAGCTGGACGGCATGCATCGTCTGGTGGTGACCTTGCCGCAACTTAGGGCACTGTCGCGACAAGCGCCGTATCTGCAGACTGATTATCTGGATTTTCTCTACCATTTCCGCTTCGATCCGGGGTTGTTGCATCTCGGCATTGACAAGGGAGGGCTCAAGATAAGCGCCCGCGGCTTGCAGACCGATATTTCCCTGTTTGAGATCCCGGTGCTTGCCACCTTGAGCGAATTACGCAATAGCGTCCGTTATCCCGATGTGAGCGCCGAGCAGATAGAGCGCAGCACCCTGAACAAAATTGCCGAGTTGCAGCGGCTTGGGGATAGCGTCGATCTGGCGGCATTTCGTTTCAGTGACTTTGGTACCCGGCGCCGCTTCAGCTTTGCAGCCCAGCAGCAGGTATTGGGCTTGTTGAAACAGCATCTGCCCGAGCAGTTGGCGGGAACCAGTAATCCGTTGCTGGCCCAGCACTTCGCGCTACCCGTGGTGGGCACCATGGCTCACGAGTGGCTACAGACCCATCAAGGTTTGAATTATCCGCTGGCGAGCACCCAAAAAGTCGCGCTTGAGAACTGGCTGCGGGAATATCATGGTCAGCTGGGTATCGCCCTGACCGACGTGATTGGTATCGATGCCTTCTGTCGGGATCTGGATTTTCAACTGGCAAGTCAATACAGTGGCTTCCGCCAGGACAGTGGGGACCCCATCTTGTGGGGGGAGAAGTTGCTGGCCCGGTTGGAAGAGCTGAAGATAGATCCAGCCGACAAGACATTGGTTTTTTCCGATGGCCTGGATTTTTCACGGGCCGTAGCCCTGTATCGTCACTTTATGGGTCGGGTCAACACCAGCTTTGGTATCGGGACCTGGCTGATGGCCGATTTTGGTGTGAATCAACCCTTGAATATGGTGATGAAACTGGTCCGGGTGGGTAGCCAATCCGTGGCCAAGATATCGGATAGTCCGGGCAAGATCCTGTGTCGGGATCGGGCTTACTTAAATTCATTGATGGAGGCATTCGCGGTGGAAGCGAGTGTTCGCCATCAGGTTCTCAGCCAAGTCATGTGAAATGGCTCTCTGATGCCGGAGTCATGGCTTGGTGTGATAGGAGCAGAAGTTTCATGCGTCAAACCCTGACTCTGGCTACGGCCTGTATCAATACCACGCCGCTGGACCTGGATGGCAATCTGGCGCTGATCCGCCAGGCGGTGCAGCAGGCTGAACAGGCGCAAGCGGATGTGCTGCTGCTGCCGGAGCTCTCCCTGACCGGCTATGGCTGTGAAGATATGTTTTTTGTCGCCGACTGGCTCGATGGTCTGCCGGGCGAGCTGATGGCGCTGGCCGGATCCTTACCCGAGCATCTGCTGGTGGCGGTCGGTTTTCCGCTGCATGTCGCCGGGGGACAGGTGTTCAATGGCGTGGCGCTATTGTCGCGGGACAAGCTGCATGGCGTCGTGTGCAAGCAACATCTGGCACGCAGTGGTATCCATTACGAACCGCGCTGGTTCACGCCATGGCCTGCTGGTCTGGTCAGCACCATGACTCTGGCCGGCCAGACGGTTCCAGTGGGTGATCTGGTGTTTGATATCAGTGGCGTGCGCATCGGCTTCGAGATCTGCGAGGACTCCTGGGTCGCCTCGCGGCCCGGTCGTTCTCTGTTCGAGCGTCGTGTCGATGTGATCCTCAACCCCTCAGCCAGCCACTTCGCGCTTGGCAAGCAGCAACAGCGCAGCCAGTTTGTTCGTGAAGGCTCGCGAGCCTATGGCGCCGTTTATGCCTATACCAATCTGCTGGGCTGCGAGGCCGGACGAGCCGTCTATGATGGCGATGCCATGATTGCCAGCAATGGTGACTTGGTGCTGGTGGGGGAGCGGCTGAGCTTTGCACCGCTCAAGGTCTACAGTGCCACCGTCGATCTGCAGGTCAACCGTGCCCAGCGCCTGATCAATAGTCAGTCTTTGGTGCCCGACTCGGCAACTGGTATTGCCGAAGTGGACTTTATCTGGGCTGATGAGCCCTACCATAGGCCACTGTCGCCTGCCTGCGCTCTGGCGGCAGAAGATGAGCACGCCGAAGCTTGCCGTGCGGTGGCGTTGGGACTCTGGGACTGGCAGCGCAAGACCTACACTGGCGGCTATGCGCTAAGCCTCTCCGGTGGTGCGGACTCAGCCCTGTGCGGGGCTCTGGTGTATATGGCCCAGATACAGGCCTATGCGACCCTGGGTGAGGGCGCCTATCGGGCTGAGCTGGCCAAAGGGCGGTTAAAACCGGCGGCGCCTGGTGACCAAGATCCCATCTGCTGGCTGCGCGAGCAGGTGATGCCGCTGGTATTGACCACCCTGTATCAGGGCTCTGAATACAGTGGCTCTGTCACCTATAATGCGGCGGCCGGTTTGGCTGCCGAGCTGGGGGCGACCCATCATGCCTGGTCGATTGCTGAGCTGGTCAGCGGGTATCTGGGTCTGGCCAATGGCCTGACGCCCGAGGATCCGCTCAACTGGCAACGCGACGATCTGGCGCTGCAAAATATCCAGGCCCGGGTGCGGGCGCCGGGGATCTGGCTGTTGGCCAACCGGGGTAACAAGTTGCTGATCGCCACCTCGAATCTCTCCGAGGCCAGCGTCGGTTACTGTACCATGGATGGCGATACGTCCGGCGTTCTTTCGCCTATCGGCGGCATTAGCAAGTCACGGGTGCTGCAGATCAACCGCTACATTCTGGAGCAAGGGATCCCTTTGCAAGATAGTGCTGAGCTTGGGATGTCTCGGCTGATTTTGTCCGCGATGCAGGCCATTGTTCACCAGGCGCCGACCGCCGAGCTGCGCCCTGTCGAGCAGACGGATGAGGCAGATCTGATGCCGTTTCCGGTGCTGGATGCCATTCGCCGCCTGAGTCAGACCCAACACCTGACGCCGAAGGGGGTGTTGCAGCAGTTGCTGCGGGGTGAATTTGCCGCCCAGTACGATATGGCCCAGTTGGTGGCCTGGATCCGCCGCTACTATGGCCTCTATTGCCGCAATCAATGGAAGCGGGAGCGTATCGCGGTCAGCTTCCATATCGAGGCCGACAGTGCCGACCCCAAGACCTATCGCCGTTTCCCGGTGCTCTCCAGCCAGCTCACGCGCGAGTTAGCACAGATGGAGGCATTCGCTGCCAGTTTGTGAGCTGACAGTGGGAAACAAAACAGCCCCATGCCGGGGCTGTTGTTTTTGACCGAATACGATTCTGCTGTAGCCGGTTATTGTTGCTCCGCCTTGGCCTGCAACTCCTGATCCGTGTCGATGTAACGCTGGGCGATAGCGATAAAGGTCTGCTCGATCTGGAAAAAAGCATCGACTACGTCGGGATCAAAATGGCTTCCGCGTCCTTGCGAGATGATCTCGGCAGCTTTGGCATGAGACATCCCTTCTTTGTACACCCGGCGGCTGATGAGGGCATCGTAGACATCGGCTAACGCCATCAAGCGCGCCGACAGCGGGATGGCTTCGCCGACCAATCCTTGCGGATAGCCCGAGCCATCCCATTTCTCGTGGTGGCCGTAGGCTATTTCCTTAGCCATCTGCAGAAATTCGACTGACATGCCGAGGGATTGCTCGGCATGTTCGATGGCCTGCAAGCCTAGCGTCGGGTGGCGTTGCATGATAGTGAACTCTTCGGGCTCATAACGACCGGGTTTGAGCAGGATCCGATCCGGAATGCCGACCTTGCCGATGTCATGTAGTGGTGCTGATTTGAACAGCATGGCGATGGTGTAATCATCCAGCCGGGCTGCAAAATGAGGGTGCTGCCGCAATGCTTCGGCCAGTGCCTTGACGTAGTGCTGGGTACGGCGGATATGGTTGCCGGTCTCGTTATCCCGAGTTTCGGCCAGTGAGGCCATAGCCAGTATGGTGACATCCTGGATCGCCGAAATTTCCCGGGTTCGCCTGGCAACTTCCTGCTCCAGATAGTCGCTCTTGCTGCGTAGAAAGTCGGCACTGGCTTTCAAGCTCAGATGCGTCTTCACTCGCGCCATGACCACAGGCGGGCTTATGGGTTTGGTGATGTAGTCGACGGCGCCCAGTTCCAGGCCTAATTCCTCATCCTCGATACTGGCTTTGGCCGTCAGGAAGATGATGGGAATAGTGCGAGTCTGTGGATCCCGCTGCAGTTGGCGACAGACTTCGTAGCCATCCATCTCCGGCATCATGATATCCAGCAGTATCAAGTCCGGTCGTGGTTCACTAGCCGCGATACGTAGAGCCTTTTGGCCCTGATTGGCCACCTTGACCTTGTAGAGATCCTTGAGTAGGAAACTCATCATGCTCAGGTTTTCCGGGGTGTCATCCACGACCAGAATGGTAGGTTTTTCCAGCGGCAGCGCCTCATTCGTCATCATGATCATGCATCCTTTTGCCAGTCGGCAACTATTTTCAGGGCTTGTTCAAATTCGAAATTGCGGATTGCTTCATCCAACTGACGCAGCCGTTCGGGGGAACTTTGCCGCAGTTGTGACTGCTGTTCATCCAGTACGTCAAGAGCTTCGGAATCGTCTTCACCCAGCAGTTGTGCCAGCCGGTCGAGGATCGGGTGGATATCGGTGGTGATGCCGTCGCTCTCTTTTTGCTCAGAGGGATTGGTCTCCAGGGCTTGCGCCAATTGATGGCACAGGCGCACTAATGCTGGCTCCAGATCCTTCAACGGTTGGCTGGTGTCGACTCGTTCTCGAATGGCCTGCTCCAGTGTCGCGGCCTGTGTTTGTAATCCACAGGCTCCTATGTTGCCTGCGACGCCCTTGAGCGTATGGGCCAACCGCTCGGCCAGCGCGAGATCATGGACCTGCAGTGCGTGGCGGATCTGGTCCACCGCATCATGCTGGCTGCTCGCGAACTTGCGCAACAGATTGAGATAGAGCTGCTGATTGCCCATGACCCGACGCAGGCCCAGCTCGGTATCCAAGCCATCCAGTGTCGGCAGTGGTATCGCCGTTCTGGAGGCATTATCCACATAGGCTTTACCGGATGGTGACTTTCGATTCCCTGCATTTCGATTCACTACAGGGCTCTGCCGTGGCGGGATCCAGCGTAGCAATGCCTGCCAGAGCTGATCGGGCTCTATGGGTTTGCTAACAAAGTCGTTCATGCCTGCGGCCAGACATTGCTGCCGGTCCTGCTCCATAGCGTTGGCTGTCATGGCCACTACCGGCAGTTGGGCCCACAGCGGATTCTTGCGTATGGCTCGGGTTGCCGTCACTCCATCCATGACCGGCATTTGCATATCCATCAGCACCAGATCGAAAGAGCTCTGCTGCAGACGATCCAGTGCTTCCTGGCCATTGTCGGCAATCTCGACCTGGAAACCGGCGCCAGTGAGCAACTCGCAAGCTACTTCCTGGTTGAGTTCATTGTCCTCAACCAGCAGTAGACGGGCGCCTTGCCGTGTGCTCAGCGTCTCTTCGGTACCCGCAGCGTGACGTCGGCCAGGATTTCCTCGTTCGGATGAGAAGCCCTCAGCTCCGGCGCGCAAGCGCATGGCGGTGTCGAACAGTAACGACGGTGTGACCGGTTTGGCCAAATGGGCCGAGATGGCGGTGCTACTGTGCTCATCGAGTTGAGCCGTGTATTCGCCGCTGTGCAACACCACCACGGCGGGGGGCGCCGCCAGGGCCATGTCGGCCAGTTGCTGCGCCATTTGCTGCCCACTTATCTGTGGCATGCTGTCATCCACAAATACCAGCTGGATCGGGGTCGAAGTCATGCTCTGACGGATCAGCCCCAGCGCGGCCGGGCTATCGGTGGCGATGGAGACAACAAAGCGCATGGCGGTCAGCATGTGGGCAATAGCCTCGGCCGTTTTGGGGTTGTCATCGACGACCAAAGCACAGGTGCCGCGCAAGTCGAGACTCGGTTGCAGGCTGTTCGAGAGCTGTTCCGCGGTCGCCGGTTGCAGCAGGGCGGTAAACCAGAAGGTGCTGCCGCTACCCAGATGGCTGTTGACACCGACTTCGCCCTGCATCATTTCCGCCAGGGTCCGGGATATGGCCAGACCCAGTCCAGTGCCACCATATTTT
>JBBRVG010000099.1:0-11137 GCA_038247115.1 Enterobacterales bacterium | reverse complement strand
TCGGTAATGGCCGCGGTACTGAGCAGTATGTTGCCATCGACAACGCGGTCGAACGCGGCCGTGTACTCTTTGAGTGCCTTATCGCCTTCACAACGAATACGACAGATGATATCGCTGACGGTGCTGCTGATATCATCGGCGCCACTCATGGCCGGACGTGTCAGCAACTGACGCCGTTCGGCCGGGTTCAGATCATTCCAGTTTACAGTACGCATCAAACAGCCCCTTATTCCATCATCTTTTCAATCGGCAGTACCAGAATGGAGCTGGCACCGAGGGCCTTGATCTTCTCCATGGTTTCCCAGAACAAGGTTTCGCTGGAAACCACATGCAGGGCAACATGATTGGTATCACCGGCCAGATTCATGATGGTGGGGTTTTCGGCGCCCGGCAGCAGAGCGCTGATTTCAGCCAGTTTGTCCTTCGGCGCGTGCAGCATGATGTATTTACTTTCACGGGCTTGCAGCATGCCTTGCAGACGCGGCATCAGCTTGTCGATCACGGCTTGCTTCTGAGCTTCCAGTGGCTCAGCTGCCTGGATCAGGGTGGCCTTGGAGCGATAGATCACCTGAACTTCTTTCAAGCCATTGGCTTCGAGGGTGGCACCGGAGCTGACCAGATCGCAGATGGCGTCGGCCAGACCGGCACGAGGTGCAACCTCTACCGAGCCGGTGAGCATGACGGGCTTGAATTTGATCCCCTGTTCATCAAAAAATCGCTTGAGTAAGTTAGGGTAGGTGGTGGCGATACGAGCGCCTGCCAGGCTTGCCGGACCATCCCACACTTGCTCGTGGGGGATCGCCAAAGACAGGCGGCAGTCGCCATAATCCAGACGCTTGAGCTCTTTGTAGCCAACGGGCAGCCCCAGCGCCTGACGCTCCAGCATGGTCTCTTCGAGGACGTTCTCGCCGACGATGCCCAGATCCACGACGCCATCCATCACCAGGCCAGGAATATCGTCGTCACGGACGCGCAGAATATCGATCGGCATATTTTCAACGTGGGCAATCAGGCGATCTTCGCGCAGATTGATCTTCAGACCACAACTCTTGAATAGAGCTTGGGAGTCCTGACTCAGACGACCGGACTTTTGCATGGCAATGCGTAGACGTTTGGTTTCCATGTATTCCTTTCCTTCTTAAAACAAAAAACCCTCGGAGGTGGTGACCTTCCGAGGGTTTTGCAACTGTGCTCTGGGCCGCTGCTTTGTGGAAGTTCACCTTGTCAGTGTCTTCCAGCAGTCACCCTCCTGAAAGACTATTCCGGATGATGGTGGTGATGGTGATGAATAGTGTTCAGAAGTTGACGAATCATAACGGCGATCCAGTTTCCTTGTTCGGCTGGAGCTTCAACATACCGACCCTGTTAAAAATTGCAAGAGGAGAGTGCAACGGCTATCGGATTGTTTGCAGCTTGATCTGTGGGATGTTTTAAATATGACAACATCACTACGGGTATATATGAAGATTGCTCTGCAAATAAACTGACTTCCCCTTCAATCACAGTGAATAATACTATTCATACTCCTAGGGGGGAGCATGGCTTCATCCTGAATCACGGGTGGAATACTCGTTGCTCCAGCGAGCCATCGGCGCAGAGCGCAATCCGATTTCGCCCCGCTCGCTTGGCTTGATAGAGAGCGGAGTCCGCTCGGTGGATCAGTTGCTGCGACGAATCGCCAGTCTGAAAGCCTGCAATACCGATACTCAGCCCGGTACCGAGCGCTTGACCGACACCTTGATGGATCCGCGCCATCAACTGGTGGGTTTCTTGTAGTGTCCGGTCGCGGAATATCAGCAAGAACTCATCGCCTCCGTAGCGACCAAAATGATCCTCGCTGCCCAACTGCTGGCGGATGAAGGCGCAGAGATCACGCAGTAGCTGGTCGCCAGCTTGGTGGCCCTGGCTATCATTGAGCTGTTTGAAATGGTCGATATCGAACATGGCGACACTCAGAGTGTCTGCGGCGTGCCGGAGCTGTGCCATGGATTGCTCCAACTGCTCCAGTATCATCCGGCGATTGTAGATCTGGGTCAGACCATCATATTCCGCCTGAATTTGTAGTTGGGTCAGCAGTCGCTGGCGGTCGGTGATATCGCGCAAGATCAGGGCATAGCCGACGCAGCGTTGCTGGTTGCCGAGCACGTCATGACGCTGTATTTCAAACCAACGACCCGCCATGGCGAGAGTCTGTGATTCCTGCACGCTCAGAGAGCGGGTCAGTGACGCAAGATCTACATGCAACTGCTGCAGAGAGTCACCGTAACTTTGTGTGGAGAGATCTGGAAATAGTTGCCGGGCCATGCGGTTGAAGTCCACCAGACGATGGTAGATATCCAGCACCAGAACCACGTCCGAGATGTCATCGAATACCTGCTCCCGTGCGATCGGCGTCAGATCGACGAAGCTGTAGCGAAATAGTCCGTAAGCGTAGAGCGGGCCCGTGATCACAAAGCCAAACGGGCTCAGATCAATACCCATGGGGGCCGCGCCAGATAGGTAGATGAGGTAGCTGAGCCAGGGGGTCAAGGATCCCAGCAGAATCACACCAGCCTGGCGGCGATAATAATCGGGGGCGGTATGCCAACTCCGGAAGAAGATCAGGCTGCTGAGCAGTAATGCCAAATTCAGGTACACCACATGCACATAATACCAGGGGCCAAAACCGAGCTGGGTGATGGTCATGTCCAGATGATGTGTGATGGCCATGTGGGCATAGAACAGTTGATGGAGATCATTACTGAAGTGCAGGGCCAGGGTCAGCGCAGAAATACCCAGCAATACGATAAGCAGAACCAGGGGCGGGTGCCGATGCTGTCGATAACTCAGAGCGGTCGCCATGATGAGCGCCGGTATGAAAGCAATGCCAAGATATTGCACCCGGAGCCAGTATTTGACTGTTGCCAGGGTGGCGGAGGCCAATTCCATGCCGTAGCCAAAACTATAAAAACTGACGGCCAGCATCAGCCAGCTGAACCAGTAGGCGACCGGATTTCGATGTTGACGGGCTGCCGAGATGCTCAGAACCAGAGTGATTAACGACGAAGCAAAGAGTAACCAGGAACAGGTCGCGAATTCGTTCATGAAATACCTACAGGTCTGTCTAGGTCGTGATGCCGGATGAGTGTTGCTCTGGAGGCGAGTCGGTCTGGAAGAGAGCGAGAAAAGGTATCATGTATCGCATTAATGACTCCAGTACGGATAGTTCCAGCCGATAATAGAAGTATGCCCTCAGTGCCGTTTTTCCGGCGCACTCTTAAGGAGGCTGTATGGCTAATCAAGATTTGCTGTTTAGTATCCTTCCTCGGCCCCCCTTAGCGCCCGGATCGGGTGAATTTCATCGCGATGTTGCCGCCATTCAAAAAGAGCCGGTGACACCCAAGACCGAAATCCACAAAGATCCGGCGGAACACTCGCCGCAGGATGAATATCATCCCCGCCATCACAAACCACCCGCAGAGGATGAAGTCGATGAAGACGCAGATAACCTGGAAAGTTCAGCCAGTGACGCCCCTCCGGGAACTGGAAATGAACATGTTGATCTCTTTGTCTGATCCGCGCCGGTATTTCGCTTCGTCTTATCCAGACTTTTTCCTATAATCCCCGCCTCGTTTCTCGCTGGATAACACTGTGGGTCATCACTCGACTGTCTCCGACTATTTTGCTGCCGATGGCTTGCTTGCGCGGACGCTTTCCGGATTTGCGCCCCGGACATCGCAACGTTTGATGGCGGAGGCGGTGGCAGAGACCATTACCGGGGCCGGCCAATTGATGGTGGAAGCAGGGACAGGGACCGGCAAGACGTTCGCCTACCTGGTTCCGGCACTGGCTTCAGGCAAACGGGTGATCATCAGCACCGGCTCCAAAGCGCTGCAAGAACAGTTGTATAACCGCGATCTGCCAACCTTGCTGGCGGCCATGGACTATACCCACCCCGTCGCGCTGCTGAAGGGGCGAGCCAACTATCTGTGCTTGCACCGCCTGGATCAGCTGCTGGCTACCTCCCATCTGCAAGAGGCAGAAGTATTGGCCGATCTGGTGCGGGTCAAAACGTACTCGATCAATGCCATCAGCGGGGATGTCGCCGAGATCCCCGAATTGCTGGAGCAGGCGCCCATACTGCCCCATGTCACCAGCACCAATGACAACTGCCTGGGCCGTGAATGTCCGCGCTATGACGACTGCTATTTAGTTCGAGCTCGTCGCAAGGCCATGGATGCCCAGTTAGTGGTGATCAATCATCACCTGTTTTTTGCGGATATGGTGGTCAAGGACACCGGCTTTGCCGAGCTGATCCCTGATGCCGACGTTTATATTTTCGATGAGGCCCATCAATTACCGGATATCGCCAGTGGCTATTTCGGTGAAAGCTTATCCAGTCGCCAGCTGCTGGACGTGGCGCATGAAATCCTGTTGGCTCAGCGCGCTGAAGCCGCTGACATGGCCCAGTTGGCGCGCTCGGCCGATGCTCTGGAGCTGGCATGCCGTGAACAGCGATTGGCCTTCGGTATCGAGCCATCACGGGGTAATGTGCGGGATTGGGTCGGCAATCCGCTGTTTGATCGAACCTTGCAGCGCCTCAAGGATGCATTACGTCTCTGTTACGATGTCCTTAAATTGGCATTAGGGCGGGGAGAGCGGCTCGATCACTGTTTCGAGCGTTTGGTGGAATATCAGGGCAAACTCGAACGGCTGCTGCAAACCGAACAACCCGGTGCGGCCTACTGGTTTGATACCACTCGCATCCATTTTTCTTTCAATGTGACGCCATTGTCGATTGCCGACCGCTTCAATAGTGAAGTGATGCGCGCCGGTTGCAGCTGGGTGTTCACCTCGGCCACCTTGACGGTGGGCCATGAGTTTGGTCATTTCAGTCAGCAACTAGGGATCGCTCAGGCGCGGCAACTGGTACTGGACAGTCCCTTTGCCTATGCCGAGCAATCGTTGCTTTGTGTTCCTCGCGGCTTGCCGGATACCGGCTTCGCCCGTCGTGCTACCGAGCTGGCGCAATTGCTGACGCCGGTGATTAACAAGGTGCCTGGCGGTGTGTTTTTCCTCTGTACCAGTTATCAGAGTATGCGGCAGATTGCCGAGGTGCTGCGCCGTGATGTTGGCCGCCTGGTGCTGCTGCAAGGGGAGGACAACAAGCAACGGCTATTGACCCAGTTTGTGGATAACGGCCGGGCTATCCTGGTAGCGACGGCCTCGTTCTGGGAAGGGGTGGATGTGCGCGGGGCCGCGCTGTCGTGCGTGATCATCGACAAACTGCCCTTCACCGCGCCGGATGAACCCTTGTTGAAGGCGCGGATGGAAGATTGTCGCTTGCAGGGAGGTGATCCCTTCACCCAGTTACAACTTCCTGATGCCGTCATCACCTTGAAGCAAGGCGTCGGACGTTTGATCCGTGATTTTCAGGATCGAGGCGTTCTGGTGCTGTGCGACCCTCGTCTGGTCAATCGTCCCTATGGGGCGACATTTTTGCAAAGTCTTCCTCCCATGCCGCGTTGTCGGGATCTGGCAGCGATCAATCGCTTCTGGCTCCATGGCAACACCGCAGAGAGTGGCTCCACGAGCAGCCCTGATGCTGCTATCGATAGAGAATCAATCATATGACCAACATTCTGGTATTGGATACCGCGACCGAAGCCTGTTCAGCCGCTTTGTTACATAATGAACAGGTCAGTTTTCAGTACGAGTTGGCCCCACAGGCCCATACGCGCAAGATACTGCCCATGTGTCAGACCTTGCTGCAAGATGCCGGATTAGAACTGACGGCGCTGGATGCCATCGCCTTTGGCCAGGGGCCTGGATCCTTTACCGGCGTGCGGATCGGGATCGGCGTGGCGCAAGGCTTGGCATTTGGCGCACAACGCCCCTTGCTCGGGATCTCCAATCTGGCTGCTCTGGCGCAGGGCAGTTGGCGTAGACAGCAGGCTCGCCATGTCGTCTGTGCCATCGACGCGCGCATGAATGAGGTCTATTTTGGTGCCTATGTCGAACAAGATGGGGTGATGACGCCATTGTGCGACGAAGAGGTCTTGGCTCCGGAAGTGGCGCAGCAGAAAATCAAGGTGCTGCTGGATCATGCGGCGGCGGGTACCTGGTGGGCCTGTGGTACTGGCTTTACGGCCTATCCGCAGCTACTGGATGCCGTACCAGAGCAGCTTGCCCTGGACTCGGAACATCTACCCGATGCCCGAGATATGCTGCCCTTGGCCGTCGCCGCATGGCAGGAGGGCAAGGGGTGTGCGCCTGAGTTGGCGACCCCCGTCTATCTTCGCGATAAAGTAACCTGGAAAAAATTGCCGGGTCGTGAATAATTAGGTGTAATACCCGGGTGCCTTAAGAACAGTAGGCAGGAGTTGTCGATGAGTATTGGTGCGCTGGATACAAGCTTACAGCAGCTGACTTCGGTCGGCCGGACTGCTGTTGCTCCGGCGCGTCGGCAACAGGTTGAAGAGCTGAGCGAGCAAGGCGCTCGCCGCCAAGACTCGAAAGCTGCAGGTATAGTGCGACTCGACGAGGGTGCCGAGCAGGCCGCCGAGCGCTTGAGTTACGATCAGCCCTCCGGTTGGCAAGGGAAGGCTACCTTTGCGTACCAGAGTGTGTCCCGCCAGGAAAAACGCGAGCAGCTACAACAGATGCTGCGCGTCGATCTCTACGCCTGATGTGGGCGGCTTACGGGTTCTCAACCATGCCATTTTTTGTTGCCAGTCATGTTGTTCGTGCTATTCCGAGTCCTGTTGCGCTAGTCGTCTTGGCTGCTCTCCTGGTCTCGGCCTGCTCATCGGTGCCGGCGAAGTTAGCCTATCAACCGGAATCTGCACTGATCGCTTATCCGCAAGCGTTGGCTGAACCAGCCGCCTATCTGGGCAAACCGGTGCGCTGGAGTGGTCTGATTGTCCAGACCCGGGTGCAGGCAGCCAACAGCGACATCGAAGTGGTCTACTTGCCCTTGAAGGCGAATGGCCAGCCGGTACAGCAAGAAGACTCCCCCGGTCGGTTCATCATTCGTGTTCACGGCTTGCTGGATCCTGAGCTCTATGCCAAGGGGCGGTCTATTTCTGTCGTGGGCGAGCTTGCAGCAAGTGTCGAGGGCCACATTGGCCAGCAGAGCTATCGGTATCCGCTCGTCAATGCGAAGGAGCACCTGTTATGGCCCAAAGTCAAAGAAGTGGAAGTGCGCTATGTGCGCGATCCCTTCGATGGCTTCGGGCTGCATCCTGTCCACTGAGAGAC
Organism: Enterobacterales bacterium; assembly: GCA_038247115.1. Taxonomy (GTDB): domain Bacteria; phylum Pseudomonadota; class Gammaproteobacteria; order Enterobacterales; family Aeromonadaceae; genus Pseudaeromonas. The sequence continues at coordinate 3,898 of JBBRVG010000099.1, read as the reverse complement.
GCCCCTCAGCGTGCCTCTAGCGACTCAATAACGCCTCAATATCAGCGACCAAGGCTTCCGGAGCCGTTTGCGGTGCATAACGGCCGAACACCTGACCCTCTTTATCCAGCAGGAATTTTGTGAAGTTCCATTTAATGGCTTCTATGCCCAGAAGTCCCGGCTTCTGCTGCTTCAACCATTGATAGATCGGATGGGCGCTCGCGCCATTGACGTCACATTTGGCCATGATGGGAAAGGTGACATCATAATTCAGGGTACAAAAGGCGCTTATTTCCTCGACCGAGCCCGGCTCCTGGCTGCCGAATTGATTGCACGGAAATCCCAAAATGAGCAACCGGTCGGCATAACGACGATATAAGGTTTCCAGACCCGCATACTGTTTAGTGAAGCCACACTGGCTGGCAACATTCACGATCAACACCACCTTGCCGCGCAATTCTGCGCTGTCCAATAAGGTCCCATCGAGTTTAGCGAGTTGAAATTCATAGAATTTGCTCATCGGTTCTCCTTTTATCCGGCAATGTCTCAAAAACAGTCTGTTATTACTTCTACTCTTTTAACCAGCAGTAACACAATGATGTTGTATTGGGGATCATAAACCTTGTCATATCCACTGCTGGTTAAAAAATGCGCTAGCACAGGGTACCCAGATTTCCCAGTTAAATTAACTCGAATTTAACTCAAAAATTACAATTCGAGAAAACACTCACAAAAAATACAAGTTTAGTCACTTATAGTGACCGGGCGGAGATAGAGGCGTTACTTGGTTGGCTCATCTCCTTTATTTTTGTCTGATTCTCAAGGGTTAAGGAAGCGCTATGTCAACAGCGGTCGTTGCTCAGCACTGGGCATTTGGCGTTTATATGTTGGCCGGCATCACGATTTGTCTGGTCATGATCGGCTTGGCGGCGTTGCTGGGTGGTAAAGCATTCGGACGCGCCAAAAATAAACCGTTCGAATCCGGCGTGGACTCTGTTGGTACTGCTCGTCTGCGTTTCTCCGCCAAGTTTTATCTGGTGGCCATGTTTTTCGTTATTTTCGATGTCGAGGCTCTCTACCTGTTTGCCTGGTCGGTTTCCGTGCGGGAAAGTGGCTGGGTTGGATTCATAGAGGCTGCCATTTTTATTATTTTGCTGCTGGTGGGGCTGATTTACCTGTGGCGTATCGGCGCTCTGGAATGGGCGCCATCCCGTGCACTGCGCACCACTGCGGCTGACAAATCACAACCGCCATCGGCCTGAGGTCATCCTATGAAGTATTCACTTACCCGAATTGATCCGGATGGCCAGCACGATCGCTATCCCCTGGAACAACCCAGAACCGTGGAGGATCCGTTAGCGGCACAGGCCGAGCGCGGCATCCTGATGGGGCGTGTCGAGGATGTATTACACGATGCCGTCAACTGGGGTCGCAAAAATTCGCTATGGCCCTATAACTTCGGTATTTCCTGCTGTTACGTCGAGATGACGACCGCCTTCACCGCGCCCCATGATGTGGCGCGTTTTGGTGCCGAAGTTATCCGGGCATCACCCCGCCAAGCCGATTTTATGGTGATAGCCGGTACCCCTTTTATCAAGATGGCTCCGGTGATCCAGCGGCTGTATGAACAGATGCTGGAGCCCAAATGGGTCATCTCCATGGGAGCCTGCGCCAACTCCGGCGGCATGTACGATATCTATTCTGTGGTGCAGGGGGTCGACAAGTTTCTGCCGGTGGACGTGTATATCCCGGGTTGTCCGCCACGTCCGGAAGCCTTCTTGCAAGCCTTGATGCTATTGCAAGACTCGATTGGCAAGGAGCGACGCCCCTTGTCCTGGGTGGTGGGGGATCAGGGGATCTACCGACCGCAGATGGATTCTGAACGTGAGCGTAAACGGGGCGAGCGTATTGCCGTGACGACCCTGCGTACTCCGGATGAGATTTAGGACGCTGCGATGAAACTGAGCAACCAATTTCCTGTTAACGCCAGCATGCAATCCTGGCAGCCAAGCGATCACATCGATAGTGAAGTGGTCATCGAGCTGCAAGCTCGTTTTGGCAGCGAGAGCTTTGTCGTTCAACCGACACGCACCGGGATCCCGGTGGTGTGGGTGCCGCGGGACAAGATCATCGAAGTGTTACGCTTTCTGCACACGCTGCCCCGGCCTTTCGTCATGCTCTATGACCTGCACGGGATAGACGAACGTCTGCGCACTCACCGTGACGGCTTGCCTCCGGCTGACTACACAGTCGTCTATCACCTGTTATCCATTGATCGAAACAGTGATGTGATGCTCAAGGTGCCGCTACAAGAGCATGATCTGAAGATGCCTACCGCGACCGATATTTTTGCCAATGCCAACTGGTATGAGCGGGAAGTCTGGGATCTATTGGGTATCCATTTTGATGGTCATCCCCATCTGACACGGATCATGATGCCCAAAAGCTGGCAAGGACATCCACTGCGCAAGGATTACCCGGCCCGGGCGACCGAATTTGATCCCTTTATGCTGGATATCGCCAAGCAGGATATGGAGCAGGAAGCGCTGCGCTTCAAACCCGAAGAGTGGGGGATGCGCCGCAGCAGTGAGCATGAAGATTATATGTTCCTCAACCTGGGACCCAACCACCCTTCGGCACACGGTGCATTTCGGATTGTGTTGCAATTGGACGGTGAAGAGGTTCTCGATTGCGTACCCGACATCGGTTATCACCACCGGGGTGCGGAAAAGATGGGCGAGCGCCAGTCCTGGCACAGCTACATCCCCTTTACCGATCGGGTGGAGTATCTGGGCGGGGTCATGAACAATCTGCCCTATGTCCTGTCGGTCGAAAAGCTGGCCGGGATCGAGGTGCCGGATCGGGTCAAATTTATCCGGGTCATGCTGGCGGAAATATTCCGCATCAACAGTCACTTGCTGTTTCTAGGAACCTATATCCAGGACGTCGGTGCCATGACACCTGTGTTCTTCGCCTTCACCGATCGTCAGAAAATCTACACCATCATCGAGGCCATTACCGGGGCGCGGATGCATCCGGCCTGGTTCCGTATCGGTGGGGTGGCCCATGATTTGCCGAAAGGCTGGCAGAAGCTGGTCAAAGACAATCTGCTCGACTGGCTACCCAAGCGCTTGAATGAGTATGTCAAAGCCGCCCTGCTCAATAGCATTCTCAAGGGGCGGACTATCGGCGTGGCGGCTTATACCACAGCTGAGGCCTTGAATTGGGGCGTCACCGGTGCTGGATTACGAGCGACTGGCCTGAATTTCGATTTACGAAAATGGCGCCCCTATTCCGGTTATGAAAATTTCGAGTTTGATGTTCCTGTGGGGGTCAACGGCGACGCCTATGACAGAGCCATGGTTCGGGTTGAAGAGATCCGCCAAAGCCTGCGCATCATAGAGCAGTGCATGAATAACATGCCAGAAGGTCCATTCAAGGCGGATCACCCCTTGACCACGCCGCCGCCCAAAGAGCGGACCCTGCAGCACATTGATACCCTGATCAATCACTTCCTCCAGGTTTCCTGGGGCCCAGTGATGCCGGCCGCCGAGTCATTCCAGATGATTGAAGCTACCAAGGGTGTCAACAGCTATTACCTTACCAGTGACGGTAGCACCATGAGCTACCGGACCCGGATCCGGACGCCCAGTTTCGCACATTTGCAGCAGATCCCGTCGGTGATCCGCGGCAGTATGGTCTCGGACTTGATTGTGTATCTGGGCAGTATCGATTTTGTCATGTCGGATGTGGACCGCTAATTATGACTCAGCATTGTCAGTGTCACTCAACATCAGGGAAAGCGAGCCCATGTGGCAGCTCGGCCACCCCTACAACAGATTTTGTACTGAGCAACAGCGAGCGCTCGGCTATCGAACATGAGAAACATCACTACGAAGATGCCCGGGCCGCGACTATT
>JBBRVG010000098.1:0-11507 GCA_038247115.1 Enterobacterales bacterium | reverse complement strand
TGACCCCCTCCTTGTAAGGGAGGGGCTCTCCCTGCTGAGCTAAGCGACCTGGGAATATCTGGTGGGTCGTGCGGGATTCGAACCTGCGACCAATTGATTAAAAGTCAACTGCTCTACCGACTGAGCTAACGACCCACTCTTTTTGTCATCGCCGGTAGCTGCTGCTTCCGGTCGCCAACGGCGGCCTATATTACGGATTTAGATGACTGACGCAACAGAAAATTTCATATTTTCGTCCGTTTGGTCAGCCTTCATCCAATGACTGAATGTTTCACACTATTCAGCCTGCAAGCTACTTGGCATTGAGTGCTTTTTGCGCCAACTGGGCAGATGGCGTATCAGGATACTGTTTAACAACCAATTGGAAGAATTTGTCGGCTTTCTCCTTGTCACCTTCACTCAAGGTAATCATCCCGAGCTTCAAAATAGCGTCAGCTCGCTTGGGAGAATCCTTGAATTTTTGCGCAACAATCAGGAAGTTCGCCTTGGCATTATCCTTGTCACCTTGGTTGTACAACAACTGCCCCAACCAGTAATGAGCATTGGGCACATAACCAGACTGCGGATACTTCTGGATGAACCCCTCAAATGCGGGCACCGCTTTGGCAAAGTTCTTATCTTTCATTACCAAGCTGACAGCCGCATCATAGGCTTGCGTCTCTTCAGCACTAGCTGCTTTGGCGGCAGGAGTGGTTTGGCCAACAATCGGCGTACCCGTAGCCTGTGCACCATCAGAACTTGCTCCAGCGCTTGCCGCAGCCGTAGCACCGGCAGACACTCCGGCAGGGCTTGGACTCGCCTTGAGCTTATCGAGCTCCTGATACAGCCCTTTCTGTCGCTCAGTCGCTTGCTGCAGCTTGTAATTAGCCTCTTCCAGACTGCCTCGCAACTGACGCACCTCATCGCTTAAAGCATCGAGCTGCTGTTGCATCTCGACCTGGACCAGGTTCCGAGAGTTATCCAATCGTTCCAGTTTCGCCAGCCGCTCCTCTACCGACAACTCATCGGCATGCAGCAAGGTCGGGAAACCAACGGAAAAAAGAGCGGCCATCAAAATGGCCGCTTTCATCGATACGGTATTCATCAACCGTTAGACCTTAGTAAACCAGAACAGCGCGACGGTTCTTGGAGAAAGCGTCTTCTGAATGGCTGGCATCAGCAGGCTTTTCTTCACCGTAGCTCACAACTGACAATTGGGTCGCATCAACACCCAGATTTTGCAGGTATTTGGCAACGGCCTTGGCACGACGTTCACCCAGGGCAATGTTGTACTCTGGTGTGCCGCGCGCGTCAGTGTGGCCTTCTACCAATACCTTGATGTTGTTGTGCTCACGCAGGAAGTTGGCATGGGCTTGCAACAGCTCTGTGTATTGGCCATCGATAGCATCTTGGTCAAAACCAAAATAGATGGTGTTGTCTTGGCGCAGAGCTTCGTACTTCTGACGCATTTGCTCATCGGCAGACAGACCTTGATCGCCACCGTTCAGGGTTTCGACGCCTTGCTCTTGAACGCCAGCACCTGAATCTTCAGTGCTGCTGCAAGCAGCCAGCGTAAACATAGGCAGAGCGATCATGAGGCTTTTCAGCAGATTATTGATTTGCATCTTTTTTCCTTGAATATTTTAATGTGAGGGTTAGTTCAGGAATGGTGACCAGGCAGGCGCTCGCACCTCACCCGTGGTCGAAGGAAGGTTTGCCTTAAATCTGCCATCAGCAGAAACCAATGCAAGACCTTGTCTTCCTTGATAAACGGTACTGTAAATAATCATGCTACCGTTTGGTGCGATACTCGGAGACTTATCAGATGAGGCCTGTGACAACACGTACACGGCTCCTGATTCCAGGTCTTGCCGAGCAATGCGATATTGCCCTTGAACCCGGCTGACCATCACCAATGATTTACCATCCGGACTCATGGATGCGGCCAAGTTCATGTCACCTTCCCAAGTCACTCGCTGTGTAGCGCCCGAGGCCAAATCTACTCTATAAATTTGCGGTTTTCCACCTCTCTCCGAGGTAAATACCAAGCCCCGACCATCTGGAGTCCACGAGGGTTCGGTGTCGATAGAACGTTCGGATGTGACTCGCGTCAGCTGGCGTGAACCTACATCCAGGATATAGACATCTGGCTGACCATCCTTAGACAGAACCAACGCCAATTTGCGGCCATCCGGGGACCATTCTGGTGCTCCATTGATACCAGGATAGGATGCAACCAGAGAGCGGGACTGACTATAAAGATCTTGGATATAGATGGAAGCCCGACGCTTTTCGAAGCTGACATAGGCCAGCTTGCGCCCATCTGGTGACCAGGAAGGAGACATCAGCGGTTCGCGAGAGCGCAACAATACTCGCTCATTATATCCGTCATAGTCAGCCATCATCAGCTGATATGGATACTGGGCGCCATGATTGAAGGAGATATAACTGATGCGGGTTAAAAATGCGCCGCGCTCGCCAGTCAAGCGTTCGTAGACGATGTCCGAGATCCGGTGGGCATACTGCCGCAATTGCTTGCCAGGAACAGTCGCGACGCGGCTATCCAGCACGGCATCGGCACCACCATTCTTGCCCTTGAGTACATCGACCAACTCAAAGGTTACTTTGTACTGGTTTGCACCGGCTGGCTCAATATGCCCGACGACCATGGCTTCAATTCCCATGTTGGCCCAAACCGGATAGGTGATTTCCGCCGCTGTGGCAGGCGACTGAGGCATCTGGGTTCGAGCCAAGGGGGCAAATTTACCACTGCGCATCAGATCAGAACTGATCACATTGGCTACATCTTCAGGCAACTGGGTACCCCCAGTCCATTTGAATTGCGGCACGGCAACCGGGCGGCCGCTATCGACCCCGCCAGTGACCAAAATTTGCAGTTCAGCAAACGCATTTTGGCTGGTCAGCAACCAGACCATCAGAAGACCTACGATTTTTTTCATCTTTACCTAATTCCAGGTTGCAATGTCAGTAACATATTCTTGTACTGTTCGTACTTATCCTTGGGTGGCGCCGGTAACCGCTTCATTCGACTAATCGTCGTTCTCGCGGCATTACAGACAGCCTCGTCACCAGTACCTTGCCCCAAAGCGATGACCTTTCCGTCAGCGGCAAGTTTGACACTTAGATCCACACATTGCCGACCATGCAGACGCTTATCGCCTTGCCAATGTTGCTGGATAGTTCGCACAACCTGCACCTCATAATCATCAACCGGCTTTGCCGCCCAAGAATCTATGGGGATCAAGGTCAGTACCATACTACCCAAAACCAGATTTATATTGTTCATGTTGAAATCCATGCCCATCACGCCTAGTGAACGAGTTGCACAACAAACAACCAATCAAACGCGAGGCTGTTACCCCGCATTCCTGAACCCTGTCGCAACTTGGTATTACTGAGCACCAGGTTTAAGGTTCAGCGCCAACACCTTGTACTCATCGTATTTATCCTTCGGCGGCGCTGGGAACTTGCCAATCTTGTTCACTGCCGCAATACCAGCCGAACAAATAGCCTGGTTACCATCACAAGAGCCAATCGACAGCACCAAACCATCCGGTCCTATATTCACCCGTAGAATGGCCTCTTTGCCAAACATGGTGTTATCGATCAACATATTCCGTTGCACCATCTCGCTGATGAGTCCGGCATACGCATCACCATCCCCCCCCATGCCCGGGCCAGCCTTGTTGCCTGGAGCACCAGGTGTGTCGCTCTCGAGATCGCTGAACAGATCCTCTTCGAGCTTTTTGGCATCCTGCTGATTCTTCTTGCGAGCCTGCTCTGCTTGCTTCTTCTCTAGCGCTTTTTTCTTGGCATCTTCAGCCTTCTTGCGCTCGAGTTCCTGCTTTTTCTTCTCCGCTTCTTTTTTCTTCAGTTCTGCCTGTTTCTTCTTCTCTTCATCTTTTTTCAGCTGCTCTGCTTTCTTTAGCTCAGCCTCTTTTTTCTCCAGCTCATCTTCCTTCTTCTTGAGCTCTTCAGCCTTTTTCTTCTCATCGGCTTTCTTTTGTTCTTCCAGCTTTTTCTTGCGTTCTTCCGCAAGTTGTTGCTGTTCGAGCTCTTTTTTCTTCAGCTCATCTTTCTTCTTTTTCTCGAGCGCAATTTTCTTTTCAGCCTCAAGACGTTGACGCTCGACTTCCTTCTTGCGCTCTATTTCTTTCTTGGTCTTGACCTGCTCTTGTTCCTTCCGCAGACGAATCGTCTCAGCTTCCTTTTGCTGGCGGACAGCTTCAACTTCTTTCTTCTGTTCCTGAACGCGCTCTTTCTCTTCTTCCAGCTTTTGCTGCTTCTGCTGTTTAGCAAATTCAGCATGTTGCTTGAATTGCAATTGATCGATCACGACTGCATGGACAACGCCACCGCCGCCACCGCCTCCCGGACGCTTGGGCTTATCAAGATTCCATTTGAGGACAAAGGCTAGAATGAGTAAAGCGTGCAACAATAGTGACACCACCACTGGGCCGGTCATACTACGTTTCACCGTCGATTACTCCGATTATTTCTTGTTGCCAACAGGTTCGGTCATCAATCCCACACTGGGAACACCCGCTTCTTTCAGCGCTGCCATCAGCTGCACAACCGCATCATAGGGCACCTTGGCGTCACCCTGCACCACGACTGGTGATTCCGGATTCATCCGCAAATACTGCGCCACTTGCCCGGCTAGATCGACCAAATCCAGCGTCTCTTTGTGCTGATCACCAATATCGAGGAAATAACGGCCTGTCGCATCCACGGACGCCACGACAGGTACCTTTTGATCTTCAGACATGGGTTGCGAGTCAGCCTGTGGTAGATCAACTGTGACCCCTTGCATAATGACAGGAGCCGTGGCCATGAAAATGATCAGCAGCACCAGCATGACGTCGATATAAGGAACTACGTTGATCTCGGCAACCGCACGTTTCTTGCTGCGGGGATGAACTTGCATTATTGATCACCCTTGTTAACCAACTGACGGTTCAGGATGGTGGAAAACTCATCCATGAAGTTGATATAGGCGTTTTCCAGCTTGCCTGCTTTAGTGCTGAAACGGTTGAAAGCAACTACGGCTGGAATTGCTGCAAACAGACCCATGGCTGTAGCAATCAAGGCTTCGGCAATGGGTGGAGCCACCATCGCCAAGCTGGCGTTTTTCACTGCTGCCAGCGCGATAAAGGCGTGCATGATCCCCCATACGGTACCGAACAAACCTATGTAGGGACTAATGGAGCCTACCGTAGCCAAGACAGGCAAACTGGTCTCCAGATCATCAACTTCTCGTGATAAGGAAACACGCATCGCCCGATAGGTACCGTCCATCACCATTTCCTGGCTCCGCGGTCCTCCATTGTGTAGACGGGCGAACTCCTTGAAACCGGCAAAGAAGATTTGCTCCATACCGGTCAACTCATCACGACGCGCTGAGCATTCCTGATAGAGGCGATTCAAGTCAATCCCTGACCAGAAACGCTCCTCGAACTGCTCGGAGCTATTTTTGGCGGCACGCAATAACCGGGTGCGTTGATAGATGATGGCCCAAGAGGCCACCGACATCCCCAGCAGGATCAACATGACGATCTGTACCAGCGGACTGGCTTCGAGGAGCAGGTTAGTAAACGATAGTTGCGACGGTTGCACAGGTAAAAACTCCCTTGATTACGTCAGGAAATGCGGTTGGTTTCATTCCATCCAGGTTGACACAGGCAATGGTCACCCGGGCAGCGATGATCGGCCGACCAGTTTCATCTTCAATGTGTTGGGCAAAAACCAGAGAGGCTCTTTTGAGCTCGGCGATACGACTGGTAACCAGCAATTGCTGATTGAAACGGGCCGCATGACGGAAATCGATGTCCATATGCCGCACCACGAAGGCAATCGAATGCTGTAACCAGACATCCTGTTCCACCCCCATGGCACGTAGCCACTCAGTTCGTGCTCTTTCAAGAAATTTCAGATAATTGGCATGATAAACAATGCCGCCCGCATCCGTATCTTCGTAGTAGACCCGAACCGGAAACTGAAACGATGCCGCTTGCATGAAAGAGCAAACTCCCAGCTCAAAAATTTGGACTAGTGTACCCTAGCTGGATTGGGGAAAGAAGGTGATCTCAATCACTTGTTTTTTTCAGCCCACAAAATGTAAAAAAGCCACCCATTCGGGTGGCTTCTGCGGAAATAATGACTCAGTCGAGCTTGCGATCCAGATTTTCTGTGTGTTCTAACCAGAGTGCATTGATGATGCCGAATGAACAGGCCAGCAAGACTCCCAGAACCCAGGTGAAATACCACATATACTGCTCTCCTTAGTAAACCGAATGCTTGTTGGCATCGATAAATTCTTTGTTCACTCGACCAAACATCTTGATATAGGTCCAAGTGGTATAGCCAAGAACGATGGGCACAAAAATCGCAGCCGCAACCAGCATCACGCTCAGGGTATTTTGTGATGAGGTTGCATCCCAGACGGTCAGGCTGTGAGCCGGATTCAGGCTGGACGGCATGATGAACGGGAACATGCTGAAACCAGCGGTCAATATGATGCCGGTCATGGTCAGTGACGAGCAAAGGAAGGTCAAAGCGCTGCGGCCAAACTTGGCAAACAGCGATGCCAGCAAGGCCATCACCACACCTAAAATGGGGGCAATCATCATCCAGGGATAGGTGTCATAGTTTCTCATCCAGGACCCCGCTTCAACCACCACTGTCTTGTGCAACGGATTGGACACAGCACTGGTACCCATAAACTCGGTAATGGTGTAGCCACTGATACCGTGCGCGACCCAATAACCCGCAGCAGCGAACAGAATGGCGGTCAATAAACCGGTCACGGTAGCCGTAGCGCGAGCCCGGGCCTGAACTTCACCATCTGTTTTCATCATCAACCAGGCTGCGCCTTGGGTCAGCACCATGAATAAGCTTATAAAACCAGCGAGTAAACCAAATGGATTCAACAGACCGAAGAAGTTGCCTTCATAACTGGAGCGCAGGAAGGTATCCAGGCTGAATGGCACGCCCTGCAACAGGTTACCGAATGCAACACCGAATACGATAGGTGGTACAGCACCGCCGATGAACAGGCACCAATCCCACGTTGAACGCCAGCGTGGATCTTCGATCTTGGAGCGATAATCGAAGCCGACTGGGCGGAAGAACAACGCCATCAGCGTGAGAACCATGGCCACGTAAAACCCGGAGAACGCCGTAGCATAGACGCTCGGCCAGGCCGCAAAAATAGCGCCGCCAGCCGTAATCAACCAAACCTGATTACCATCCCAGTGCGGGGCTATGGTGTTGATCATCACACGACGTTCGGTGTCATTTTTGCCCAGGATCGGCAGCAAAGCTCCGACCCCCATATCAAAGCCATCGGTGATGGCAAAGCCGATCAGCAAGACACCAACCAGTGCCCACCAGATCACGCGTAAAACTTCATAATCCAACATGCGCTAACTCCTTTAGGCTGAATGCGTTTCGAAGTGGTATTTCCCGGTCTTCAAACTGCTGGGCCCTTTGCGAGCAAATTTGAACATCAGATACATTTCAACCACCAGCAACACCGTATAGAAAGCACAGATCCCGATCAGTGAGAACCAGACATCTGACTCGTTCAGCGTCGAAGCGGACATGAAGGTTGGTAATACTTCCGCGATTGTCCAAGGTTGCCGGCCATATTCAGCAACAAACCAGCCGCATTCAATTGCAATCCAGGGTAACGGGATCCCCCACAACAGGGCTTTGAGCAACCACTTGCGTTCGCCAATCCGATGACGAGCACTGTCATAAAAGGCCAGGCCAATCAGTAACAACATCAGGAAACCTATCCCCACCATGATGCGGAATGCGAAGAATACGGGTGCAACTTTGGGAATACTGTCCTTGGCTGCTTGAGCAATCTGTTCTTCAGTGGCATCCGTGATATTGGCGGTATAGCGTTTGAGCAAGAGACCGAAGCCCAGATCTTGCTTGACGGCATTAAACTGCTTCACGGTTTCCTCTGACTTGTCGCCAGCCTGTAACTGGGTCAGCAAAGCATAGGCTTGCATACCGGTACGGATCCGCTGTTCATGGTCGCTCACCAGATCCTTGAGGCCCGTGACCTGCTTATCCAGTGACCGAGTGGCGATAATACCCATCATATAGGGGATCTTGATGGCGTAATCCGTGCGCATTTCGTCCTGATTTGGCAAACCAATCACGGTAAAAGCGGCAGGAGCAGCCTCGGTTTCCCATTCCGCCTCAATGGCGGCTAGCTTGACCTTCTGCACATCACCAATTTCATAGCCTGACTCATCGCCCAGTACCAGCACAGAAAGAATCGAGGCCATACCAAATGCGGCAGCAATCGCAAATGAACGGCGCGCAAACGGAATATCGCGGCCTTTCAACAGGTAGTAAGACGAGATCCCCAACACGAACATGGCACCCGTGGTGTAACCAGCGGCTACGGTATGCACAAACTTGACCTGTGCAACCGGGTTGAAGACCAATTCGCCAAAGCTGACCATTTCCATACGCATGGTTTCAAAGTTGAACTCTGCCCCGGTAGGGAATTGCATCCAGCCATTGGCAACCAGGATCCACAGCGCAGACAGGTTGGTACCGATAGCCATCAGCCAGGTGGAAGTCAGGTGCTGGGTCTTCGTCATTCGATCCCAGCCGAAGAAAAACATACCGATAAACGTAGATTCGAGGAAAAACGCCATCAAACCTTCAATCGCCAGCGGAGCGCCAAAGATGTCGCCGACATAGTGGGAATAATAGGACCAGTTAGTACCGAACTGGAACTCCATCGTCAGACCCGTCGTCACCCCCAACGCAAAGTTGATGGCGAACAACTTGCCCCAAAACTTGGTCATATCCTTGTAAATAGGGTTGTTGGTCATGACATAGACCGACTCCATGATCGCCAGAATGAAGGTCATCCCGATGGTCAATGGCACGAATAAAAAGTGATAGAGCGCTGTCGCGGCAAACTGGATCCGCGACAGTTCGACCACAGTCTCATTAATCATGATAATTCCTCACCGATATCTATCCTTGGCCTTCACATTGCTGGAATGCCGTTCCTTGCATCGTTGTGGTGTTGTTTTTTTAACCGCGCATTCGTTTACCAAACAAGCAGCCATTAACACAACCAGATCAAATGCAACAAAATTACAACATTTAGCGATTAAAGCTGTATTTCTTAGGTAACTTTATACCATTTGGTAACTAATTAAGGCAATAAAGACCACAAAATCCAAATGACTATGCCCGTTAAATACTAAACCATACCAGTGGGTTAGCAGACTATTAACTGCCGCAGAACCCTGAATCAGTCACAGTTTGCCGATAAAACAACCTCATCGAGTCACGAAAAGCCTCAGGATTAGTTTTTCTCATACCGAGTGATGATTTTTATCATTTGTTAACATATGCCGAGCTTTCTAGAATGGCGCTATTCCTTCAGTGCACAAACAGACGCTCTGGAAGCGTTCCTGACGCGTTATTTGTGCCACTTGATGGTTTGCTTACTCGTGAACTCACATCTTGAACTTTTCTCTGCGGACCTTGCGTCCGCATTTTTTATCTCACAAGTTAGTACGCTCCGAGTGCCAACCCGGATCAACGCCTGACGGCTGATATTCACGATGTGATTTGGGGCTGTAAACCGAAGTGTTGATAGGCGCGCTGAGTTGCAATGCGTCCACGGGGTGTACGCTGCAAGAAGCCTTGCTGGATCAAGAAAGGTTCGAGGACATCCTCAATGGTATCTTTTTCCTCACCGATGGCGGCCGCCAGATTATCCAGGCCCACAGGCCCCCCCATAAATTTGTCGATGATCGCTAAAAGTAATTTGCGGTCCATGAAATCAAACCCTTCTTTGTCGACATCCAGCATATCTAGGGCAGCAGCAGCAACGGCGGCACTGATATGGCCATCGGCGCGGATCTCGGCAAAATCACGCACTCGGCGCAACAAACGGTTGGCAATACGGGGCGTTCCGCGCGCGCGACACGCAATTTCATAAGCTCCGGCAGTCACCATCGATAATCCCAGGCAATGAGCGCTGCGCTCGACTATGTCGGAAAGATCCGCCACCTTGTAAAACTCCAGTCGTTGCACTATGCCGAAGCGATCCCGCAGCGGCGATGTCAAAGATCCCGCCCGCGTAGTGGCGCCAATCAGGGTAAAGGGGGGTAATTCCAGCTTAATGGAGCGCGCGGCGGGCCCCTCGCCGATCATGATATCCAGTTGATAATCTTCCATCGCCGGATAGAGCACTTCTTCTACAACTGGACTCAGGCGATGGATCTCATCAATAAACAGCACATCATTGGGTTCCAGATTGGTCAGTAGAGCCGCTAGGTCCCCGGCTTTTTCCAAGACAGGTCCCGATGTGGTCTTGATATTGACCCCCATCTCATTGGCGACAATATTCGCCAAGGTGGTTTTGCCAAGCCCAGGCGGACCGAAGATCAAGAGATGATCCAGCGCCTCACCCCGTCGCCGGGCGGCTTCGATGAAGATCTCCATCTGGGAGCGCACATGATCCTGCCCCTGATAATCGGCCAACTGCTTGGGACGAATGGCTCTGTCTATCAGTTCGTCTTCACGCGTTTCTTTCGGGGCGATCAGGCGATCGGCTTCAATCATGGCTCAACATCCTTACAGCATGGAACGCAGGGCTTCGCGGATCACCGCTTCCACCGTCATATCGGACTTATAGATTTTACTGACCACCAAACTGGCCTGCTGCGGTTTGTAGCCCAGCGCCAACAACGCCGAGACGGCTTCATCCTCAACGCTGGAGGGCTTATCCGCATCCCCCGGCAGAGTCGTCATGGCATCGGTGAATGGCGTAAATAGAGCTCCTTCACTCCAACCCTTAAGGCGATCCTTCATCTCGACCACCAGGCGCTCAGCTGTCTTTTTACCCACACCCGGTATTTTAACCAGTAAGCCAATCTCTTCCCGCTCGACCGCACTGACAAACTGGCTGGCCGACATGCCCGAGAGAATCGCCAACGCCAGCTTGGGGCCAACACCATTGGCCTTAAGCAACTCGCGAAACAAGGCTCGGGTGCGTTTGTTCACAAAACCGTAGAGCAGTTGTGCATCTTCGCGCACCACAAAATGGGTGTGCAGAATGACGTCCTCACCGATGGGCGGCAGTTCATAGAAGCAGGTCATCGGCAACTGCAACTCGTACCCGACACCTCCCACTTCCAGCAGGATCTCCGGGGGTTGTTTTTCTATCAAGGTGCCACGTAATCGACCTATCACCTGCGCGTACTCCATCAACTTGCACTGAGGCTAGAATAATGAATAACTGGATGGGCATCCAGCTTTTTACCACAATCGATCAATATGGCCTCAACGCAAACGCCCGCGCACCACCCCCTGTACCGTCGACCCGCGACCCGCCATGCGGATCAAGCTCTGCATGGTGTGGGTGTGACACAGGGCGACCGCCAGTGCATCAGCGGCATCGGCTTGCGGATTGCCAGGCAATTTCAGCAATTGACGCACCATATGCTGCACCTGCT
>JBBRVG010000097.1:0-12071 GCA_038247115.1 Enterobacterales bacterium | reverse complement strand
TGTACGCTGATAAACAGCAGATAAGCCAGCAATCCCGAGAGTGCGGGTGTCACGATCCAGGAGCCGACAATACCGGCAAACTTCCCCCACTGCACGGCATCGGCGCCCACACTGACCAGGGTAAAGCCGACTATGGCACCTATGATGGAGTGGGTGGTAGAGACCGGCCATCCGTAGAAGGAAGCCAGCACCAGCCAGAGTCCGGCAGCGAGTAGCGCGGCAATCATGCCGAGCACCAGTTGTTCTGGTTGAGCGCTGAAGGCGGTGCTGTCGATAATGCCATCCTTGATGGTGGCGGTGACTTCACCGCCTGCCAGATATGCCCCGGCAAACTCGAACACCATGGCTATGATGATCGCCTGGCGAATGGTCAATGACTTGGTACCGACCGAGGTGCCCATGGCGTTGGCGACATCATTGGCGCCGATCCCCCAGGCCATCAGAAAGCCGAATGCAGCGGCAATCAGCACCAATTGGGTGCCGTATTGGGTCAAAATATCCATCAATAATTCTCGTCAGGGTTAGCTACGGGCGAGCATGAGTTCCAGGCGGGCGCCGACACGGTCGGCTTGATCGGCCAAATCACCGATCTGATCCAGTACTTTGTAGAGGAAGATGGCATCGATTGGGTTCATCTGTGCTTCGCGGGCATAGAGTTTTTGCCGTAAAAGCACCTGCAACCGATCCGTGTCATCTTCGATCTCATCCAGTTGTTGCACCATCTGTTCGACCAGTTCCAGCTCCCGACCGCGAAAGCCGGTTTCCAGCAAATCATCCAGCTCACCGATCGCCTGGGTGGCCAAGGCGGTAGCATCCAGACAGCGGTTGATATAGGCAATAAAGTCATCCCCGAGACCGGCGGGAATGGTTAACTTGCGGCCGAGCATTAGCCCGGCAATATCCTTGGCTCGGTTGGCTATTTTGTCCTGCTGACTCAATAACTCCAGCAAGTCGGTGCGTGCTAGCGGCATGAACAGACCGCGGGGTAGTCTCATGCGAATTCCGCGCTTGAGCTGATCGGCTTCCCGCTCCAGTTGAGCAATCGTGATCTGATGCTGCTCAGCGGTTTGCCAATCTCCCGCCTCGACAGCCCGAAAGAAAGGTAGTAGTTGGCTGCAGCAGTCGTGCACCTTGCCGATGTGCTTCTGCATGGGCTTGAGTGGAGACTTGGCAAAGAGTCCCAATATGGTATTTACTGGCATGGCGATACCTATGCTGGTGAATTTATGTGCATTCTGACGATGCAGGCGCGCATCCTAACCGAAGCTGGATGCGGAAATAACACGGAAATTCATGTTAAATATAACGGTTAAACCTGCACATCCAGTAATGGATGGCCTGGATCCCCTGCCTTGTGGACTTGTCTGATGACTACTGAAGTCGAATTAAAATTTCTGGCCAACCGCGATCTCTCTACTGATTTGGCCCAATTGCTGGTGACTTATACCCTGCTCAGCCACACGGATCGGCATTTGGCCAATGTCTATTTCGATACCGAAGATCGACGCCTGCGCAGTTGGCAATGTGGACTGCGCATCCGGACTCAGGATGGTCAGCATGAGCAGACCATCAAGTGTCGCGGCCAGACCATCGGTGGCCTGCACCAGCGTCCCGAGTACAATTTGCCGTTGGATGGTGAATGGCCACAACTTGCGGCCTTTCCGGCAGAGATCTGGCCGCCAGATATCGATCTGGGCGCCCTGCAACGGGATATCCGGCCGCAGTTCCGGACCGATTTTCGCCGTCAAGCCTGGCGGTTGTTATTGGCCGACGGTACAGAAATCGAACTGGCGTTCGATCAGGGATTTATCGAGGCCTCCGGCCTGCAAGAGCCCTTGTGCGAGCTGGAGCTGGAGCTGATCACGGGCGATGCCTTGAGTCTGTTCAATGTCGCCCGGGATCTGCTGGCGTTGGGCAATCTGCGCTTGGGCAGCATCTCCAAGGCACAGCGTGGTTACCGTCTGGCCGGATTAACTCCGGAGCCTGAAGTTCAGCGCATGGGGTTTGTCCCGGTCAGCGAGACGATGCAGGTGGTCGATGGCCTGTTTGCCGTGTTCGGTTTTGCCTTCAATCACTGGCAGTATCATGAGCAGCTGTTTCTCGAACAGCCCTCCCTGGGAGCCCTGACCCAACTGCGCAACGGGGTCGCGCTGTTGCAACAGACACAGCAATTCTTCGCCGATCTGCTGGTGCAGATGGCGCCCCGCCGTTGGCAGGACGAGTTGAGTTGGTTGGAGCATGAATTAAGCTGGTTGGACGAAGCGCTAGCACTGGAGCGTTTGACCGCCGAGCGTGGCCATTCCCTGCGCAACCTGGCCTGTCACGACCCGCTGCTTCAGGCTCTGCAACAACGACAAGAGCAGTTGCCTACGCTAGCGGCCATGCAGCAGCTGTGCTATTCAGCGCGTTATGCTCATTTGCTGCTGGATGTAAATCAGTGGCTCTTTGCCGTCCAGAATGCCGCAGGTCAGTTGCCCGCGTTGGCGCGTTTGCCGCTGCGCCCTTATGCCCAGGGCGAGCTGGATCAGAGCTGGCAAGAGTTGCATCAGGGCGAGATGCAGGAGCCACAACTGGAGTACAGCGCTTATCTGACGCTGGTCGGCAAACTGCGGCGTAATCTGCTGGTGGGTGTCAGCTTTGCCGCCCTGTTTGATGAGGAGCTACAACAGGGCTTCCGGCTGCCCTGGTTGAATATCTTGCGGCGCATGGAAGAGCTGGAGCAGTTCGAGGTGCTGGATAAGGCGGCGGTTACCTTGAGCACCCAGGCGCGACTGGAGTTGGAGGCGTGGCTGACGGCCAAGATTGAACCTCGACTCATAGAGCTGGATCAGGCCCGGCTGCAGGCGCGGGATATGCTGCCGTATTGGCAACAATCCGCCAGGGCTGAGGAGTAAGTCCCGGCTTTTGTGTTTCTGCCTGAGGCGGGTATCGCGCCGACAATCAGAGCAACTGTGGGGTGGGAGCCAGGCGATCCGGATCCGGCTTTTTCCCCACAAAGGCTGCCATGATGCGGCGGCAGTGCTAGATTGAGGCCATCTGCGCCCGCAGGCGCTTCGTCATGCAGGAATGTTTCATGTCCGATTTACCCTCTGTGCTTCAGGATCAGGCCAACCGTCATTGGCAGCGTCTGCTGCCGCTATTGGATGCGGAGCAACTGGCCGCCATCACGCCATTCCAACCCATGCTGCTGCGAGTCTTCGCGCTCTCCGATTTTATTGCCGAGTCAGCCATTCATGCTCCAGCGCTGCTGATCGAGCTATTGCAGGGTACAGAGCTGCAACGGGCTGAGCGTCATAGCGACTATGCGTCTGCGTTGGCGAGCGAGTTGGCAACTGTGGATAACGAAGATCGTTTCAAGCAACTGCTGCGACGTTTTCGTCGTCGCCACATGATGGTGATTGCCTGGCGTGAGCTATTGGGGCTCTCTGCCGTCGAGGAGAGCTTTGTTCATCTCTCGGCACTGGCCGATGCCTTGATCATTCAGGCTCTGGCCTGGTTGTACGCCAAGGCCTGCCGGGAACAGGGCACTCCCGTCAATGCCGACGGGGTTCCCCAGGAGTTGGTGGTGCTGGGCATGGGCAAGCTGGGTGGCGGAGAGCTTAACTTTTCTTCCGACATCGATCTGATTTTCAGCTTCCCGGAAAATGGTGAGACCCAAGGTGGGCGTCGGGCGCTGGACAATCAGACCTTCTTCATTCGTCTGGGACAGCAGCTGATCAACGCGCTGCATCAAACCACGGCCGATGGTCAGGTGTTTCGGGTGGATATGCGGCTGCGGCCGTTCGGCGATGCTGGTCCCCTGGCGGTGAGCTTTGCCGCTATGGAGGATTACTACCAGCATCATGGTCGCAGCTGGGAACGCTATGCCATGGTCAAAGCCCGGGTACTGGGACCGAAAACCGCAGCCGGGGAAGAGTTGCAACAGCTGCTGCGCCCCTTCATCTATCGGCGCTATATCGACTTCGGCGCCATTGATGCCCTGCGCAAGATGAAGGGCATGATTGAAGCCGAGGTACGGCGCAAGGGGCTCAAGGACAATATCAAGCTAGGGGCCGGGGGCATCCGCGAGGTGGAGTTTATCGCCCAGGTCTACCAGCTGATCCGCGGCGGTCGTGAGCGGGCCCTGCAAATCCGTCATTTGCCGGCGGTGTTAGCTGAGCTGGGGCGCAGCGGCGCTTTGGCCCAATCCAGCGTCGATGGTTTGCAGGAGAGCTATCGCTTCCTGCGGCGGGTGGAGAATATCCTGCAAGAGATCGGTGATCAGCAGACCCAGACCTTGCCGGAATCCGAGCGGGATCGCCTCCGGCTGGTCACCGCGTTGGGCTACACCGACTGGAATTGTTTCTATCAACAGCTGCAACAGGTGATGGCGCTGGTGCGGCGTGAATTCATTGCCGTCATCGGCGATGCCGAAGCGGAGCAGGATGATGTGCCGCAGATTTGGCATGATCTCTGGCAAACCAACCTGACTCTGGAAGAGACCACACCCTTGCTGCTGGCGGTATGCCCTCAGGAGGGGGAGGCGCTGGCGGCGGCTTTGGTCACCTTCCGTGCTGACTGCCATCGGCGCTCCATAGGCCCGCAGGGGCGGGAAGCGCTCAATCGTCTGATGCCAGCGCTGTTACTGGACATTGCCGGACATCAGGCTCCAGCGACACTGTTTGCCCGTGTTCAAGGTCTGCTCAGTCAGGTTATGACCCGTTCGGCCTATTTGCAGTTACTGGTGGAAAATAAGGGCGTGTTGAATCAGTTGCTGCAACTCTGTGCCGCCAGTGAGGTGGTGGCCAAGCAGCTGGCCCGTTTCCCGATTTTGTTGGATGAACTACTGGATCCCCAACATCTGTATCACCCCACCCCTCTGGATCAATATCGGGATGAGCTACGGCAATACCTGATGCGGGTGCCCGAGGAGGATGTCGAGCAACAGATGGAGGCGATGCGGCAATTCAAGCAGATCCAGCTGTTGCGGATCAGCGCCGCGGATATTGCCGGTGCCTTACCCCTGATGCAGGTCAGTGACCATCTGACTTGGCTTGCCGAGGCGATCCTGGAGGAGGTGGTCGCGCAGGCCTGGAGCCAACTGATTGTGCGTTACGGCCTTCCGCCCCATACCCGGCAAACCGGGGAGCGCAGCTTCTGCGTCGTGGCCTATGGCAAATTGGGTGGCATTGAATTGGGTTATGGATCGGATCTGGATCTGGTGTTCCTGCACGGTGGCGATCCGGCTGGCGTCACGGATGGCGATCGGCCCATCGATGTGCGGCAATTCTATGTCCGGCTGGCGCAGCGCATCCTGCATCTGTTCAGTACCCGCACTCCCTCCGGCATTCTGTACGATGTGGATATGCGCCTGCGTCCCTCCGGTGATTCCGGGCTGCTGGTTTCGTCGCTGCATGCCTATGAGCACTATCTCCATCATGAAGCCTGGACCTGGGAGCATCAGGCGCTGGTGCGGGCACGGGCTGTGGTCGGTGAGGCGGCTATCGTCGCCGAGTTCAACCAGATCCGCCAACAGGTACTGAGTCGCCATCGGGATCAACCCGCCCTGCAGCAGGAGGTGGTGGCGATGCGCGACAAGATGCGTGCCCATCTGCTACGAGGAACCGCCGAGCAATATGATTTGAAGCAAGGGGCTGGCGGAATGACTGATATCGAGTTTATGGCCCAGTATCTGGTGCTGGCCCATGCCGAAGCTCATCGCGACACTATGACCCGCTGGAGTGACAATGTGCGGATCTTCGACACCTGTGCCGAAGAGGGGTTGTTGACGGAGGAGGAGTCAGCCCAATTGAAAAAGGCCTACCTGGCCATTCGCGATATGGCCCATCGCTGCACGCTTTCCGGCCAGAGCCGGATTGTGGATGGCGGCGAGTTACAGGCGGAGCGGCAGTGGGTCACTGCCTTGTGGCAGAAATTGCTAGTCAACACCGTTAGTTAACAATCAGGGATAACGCGGGCGCGGGTGTCCGCATTCCCAGAACGAAAAAAGGCAATGTCCGTCGACATTGCCTTTTTGCTGGGCGCCCTATGGCAGTAAGCCTCAGTAGAGGGATGGATCCTCTTTGCGGGGGCGGGTCTTGAAGCGACGATGCAGCCACATATATTGCTCTGGTGCCTGACGGACGGCAGCTTCAATCACCTGGTTGCTGCGGGTGGCATCGGCTATGTCATCGCCTGTCGGGAAGTTCTGTAACGGCGCTCCGATCACCAGCTTGTAGCCACCCTGTGGCAGGCGCAGGGTATAACAGGGCAACACCACCGCATTCTTGACCCGTGCCAGCGTCGCTGTACCTGTGATGGTGGCGCTCTGCTCGACGGCAAAGAAGGGGACAAACACGCTGGCGCGACGGCCATAGTCATGATCCGGGGCATACCAGAGTGCCTCTCCCTTGCGCAGGGCTTTGATCATGCCCTTGATATCGCCGCGATCCAGCAGGCACTTGTTAGAGCGGGTTCGACCGCGTACCTGGGCATATTCCATTACCGGATTATCGTTGGGTCGATAGACACCCACGCCGGGATGCAGGATACCGAACATACGGGCATTGAGCTCCAGGGTCATGAAATGGCAGGAGAGCAGCAGCATGCCTTCGCCTCCGGCGACCGCTTCCCGGACATGTTCATCGCCCTGGATGTGCATGATGCGGCGCAGCCGCTGATCGGGCCAATACCAGGCTATTCCAGTTTCGAATACGGCACAGCCAACGCTTTCAAAGTTGGCGACCAGCAACTGTTCGCGAGCCGCATCATCCAGCTCCGGCATCGCCAGCTGCAGATTGCGCCGGGCGATCTGAACCCGGCGTTTGAGCACTAACATCGAGAGCCGACCGAGCTTGCGTCCCAGGGCCATCTGCCAACGGTAAGGCAGTTGTACCGATAACCAGAGCAAGCCGAGCCCGGCCCAGAGTGGCCAATAACGAGGATGACACATCGCCAGACTCAGGCGAGCGGTGGGTGCTGAAGACATCAAAATACTCCGCGATGCGAGTGGAAAACGCCCTGCATGTTAGCAGATTTGCCTTGCATCAGGCGAATCGCCGGTGTCTGTGTGCTAGACTGCGCCAGGATTTTGTCTGTGAGAGTCTGATTATGAAGATCACGCTGCCTGATTTTGAAAAGGCCCGAGTGTTGGTGGTGGGCGACGTCATGCTGGACCGCTATTGGTCTGGTCCCACCGGTCGCATTTCTCCCGAAGCCCCGGTTCCGGTGGTCAAGGTCGAACACAATGAGGAGCGCCCGGGTGGTGCCGCCAACGTGGCGTTGAACGTTGCCGCACTGGGGGCTAGCTCGATTTTATTAGGTCTGACCGGCCAGGATGAGGCGGCTACTGCCTTGGCTGACAAGCTGACATCAGTCGGTGTTGAAACCGATTTTGTGCGGCTGGCCAACTTCCCGACCATTACCAAGTTGCGCATTCTCAGCCGCAACCAGCAACTGTTGCGCCTGGACTTTGAAGAAGGTTTCCATGCCGTGGATCCGGAAGCCTTGCTGACCAGAACCCAGGCTGCCTTGTCTCGCGTCGATGTGGTCATCCTCTCCGATTATGGTAAAGGAGCCCTGGCTGCGGTTCAGCAGATGATCACCCTGGCCCGGGCTGCCGGAGTTCCGGTACTGGTCGATCCGAAGGGCACCGATTTCGAGAAGTATCGCGGTGCCACCCTGCTGACGCCGAATATGTCCGAATTTGAAGCCGTGGTCGGTAAGGTGCGTGACGAACAGGACCTGGTGAAAAAAGGGCTGGAGCTGGTGGCTCGTTTCGAACTGGATGCCTTGCTGGTAACCCGCTCTGAACATGGCATGACCCTGATCCGGGCCGGAGAAGAAGAGTTACATCTGCCTGCCCAAGCCCACGAAGTGTTCGATGTCACCGGCGCTGGTGACACTGTGATCGGTACCCTGGCAACGGCCCTGGCGGCTGGCAAGACGTTGGATGAATCCTGTGCCTTGGCCAACACGGCGGCCGGTATCGTGGTTGGTAAGCTGGGGACCTCCACCGTCAGCCCGATTGAGTTGGCCAATGCGGTATATGGTGACCATGAATCCGGCTTTGGTGTGGTCACCGAGCAGCAATTGAAATTTGCGGTGGACGCCGCGCGTCGTCGTGGTGAGCGAGTGGTGATGACCAATGGCTGCTTCGACATCCTGCATGCCGGTCACGTCTCCTATCTGCAAAATGCCCGCAAGCTGGGTGACCGACTGATTGTGGCGGTCAATGATGATGCCTCGGTAACCCGTTTGAAGGGGCCGGGTCGTCCGGTCAATCCGGTGGACCGTCGTATGGCAGTGCTTGCCGGTCTGGGCGCTGTCGATTGGGTCGTGCCCTTCAGCGAGGATACGCCACGCCGGGTGATTGCCGAGATGTTGCCGGATCTTCTGGTCAAGGGGGGCGATTATCAGCCTCACGAGATTGCCGGTTATGAAGAGGTGACGGCCAACGGCGGTCAGGTGCTGGTACTGAATTTTGAAGATGGATGTTCCACCAGTGCCATCATCAAGACCATCATAGAACGCGAATCCTGATCCTTTCAGCGATGGACGACTTCAAGGCCAGCCCAAGTGCTGGCCTTTTGTTTATTCACCACTTTGGTTTCACCGTCCATAACGTGAGCTGAGTTGCTGGTATCCGTGTGGCTTATATGGCGGCTTGGCTCACGGAGGACCAAAAAAAACGGATCACAACGCCAGGCTGTCATCCGTTTTATGGGTGGTGCGTGCAGGTTCAGGCGCTCTTCTTGCTCACCGGGAACTGACGATCCAGCATGATGTAAAGAGCTAACGCCAGGCTGCTTTCGCCAAAGAAGCGCTTTACCCCTTCCAGATCTTCAACCGTGACCGCCTGATAGCTCTTCTCTTCGTTGTCAATCAGCGTCATGCGTTGGCAGACATACTTGTTAGCTCGAGTCTGGAATAGCTTCAGATAGGCCAGTCGGCGATCGTCTTTGATGTGACGTTCCTCGACATTACAGACTTGCCAGCCGAGAAAAATGATGTCGCGGCCATTATCCCGGGTAACAGTCTTTTCATTGGGATCGCTGGTCAGTGGATCGCAAAGATCCGGGCGCTCCTTGATGATGGCATCCTGATGATCCTGCTCGCTGACTGCGTGCAAGGTGCTGCTCTGCGGGCTCTGCCCAAAGAGTTGTTTGGCTTTATCCCACAAACTCATGCGTGCCTCCTTCAATCAGCACAAAACCGGTAACGAATTAAGTTACTGAAGATGTTGATGAATGGAATGTTAACCGCTTACAAGGGCTGGAAACGCGATCGAGCTCGAAAGAGCGAAAAGCAGGCTGTTAATAAATGTAAAGGCGCCCGTAGGCGCCTTATGGAGCTGAGAGTCTGAATTAGCTCTTGCTCAAGCCACTGTTGACTTCAACCAGGTCCTGCTCTTGCAGGTTACCGGCAATCTGCTTGAGCTGCAGACGCTTGAGAATGTAGTTATAGCGCGCAGCCGACAGTTGTTGTTTTGCGGAATAGAGATTACGGGTTGCATCCAGCAGATCGACTATGGTGCGGGTCCCGACTTCATAGCCAGCTCGGGTCGCGGTCAGCGCGCTTTCAGCCGAGATGACCGATTGTTGGTAAGCGCGTACCGTACCGATCGCCGCGTTCACATCGTTATAATTCCGGTATAAATCGGCTTGAATCGATCTATGGCTCTTCTCCAGCGCCTCGCTGGCGGAAACATAGTTGAACTGCGCCTGTTTGACGCGAGAATCCACGGCACCACCGGTATACAAGGGCAGGTTAAATTTGAAACCTATGTTGCCGCTGTTGAGCGTGCCGTCATCATACCCGGTACCGCTGTTCTTGTAGTCGGTGTAGGTGCTACCCAGATTGGCGCCCAGATCGAGGGTCGGATCATTCCCGGTCTGTGCCAGATCAATCTGTTGCTTGGCAATATCTTTGGCGATGCGCTGTTGATGCAGTTGCAGGTTATTTTCTTCTGCCAACTTCATCCAGTTATCCGAGCCCTCGTTGAGTGCGACCGGCGTGAAGCGTTTGGTATCCAGGAGATCCAGTTGTTTGTGCTCGGTACCGGTGAGCTGGCGCAGCCCTTCGTAGCTGTTAGTCAGATTGTTTTCGGCGGTGATAACATCGGCACTGGCCAAGTCATAGGCCGCTTTGGCCTCATGAACATCGGTGATCGCTGTCATGCCGACGTTATAACGTTGCTGGGTTTCATCGAGCTGGCGCTTCAAGGCGTCCAGATTGGCATTGACGTATTCCAGTGTGTCTTTGGCGGCCAGAACCGAGAAGTAGGCATCCGAGGTTCGCACAATCAAGGATTGTTTTTCGTAGTTGTAAGCCACATCGGTCTGGGTTGCTTGTTTCTCGGAGATATCGCTATTGATCCAGTTGCTACGGCGATAGATGGCTTGTGACAATCCCAGTGATGCCCCAGCCGTGCCTGCGGTCTGTTTATCATCCTGGTTGGTTTTTTGATAATTCAGGTCGGCACCCAGATTGATTTGGGGCAAGTCAGCGGCTTGCGCCTCATTGATTTTTTCGAAGGCAGCATCTCGCTGGGCTTTAGATTCCAGCAGTTGCGGATCTTTTTCTTGCGCCTGGCGATAGATATCGAGCAGATTTTCTGCGTTGGCGAACCCGCTGAAACTCATCACGATGAGGGCGGACAATAGACGCTTGTTCATAAAATGGGCTTCTCCGAATGATTCTGACTTGAGCGAGTGACCTGGGTTGTATCGCAAGCTGGGCTTGTCGAACGACACCAATAACGACGAGTGTAAGTAAAAAAACAGTTTAGAGACATTACTATAGCGTTAAGGTGGCGAAAAAAACTGCCCTCAAGCTTACCATTTGTATCGGGTTAAGGTTAACCTGCCTGCCACACGGTTATCTGTTTATCTCTTTTTTTACCCAGCCAATAATTGGCTCTGTTGGAGTCTATCATGTCGCAACTCCCGCTGGCTTCCGAGCCTTGTTTTACTGCAGCCGATGTTGAAATTTTACGTCAGGAAAACTGTCATCAGGGTTTCTTTCGTATGAATCGCTATACCCTGCGCCATAAGCTGTTTGCGGGTGGCTGGTCAGCGCCTCTGACGCGTGAGTTGTTCGAGCGGGGTCATGCTGCCGCCATGTTGCCCTATGATCCGCAGCGGGATGAAGTGGTGCTGCTGGAGCAGTTCCGTATCGGTGCCGTGGATGGCGAACGCAGCCCCTGGTTGCTGGAAATGGTAGCGGGCATCATAGAACCGGGTGAATCCACCGATAGTGTCATTCGTCGTGAAGCAGAAGAAGAATCTGGATTGACAGTGGCTCGCAGCCAGTTTGCAGTGAGTTATCTGGTCAGCCCGGGTGGCACCACAGAGCGCATCGATGTCTTCATCGGTGAAGTGAACAGCCAGTTAGCCGGAGGTCTGCACGGTCTGGCCGACGAGGGAGAAGATATTCGCGTGCATGTGGTTTCCCGTGCGCAGGCCTATGCCTGGGTCGAGTCCGGGCGCATTGACAACGCCGCCACCGTGATCGCGTTGCAGTGGCTGCAATTGCATCTGGATGAAGTGCGTCAGGCGTGGTCGAGCCCTGTGGCGGTTGCATGATCACGCTCAAGAAACGGCATGTTCCTGATCTGGCCAACTTGCACCGAATTTGCGAAACCAACTACATGGGGTTGATGAAATTGTTGCCCGCTGCTGCCTTCGAAAAACAGGGTTATGCCCTGAGTGCGGCGAATGGACTGGATTTTCGTCTTCGGGTACTCGAAGAGAGCCGTTTCACGACGTTACTTGAAGTGGCGCAAAATAATGAAAACTTACCACAATATCTGAGGGCATATTTGCAGGTGCGTCTGTATCATGACGCCCGCATGGCCGAAGTGTGTGTCAGTCAGCAGATTTCACGGCTGCAGTCTAGCTATCATTACCCGAACGAAAAGATGCATCACAGAGACGAGAAAGAGCAGTGCAATCACTTTCTGGCGGAATGGTTGCGGTTTTGTCTGGCCCATGGCTACGGTGCTTTTGAATTCAGACCAGATTAATTAAGACGAAGAATATAGCCCAATTGGATACTGTTACTCTCCCTGTTGGCGGCAGCGAGCAACCGAT
>JBBRVG010000096.1:0-12105 GCA_038247115.1 Enterobacterales bacterium | reverse complement strand
GGCGTTTATTGCCATGCTGACACCATTGGTGGCCTATGAGTTGGGCTTCTGGCTCGAGTGGCAGGATATCTTTATCTGGCAATGGGGGATCTGGTTTGCAGCCTCTATGGTCTGTCGCTGGATGCCTCTGAAGATGCGGTTAGTGCCTCGCCATATTCGTCGGCATAGAGCCAGTTTGATGGCGCGCCAGCAATTTCTGGCTCAAGGACTGCACCACACCCGGGATCGACTGGGGGTGCTGATTTTTGTCTCTGAAGCTGAACGTTATGTGGAAATTCTGGTGGATCAGGGGATTGCCGCGCGGGTTGATAATGAGAGCTGGCAGCAGATCATTAACGATTTCGTGCAGCAACTCAAATCAGGTCAGACTGACGCGGGTTTTCGACAGTGTGTCGCACAAGTAGGAGACCGACTCGTCACACTGTTTCCGGCCACTTGTCCGCAGCAACAACTGTCGAATCGCCTGGTGCGACTCAATTGACAGTTGCTGGCGGGTGTCCCGGCAATGACAGAGCCCTTTTTTATTGAGAGATAAGATGTTTGATACTCCACAGAGCGATGTGCGCATCATTGGTCACCGTGGCGCCGCTGCTGTCGCGCCGGAAAACACCCTCGCTTCTTTTCGTGCCGCCGCGGCATTGGGCGTCCGTTGGGTCGAGATGGATGTCTGCTTGCTTGCGGATGGTGGCACTGTCATTTTTCACGATGAGGATCTGGAACGTTGTAGCGATGGTCATGGGCGTCTGGCCGAGGTTGGCTTGGCCTATGTGCAGCAGTTGGATGCGGGCCGCTGGTTTGCGCCAGACTTTTCCGGAGAGCGGATCCCGACCCTGAGCGAGGCGTTGCAGGAAATCCAGCGTCTGGGTATGGGGCTGAATCTGGAAATCAAGCACGATGGGCCGGGGTTGGACAGGTTAGTTGAAACCGTCATCGCTGTGTTGGCGCAAGAATGGCGAAACAATGACAAGCTATTATTGTCCAGTTTCAACCATAGGGCGCTACGCTTGTGTCAACAACAGGCACCTCATCTGCGCCGCGGGCAATTATATGAGTCGGTTCCTGCCAACTGGCAGCAAGAGTTGCAGGACATTGAGGCCTACAGCTTGCACTGCGACTATCTGGCACTCGATGCGACGCTCGCCCGGAGCATCAAGGCAGCAGGTTATCGATTGCTGTGTTATACGGTCAATGACCCGCAAGCCGTTGTCCGGCACTGGGGCTGGGGAATGGACGCCATATTCACCGATGATCCGGCCCGTTTCTTAGGGAATGATTGATTACTCAAGTCGTTACATTGCTCACAATCAACAGGATCCTCTGCGCTGTGATGAAACAATATGCACTACGCTGATGATAGGTCAGGGGACCAAACACACAGTGTCGATGTGTTTGCATGACGCGGCGCGGGTTGCGGTTTCCAGCGTGTAATTTGGCGGCTGAGTCGCCTCAAGAGGAATGGGCTCATGAGTGATGATCTGCTCTTTATCGACGATGAACCGGCTCAAGAGACGGTGCGTAGCTTGGCTCAGTGGCAGGTCATGATCGTGGATGACGAACCAGCGGTGCATGAGGTGACCCGGTTAGTCATGTCGGGTTTTAATTTTGATGGCAAGGGAGTGGAGTTCATCCACTGTTATAGTGCCGGAGAGGCCGCCGATGTTCTGAATGAACGCTCTGATATCGCGCTCATCCTGCTGGATGTGGTGATGGAAACCGACACTGCCGGACTGGAGCTGACTCGTTATATCCGGGAGGACCTGAAAAATCTGAATGTGCGTATCGTGCTGCGCACAGGGCAACCTGGACAAGCCCCGGAAGAGCATGTGATCAGAACCTATGACATCAACGATTACAAAGAAAAAACCGATCTGACCCATGGCAAGCTGATGACGGTGTTTTATGCCTCCTTGCGTGCCTATCGGGACATAATGCGGTTGGAGCGCGCCAGGCTGGGGCTGCGCCGGGCCATTGATGCGATCACCGAAGTCTACGATTCCCATAATCTGCGGCGTTTTGCTTCTGCGGTGCTCGAGCAGGTCAACTATTTGCTGAATCTGGATGGGGATGGCCTCTGCGCCAGCCGGGTTTCAGCCTATGCTGCGTCGGCAGAAGATGGACGTCTTAAGGTATTGGCGGCCACGGAGGCTTACTCCGGGCTGCAGATTGATGAGGATGTCACGCAGTTACCTGGCGATGTGCAGGAGGCATTCCACAATGCGCTCCGGGATCGTCGTAGCCAGTTCGGGGCTCACTACTTTACCTGCTATTACCACAGCAAGGCCGGATCCGAAACCGTGGTTTATATGTCGTTTGCGGAGGTGATCAGCGCTGATGCCCGGGAGTTGCTAGAAATCTTTACTGCGAATGTTGCCATTACCTACGAGAGCCTGCTGCTGCGGGAAGAGATTGAGGAGACTCAGAGATCGACCATTTTCATTCTCGGTGAGGCGGTAGAAAAGCGCTCCAAGGAGACAGGAGCTCATGTCAAACGGGTTGGTGAAATTTCGGCCTTACTGGGACAGCTCTCGGGCATGAATCACCGTGATGTCGAGTTCTTGCGGCAGGCGGCACCCTTGCATGACGTCGGTAAAATTGGTATTCCGGATCGCGTATTGAACAAACCGGGCAAGCTGGATCCGGATGAGTGGGCGATTATGCAGACTCACTCCCAGATTGGCTTTGAAGTCCTCAATAAGTCAGATAAACGTGTGTTGCAGCTGGGCGCGACCATAGCCCATGAGCACCATGAAAGTTGGGATGGTGAGGGTTATCCCCGTGGGTTGAAGGGGGCCGATATTCATATCTCCGGGCGGATTGTGGCGATTGCGGATGTTCTGGATGCCTTGGTCAGCCCGCGCTGTTACAAGATTGCCTGGCAGTTCAGTGATGCCGTGGATTATATCCGTCAGGGCGCGGGGCGCCATTTCGATCCGGCATTGGTAGCGTTGTTTTTGGCTAATTTGCCGGCGATTGAAGAGATTTACCGCAAGTATCCGGATTAACGGCTAGCCATACCATGTATGGCTTCTTGTGTATCACTGGCAATGACTGGGTGAGCATGACATAGAAGTGAGGCTGCCATGGGCAGCCTCACTGATTTCGGATGAAGCGGATAGACTAGGAATCGATACCCTGACTGCGCAGGTAATCTTCGTAGTTACCACCAAAGTCGATAATCTTCTCGGGGGTAATTTCCAGCACACGGGTTGCCAAGGAGCTGACGAATTCACGGTCATGAGAGACAAAAATCAGGGTGCCCTGATACATCTCCAGTGCCATGTTCAAGGATTCGATAGATTCCATGTCCAGGTGGTTGGTCGGTTCATCCATCACCAGAATATTGGTGCGTTGCAGCATCAGCTTACCGAATAGCATCCGCCCCTTCTCGCCACCGGAGAGAACCTTCACCGATTTTTTGATGTCATCCTGACTGAACAACAGTCGTCCCAGAATGCTGCGGACCGCCTGCTCGTCATCGCTTTCATGTTTCCAGTCTGCCATCCAGTCGAAGACTGTCTTATCGGTCTCGAAGTCGGAAGCGTGGTCCTGAGCATAGTAACCAATTTTGGCGTTTTCTGACCACTTGACTGAACCTTGATCCGGAGTCAGTTCGCTGACCAGGGTCTTGATCAGTGTGGACTTACCAATACCGTTGGCACCGAGAATGGCAATCTTCTCACCGACTTCCACCATCAGACGGAAATCTTTGAACAGAGGGGCCTTGTCGTATCCCTTGGCCAGATTTTCGATCTCGAGAATATTGCGATACAGCTTTTTCTCTTGCTCGAAACGGATGAAGGGGTTCTGGCGACTGGAGGCCTTGACCTCTTCAATCTTGATTTTTTCAATCTGTTTAGCGCGAGAAGTGGCCTGGCGCGACTTGGAGGCGTTGGCACTGAAGCGACTGACAAAGGATTGCAAGTCGGCAATCTGGGCCTTCTTCTTGGCATTGTTGGAGAGCAGCTGTTCGCGCGCCTGAGTAGCCGCTGTCATGTACTCATCATAGTTGCCCGGGTAGACACGCAACTCACCGTAATCCAGATCCGCCATGTGGGTACAGACCATATTTAGAAAGTGGCGATCATGGGAGATGATAATCATGGTGCTGTCACGTTCGTTCAGCACTTGCTCGAGCCAGCGGATGGTATTGATATCCAGGTTGTTGGTCGGTTCGTCCAACAACAGTATGTCCGGGTTGGAGAACAGCGCCTGTGCCAGCAACACCCGCAGCTTCCAGCCGGGTGCTACTTCGCTCATGGGGCCAGCGTGTTGCTCGACCGGAATACCGGCGCCAAGCAGCAACTCACCGGCGCGAGATTCGGCGGTATAGCCATCGTATTCGGCTACTTTGCCTTCAAGCTCGGCAGCTCGCATATAATCGTCGTCGCTGGCTTCCATGTTGGCGTAGATAGCGTCACGTTCTGCGATCGCGGCCCATAGTTCGCTATGGCCCATCATGACCACGTCAATTACGCGCTTCTCTTCGTAAGCGAATTGATCCTGCTTCAACTTACCGAGGCGCTCGTTCGGGTCTAGGTAGACGTTGCCTCCGCTAGGCTCCAAGTCACCACCGAGGATCTTCATGAAAGTCGATTTACCGCAACCGTTGGCACCGATCAGGCCATAGCGATTGCCATCGCCAAATTTGACGGAAATGTTCTCAAACAGCGGCTTACTGCCGAATTGCATGGTGATGTTGTTGGTAGAAAGCAAGATTAAGCTCCAGCCGGTGAGGGCGAGTGGTGGGCCGTCAGGGCTCCGCACGCGCGAACCTAGGCCAATTAATGAAAACAGGCGCCATAGTAGCGATCTTGCTCACAAAGTTCAAAGCAAGGAAGGAAACTGGTGGTTCGATCAAGAACTGAGAGGCCATTTAGGCTGCTTTTGCGGTGCTTTTATCAGGATCCGCTAGATTTTAACCAAAGTCCCTAGCAAGAGAGCGAATCGATGCGCGAGTTTCTTTCCCGCTTCAAACTCACCACCCTGTTGTTAGTCATAGCCATGTGCCCGGTGGTGTATGCATTGCTGGTTGGTGGGTATCTGATTTCCGGATTGCAAAAATCTGTCGATCAGGATCAGCAGACACTTCGCTTAATGGCAATGTTAAGTGCCATAGATCGCATGGTGGATGCTAATGCGGCCGAGCGCGGCATTAGCATGGGCTATCTGGCCAGTAAGGGCAGCCATTTTGTCGATGAGCTTCGGCTGGCTCGCCAGCAGAGTGACGTGGCGCTTGAAGGGGTGCGGCGACAATTAGCCGATGATGAGGAGGAGTTGGCTTTTTTGCTGCATATCCCGGCAGCATTTGATGCTCGGGCATCGATCCGCAGCCATGTGGATCAGCTCGACTCGGAAGGAGTGTTTGCGGCGTACAGCCAGCTCAACCGGAGTGCTCTGGATGGGGTGTGGGTTTTAATCAATCGGATCCCGCTGGAGGCTGTTCGAGTCCAAATCCAGGGGGTGCTGGATTTGTTGTCACTCAAAGAGAATACCGCGCAACTCAGAGGATTGGTCAATGGCATGCTCAGTGCCAATAGAGCCTCGCCAGACTCTTTGTTTAAGCTGAGCGCCTTGAATACCGAAGATGTGCGGTTGATGGCACAACTGGAACTAACGGCATCGCCAGATTTGCTGGCTGCGGTGCAACTATGGCGACAGAGTGCTGAAGGAGGTGCCGTCAAAACTATGCTGGAGCAAG
Source organism: Enterobacterales bacterium (assembly GCA_038247115.1). Taxonomy (GTDB): domain Bacteria; phylum Pseudomonadota; class Gammaproteobacteria; order Enterobacterales; family Aeromonadaceae; genus Pseudaeromonas. The sequence goes on along the minus strand of JBBRVG010000096.1, from coordinate 6,407 downwards.
TTCGGCAACAGGGCGCAGGTCCCTACTCCGGTTTGCAAGCTGGATCCTGGTTTAATGCGGTAACCGCTCATATCCAGCAGTTGAATCAGCTGTCTATGACCCAGTTGCAATCCATGATGGCGTATACCCGGCAGCAGGTGCAGAACAACCAATCAGTCGTCTGGATAGCCTGCTTCCTGGCTGTTAGTTCGACCCTGGTGTTGATTGGTATGAGTTGTTTGTTGATCCGTATCACCAGTCAGCGAGTACATGTCATCGAGAGTACGCTAACAGCAGTCGCCGAGCACCAGGATTTAACCCTGCGTATTTGCGATCCCGGGCAGGATGAACTGGCCCATATCAGTACCGCCGTCGATCAGTTCTTGCAGAAGATGGTTCGCTTGCTAGGGGAGATCCACGGCCACTCGGTGGAGGCACAAGCAGTTGCCAAAGCGGTCGATCAATTGAGCGGGCAAGGGCAACAGCAAGCAGCCATGACTCATCAGCATGCCGATCAAATTGCTGCCGCTGTCACCCAGATGGCACAGTCGAGCATCCAGGTTGCGCACCATACGAAACAGGCGGCAACCGATACCCAAGCGGTGCGCGCCTTGGGAGCGGAAAACCGGGATATCAGCCGTCATGCCAATCAGCTGATTACGACCTTAAACAGCGAAATCAAGTTGGCTCATGGCGAAGTCGAACAGCTAGCGACCCGTAGCCAACAGATAGGCTCGATTCTGGATACCATCAGCGCCATTGCCGAACAGACTAACTTATTGGCACTCAATGCGGCGATAGAGGCTGCGCGCGCCGGTGAGCAGGGTCGGGGTTTTGCGGTAGTGGCGGATGAAGTCCGCCAATTGGCGAGCAAGAGTCAAGGCGCGACCGAAGAGATACGTTCCATGATTGCGGCATTACAACACGGCGCCAGGCAAGCACTGGAAAAAACGATCCGCAGCCATGCCTGTACCGAGCAGACCGCCGAGGCCATTGGGCGATCTGAGCATGCGATGGTGACGTTATTTACCCATATTGATAGCCTCAGCGGCGTCATAGGACAAATAGCCGAGTCGGTCGATGAGCAAACCCGGGTTGCGCAGATGCTCAATGAACAGGTCGAGCAGGTAGCTATTCTGGCAGATGGAACACGACAAATGGTGGTGGAAAGTCATCAACAGACGGTGCTGCTGGATCAAGCCGCCAGCCTGATCCATCAGGAGTTGGCGGCCTTTCGACTGCAGTCGTGAGAGATGAGGTTCCTAAGTGCGTGGCGACAGCATCTGTTCGCAACGAAATGGCAGGATCGGCAGTGGCTTGGGCTTTGAGCTGCTGCTGACTTCTGTCGGACCACTGAACCAGCTTTTCAGCTCGGCATCGCAACCATCACCGGGTGGTATGGTTTTTTGCGCTTGGCAGTCCCGGGCGCCAGGGGGACATTGCAAGCGGATATGCAGATGAGCCCTATGTCCGAACCAAGGCCTGATCCGGCGTAACCAACTGCGATCACCTGTGGTTTGTTCACACAAGGCCTGTTTGATCGCCGGATGCACAAAAATACGATCCACTCGTGGGTCCGATGCCGCCAAGCGGAGCAAGGTCTGGTGTTGCATGCTGAAGGCGCGACTCACATGCCGGTTATCAGGGCGGACCATATCGACAGGCGTTGGTTTTGCCAACTGCTGGCGGGTTAATGGGGGGGCGGCAAACCGGAACCAGATATCCACATCCAGACCGTTCTGGTGACTGCGATGGCCAGAAGTAAAGGGCCCGCCTCGTACCATCGCCATGTCGCCAATCAATAACGGCGGCAGTCCCCGGGATTGGCTGCGCTCGACTAAATCATGCAGGTAATCCACCAGCACCGGATGGCCAAAGTAACGTCGTTGGGCTGGACGCAACAGCTGATAGCCTTGGCCGTGCAAGGCCATCTGCTGGCTAGCTTGCAAGCATCCGGCACTATAGGAGCCTATCGGTTCTGGATGGCCAGGTGCCGGTGTTGTCATCATGGACCAGGGATTGCTTAAGGCTAGCGCCAGGAAAAGATGTACCACTCGAGAGTTCCTTCGGTGTTCAGACTAAAACATGGTGCTATTCGAGCCTGAATTAACGGGCAGTGCAAGCGATTGCCGTCATGACCCAGTCCATCAACAATAACGCTCCCCAGCGGGAGCGTTATTGGTGTCGATATGATGAGCCGTATCAGCTGGCGCACGCCAGCAGCAAGACGGCCCGAGCTCCTATGGTGTAGCGGGTACCGACTTCCGGCAGTGGCCGCCCATGGGAGTTGATATCATCCGGGGCGGGGAGGCTGGTATCAATGATCCGCAGCCAGGTCCCTTGCGGGTTATGCGGTGGCGGCGGTAACTCCAGCGTCAATGGTTCCCAGAAGGCATTGAAGAAGGCGAAATAGTCGGCCTCATGGTTGAGCGAGTAGGCCGTAAGGCCGAGGGCGCGTGAATCATCTCCCCAGTCCGGAGCATAGGGTTTGACGCCATGCCAGACGATGCGGGCATTTTCCAGGGCATCACCCAATGAGATCAAATCCGAGGTTCCATGACCGCGCAAGGCGCGATAGCTCAGCAGTTCACGCACAAACCGGAACATTTCGTCACGCTCAGGGCTTGGGTCCCAGTTCATCCAACTGATGGCGTTATCCTGACAGTAGGCATTGTTATTTCCTTGCTGGCTACGTAACAGCTCATCGCCCATCAGCAACAGAGGCGTGCCAACTGAAATCAGATTGATCGCTATCAGGTTTTTAGCCTGGCGCAGACGCAGAGCCAGCAATTCGGGATCATCGGTCGGGCCTTCGACGCCATGATTCCAGCTGTAGTTGGCATCACTGCCATCCCGATTGTCTTCGCCATTGGCCAGATTGTGTTTCTGGTTATAACTGACCAGATCCCACAGCGTAAAACCATCATGGCAGGTAACAAAATTCAGACTCTTGTGCGGATCCGCATAGGGAGCTTGATAGATGTCCGGGCTACCGGTCAGACGGCTGGCCAGACGAGAGACCATGCCGCTGTCACCTTTGATAAAACTGCGCACATCATCGCGGAAATGGCCATTCCATTCGCGCCAGCGCGCCCCTGCCATGCGACCGACCTGATACAGGCCACTGGCATCCCATGCCTCGGCGAAGATCTTGGTCTCGGCTAGTGTGTAGTCACTGTCGATGGCCAACAGGGTGGGCGGATCATTCAGCGGATGTCCGTTCTTGTCCCGCGACAGAATAGCCGCCAGATCGAAGCGGAAACCATCGATGTGCATCTCTTCTTTCCAGAAACGCAAGCTGTCGGTGATCAGACGCTTGGTCATGGGGTGGGAGGCATTCAGGGTGTTGCCACAACCGGAATAGTTGGTATTGAAGCGACGGCTTTCGTCGAGGATATAAAACGCCGAGTTATCGAGGCCACGGAAGCAAAAGGTCGGCCCTGTATCATCGCCTTCGGCGGTGTGGTTATAGACCACATCCAGAATGACCTCGATGTTGGCTTTGTGCAGCGCCTTCACCATGTCGCGAAATTCATTCAGCACGCCATGGTAACTGCTGTCACTGGCGTATTGGGCATGAGGCGCAAAGAAGCCCATCGGGCTATAACCCCAGTAATTGCTGTTACCGGGACGAGCATCCTGGGGATCGAACTGGAAAACCGGTAGCAGCTCTACGGCCGTGATGCCCAATTCTTTAAGGTACGGGATCTTGTCGATGACACCCGCGTAGCTACCGCGGCGCGCATGGGGCAGCCCTGAGCTGGGATCTTTGGTGAATCCGGCCACATGCATCTCGTACACCACGGATGCGGAGAGTGGATGGCGAGGCATTTTATCCTCTTCCCAGTCGTAGTCGGCAATAGAAATGACGGCACTTTTCGCACAGCCCTCCAGATTACAGCCGGGAGCGGATGCTCTTTGCCGATCATAGTTGTCGGGCAGGACTATGCGCTTGGCATAGGGGTCGATCAGTACCTTTTCAGGTTCCCAGCGATTGCCGGGCATATTCAATAACAGGGTAGGGATGCGCCAGCCGTACAGTTGTCCCGGCAGGATCCCTGTCACATGCACATGCCAGTAGTAGCCAGAACGGTGAGTGGGTGCTTTGAGAAGAATGACGTCCGGGTCTGTGTCCACCTCAGAGCGAAACAACAGCAGTTCCATCTCTTTGGCAAAACGTCCCCAGATGGCGAAATTGACCCCACCCTGCTCGATGGTGGCGCCGAGCTCGCGGCAGTGGCCGGCAGTAATCACCTTGGTCATTTTCATGGTAAACATCCTGTCAACTGTCCTTTCATGCAGATAGGCAATGGTACTGCATATGGGTCAGGGCGGAAGGGGGGCATCAGAAAAAGTGTATTGAAAAGGTTATCTTTGGGTTCTCAGGTGCCAGGGATGGACTCAATTGATTGCAGGTTGTGTATTTTTTATGCTGGCCAGGTCACGAATTCAGATGGGGTCTTTAAAAAACTGGAACTTATCGAGGGGTAATCACTCTAATTCTTCCGACGCTATCACGCTGCTTGATTCGCGATTTCAGCGTTATTCCGTGACAAGGACATGCTTCTTATTTGGGCCCGCTTACTCGGCAGAGTGACTCGGACATCGCAACGAACCCGTGATGAGAATAGAGAGATACGGAGTACTGGAATATGGTGAAAGAGCTGCTTATTGCTTGTAGCTGTTGGTTCATGTGTTCGGGAATGGTGAGTGCAAAAGAATCACAGGCGAAGCCGGATGTGGCTGCGTCGTCGTCATCGATTTATGGTGAATGGAAGCTGGTTGGTGCTTCGGTGACGGTCCCGGTGAACTGCCGCCGGACCCTGCTGCGGATCTCCCCTGATGGCTATGTGAGCGAACAGAGCCAATCCGCGCAGGGAGAGCTGTTTTCTTTTCGTGCCCAAGCTCGTATCAAACAACAGGGCAGCCGATTTTTTCTGACGCTCAGTTCACCACAGCATAATGGAAAGCCGGATTGCCTGGGCAACCCGGCCCGCTACATCACTCGTAACTTTCTGAATTCGGTCCATCTGCAACTCAATGGTAACCGACTGTATCACTATCTGGGAGATGACCAGCCAACGGGCTATCTGCGCTATGAACGCATGCCGTTGGCCGGGAATCGATCACTCAGGCCTTAAAAACGCTAACCGGATAATTTCCAGTCAAAGGCTGTCGCGGTCGGATGTTTGCCTGTGTCATTGCTGCTGCGAGGCCGGTTTGACTGCCATAGTGGCAAGAAGAGTAATTCCATCTGCCGGGCTCGTTCCAAATCAAAGAGACCTAATGCGCTTCCTGTTTCGGCGCTGATGTTGCCTTGCAGAACATCGACAAAATGGCGTGCAACCTGGTGATTGGCGCGGATCCAGGGATTGAGCTCGGCAGGCTCCCCGGCGGTGACAGCCACGCTGTCGGCCAGGAGTGGCTCGAACCACCAGCCGCGCTCGGGGCGAAAACCACCGCGCAGCTGATAAGCGTTCTGGCTACCGATGAGAGTCATATCAAAGTGCAATCCGGGCATGGGCCAATCACAGAGCAGTATATCCAGCAGGGCTCCCTGGCAGGTGAACTGCACCGTCATATTATTGCCCTGGCCAGCAATCACCCCTTGATATTTGAAATCATCGAACAGGGTGTACAACAGCGAGAACGGGTGCACCACATCTTCGACGAACCATTCAACCGGACTCTTGGGGTAGGGAAGGTTAACGCCGACGACCAGACAGATGCGGCGGAGATCACCCAGATCGCCCGCCTGGATCCGCGCTTTGAGAGCCTGTGCGGTTTCCAAAAAGGTAAACGGATAACTGACATAGATGCGGGATGACACCAGCGATGAAAAGGCGGCCTGATTGTCGGGGGTTATGCCGAGGGGCTTTTCACAGAGGATGGCCCTATCTTGCAGCGCTTGCAGATAGCCTAAATGGCTTGAGGTCGGGGTGGCGATAGCGATGATATCGCAGTCGGCCAAGGTCTCGAGATCCGTGCCGAAGTGCGGGATCTGCTCCTCCTGGGCGATGCGTGCGACTAAGTCCGCATCATGGGCCATCAGGGCATCAACATGACACCCGGCTTGTCGCAGGCCAGCCACATGGACTCGGCCCCAGTTGCTGCCGATCACTCCGGCACTGAGCGTTATTTTGTTCTGGTTCATTTCTATCCCGTGAATCTTGGTGGGTACGAGTCTGGTTGCTCGTCCCTGTTGTTATGATGTTGTTCTGAGCTTCGCGATAGCATGGCTCTGTCTTGAAGGCACAGAACGCACAATCCATAGGGTTAGTATGGAGTTGTTCGAAGCCACATTAAGACAGAGCGACCGATTATGCAATTTTCTGCTGTCATCCGTGCAGGAACCACTACCGCCGTGGTCAGCGCGCCTTGGTGGGACGGCTGAAATGAAGTATGAAGCGGGCCCCTCCCAGTTCGCT
>JBBRVG010000095.1:0-12992 GCA_038247115.1 Enterobacterales bacterium | reverse complement strand
GATAGCAGGAATAGGGATTTTCATTATGTTAAGAGAATATAACACCAGTGATTGGCAGGGTTGGGGGGGGGAGTGGGTGAAGGGCCGTTAGTTGCAGTGGAAGGTTCTGGTAAAGGGGATGCTGTGTTTGAATCTGTGCATACGCAAGGATATTCCGGTGCTGCGCGAATTCTATCTGAGCGGGAACATGGATTGGGATAAATTTCATTTGACATCCTTTCGCAGCAGTTTTTATCTAATGCTGCTGCACCCCCTGCAAACCTACGAACAATTGAAAATCATCTATGATGCTATTGATGGCCGTTCCGATATGCAGCAATCTCTGGCCTGCTATCGAAATGCTGAACGCGCAGGTATTCGAGGTGCTCAAGGGGACGTTTTTGTTGAATTAGGCAATGCTGGTATGTTTAGCGGCTTAGATAGTATCTACGCTCGAGTGTTTTATGGTGAGCGTTGCCAGCCGCCGCATAAATACGACAATAAAGGCGAGCTGTTATATCATAGCCAACCTGACAAGCCTGAATGGGCATTCGAAGTCTATCTTGGCCCGGCGCTGTTTTTTATGCTGGGCATCACCCGCTATCCATATTGCCGGCATCAGTATATGGCTGAATATGCCTACAGCGCGATCGATTATAACACTACCCCCATGGCGGAATTGAAAGACTTGATACCGTTTATGCAGTGTGTCTGCTATTTCGATGAGCTGGCTGTGCCCGATGAACTCACCGCTCGTCGTCAATTAGCCGAGGAGTGGCGATGTATCTTTGAAACGAGACAATTACCGGTTGAAATGGCTGATTTGTGGCAAAAAATAAAATCAGATGAGGGCCGTGACTTCTCCCGTATCATTGAATTAAAAGATGTATATCTAGGCACTAATCTTTGTCCGTCCGGTTACATTTAATGAGTGGCTATATTTGCTAGCGACCAAAATTTAAAGAAGGATTTACCTCGCCATGGATGCCACTCTGTACTGCGAATTTACCACGCCCGCGCAACTGCAGGCATGTCTCTATTATTTTGACCCGACTACCAGCTTGCCCTTTGCCGATGAGGTTGAGCCGGAAGAGGCCGAACGGATTGAGGCGGTCGAGCAGTTGCCGGCAGCCGATGCTATCACCCATCAGGGGGAACTGGCGGCCTTTCTCGATCTGCAACTCGATGACAATGATTGGGAAGAGGAGCTGGCCGGACTGTACCTGTTTATTCGCCGTTTTCAGCCGACCACGCTGGTGGTCTACTTCGATACGCTCGAGGAGTACGCCGCCGTGTGGCTGGCCGGCAAGAAGAAATGGCAACCCCTGTATACCTTCGGTGACGATGCCGCGCTCGATGCCGAGCTCTACGCCCTGGACAATACCCAACCGGGGTGGCACCAGCGCCTGCTGCGGGTCCTGGCCCACTGCGGCATCTCTCTATAGCGGGCTATAGCGGGGGGCTGCTCTCCAGCGGTCTGCGCATATAGACCGCTTGCTCCCCATATTCGCTTAAGTCTTTATTGGCGGCTGCCGGTTGAAACCCGTAGCGCGCCCAGTAGCGGTCGGCGCCTTGCACAGCCACCAGGGAGAGCTGGCGACGGCGGTTTTTGCGGGCGCAGTTCAGGGTCTGTTCGACAAAGCGCCGGGCGATCCCCAGGCCTTGCGCCGCGGGGGAGACCACCACATCGTGAATATAGAGACTCTCTTCACCAGCCGGTTGCGGGTAGCAGCGATACAGCGCTGCCGGTTGCCGCGCGTCCCACGGATGAGCCAGACAGTAACCCAGGATCTGAGCGCCGCGGCAGGCCACCAGACAGGTCTCAGGCCCCAGCGTGGTTTTGGATTTCAGCACGGCTTCACTTTCCGGCTCGACGGCGTAATAGGCTTCGGCCTGCAAGGCCAGAATGGCGGGCCAATCTTGTTCCTGGATGGGGCGGATCGTCAGTTGTGGCATGATAGGGGCGGTGCTAAGCATCAGTCCGGGCTGTGGGCGAGGGCTGATTCTAGCAAAAACCGATGTCGAAGGCAGCGCCCGCGTGTGCGGCGCGCTGTGCACACCGAGGGCCGAGAGCCAGAGCAGTATGAGCCGCAGGAGCCGCAGGAGCCAGAAGATGAGCCAAGAACTAAACCCGACTAGCCCGACTAGCGATCAGGAAGAGTGGGTCGACTGGGTGGATGCGCAGAACCAGGTGCTGATGGCGGTGCCGCGCAGCCGGGTGCGGCGCGAAGTGCTGTGCCATAGAGCCACCTATATCTTTATCGAAGATCGCCAGGGGCAGCTGTATGTGCAGCGCCGGACTCAACTGAAAGATTATTGCCCCGGCATGCTGGATGCCTGTTGTGGCGGCGTGGTGCAGACCGGCGAGGCGTACCTGCCTTCGGCACTGCGCGAGCTGGAGGAGGAGATGGGCATCCGCGATGTCCCGCTGGAAGCCTGGGGCACCTTCTACAGCGAGCATGAGCACAACAAGGTCTGGGGCGCTCTCTACAGTTGCCGCTACGAGGGCGAGTTGCAGTTGCAGGCCAGCGAAGTCGAGTATGTACTGCGCATGAGCCCGGAGCAGATCCAGGCGCAACAGCATGAGTTTATGCCCGATTCCCTGGTGGCCTTAAGCGAGTGGCAGCATCGCAAGGCGCACGGTCGTGACAATATTCAGGTGTGAAGTCGCCATCAGACAAGCAGCAGGCAGAAAAAAGCCGGGTGATGAGTGCCCGGCTGATTTCAGGGTGACGGTGACAACGGGGCCTTGTCTTAGAGCCAGCCCTTTCGTTTAAAGAAGTAGTAAGTAGCAAATGCCGAGAGCAGCATCAGGCCGATGGAGAAGGGGTAACCATAGTCCCAGCCCAATTCCGGCATCTTGTTGAAGTTCATGCCGTAGATACTGGCAATCCAGGTGGGTGGCAGGAACACCACGGCCGCAACCGAGAAGATCTTGATGACCTTGTTTTGCTGCAGATTGGTAAAGCCCATGGCCGCTTCCAGCTGGAAGTTGATCTTGTCGAACAGGAACTGGGTGTGGGGCAACAGCGACTCGATGTCGTGCAGCACCTCGTCGATGGTCTTCTTCTGCTCTGTGGTCAGGTGTTGACGCACGGTACGGCGCAAGAATCGCAAGGCGCGTCGGGTATCGTGCAATGCCAGACGGATTTGACTGTTAGTCTCTTCCTGGGACATCAACTCCTGCAACATGGCGTGGATCTCGTCATCGTTCAGCACCTGCTCGGAGGTTTCCTCGAGGGTGGTGTACCCATCTTCGATGAGATCCGACAAGTATTCGACTTTGAGATCCTGCAGCTCCAGCAGGATATCCATGGCGTTTTCGATTTCTACCCGATCATGGCGCATATAATGGCGCAGCAAACGCACCACGCCGATATCTTCCTCGCGGAAGCTGATCAGCAGGTTGTTGCGCAGGGTAAACGACATGTTGACGCCACGGGTCTCGCCGCCGATCCGTTGCGGGAACAGCGAGAGAATATGCATGCCGTCAGTGTCCCAGTAGAAACGGGCCGAAGCCTCGATTTCGTCCAGCTCCTCTTCCTCGGGCACATCTTCGAGGAACAGGCCACTTAACCATTCGCGCTCGTCATCATCCGGTTTATAGACATCCAGCCAAATGCTATTCGGCGGCAGTACGTCACTGGTAGTGAGCTGTACGACCTCAAGGACTTTATTATTGAGCATGTATGCGGTGATCATTGAGTCCCCTTATTGAGTCTGAATGGGGGTGTTATTTTGCCAGTCGCACTATACGCGGCCTTCTTTACATTGTCAGGTCTGATGGGAAAGACGGCTGAAAAAAAGCAGAATAATCCGGCCGTTGACGCGGCTCCCTGCCGAGTGTAGATCACAGATCCGAACTCATTTGCGAACTTGTACTGCAATCTGACGGGTGGAATGGTTTACTTGGGCCCCATAAGGGAAATGGCGTTTGGATGGAAAGCGAGGATCTCCACGAGCATGCGGTACCGAATGATCACTCTGATGCTGGGCTTGATGGCTGCCGGGCTGACGCCTGTGGCGGCCGAGAGCTACAAGGATGTCAAAATCAGCCCGCAGACCGAGGTCAAGATGCACTTTTATGATGTCTCGGCTGCTTCGGGGGCGGATCTACAACAACGTCTGCTGCGCACCGCGCCCACCAGCAGCGCCGGACGCCGGGCCATTGGCAAGGCCATCTACCAGTTGAGTTGGCAACTGGATATGAGTCAACAAAGTGAGCATTGCCAGCTGTACGGGGTCAAGGTGACGACCAAGGTGGAGCTGACCATGCCGAACTGGTTGCAGCTCTCCTCGTTGGCCGCCGAGACCCAGAGCAGTTGGAATGGTTTCTTGTCGGCGATGCAGGAGTATGAGGGACGGCACAAGTCTATCGTGCAGATCGCCGCCAAGGAGATTGGCGATGGTGTGGCCAGCCTGCCGGTGAATAGCTCCTGTCAGGTGCTGCGCACCCAGGCCGATGCCATCGGCTCTCAGGCGCTGGATGCCGCCCGGGAGCAGGCCAAACGCTATCAAAGTGAAACCGGCAAGGGGCGGCTGATGGGCGTTTCCTATCCACGGTTATAAGTTCGCCAAACCTAGTGATGGATCAGTAAACAAACAGGGCCACGATGACGTGGCCCTGTTCTTTACTTGAGGCAAATGCAGGGATATTCCCCTTCGCCAACACGCCGTAAACCCTTCCCTGGGGGCTCGATGGCGGCATCCATGCCGCCAACGGTTGTCTCATGGGAACACTCCCTGCCTTGCCTGACTCTATTTCATCGTGTTCAAGATTGAGGACTGTGTTCCTGCTGCGTTCTCGGCCGTGGTTTGGCGCTGGTCTGTGGTTTGACGCAAGCGGGCGACTGGCAAGCGGCGCAGCGCGGGTCGCAACCAGAAGCGCGCCGGATGCAGGGCGGCCAGTTGCTCAATGGAGAGCGGCAAGGGCTCGCCCTCGTGGCCGCCACAGATCTCGCAGGCCAGTATCTCGGCCAGTAACGGCGCAGAGCACAGACCCCGGGCACCCAGTGCGCCGATGAGCCATAACCCCGGTTGCCGGGGGGACGGCTGATGTTGCCACTCGGTCCCGGGCGCGGCCAAGAGCTGCTCCAGCGCTGGAATATCTGGCGCGGCACCGACCAGCGGCAGATGATCCCGGGTAGCGCAACGAATGGCAATTCGCGCCTCGTCACCGGCTTGCAGCTGTTGGGGCCAGAGCTGATCCGGTAGGCTGTGGCGCAGCTTATCCAGATTCTCCTGCTGCTCGTCCGGGCGGTAATCCAGTGTCGTATCGTCCCGGCCATAACTGGCTCCCAGACAGAGTTGCCCCTCGCCATCCAGCGGTGTCATATAGCCATCAAAACACAAGACAGTGCGGAGCGACTCCAGTGGCGATTGCGCCGGGAGATGGGAGACCTGACCGCGCACCGGGTAACAGGGCAGAGCCTCCGTCGGCGGCAGCTGGGCGAGGCGATGACCGCTGGCCAGTACCAGATCGGTGAAGGGCTCGGCCGTGGTATTTGTTGCAGCAGGCTTCCCGACGGCGTCGTTCAGCGTCAGCTGCCAGCCGGTGTCGTGATGACTTATGGCTGTCACATCGGTGTTGTAGTGTTGTCGCAAAAGACCGCTGGCTGCCGCTTCATCGAGCAGGGCCCGTGTCAGGGCGCGGGGGCACACCCAGCCGCCTTGGGGGTAGAACAGGCTGGTGTCGCTAAACGGGCTGGCCAGCGGCAATCCGGCCAGTTGATCCCGCATCTGCGGCGTGATGCTCTGCACCAACTCGGGTGGAAACGGGCCTTGCGCCAGTTTGAGGTATTTTTTCGCGCTCTTGGCGTCGTGGGCAAATTGCAGCACGCCGCACCAGTCATGGGGCACCCGATGGCGTTGCAGCAGCGGTTGATACCAGCGCCGGGCAAAGCCGAAGGCGGCGGCATAGAACTGGGACAGGCCATCATGCTCGCCATTGAGCAGCGGATAGACGGCGCCCTGCCGGTTGCCCGATGCGCCATCGGCGGGCTCGGCATCGGTACAGAACAGGCTGACCGTTTGACCACGACGGACCAGGGTCAGGGCCAGAGTCGCGGCGGCAATACCGCCACCCACCAGGGCGATATGGCGGGTGGGTGATGCGGCCGTGTTTTGGCACGGGTCACTCTGTCGGTCATAACAGCGAAGCCCCAGTGCGACCAGGGGCTGCTGGCTGCGGACTCCGGCTAGCATCTGGCGCTTGCTGCCGTGGCCCTTGACCTTCTGGACATGAAAGCCAGCGGCATTCAGGCCCCGGCGCACAAAGCCGGCGCAGGTGAAGGTGGCGACTGTGGCGAGGGGGCGTGCCAGCCGGGCCAGACCGTTGAACAGATGCTCGGTCCACATCTCGGGGTTTTTACTGGGGGCGAAGCCATCCAGAAACCAGGCATCGACCAGACCGCCGTGGCCCAGACCGCCGTGGCCCAGACCACAGTGGGCCGGATGCCAGAGTTGGTCCAGGGTCTCCTTGATATCGCCAAACCAGAGATCTAGCACCACGCGCCCGTTATCGAGCTGCAGGCGGTGACAGCCGGGAACGGCGGCGGGATAGATGACGAGCAGTTCAGCCGCCAGCTCGGCCAGCTCAGGCCAGACGGTCAGAGCTTGCTGCAGATCGCGGGGATGGATGGGGTATTTTTCGAAACTGATAAAGTGCAGACGCTCAACGCCCGGGCGTTGCGCGGCACGCCACTGGCGAAAGGCTTGCCAAACGGCCAGAAAGTTGAGTCCGGTGCCAAAACCTGTCTCGCCGATGACAAATAATGGCCGATCATGCGTTGCCCAACGCTCCGGCAAGCCGTTATGCTGCAAGAAGACGTAACGGGTCTCGTCCAGACCATCGTTATTCGAGAAGTAAATATCAGCAAATTGAGACGAAACCGGGTTTCCCTGCTCGTTCCAACTCAGTTCTGCAGGGTCCAACGGTGGGCGAAATGGGGATTGGGGTGACACCTTAACCTCGACGAACTTCACAGAAACGGCGGCCATCTTACGTGAAAGCAGACCAGTTTTGCAGGCGATCACGCGTAGAATGCGGCACAGGATAGTGTATCTAAAGTGGAAATTATTCGATGAGAAGAGCAGTTATTACCGGTATTGGTATCGTCTCCAGCATTGGCAACAATGTCGCCGAAGTTCTGGCCTCCTTGAAGGCTGGCAAATCAGGCATCACCTATTCCGAGCAGTTTGAACAATATGGTTTGCGCTCCCGTGTCTGGGGCAATATCAAACTGGACGTGGCTGAGCTGATCGATCGCAAGGTTCTGCGTTTCATGGGTGAAGCAGCGGCTTATGCCTATCTCTCCATGCAGCAGGCGATTGCTGACTCTGGTCTGGCTGACGATCAAGTTTCCAATGACCGTACCGGTCTGATTGTCGGCTCCGGTGGCGCTTCCTCCAAGAACCAACTGGAAGCCTGCGATACCCTGCGCGAAAAGGGTGTGCGTCGCATAGGCCCTTATATGGTCACTCGTACCATGTCGTCTACCACCTCGGCCTGTCTGGCCACTCCGTTCAAGATCAAGGGCGTCAACTACTCCCTGAGCTCAGCCTGTGCGACCTCCGCCCATTGCATCGGCAGTGCGGTCGAGCAAATCCAGCTGGGCAAGCAAGATGTAGTCTTCGCTGGTGGCGGTGAAGAGCTGGACTGGACCATGGCCTGTCTGTTTGACGGCATGGGTGCACTCTCCAGCAAGTACAACGAGACGCCAGAGCTGGCTTCCCGTACCTATGATGCCGAGCGTGACGGTTTCGTCATCTCCGGTGGTGCCGGGATCGTGGTCGTCGAAGAGCTGGAACATGCTCTGGCCCGTGGTGCCAAGATTTATGCCGAAGTAACCGGTTATGGCGCGACTTCCGATGGTTACGACATGGTGGCTCCGTCCGGTGAGGGTGCGGCACGCTGTATGCGTCAGGCCATGGCCACCGCCAATGCACCGATTGATTACCTGAATACCCACGGCACCTCGACGCCGGTCGGTGATGTTAAGGAGCTGGAAGCCATTCGCGCCGTGTTCGGCGAACAGGCTCCCAAGCTGTCGGCCACCAAGGCGATGACGGGTCACGCGCTGGGCGCTGCCGGTGTGCACGAAGCCATCTACTCCCTGCTGATGATGGAGCATGGCTTCATAGCGCCGAGCATCAACATCACTCAGGATGATGATCTGGCCGTTGGCCTGCCCATCGTCAAGGCGTATGAAGAAGCCGAGCTCAACACCGTCATGTCCAATAGCTTCGGCTTTGGCGGCACCAACGCCACTCTGGTGATGAGCAAGTACAAGGGCTAATCGTTCTTCACACGCTCCAGTCATGAAAAAGGCCCCGCTGGGATTTCAGCGGGGCCTTTTTGTTGGTCTTCAGTTGGTCTTCAGGGACGCGGACTGTCTCAGGCGAGATAGCGACGTAGATCTATGCCATAGGCCTTGGGATCGACCACGCTTTCAATGCTTTCATTGCCGCCCGCGCGGGCCAGATCCAGCAGTTTCACCTCCAGGTGGTGCTGGCCTATGGTGCTGTAAATCACCTTGACCTTGGGTTGCAGTGGCGCCTGCTCATTGCGCTCCACGACTATGGCCAGTTTGCCACTTTGCAGCTTGACCAGGGTGCCGACCGGATGGATACCCATGCATTTGATGAACTTGCGCACCAACTCCTCATCAAATTGGCTTCCTGCTCCCTGCAGCAGAATACGAAATGCTGCCGTTGCCGACATACCGGGTTTGTAACAGCGATCCGCAGTCAAGGCATCATAGACATCGACTATGGTGCTCATCCGGGCGTAGAGATCCAGCTGTTCTGCCGCCAGACCATGGGGATAGCCACGGCCATCCAGGCGTTCATGGTGGCAGGCAGCGACCGTCATCATGATCTCGGTGATCCCCTGGGCATCGCGCAGCAGTTCGATACTGTGGGTGACATGACTCTTCATCAGGCTGAATTCATCGTCGGTCAACTTGGCCGGTTTGTGCAGCACGGCATCGGGGATCATGATCTTGCCGGTATCGTGCAACAAACCACCAATGGTCAACTCGCGGAGTATGGGGCGCTCCAGCTCGAGGAAGCGGCCGAAATTGGCCAGTAGCATGCCCACATTCAGGGAGTGCTCCATCAGGTAGCTGTCTTTCTCACGGATCCGCGCCAGACAGAATAGGGCATCCCGGTTATCGAAGATGCAGTCCACCAGATCGTCGGCAATGGCTTCGAGCTCCGCCACTTGCACCGGCTCGCCTTTTTTCAGATTGCGGAACAGTTTGACCTGCATGTTCTTCGCCTCTTGGTAGAGGCGACGGATGCGCTGTTCCTGCTTGGGACGACTCTCGTCTTTGCCGTTGTCGGCGGAGCCTGTGTTGACCGCGCTGGTGACAGGTTGGGGTTGTGCGGCGGCTTTATGCGTCCGGCTGGGATCAATCCATACGCTGCGCACGCCGAGGCGATGCAGCTCCTGGATTTGACTCTTGCTGGTGACGCGTCCTGTCCGTTTGATTTCGTTGGCGCTGGTCTGCTGGGCAATGCCAACCACATACATGCCCAATTCCAGGTTCTGGATGCTAACTTGCTGAAAATTCTCTGTGCTATTGGCTTGATTCATGGATTACATATTCCCTGCTCGTCGCCGGTGATTGTCTCCTAGCGAGCAGCATTTGTCAGCTACGGCGCTCATCTTGCTACACCTTCTAGCACGCTGTGCCTATAATGTTCGGCTTTCATGCATTGGGAATAGCCGTTATGAGATTAGAGCGATTTTTGAGTGAAAGCCTGGGTTTGACCCGCTCCCAATCAGGAAAATTGATCCGCAGTGGTGAAGTGCTGGTGAATGGGGTAGTCAATAAAATAGCCGCCAGCCAGATCGGTGAGCAGGATCTGGTGCACTACGATGGCCAGGATCTGCAGTTGACCGGACCGCGTTATTTCATGCTGCACAAGCCCGAAGGCTATGTCTGCGCCAACGATGATCCTGAGCATCCGAGTGTTTTCTTGCTGTTTGAAGAGCCAGCTCTCGCCAAACTGCACTGCGCCGGGCGCCTGGATCTGGATACCACGGGTCTGTTACTGATCACCGATGATGGTCAGTGGTCGCACCGTATCACATCCCCCCGTCATGAATGTGCCAAGACCTACCGGGCCTGGTTGGCGGATCCGGTTGATCCGTCTGCTATCACCCACTTTGCCGAAGGGGTGCAGTTACGGGGCGAGCGCGCTCTGACTCTGCCGGCCGAATTGGTGCTGGTTACTCCGACCGAAGCGCTGCTGACTATCCATGAAGGCAAGTATCATCAGGTCAAGCGGATGTTTGCCGCCATTGGCAACAAGGTACTGCGTCTGCATCGGGAACAGGTCGGCGAGCTGGTGCTGGATCCCGAGCTGGCTCCTGGCGAATACCGGCTACTAACGGCTGCAGAGGTCGCGGCATTCTAGTCGTTTCTGGCTGGGCTCCATCCCTTTAGAGCTTGCCGCTGAGCACCAGTGCTGTGCCGGCGACGACCAGAGCGGCGGCAACCCAGGCCGACAGCGCCGGGCGTTGCCGGGTGTAGAGCCATAACAGCGGCAACAGCATCACCGGGGTGGTGGAGGAGAGGATGGCCACCATCCCCACCTCACCACGGCTCAGTGCCATCAGGATCAGCGTCATACCGAGCGTCATGGCCAGAAAACCGTTACTGGCGACTATGCCCAGAATGGGCCAAGTGATGGGATTCAGGGGGCGGGCTATGGGAGCCCGACTCCAGCGCAACAGCAAATGCGCACCGAGGGCGCAGACCATGCGCACGCAGGATGCCGCCACCGGATCCACGCCCTGACTCATCACGGGTTTGGCCAGCAAGGTTCCGACCGACTGGCACAATCCAGCCAAGAGCCCTAAACCGACGGCCAGCCAGAGTGGCCCCGAGACCTGCTCCAGAATGTGTGAGCCGGGACGGCGGGCATAGCCAATGGCTATCACCACACCCGCCAGCACCAGGGCTGCACCCCACAAGCGAGGGCCAGATAACACCTCGGCAAACAGCCAGGCTCCCAAAAGGGCGGAGAAGAGCGCGTGGCTGGCAAACAGCAGACCGGCGCGACGGGGACCGAGCCGGTTCAAAGAGGCGTACAAGGCGGTGTCGCCGATAAAGATGCCGATGAGTCCGGATAAACCCACTTGCGCCATCTGGGGCCAACTGAGGGTGGTAAAGCCGCCGGTATAGAGGCTGGCGCAGCCCAGCATCAGGGTGACACAGGCCATGCGCCAGCGGCTGAAGGCAAAGGCGCCCAGATGACGGGCGGGTTTCACGGAGAGCAGACTGGCCAGAGCCCACAGCAGGGCGGCCGCCAGGGCCAGCCATTCAAAATGCATAGTACTTATTCCTAAAAGCTACCGGTCCTACAAACACCCGGGGAATGCCATAAAACACTCGGGCCCCAAGTGAGGGGCCCGAGTCGGTGCTTACTGTAACCAGCCGTTAGAGGGGACTCAAGCGAAAGGATCGGGATTGATCTCGTCGATAGGGTCCAGGCTCCAGCCCGAGGTTTGGGCGCTCTGCTTGAGCTGACCATCTTCCTGGTAGAGTTTGATGCGCAGTTTGAGGTTGTTGGCCGAGTCCGCATTTTTCAGTGCTTCCTCTTCGCTGATCACCCCTTCGGCCACCAGTTCAAACAGCGAGTTGTCGAAGGTCTTCATCCCCAGCGCTGCCGATTTTTCCATGATCTCCTTCAGCGAGCCGAACTCACCACGCTTGATGAGATCCCGGATGGTGTGGGTGCCCATCATGATTTCGATAGCTGCGCGGCGCTGACCATCCTTGGTGCGCACCAGGCGTTGGGAGACAAAGGCTTTGAGGTTGTTGCCCAGATCGTTCAGCAACTGCGGCCGCCGCTCTTCGGGGAAGAAGTTGATGATCCGGTCCAGAGCCTGGTTGGCGTTATTGGCATGCAGAGTCGAGATGGCCAGGTGCCCGGTTTCGGAGAAGGCGAGGGCATGTTCCATGGTTTCCCGATCGCGGATTTCACCGATCAGAATGACATCGGGAGCCTGACGCAGGGTATTTTTCAAGGCGGCGTGGAAGCTACGGGTATCCACCCCCACTTCCCGCTGGTTGATGATGCTCTTGCGATGGGTGTGAACGTACTCTATCGGGTCTTCTATGGTGATGATATGGCCGCTGGTATTGCGGTTTCTATGGTCGATGAGGGCAGCCAGGGAGGTGGATTTCCCCGAGCCGGTACCACCGACGAACAGCACCAGGCCGCGTTTTTCCATGATCACATCCAGCAGCACCGGTGGCAGGAACAGATCGTCGAAGCGCGGTATATCCAGTTTGATATTCCGCGCCACTATGGAGACCTCGTTGCGCTGCTTGAAGATATTGACCCGGAAGCGTCCGACCTTGTGGATGGAGAGTGCCAGATTCATCTCCAGTTCCCGCTCGAAGCTCTGCCTTTGTTCTTCATCCATGATGTCATGGGCGATGCGGGCGACTTCGCCAGGCAGCAGCGGCGTTTCATTGAGTGTCTTGAGAATGCCCTGGAATTTGGCACAAGGCGGCGCGCCGGTGGCGAGGTAGAGGTCGGAACCATCCTGGCTGGCCAGGATCTGCAGCATTTGATCAAGATCCATGTCTTGCTCACTCCCTTGGTGTCGAGTCTTAAGCCTAGCAGCTGTCCTCTGCTTCGGCGGTTCGCGCATGGCGAGTTTATGGGGGGCAGTTTACGTGATTACGGCAGGGATATAGATATTAATCTCGGTTTATCAGGGCGTTATATGGCCTAGTTCGCAAACAACTTTTCACGAAACACGAAAAAGACTGCGCCCATGATGCAGAGTCCGGCCCACAGATAGTCGAGTTTGATCTGCTCCTTGAGGTAGAGCACCGAGAAGGGCACAAACACGGTCAGGGCTATCACTTCCTGGAGGATTTTCAATTGTCCCACGCTGAGGCTGGTGTGGCCGATGCGGTTGGCCGGAACCTGGATCAGATATTCAAACAGGGCTATGCCCCAGGACACCAGAGCGGCGATGATCCAGG
>JBBRVG010000094.1:0-14598 GCA_038247115.1 Enterobacterales bacterium | reverse complement strand
GGATTGCCAAGGGGGAGGCCTTTTCCCCCTTGGCCCGCCGCCGTCCACCGCAGGTGGGCAAGATCGCCGGCGTCGGCAAGGCGGAACCGGTTCAAGCCAAATCCATATTTGAATCTCGACCATAGATCCAATGGGCATGAGCCCAATGCCCCTATTCACCAAAGCCCGAGGCCGTCTGCCGGGCCGAGTGAGGGGATGTTCGTAACCGGTGTGCGGTCAGGATGACCGGGAGAGGGAGCGTCACGCCAGGGATGGCGTGTGGCTCCCGGCCGGTGGAGGGCAGCCCGCAGCTCGGGGCCTTCCCGGCAGTCGGCGAAAACCCGGGCCCGGGATTGCCAAGGGGGAGGCCTTTTCCCCCTTGGCCCGCCGCCGTCCACCGCAGGTGGGCAAGATCGCCAACGTCTGCAAGGCGGAACCGGATCACGGTATGGCCGCTATATCGGCCAATCGGCAATCCGTCATTGCCGACCTAGGGCGGAACGGACGTTACCGTTCCAGAACCTGGACGGAACGCCGGGCCGAGACGGAACCGGATTGCCAACCAGGGCCAGTGGCTACCAAGCCACTAAGGCGACTGGCTAAGTCGCCCCAATCAGCGATCAAGATCCCGTTCCACCCCCATAATCCGCCCCCTCCCCTGTGGTGACGCCATAGGAACAGGTTAGAGTGGAACCCGTACCATCCGACAAGCCCACGACGGCAGAGATGGAAGCCAACATCGGCACCAATCACTGGGGGAAACATGGTTGCACTAGGTCATTACCACAACGAACAGGGCCAATCGGCCTTTCGGGTCTTCGCTCCCGAGCGTCAATCCCTGGCACTGTTACTCGAAGGCGAACAGCAGACTCTGCCGATGACCCGGCAGCCGGATGGCTACTGGACCCTGAGTCATGAGCGTCTGCCGGTAGGCACCCTGTACCGCTTCGTGGTCGAGGGCACCGCCTATCCGGATCCGGCCTCGCGCTGCCAGCCACTGGGCGTGCATGGCCCTTCCATGGTCACCGAGATCCAGCCAGCCCAATCCGCCGGCTGGCAAGGGGTCGCCATCGACGACGCCATTCTCTATGAACTGCATGTCGGCACCTTCACCCCGGAAGGCACGCTAGCCGCCGCGGCGCACCAACTGCCCCATCTGCAAGCGCTGGGGATTACGGTGATCGAGCTGCTGCCGCTGGCCGCCTTCCCCGGCAACCGCAACTGGGGCTATGACGGCACCTATCATTTTGCCCTGCACCATGGCTATGGCAGCTATACCGAGCTACGGCTGTTCCTCGAAACGGCCCATCAGCTGGGCATGGCGGTGATCCTGGATGTGGTCTACAACCACTTCGGCCCGGAAGGCAACTACAGCGGTGCCTTCGCCCCCTACACCAAGCAGGCGGATACCCCCTGGGGCGCGGCCATCAATTTCGATGGCCCGCACAGTGCCGGCATCCGCGACTTCTATCTGGCCAATACCCGCTACTGGTTGCAGGAAGTGGGCTTCGACGGCTTCCGCATGGATGCCGTCTCCTTGATCTTTGATGACTCGCCCCGCCATATCCTCTGTGAGATCACCGATCTGGCCCGCAGCATAGGTGCCGCAGAGGAACGCGAGATCCTGATGATCGCCGAGCATCTGAATAACGACGTCAAGGTCACAGCGGCCGAAGGCTACGGCTATCACAGCCAGTGGAACGATGACCTCAACCACGCGCTGTTCGCCTACCTGACCGGTGAGACCGGACGCCACTACTCCAGCTTCGGCAGCTTCGATGACATCGTCAAAGCGCTGCGCGAGAGCTTCGTGCTGGATGGCACCCGCCAACACCACTTCTATCAACGCCTGTGGGGCACAGATGGCCGCCAGACCGCCGCCACCGAGCATGTGGTGCATATCCAGAATCACGATCAGGTCGGCAACCGGCTGCACGGTGACCGGCTGATCACCAGCTATGGTCGCGACAAGGCGCTGCTGGCTATCACCGCCATCATGGCCAGCCCCTATGTGCCCATGCTGTTTATGGGCGAAGAGTATGGCGAGACGGCACCCTTCCTGTTCTTCGAGGACTTTGGCGATCAGCCACTGATCCAGGCCGTGCGTCGCGGTCGCAAGCAGGAGTTTGCCTTTGGCGGTGCCGAGCCACGGGATGCCCACGATGAAGCGGCGTTCCTCGACTCCAAGCTGCAGTGGCCTCGGCTGGCCAGCGACGAGGGGCAGAGTATCTTCCGTTACTATCAGGCGCTGATCGCCCTGAAACGTGCCGGTAAACTCGGCCCACGGGACAAGGCCAGCATCGAGATCGCCAGTGATGCGGCCACCGGCGTCATCTGCCTGCGCACCGAGGAGAGCCTGACGCTGCTGAACCTATCAGCCGAGCATCAACAAGCACTGCCCAGCGGGGCCTGGGCCCTGTGCCTGAGCACCGATGAGCCAGGCACCGCCGGCGAGTTGCCGCCCTACAGCGCCCATGTCTATCTGCGCATCGCCGAATAACCATCCCACCTTGCCCCTCGGGGCAGAAAACGAAACGGGCCAGCATCTGCTGGCCCGTTGGCTTTTTGCCACTGGACACCCACCGGCACGCACGCTCGCTATTGCCAGGCAGCCCGACCGGCGGCGTCGGTCTCGCTACCAAATACATGAATGGCGAAATCGATGAAGCTGCGTAATTTCGGCGTCATGCGGCGATCCGGCGCATAGAGCAGATGGAATGGGCGGGGCGGTATCGCAAAGTCAGGAAGGAGCTCCACCAGTCGGCCAGAGGCCAGCTCGTCACGAACCAGTTCACAGGGTTGTAGCAGCAGGCCCATGCCTGCACATGCCGCCATCAGCAATGCCTGACCACTATCCACCATCAATTTACCGGACACGGGCACCGAGATCAGCCCCTCGGGACCTTCGAAGTTCCAGCGCGTGCGCATCTCGGTATAGGAGATCAGCAAGCACTCGTGCCGTTCCAGATCGGCAGGATGGGTAATGGGGGGATGTTTGGCAAGATAAGAAGGCGCCGCACACAACCGCAGGCGATAAGGCGCCAGCGCCCTGGCAATCAAGCCGCTGTCCGACAGCTCCCCAACCCGGAATGCAATATCAATCCCTTCATCGATGAGGTCAACATAGCGATTGGAGAGCGACATCTCGATGGAGACATCGGGATGGGCGGCCAGATATTCCGGCAATCGCCGGGAGAGGGCGTGAACACCGAACGAGACAGGAACGTTGATGCGCAGACGCCCCCGCGGTGTGCCGCTGCTGATGGCCGCCAGACTTTCTGCCGCCTCGACTTCGGCCAGAATGATCTTCACCCGTTCATAAAACGCGAAACCGGCCTCCGTCAGATGCTGGCGTCGTGTGGTGCGGTTGAGCAGGCGCACACCAAGATGCTGCTCCAGGGTTTGCACATGTTTACCCACCAGCTGGGAAGACATATACAGCGCCTCACCCGCCGCAGAGAAGGAGCCGCACTCAACCGCCTTGGCAAACACACTCATGCTTAACAATCGATCCATTGCAAACACTCCGTTTCAAGTCATGTTCATTGTTAACGATTTATCGCTAATAGCTCCAGAAGATAAAGTCAGATGGCATTCACTTCAAAGGAGCAGGGACATGAAAATCACCATCCTAGGAACAGGCAACATGGGCAGTGGGCTGGCATCGGCTTTGGTTGCGGCGGGACATGACATCAGCATAGGGGCACGGGATCCCGTCAAGGCGGTGGCGCTGGCCGAGACGCTGGGCCATGGTGTGGTTGGTGGAGACATTGCCACCGCCAGCAAACGTTCGGATATCATCATACTGGCGCTGCCATTCGGTGCCATCGCCGAGGTCATTGCCCAGATCGGTGAAGTGGCAGGCAAGGTGCTGGTCGATATCTCCAACCCGATCAGCCCGGATTATAAGGAGCTCATCATTGGCCATACCACCTCGGCGGCCGAAGAGATCCAGAAACTGGCGCCGCAAGCTCGGGTGGTGAAAGCCTTCAATACCATCTTTGCCCAATTGCTGGCCCCGGAGTCCCGTCAGGGCAAGGTGGTGCAGGTCTTTATCGCGGGTGATGATGAGGCCGCCAAGAGCTCAGTATCGACCCTGGTTGAATCCATTCACTTCGCGGCGATCGAAGCCGGTCCGCTTGCCAATAGCCGCTATCTGGAACCGGTTGGCGAGATGAACATCCACTTCGGTTACTTCCTCGGCCAGGGGCCATTGGTGGCGCCTGGCTGGGCGTAAGCCAGCTGGATATAAGCAGAGCGTCAAATCTGACGAAATGGACACTCAGCAGATTGACAAGTTTCAACGGACTTAACGGAAACGGGCCAGCATCTGCTGGCCCGTTTCCTTGTGGCGGCGATTACGCCAGCGTGTCGATCACCCGGCTGAGGATGGCGGCACCCTCGTCGAGGATTTCCATCTCTATGGTCAGCGGCGGCAGGAAGCGGATGACGTTGCCGCGAGTACCGCAGGAGAGCAGCAGCAGTCCCTGCTCGGCGGCCGCGGCGCAGATGGCCTTGGTCAGCGCCGCGTTGGGCTGGTTGATATCGCCGTTCTCCACCAGCTCCAGGGCAATCATGGCACCGAGGTGGCGGATATCGCCCACCAGCGCCGGATGCTTGGCCTGGATCGCCTGCAGATGCTGAACCATGCGTTCGCCGATGGCTTCGGCGCGCTGGCACAGTTGCTCCTCCTGGATCGCCTCGAGCACGGCCACACCGGCCGCGCAGCCCAGCGGTGAACCGGCGTAGGTGCCACCGAGACCACCCGGTTGCGGGTGATCCATGATCTCGGCCTTACCGGCCACCGCGGCAATCGGATAACCGCCCCCCAGCCCCTTGGCCATGGTCACCAGATCGGCCTCGATACCGGCATATTCATGGGCGAACATGCGCCCGGTGCGGGCAAAGCCAGTCTGGATCTCATCACAGATGAGCAGTATGCCCTTCTCGTCGCACAGGGCGCGCAGCGTCTTGAGGAAGCTGACCGGCGCCGGGTAGAAACCACCCTCGCCCTGCACGCATTCGATGATGATGGCGGCCACCCGCTCCGGATCGATATCGCACTTGAACAGCTGGTTCAGCGCTTCCAGGCTCTGGGCTTCAGTGATGCCGAGCAAGGCATTCGGATACGGAATACGGTACAGCTCCGCCGGGAAGGGACCGAAACCCGCCTTGTAGGGTTGCACCTTGCCGGTCAGCCCCATGGTCAGCAGGCTACGGCCATGAAAGGAGCCGTTGAAGGAGATGACACCGCTGCGGCCGGTATAGGAGCGGGCTATCTTGACCGCGTTTTCCACCGCCTCGGCACCCGTGGTGACAAAGATGCTCTTCTTCGGGGTCGGACCCGGCAGGGCGGCGTTGATGCCCTCGGCCAGCGTCACCGCGGATTCATAGGGGGTGACCATCAGGCAGGTGTGGCTGAAGTTCTCGACCTGGGCCTTGACCGCGGCGGTGACCTTGGGATGACAGTGGCCGGTATTGACCACGGCGATGCCGCTGCCGAAATCGATGTAGCGCTTGTCTTCCACATCCCACAGCTCGGCATTTTTGGCCCGTTTGACATAGACGGTGAACGAGTTGCCTTCCCCGCGTGCGATGGCCTTCTGTTTGCGTTGCTGCAATTCGCTGTTGCTCATATCCACTCCTTGATATTCCAGTCTCCGGGTCCGGGCAATCAGCCGAGGCCACCGAGGCAGAGGTATTTGATTTCAGTAAATTCTTCGAGTCCATACTTGGAGCCTTCGCGGCCCACCCCGGACTCCTTGACACCACCAAAGGGAGCCACCTCGGAGGAGATGCCACCTTCGTTGATGCCGACCATGCCATATTCCAGGCGCTCGGCGACCCGCCAGATGCGGCTCATGTTCTGGCTGTAGAAGTAGGCGGCCAGACCAAACGGGGTGTCATTGGCCAGGGCAATGGCCTCGGCTTCGCTCTCAAACCGCATCACGGCCGCCACAGGGCCGAAGATCTCGTTATCGAAAATCGCCATCTCGCGCTGGATATTCGCCAGCACGGTCGGTTGGAAGAACAGCTCGCCGGCGCTGTGGCGCTCGCCACCGGCCAGCAGGGTCGCGCCCTTGGCAAGAGCATCCGCCACCAGCGTCTCGACCTTGGCCACTGCCTTGCCATTAATCAGCGGGCCTATGGTCGCGCCCGCTTCGGTGCCCGGAGCCACGTTGAGGCCAGCCACCGCCGCCACCAGCCGCTCGACGACTGTCTCATAGACGCCAGACTGCACCAGAATGCGGTTGGCGCAGATGCAGGTCTGACCGGCGTTGCGGAATTTGGCCAGCATCAACCCCTTGAGGGCCATATCCAGATCCGCATCGTCGAAGATGATGAAGGGGGCATTGCCGCCCAGCTCCAGACCCATCTTCTTCACCGTATTGGCACTCTGGGCAATCAGACGCTTGCCCACCGGCGTTGAACCCGTGAAGGTGAGCTTGCGCACCCGTGGGTCGGCACAGAACACATCACCGATAGCCGCCGCGTTCTGGCCGGTCACCATCTGGAATACGTCGTCCGGGATCCCGGCCTGACGCGCCAGGGTCACCAGCGCCAGCGCCGAAAGCGGGGTTTCATCCGATGGTTTGACCACGATACAACAACCGGCGCCCAGCGCCGGGGCCACCTTGCGAGTGATCATGGCATTCGGGAAGTTCCACGGCGTGATCGCCGCGACCACGCCAATCCCCTGCTTGATGGTCAGCAGGCGGCGATCACCGCTGGCGGCGGGGATAATATCGCCATAAAGGCGTTTCGTTTCTTCGGCAAACCATTCAACATAGGAAGCGCCGTACCCGACTTCACCCCGGGCTTCGGCCAGCGGCTTGCCCTGCTCCAGAGTCATCAGCAGTGCCAGGGCGTCCTGGTGCTCCAGGATCAGCTCGAACCAGCGCCGCAGCAAGGCCGCGCGCTCTTTGGCACTCTTCGCCTGCCAGGCCGGCAGTGCGGCATGCGCCCGGGCAATGGCGGCTTCCGCCTCGAGGCCACCCTGATCGGCCACGGTCGCCAGCAAGGAGCCATCGGCCGGATTGGTGACGGGAAAACTGGGTCCGGTAGTGGCGCGCCAGGCACCATCCTGCCAGTGGCAGAAGGGTTGCAGCAGCGACGCTATGGATGCATGAAACATAACAAGACTCCGGTCTAGATCTGGGCCATCACTCTGGCGGTCCTGGTTATTATTGGCCCGCTTGAATCGGGTATAAATCAGAACCCATCAATGTTTGGTTTGAGGAAGTAACAACAATGGCGCAGGTCTCGCTAAATGAATTGGGACAAGTAGGCGACTACGAGATCCGCCTGTTGAAGGTCTTCAAGACGGTGGTGGAGTGCGGCGGCTTCTCGGCGGCCGAGACGGTGCTGAATATCAGCCGCTCCACCATCAGTGTGCATATGGCCAATCTGGAGCAGCGGCTCAAGCTCAAGCTCTGCAGTCGCGGCCGCGCCGGCTTCGCCCTCACCGAAGAGGGAGCCATCATCTATGAATCGGTGCGGCGCCTCTTCTCCCAACTGGAAGACTTCCGCTCCACGGTCAACGCCCTGCATGTGCAGATCTCCGGCGAACTCAAACTGGTCGCCAGCGACACCATCAGTCTCGACGAGCGCTGCCGCTTCCCCGAGGTGCTGGCCGATTTCTGCCAGCAGGCCCCGGATGTGTTTGTGCAGTTCGAGACCGCGCCGATGAGCGATATCGAGCGCATGATTTTGAATGGCGAGGTGGATGTGGGTTTTATCCCCTACCACCGCCAGCTGGACGGCCTCATCTATCAGCCGCTGTATGAGGAGACCTGCTACCTCTACTGCTGCGATCGCCATCCGTTGTTTGGCGAGCAGGATGAGGAGCGGTTGCGCGAGCGGCTGCAGAATTGCCGCTCGGTGCAGGCCGGGATCCAGAGTAACCCCGAGGTGGCGATGCAGATGGTGGGCCTCGCCAAGACCGCGACCGCCTATTACTACGAGACGCGGGCTGTAATGATCCTCTCCGGCGCCTATGTGGGGTATCTGCCGGAACATTACGCCGAGAAGTGGGTGCAGGAGGGCAAGATGCGCAAGCTGCTGCCGGCGGAGCGCTGCTACAAGCTGGGACTGGCGGCCATCACCCACCAGTTCGGACGCCTCAACAAGCCCCGCGATTTTTTTATGCGGCTGTTGCAGAAGCAGATGGAACGTAACCGGCTGGGATAAGCGTTACGTCGAGGGAATTCTACTCACCTGAAAAAGACAGGGGCATTCCCTTTCGTCAACTCGCCGTAAACCCATCCCTGGGGGCTCGATGACGGCATCCCTGCCGTCAACGGTTGACTCAATGGGAACACCCCTGCCTTCTTGATTACATCCTCAAACCGTTCGCCTCAGGCGATCTGCGCCTTCATCTTCTCGGCTCGACCGCGCAACCACTCCAGGGTTAGCAACATGACCACAGAGGTGAGGATCAGCAAGGTGGCGGCGGCGGCTATGGTCGGGCTGATGTTCTCGCGAATACCACTGAACATCACCCGCGGCAGGGTCGCCTGATCCGGTCCGGCCAGATAGAGGGTCACCACCACCTCGTCAAAACTGGTGGCAAAGGCAAACAGGGCGCCGGAGATCATGCCCGGCGCAATCAGCGGCAGTGTGACGCGGAAGAAGGTCAGTACCGGCGAGGCGCCGAGGCTGGCGGCGGCACGGCTCAGGTTCTGGTTATAGCCCTGCAGGGTCGCCGTCACTGTGATGATGACAAAGGGGATGCCGAGCGCGGCATGCACCAGGATCAGCGCCAGATAACTGTTCGCCAGGCCGATGGGCGCGAAGAACAGGTAGGAGGAGACCCCGACGATCACCACAGGCACCACCATAGGCGAAATCAGCAGGCTGGTCAGCAATCCCTTGCCGCGGAAATTGGCGCGGGTCAGACCAATCGACGCTAAGGTGCCGAAGAACATGGCGACCAGGGTCGCGGCCGGCGAGACGATCAGGCTGTTGGTCAGCGCCCGGGTCCATTCCGGCGAGGTGAAGAAAATCTCGTACCAGCGCATGGAGAAACCCTGCAGCGGGTAGACCAGAAAGGCACCACTGTTGAACGACAGAGGTATGATGACCAGCACCGGCAGCATCAAAAACAGCAGGATCAGGCCGCAGAGCACACGATGACTCCAGTACCAGCTACGGTCGATCAGCGAAGCATAGGGTTGCAACATAACAGCTCCTTGATTAGCCCAGTTTCAGACGGTCAGCGCCGACCAGCCAGTTGTAGACGATATACAGCAACAGGGTCGCCAGCAGCAGCAAGCCGCCCAGCGCCGTCGCCATCCCCCAGTTGATGGTGGAGTTGGTATAGAAGGCCACGAAGTAACTCACCATCTGATCATTCGGGCTGCCCAGCAGCGCCGGTGTGATGTAGTAGCCAATGGAAAGAATGAACACCAGCAGGCAACCGGCGCCGACACCAGCGTAGGTCTGGGGAAAATAGACCCGCCAGAAGCTGGCAATCGGCGAACAGCCCAGCGAGATCGCCGCCCGCTGGTAGGAGTTGGGAATACTCTTCATCACGCTGTAGAGCGGCAGCACCATAAACGGCAGCATGATATGCACCATGGCGACATAGACACCGAAGCGGTTGAACACCAGCTGCAGCGGCGTATCGATGATGCCGAGGGTCATCAGGAACTGGTTCACTAGGCCATTGGACTGCAAGAGCACTATCCAGGCGGCAATCCGCACCAGCACCGAGGTCCAGAACGGCAGCAACACCAGGATCATCAACAAGTTGGCGGTGCGCGCCGGTAAGGTAGCCAGCAGGTAAGCCAGGGGATAGGCCAGCAGCAGGCAGCACAGGGTAATCACCAGTCCCATCCAGAAGGTACGGATAAACACATTCTGGTAGATGGCTTGATCCTCGCTCACTTGGACGATCTGCCCGGCTTGATCACGCTGCAAGTCGAGGGAAGAGAGCAGATAGGCATCGGTATAGGGGCTGCGATTGCGTTCGATGGCTTGCCAGTACGGCAGTTCGCCCCAACGCGGGTCCAGCTCCAGCATGGCCTCGCGGTAAGAGTCCGGTGCCGGGTCAAAGGGCAGACCATCGGCGGTATTATTCAGCAGGCTACGATAGCCGGAGATCTCGCTATTGAGCCGTTTGCCCAGACTGCCCAGCTGATCCGCCTCATTGGCGTGCTCAATCTCGGTGGCCAGGGCGCGGAAGCTACTCTCTTCCGGCAAGGCTTGGCCATTCCAGTGCGCCAGCTCGGCACTGGTCTGCGGCAGCAGGGCGGCCACATCCGGGTTCTCGATGCTTTTTTTGAGCATCAGGGCCATCGGCAGCAGAAAGATTAACAACAAAAACAGCACCAGGGGCGCTATCAGGGCCAATGACTTGAGGCGATTGATCCGCTCGGCCCGGTACAACTGCTGTTGCAAGGTGCGGGTATCAAGCTGGGGCGAAAGCCCGCTTCCGGTCTCGGGTGCTGTGGTCGCAGTCATACTCATCATCCTGATGTCGAAAATAAAAGCGGCCAGGAGCGCACGGCACTCCTGGCCTCGGGCTTACTTGGCCGCCCAGGCGTTGAAGCGACGCTCCAGCTCTTCACCGTGGTCCAGCCAGAAAGCTGGATCGATAGCCGCCGCCTTCTTCATGTTCTCGGCAGAAGAGGGCAACACGGCCGCCAGTTCGGGGCTGATCAGCGCACTGGCACTCTTGCGGGTCGGGCCATAGGGGATCAGCTTGGAGTATTCCACCTGACGCTCCGGCAACAGGGTCGAGGCGATGAACTGCATGGCTTCGGCCTTGTTCGGCGTTCCCTTGGGCACCACCCAGTACTCCATCTCGTAGAGACCACCGTCCCAGACAATTTCCAGATTGGTATTGCCTTCATTGCGGGCATTGGTGATGCGGCCGTTGTAGGCAGAGCTCATCACCACATCGCCCGAGATCAGGTACTGCGGAGCCTGGGCACCCGCTTCCCACCACTGGATATTGGGTTTGAGCGCATCCAGCTTCTTGAAGGCCCGATCCACACCCGCCGGAGTCGCCAGGGTGGCATAGACATCCTTGGCGGCGACGCCATCGGCCAGCAAGGCCGCTTCTAGGGTGTACTTGGCGGTCTTGCGCATGCCGCGCTTGCCAGGGAACTTGCTCACATCCCAGAAATCAGCCCAGGAAGTCGGTGCTGTTGAAAGTTTCTTGCTGTCGTAAGCAAAGATGGTGGAGTAGACGAAGAAACCCACACCACACTTGCTGGCGGCACCCGGAATAAACTCGGACTTTTTACCAATCACCTTATAATCGAGTTTCTCGAAGAAGCCTTCGTCACAACCGCGGGCCACTTCCGAGGATTCCACCTCGACCACATCCCAGGAGACGCTCTTGGTTTCCACCATCGCCTTGAGTTTGGCCATCTCACCATTATATTCACCCGCCACCACATTGATGCCGGTGTCTTTGCTGAAGGGTTGATAATAGGCTTTTACCTGAGCATCCTTATTCGCACCACCAAACGAGATCACGGAAATCTCTTTGGCTTGCGCACCCAGAGTCGCAATAGCCATGGCACTCATTAATAAACAAGATTGATATTTCATGACGGTTTCCTTGTAGGCGTAAATTAATCCATGACATCCAGTGCTCGGGTATATTCCCGCTGCCAACCGATATGGAGTTGATCACCAAACTTGATATTGCCGTCAAACTGACCGGCAGGGATTTTTACAACGAAATGGTCCGAGCCACAGGTCTCGAGGCGCAGACGAATATGGTCACCCAGGTAGACAAATTCCTGAATCAAACCGCTGACCCGGTTGTCACACTGTTCGGCGGCGTCACCGAGCACAATACGCTCTGGACGCACCGAGACGGTGGTCGCCTCGCCCACGGCACCGATATTGATCGCCAGCGCCTTGAGCAAGGCACCATCGGCTAGACGCACCTCGCAGTGCTCGCCATCGATACGTTCGATGACACCGGAAATCTGGTTGTTCTCGCCGATGAACTGGGCGACAAAGGCGGTCTTCGGCTCTTCATACAGGGTCTTGGGCGCATCGACTTGCTGGATCTCACCCTGATGGAACACTGCCACCCGATCCGACATGGTCAGGGCTTCAGATTGATCATGGGTGACATAGACGATGGTAAGACCAAACTTTTCATGCAGTTGCTTGATCTCCAGCTGCATATGCTCCCGCAGCTGCTTATCCAGCGCTCCCAGCGGCTCATCCATCAACACCAGGCGGGGTTCAAAGACCAGGGCTCGGGCCAGTGCCACCCGTTGTTGCTGGCCGCCCGAAAGCTGGCTGGGATAGCGATGGGCAATATCGCCCATCTTGATCATGTTGAGGGCGTTGGTAACCCGCTCCTGAATATCGCTCTTCGCCAGGCGGCGTACCGTCAGCGGAAAAGCTACATTCTCACCCACCGTCATATGGGGAAACAGCGCATAGTTCTGGAACACCATGCCAATATCCCGCTTATGGGGTGGTAGCTGATTCAGAACCTTGCCACCCAGGGTAATGGTGCCGCTGGTCGCAGTTTCAAAACCGGCCAGCATCATCAGGCTGGTGGTTTTACCCGAACCACTGGGGCCCAGCAGCGTCAGGAACTCTCCGCGATAAATATCCAGATTCAGATCTTTGACAATTAAACTTTTGCCATCGTAACTCTTCTGAATATTTTGAAATTGCACAAAAGGCGTCAGCTGTTTCATAGGGCTCTCTTACATCATGAATTAATGATGTTAAAAAGTGGGGCCGAAATTAATACGCAATAGTTCAGGCATTAAAATAATGCAGGCATAAATAAACTTGTATTTAACCTGACGTTGTCGGCTAGGCCAATGAAGCACACTATAAAGGGGATTAGTTAGGTGTATAAATGGCAGCGTTTTAATGTTCACATTGAAGAACATAAAACATTGATTGAATTATTTAGCTTGTGCAGAAACGACAAAGATGGGAGATTGGAAGATTTTCCGCTTGGGCAGTAACAGTATATTCATCACTGGACTGATTATATCTCATTATTTTCCCAATGGTGTAGCCCCATTTTGGATAATTTGTTTAAAGTTGGTGCATCGTTAATTTTCAGCCGCGGAATATATATTATTCCTTTGCCACTAGACTGCCAATAATATTCTAAAAAAGAGCCATACGAACACTTAATAACAGCATAAATAGGGTTAGCCACCGATCTGGTCGCCAATAGGGAGCCCCCCTCAAGCAATCGTTGCCGTCAGCTGCCAAGGCGTCTGCCAAGCCAGTTCAGTCGGGATAAAGCCCAGGTCGGGAGACCAGCGCCAGGTGCCAGGAGTCGAGTCGGATGACATTGTCAGCGACGATTGATACAAGGCGAGTGAACAACCATCAGATTCGGCGACCTGGATCTGACCAGCCCCCACTTCGTCCGTCTCGATTCGATACGGGTCAGGAAACAGCTGCAAGCGGGATAACCCCGCCAGTCCACGACCGCTGGCCTTCAGCACGGCTTCGCGCAAGGTCCAGAGCCGATAAAAAGCACGCAATTCATCGCTCTGAGCCGCGACCCAGGCCAGCTCGAGCGGAGAAAGCACATGAGCCATCAGTTTTTGCAGATTTCGTCGCGGCCTCTGCTGCTCGACATCCAGCCCGAGCGCCGTCTCACCCACAGCAAGCCACAACCAATCCCCGCTATGGCTAATACTGAATTCCGGCAACCCAGGATCCCGGAAAGCTGGCCGGCCGTGAGGGCCTGTGACCATATCGGGCAACGCCGGAAGACCATACTGCTCATGACACCAGGCCGCCAACAAGGCTCGGCCTGCAATATAGCTGGTACGGCGGGAGGGAGAAAAATCCGTAGCGGTTACATGAATAGATTCAGGAACCAGTTTGGAGGGCAAATGTGCCGCATCCAGCATGGACAAACAGATCAAGTCACTCACCCGGCCTCCGGAGAATCGGCAAACAGGCGACGATCAGACCCGATCAGCAGCAAAATTGCAAATCCAGTCGCACGGGATCAGTGAGTCAGCACTGGCTCCACGCACGCGCACAGGTACATACCGGGAGTGCGTTCATGACTCTGCACCAGCAACCGCTCCAGATGCCGCGACAGGCACTGCAGACGATTACGGCAATGATGTTGGGAGCAAGATGCAGAGACCAGCCGTTGCAACTCATCCAGTGGCCGCCAGGCGTAATCCCGACACAGTTCACGCACTGAGGATGGCAGGCGTTCATCTTCAGCCGCATTCAGTAACTGCTGGCAACAGGCTTCATAGAGTGGCCATTCACTTTCTTGGCAGCGGATGGCCTGATACCGAACCGCCTCCAGAAACTGTTCTATGAACCATGATGGCGTATGCGGCCCGTGCAGGGAGCGCAGATCGAGTTGTGGACATAATTTGCGATTACCAACGTCTAGCGGCAACGCAAAACCGGCACTTGAGATCATTTTCTATTCTCTCCCTCTTTCAAATGAGATTAATTATTATTTGATAACTATTCTCAAATCAAGTGAAACCGGGAAAAAACAAAAAAGCCCAGACAATAGTCTGGGCTTTTCGATAGTGGCGGAGTGGACGGGACTTGAACCCGCGACCCCCGACGTGACAGGCCGGTATTCTAACCAACTGAACTACCACTCCGCATGTACTTCGCGCTTTCTGT
>JBBRVG010000093.1:0-14880 GCA_038247115.1 Enterobacterales bacterium | reverse complement strand
CCCCAGCTGAGTCACATAGGCGGAAAACTCCTGCCCTAACGTCAGGGGGGTTGCATCCTGCAAGTGAGTACGCCCCAGTTTGATGATGTCCTGCCATGCCACGACCTGCTGCTGCACCGCTAACTGCAATCGCAACAAGGCCGGAAACAACTGCTGGTGCAGTTGTTCGACCGCGGCAATGTGCATGGCGGTTGGAAACAGATCATTGGTCGATTGTCCCAGATTGCAGTGATCATTGGGATGAACCGCTCCGGGGGTGCCTGCAAGCTCACCGAGTTGCTGGTTGGCCACATAGGCCAGCACCTCATTGGCATTCATGTTGGTTTGAGTTCCAGAGCCGCTTTGCCAGATGGTCAGCGGAAAATGGGGATCCAGCTCGCCCGCAATCATCCGGATCGCGGCCGCGACGATCGCCTCCCCCCGCCGTGGATCCAGCCGTTGCAACTGCATATTGGTTTCGGCGGCTGCCCGCTTGGCCAGCCCCAGGGCGCGGATAAAACTGCGCGGAAAGCGTTCCTGGCCAATGTGAAAATGCAGGAGCGCACGCTGGGTCTGTGCGCCCCAGAAGGCATCCTGCGCCACACTGATCACCCCCATGGAATCCTGCTCCAGCCGTTCGTCCGTCATGGCCTGGGCTCCCGCAGCAGTAAGTCCAGCTCATCCACCACCTCGGCCCAGTCGGCATCATCGTCCAGGGCCTGAGCCAATAACTGGGCTTGGGCGCTGCTCCAGCAGGGGGCATCCACCAGCAGTAGATGGGCGGGTAACGGCGCCTGACGGGCGACAAACGCGGCTATCGCCTCGGGGGTATCCGCCAGCCCCAATTGACGAAACAACGCCGGCAAATTATGTAACTGACTTTCCATGATGTTCTCCTTCAACGGACTCATCTCTTGGGATAGGGATCATCTTCGAGCAATCCCGCAGCGGAGACCACGAGATAACGGAGCAACGACTTAACCCACGCCTAGTCAGTATGGCAGGAGAGATCCACGCCGTAGTCTGCAGTTATTAGACGGGAGAAGATGCAGGCACACGAGACGCGCCACTTCGGGCTTCTTTACCGCGAGAAACGGGCGGGACAGGATCAGATCAAGAGAGGAACAGTTGGTGTCGGACAAAGCTCCTTGCTTGGAAAAGCACAGAAGTTCAGCCAGATGATTCCATCGCGGACGCAAATAAGGTACAAGGACGTCATGAAAATTCCAAAACGAATCCAACCTCTGGTTGATGACGGCTTGGTTGATGAAGTCATCCGCCGATTGAAAAGTGGTAAAGAAGCCGACGTCTTTGTGGTGCGTAGCGGTACTGATATTCGCTGCGCCAAAATCTACAAGGATGCCAGCCAGCGCAGCTTCAAGCAGGCCGTGCAATACCAGGAAGGACGCAAGGTCCGTAACAGCCGGGATGCCCGGGCCATGGAGAAGGGTTCCAAGTTCGGTCGCAAGCAGCAAGAAGAGAGCTGGCAGCATACCGAAGTAGATGCCCTCTATAAGCTGGCCAGTGTTGGGGTACGCGTGCCACAGCCCTATGGCTGTTTCGATGGCGTGCTCTTGATGGAGCTCATCACCGATGAAGATGGCCATGTTGCGCCACGGCTGGCCGATGTCACCATGTCCGACGAGCAAGCCTTAGAAGATCACGACATCATGATCCAGTACGTGGTGCGTATGTTGTGCGCAGGTCTGGTCCATGGTGATCTCTCCGAGTTTAATGTGCTGGTCGACGAGTTTGGCCCTGTGATCATCGACTTACCCCAGGTGGTCGACGCCGCCGCCAACAACCACGCCAAGTCCATGCTCGAACGCGATGTGAATAATCTCACCGAGTATTACGGCCAGTTCGCACCAGAATTGCTCGGACGTCGTTACGCCAAGGAGATGTGGGCTCTATATGAAGATGGCAAACTAACCCCGGAGAGCCAACTGACCGGCCATTTCGAAGAGAGCACCGAAGAGGTAGACCTGGACTCGATCCTCGACGAAATCAATACGGTACGCGACGAGGAAGAAGCGCGCCAACTGCGCCTGCGCGAAGCTCAGGAGTTCGATTGAGCCAAGAGCTCGGCCATCCTACATCAGAGGGTCACGCCACGGCGCTGGCTCTCTTTTTTGTCGCAATGAAGCGCCCTCATTGGCCGAGCCGGAAACCTTGATGGCGAACTCGCAGCTATATCGCAGCATCTTTATCTGCCTGTTCAGTGCCCTCGCCGTTCCGGTGCAAGCCGATCAGATATGGCTCAAGAATGGCGATCGACTCAGCGGCACAATCGAACAACTCAAGGACGGCAAACTACTGCTGGCAACGAAATATGCGGGCACCCTTTCCATTCGCTGGCCTGAAGTGCAACGCATCGAATCCACGCAACCGCTGCTCATCACACTGGCACCGGGTGAGCAACCGCCCCCGGCGGGAGCCAGCCTGGTCGAATTCAAAGCGCCGCAACAACAACGGGTGTTGCGGCAAGAGCAGATCAGCGATATTCAGCAACCAGCCCATTTCAGTCCTAAGTTCAGTTGGAAAGGCAATCTGGATCTCAGTCTGGATCTGGAGCGGGATCAGGATTCCAGTGACAAACTACGCCTGAAGACCAACAACGAATTCTTGAAAGGCTATTGGCGTGACAAGCTGAATGCCGATTGGGAGATGCAAAAAACCAACGGTGAGCGCGACCGCCACAATTATGGACTGACCAACTCACTGGATTATTTTTGGAGCTCGAGTTGGTTTTGGCGGGGTGATGCCAGTTTCTCCCGCGATTTTCAAAATGATCTCTATCAGGAGCTCAAATATGGCAGTGGCCCGGGCTATCGCTTTTATGACGACAAGAGTGGTCGTTTTGAATTGGGCACCACGCTCGGCCGCCAGAGCTACCTCTATCACAGTCAACCGGATGATTTGCGTTTTTCCATCCTGACCCTGAACTGGGATTACCGCCGTTTTCTGCTCCAGGATGGTTTACTGGAGCTCTACACCAACGGCGAATACAGCTATCCCTATTATCAGGAGGTAGACTATGCCATCACCGCCGAAGCAGGCATGCGCATCCGCCTAACCCAGCACCTGAGATCGACCTTCTCTACCGAGCTCGATGCTTTGCAAAGCACTCAGGAATCCCACAGCGACTGGAAGCATTTCTTCGGTCTCGGTTATAACTGGTAACCCTGAGTGTCGATTATTTCAGCTTGCGTCTTTCCACCCTCTGCCGTTTCTCCACTATCTGCCGCGCAATCTGGCGCCGTCGCAAATGATCGACATCCGCCAATTTGGTGTTCTCCGGTAGCTGGCCTGTAGTCTTGACGCTCCCCACCCGCTGGGAGCGATAGATGCTGGCATAACCAGAGCAGAGGTAACTCATGACGCAAGCCACCCCGGCATAGATGCCAATCTCGCTACCAAATAGCTCCATCGCCATCAGGGTGGAGGCCAGCGGGGTATTGGCGGCCCCGGCAAAGACGGCGACAAAACCAATTCCGGCCAAGAGTGGAAACGGCAACTGCAAGACCGGCGCCAACGCATTCCCCAAGGTGGCGCCGATATAGAACAGCGGCGTCACCTCCCCCCCCTTGAAGCCGCTCGCCAGCGAGGCGATGGTGTAGCCCATCTTGGCCAGAAAATCATAGGCTGGTAACGGCTGGCTGAACGCCTCGAGGATGGTCGGGATCCCCAAGCCGATATAGCGATCGCCATGGCAAAACCAGGCGACGGCAGCGATCACAGCCCCGCCGAGCAGAGGGCGCAACGGCCCATAACTAACCCTCTGTTTGAATTGAGCACCGATCCAGTGGGTCGCCACGGCAAACAGCTTACCGGTGAGCCCGAACAGAGCACCGGCGATCAGCACGGCCCCCAGCCCCCATAGCGAGACCTCGGGGATCTGCGGGATCAGATAATGGGTGTGCTGCACGCCCCACCAGAGTCCGACCTGATCGGCAATAATCGCCGCGATAAAACAGGGCAACAGCGCATCGTAGCGCATACGCCCTATGGCCAGCACTTCCAGGCCGAAGATGGCGCCCGCCAAGGGTGTGCCGAATACTGAGGAAAAACCGGCGCTGATCCCCGCCATCAGCAATATCCGCCGATCATCCCGCTGCAACCTGAACAGTCGGGTCACTTGATCAGCCAGAGCACCGCCCATCTGCACGGCGGTTCCTTCCCGACCGACCGAGGCACCAAACAGATGGGAGATAACGGTCGCCCCCAGCACCAGGGGCGCCATGCGCAGGGGAATGGTATTTTTCGGATCGTGAATTTCATCAATCAGCAGATTATTCCCCGCCTCCACCTGCTGACCGATTTTCAGATACACCCAGCCCACCGCAAAACCAGCCAGCGGCAACAAGGCCAGCAACCAGCGGTTGGCCACCCGGGTCTGCGTGGCCCACTCCAGTGCGAACAGGAACAGAGCCGAGGCGGAGCCTGCCAGCAGGGCGACTAAGCTGGCCAACAGCAACCACTTACCCAGGTAGGGCAACAGAGCAAACGGCGGTGGCGCAAATCTGAATTTCATAACAATCCCTTGGCATGACAGAGCTGGTATATTGAAGCGTGGCAGGAGTTCGCTCACCCCCAGCGGAAATGGCTCCAGGCCTGTTGTTGGGCCAGTGGCTGGAAGGTCCAGGCCACCAGGCGACTGGTTTTCTGTCCCTGCGCCATGTCGATCACCCGCACCTCGACCGCCTTTGCAGCGACCAGAGCCTTGCGGATCGGTGCAACATGCTCAGCCTTGGAGACCAGAGAGGAAAACCAGAACACCTGACCGCCAAACCTCTGGCTGTCGTGGATCATGCGCAGGATAAATTTCAGCTCGCCACCCTCGCACCAGAGCTCATTTTTCCGCCCACCGAAGTTCAGAGTCGCCTGATCCAGATTGGCCCTTTGTTCATTGCGGGCCTTCTGGCTATTGAGGTTTCGCACCTTGCGCAAGCTACCGGCCGCAGCCTCCTCGGCCGAGGCATGAAACGGCGGATTGCACAGCGTCAAATCGAAGATATCGCCGCCCTGGATGATATTGCCAAAGATCTGGCTGACATCCGGCTGCCGTCGGCACACCAGAGCCTGCGCCAGTGATGGATTCGCCGCCTGGATCCGCGCCACCGAGGCCAGGGAGTCGGCATCGACATCACTGCCGACAAAAGACCAGCCATAGGCGTGATGTCCGATGATCGGATAGATGGCATTGGCGCCCACCCCGATATCCAGCACCCGGATCTGGTCACCTGTGGGTACCTTACCCTTATGACAACTGGCCAGTAGATCGGCGAGATGATGAATATGATCCGCCCGTCCCGGGATCGGCGGGCATAGGTAACCGTCCGGGATCTCCCAGCCCTGAATGCCATAATCGGCCGCTAGGATCGCCCGGTTCAGGGCCTTGACCGCCAGCGGGTCGGCAAAATCTATAGTCTGTTGCTGGCTCTGGGCCTGGATGCGCACAAACGGCTGCAGTTCCGGACACGCGGCTTGCAAGCGGCCAACGTCATAGCGCCCTTGATGGGGATTACGCGGATGCAGGCTGGCTTTGACGGACGCAGCGGGCGGGGCAAAACGGGATGCGGCATGGGGCTTGGAGGGTTTCGACATAACAGACTCGAAGGTAAAAACAGATCAGCGGCGATCTTGGCGACTGGCGCGCGCAAGTGCAAGCAAAAGCCGGTGTTCCCTCATAACCAGCGCAAAAGAACGCAAACAGTCTGCTGGCCCAGGGCCTTCGCCGCTGATGTGATGCTCATAATTTGCGCCGAATCACAGAATCAGCACTTTACAAAATTTAACGCCTATTTATTATGTCGACATGTTTAACAAATTCGAAATGAGTCCATGCATCACGACTACTCACGCGCCATTCCCGAGACCTGGCAGCAGATTGCCAAGGTCTTCAATGCCCTGGGGGATGAACATCGCCAGCGACTGCTGCTGACCTTCGAACCCGGTGAGCGCCTGACCGCGGGCCAGTTGGCCGAAGTATCCACCCTGTCCCGCCCGACGGTTTCCCACCATTTGAAGATCCTGCGAGAAGCCGGGGTGCTGCAACATGAACGCCAGGGCAAGACCATCTACTTCTGGATCGACAAACCCTATTTGAATGACTCACTGCAGGCGGTACTCACCTACCTGCAGGACGAGGCCTGAGCCCCAGTAACAATCCCGAACGAGGAAAGGAGTCCCGATGCGAATCCTGATTAAATTGTTGTTGCGTGTGTTGTTTACCCTGCTGTTTCGAGTGCGAGTCCGTGGTGACTGGCAAGCACTCAAACAGGATCGAGTGCTGGTAGTCGCCAATCATGAATCTTTCCTGGATGGCATGCTGCTGGGGATCTTCATGCCTGGCAATCCGGTGTTTGTGGTGCATACCTGGGTTGCCGAGTACTGGCTGTTCAAGCCACTGCTGGCTCTGGTTGATTATCTGCCGGTCGACCCGACAAGCCCCATGGGTATGAAGCAGGTCGTTCGCCTCATCGAACATGGCCGTCCTGTGGTTATCTTCCCTGAAGGCCGCCTGACAGTCACCGGCTCCCTGATGAAGATCTATAACGGCCCGGCCTTCATTGCCGCCAAGACTGGCGCCACTGTACTGCCGGTGCATCTGGATGGCCCGGCACGCACCTATTTCAGCCGCATGGGTGGTCACTATCCGCGTCGCTGGTTACCCAAGATGCGCATCACCATAATGCCGACTGAAACCATCGCCATGCCGCAAGCCAGCAGCAGCCACGAACGTCGCGCCAAGGCTGGGGAAGCGCTGCGCCGCATCATGCAACACATGCTGTTTGCCTCCCGCCCCCGAGGCACCCTGTATGAGGCACTGCTCGGTGCCATCTCCTTGTATGGCCGTCGTTATCTGCTGCTCGAAGATATGCGTCAGGTAGAACAAAGCTATGGCGATCTGCTGAAAATGACGCTAGCGCTGGGTCGCATGACCACCCGGCTGGCCGCCCCCGGTGAGCGCATCGGGCTGCTGTTACCTAATCTCGCCGCCACCCTGGGGTTGATGATCGGCAGCGGTGCCTTCGGTCGGGTACCCGCTATGCTCAACTACACTGCCGGTCGGCAGGGGATCGAATCTGCCTGCCGGGTTGCCGGGATCAAGACGCTGATCAGCTCCCGCGCCTTTATCGAAACCGCACGGCTACAGGAGGTGATAGCGGCACTGCCGGAGAGCCTGAATGTGCTCTATCTGGAAGACTTGCGCGCAGCCTTCACCTGGCAGGACAAGCTGTGGGTGCTGGCGGCCCTGTGTCTGCCCCGTCTGCTGGTTCCAACCCAACGCAGTGAGGCCGAAGCCGTCACCCTGTTCACTTCAGGCTCTGAAGGGGTACCCAAAGGGGTGGTACTGACCCACCGCAACCTGCTGGCCAATCTGGCCCAGATCCAGTCGGTCATCGACTTCTCGGTGGATGACAAGTTTATGAATGCACTGCCGATCTTCCATGCCTTCGGCCTGACGGCGGGCACCTTGCTGCCGGTGGTCACCGGGACCAAGTTGTTCCTCTACCCGTCGCCCTTGCATTACAAGGTGATCCCCGAGGTGGTTTATGACCGCAACTGCTCGGTGCTGTTCGGCACCAGTACCTTCCTCGGCAACTATGCCAAACACGCCCATCCTTACGACTTCTTCCGCATGCGCTACGTGATTGCCGGGGCCGAGAAGCTGGCGCAACCGGTACGCGAGCTGTGGTTTGAAAAGTTCGGTATCCGGATCCTCGAAGGCTATGGCGCCACCGAAACGGCACCCGTACTGGCAGTCAATACCCCCATGGCTTATCGCACCGGCACTGTCGGCCAATTTCTGCCCGGTATCGAATGGCGTCTGGTCCCGGTACCTGGCATCGAGCAGGGCGGTATCCTGCACGTCAAGGGGCCGAACCTGATGGCAGGTTACCTGCGTGAC
This sequence comes from Enterobacterales bacterium, assembly GCA_038247115.1. Taxonomy (GTDB): domain Bacteria; phylum Pseudomonadota; class Gammaproteobacteria; order Enterobacterales; family Aeromonadaceae; genus Pseudaeromonas. The sequence goes on along the minus strand of JBBRVG010000093.1, from coordinate 6,986 downwards.
AGCAATCCTGGCGTGCTGGAGGCCACCGCCTCGGAGCTGGGTGTCGGTTGGTACAACACTGGCGATATTGTCGCGGTTGATGAACAGGGCTTTGTCACCATTGCCGGTCGCCTCAAACGCTTTGCCAAGATTGCTGGCGAGATGGTCTCGCTGGAGGTGGTGGAAAAACTGGCGGCCCTGGCCAGCCCGGAGCAGCAGCATGCCGCCAGCGTGCGCCCGGACGAGAGCAAGGGCGAGGCTCTGGTGCTATTCACCACGGATCCTGCACTCAACGCCGAACGACTCAGCCAAGTGGCTCGTGAGCAGGGAGCCCAGGCCCTGGCCGTGCCGCGAGATATCCGCCGGATCGACGCCCTGCCGTTGCTCGGCACCGGTAAAATCGACTATGTCAGTCTCAAGACCCTGGCTACGGCCTGATCAAGGAGCGATCACCATGCATACTTCAACACCTGTTGCGGCCAGCAAGCCGCTGTTCTCCCGCGGCATGAGCGCTGTCCTGGTCGCCCAGTTCCTCTCAGCCTTTGCGGATAATGCCATCCTGGTCGGCGCCATCAAGCTGGTGCTCTTGTTGTCCGTAGAAAAAGGCATGGATGCCCTGCTACAAGGCAGCTTCGTGATGCCCTATATACTGCTGGCACCCTTTGTCGGCTTGCTGGCCGATGCCTTGCCCAAGGGGCGCGTGATGTGGCTGGCCAACAGCATCAAGCTGGTCTCCGGCATCGCCATGCTGACCATCGCCTTGCAGGGCGATCAGGCTACCATCCTATGGGTGATCGTCGCCTATGTGCTGACCGGGATCGGGGCGGCGGTCTATTCACCTGCCAAGTACGGCATCCTGACCCAGCTATGCGGTACCGAGCAGCTGGTCAAAGCCAATGGCCTGATGGAAGGCTCGACCATAGTCGCCATTTTGCTGGGCTTTGTCTGCGGGGGCTGGTTGGCTGATAGCTCCTTGGTGCTATTGCTGGCGGTGGTGACCGGCTGCTACGCACTGGCGGTGCTGTTATCACTGCTGATCCCGCGACTGCCGATCGTGCACGCGCTGGAGCAGGCTTCGGTGGCCGTGATGGTGCGCGACTTTGCCGGTGCTGTGGTCACCTTGCTGCGGGATCGCCAAGCCCGCACCTCGCTGCTGGGCACCAGTCTATTCTGGGGCTCGGGCTCGACCCTGCGCCTGGTACTGTTTGCCTGGGTTCCCTTTGCGCTGGGATTGGCGGACACCAGTTCGGCCACGAATCTGGGCGGCGTAGTCTCCATCGGTATCATAGTCGGCGCTGGTCTGGCTGGGGCCTTCATCCGCCTGGAACATGCCCCCCGCGCCTTGTGGGCCGGTTTGCTGATTGGTGCTCCCCTGCTGTTCATGGGCCTGGCCACCGAATTGTGGCATGCCGGTGCCTTGCTCATCGGCCTCGGCGCCGCCGCCGGTTTCTTCGTGGTTCCGCTCAATGCCCTGCTGCAATCCCGCGGCCAGGCCAGCGTCGGGGCTGGGCACGCCATTGCGGTGCAAAACTTCTGTGAAAACTTGCTGATTGCGGCATTTGTCGGTCTGCACTATCTGGCCAGCCAGTGGTTCGATCCGGCGCAGGAGGTCTTCGCCTTCGGCGTACTACTCATCGCCATCATGGGCCTGCTGTTTATCAGCTATCGCCTGAATGGTCGCAAAGTGGCACTCGCCGTCGAAACGGCGTAAGCCACTGCAAGATGACAGGGGCGGACCGGCTCGCTGACCCGGCCCGCCCATTTCCACCAGCAAGGAGCTGTTATGCCGAGCGTTTATCAACTCAAGCCGCGCTTTCTGGCGCTGCTCGCCCCTCTCACCGCCCGACTAGCCGACCGGGGCGTTACCGCCAATCAGGTCACAACCTTGGCTTGTCTACTCTCGATAGGGTACGGCGCAGCCCTGAGCCTGCTGCAATGGCAACAGATGGACGCCGCGCGCTGGCTCTGGCTGGGATTGCCACTGTTTTTGTTTATTCGCATGGCACTCAATGCCATCGATGGCCAGCTGGCGCGGGATTATGGCCAGAAGAGTCGCCTCGGCGGCCTGCTGAACGAGATGGGCGATGTACTCGCCGATGGCGCCCTGTTCGTGCCGCTGGCACTGGTGCCGGAGGTCTGGGCTCCGCTCATCGCCCTCTTCATCTGGCTAGCGTTACTGACCGAGTATGCCGGAGTGGCGGGTCTGTTGATCGGTGGCGGCCGCCGCTATGAAGGGCCCATGGGCAAGAGCGATCGCGCCACCCTGATCGGCGCCTGTGGTCTGGTACTGGGCTCGGGTCTGCTCGGCGACGCCCTCGCCTCCCTCATCAATATACTGCTGCTTCTGGCCTGTGGCCTGATGATCTGGACCTGTTACAATCGGCTGCGGATGGCGCTATCCCATCCGCAGAGTCATTAAGACGACAAGGAGAACCGCTTTCATGGATCCGCTCTATTACGGCATTGCTCTGGTGATCAGCGTACTGGCCGCCGGTTATCTCATCACCCGCTGGCGGGTTCCTGCCAGCCATCCGGCGCGTGGCGAGATACTGCTGCGCATCCGCACCTGGTGCTGGATTATCGCCTTCTTTGTCCCCATCCTAGTGACGCCACAACCGCTACCGAGCGTGCTGCTGGCCATCGTCAGCTTTATGGCGTTCAAGGAGTTCATCACCCTGACACCCAATCGCCAGCAGGATCGCTGGGCCTTCCTCTGGGCCTACGTCGCCATACCGCTGCAATATTTCTGGGTGGTCCAGGCCTGGTACGGCATGTTCATCATCTTCATTCCTGTGTATCTGTTCCTGCTGCTGCCGACCCGCCTGGTGCTCTCCGGCCATCCCAAGGGATTCCTCAATTCCACCTCGACCCTGCACTGGGGGCTGATGACGACTGTCTTTTCCTTAAGTCATATGGCCTACCTACTGGTGCTGCCAGATTATCAACTCGATGGGCGCATAATCACAGGTGCTAGCCTGCTGTTCTTGTTGGTATTTCTGACCCAGATGAACGACGTGGCGCAATTTGTCTGGGGCAAAACCTTCGGCAAACGCAAAATTTTGCCCTTGGTCAGTCCGAACAAGACCTGGGAGGGATTCTTGGGCGGTGCCGTCACCACCCTGCTGGTCAGCCTGCTGCTCACTCCGCTGTTTACACCGCTGGACCTGTCGCGAGCGGCACTGGTCGGTCTGGAGATCGGCATCTTCGGCTTCGTTGGTGATGTGGTGATGTCGGCGGTGAAACGGGATATCGGCGTCAAGGATACAGGCACCCTGCTACCCGGCCATGGTGGCATTCTAGATCGGCTGGACTCGCTGACCTTCACCGCCCCCCTGTACTTCCACACCCTGTACTACTTTTACTACTGATGAGGGCCGGCATGTACGCCTTATGTCGCTGGTTATTTGTGACACTGCTGGCTTGGCCGCTAGTGCTGTTGTGGCTGGGATTGACGGTGCGCCATCGTCAGCGTCTACCCCGGCAGGGCCCGGCCATCCTCATCGCCAATCACAACAGCCACCTGGACTTGCTGGTACTGCTGACCCTGCTGCCGCTGTCGCGCATTCCGCAGGTGCGGCCCGTGGCGGCAGCCGACTATTTTTTCCGCAATCGCAGCTTGCGGTTTATTGCGGTCTGGTTTCTGGGCCTCATCCCCGTGGTCCGTGGCAAGACGCCTCGTCGTGACCGCTCAGATCCTGCGACCACCAGCGAGATGCCCGGAGAGAATAGCGATCCACTGGCGGGCTGTCGGCAGGCACTGGCCAAGGGGGAGATCATCATCCTGTTCCCGGAAGGCACCCGGGGCGAGCCGGAAGTGCTCTCCCGCCTCAAGCCCGGACTCTGGCATCTACTCAAAAACCAGCCGGAGATCCCAGTGATCCCTATTTATCTACAAGGACTGGGAAAATCCATGCCCAAGGGCGAATGGATCCCGATCCCGTTTTTTGTCGATGCCTACGTCGGACGGCCTCTGCCCTATGACAGCGACAAGGGGCGTTACCTGCAAACCTTGGAGAACTGCTTTGCGCTGCTGGCGACCAAAGGGGCCACCCGTTTACGCCGCACTTCAGCTGGCGATGAGGGGTGAGTTAAGCCGTCAACAGATTTTTCCGTCATCAGCTGTCAGACTCATGAAGACCTGTTAGATTCAAGTTACCCACCTTAGCTCGCAAAGGTTTGCTGATGGCCCTGTTCCGCACCCACTCCTCATTCCTGCATATGATGCTGACGCGCGCCTTCGGCATAGTACTCAGTGCTCTGCTGTTGTTCGGTTTCGGCATCTACATACTGCTGATCCAGCCCACCATGGAGCGGGTCGCCGATGCCCAGTTGAAACAGGCATCATCCGAAATGGAGGCGAGCATACTGCAGTTGGCGCGCGGGACAGAAACCATCCTCTATACCCTGCGCGGTATCCTGGAGCGCAATGCCTTATCCGGACAGCAGCCCCAGGATCCCGCGCAGCCCTGGCCTGCCGACATGACGAAAGTCGCCGACTTGAACAGTTTGTTTTTGCCATTTATTGACAACAACTCCAGCATCTCATCGCTGCATCTTGCCCGTCAGGATGGGGCCGAGCTGCTGGTGATGCGCGATGAGAGCGGCCGGGTCTTTAACCGTATCAGTCAACTGACCCCCACGGGCAATCGAGTACGCCAGATCCTGTGGGATAGCAAGCTGGAGCAATTCAGCAGCAAAGAGGTTTCGTCTGAATATGATGCCCGGAATCGCCCCTGGTTTCAGGATGTGGTCAAGAACGTCGACCAAAACCAACTCAGCTGGACCCAGCCCTATCTGTTCTACACCACAGGGGATCCCGGCATCACGGTAAGTCAGCAATTCCGGACTCCCGATGGCCAGCACTACATACTGGCGCTGGATATCAAACTGCAGGACATATCCCGTTATACCAGCCAGCTAGAAGTCAGCCCCCATGGCTTCGCCGTACTATTTGATGATCAGATGCATCTGCTGGCTCGACCACACGAGATGCGGGCGGATAGTCCGCACAGTGGATATGCCATTCCCAAGCTGTTTGACTCGGTATTGAAATCCGGTCATCTGGCCGTCGTCGAGAACACTCAGTCCTGGCTCGAGGCCGGTCAACCCGAACGGCAGCTGGGTAGCCAACGCCTGTCCAATGGCGACAACTGGCTGTATCAATTCAGTCCCATGCGATTGGGAGAGGAAACTATCTGGATTGGCATCTATGCGCCGCGTCATGACTTCTTGCTGCTGGGTGCCAAAGAGTGGAGTCTATTTCTGGCCATGCTGCTCATCTCCCTGTCACTGGCCGCCCTGATTGTGGTACCGGCCTCGCGGCGCATTGCCCGCCAGCTGCGAGCCCTGGTCGATGAAAGCCGCCGTATCGGCACCATGGACCTTCAAGCGCCAGTGAACGTACTCAGCGGGATCAGCGAACTCAGGGCGCTGGTCAGCGCCCAGGAGTTGATGCGGCGTAATCTGCTGGATGCCACCTCCTCACTGGAACAGCTCAACAGTTCCCTCGAAGAGAAGATCCGCGCACGCACCCGTGAACTGGAGGAGCTCACCGCAGCAGCCGAGTGGTCACGGCGCCTGATTACCGAGATCACCGAATCCCTGCCCTGTGCGGTATTCCGCGCCGAAGTGCGTCCCGGTGAAAAGGAGCACTTCAGCTTTATCAGTAGCCGGGCGGAGCAGATCTGGGGCGTCAGCAGCCAGACGCTGATCGCAACTCCCGACATCCGCTGGCAACGTGTGCATCCCGATGATCTCGAGAGGGCTCGGTACACCCTGACGTCACAGCTGACCTCGGTCAGTAGCCGCGAACTGCTGTACCGGATCCTGGATGCCAGGCAGCAGATCCGCTGGATTGAGACCCGAGCCGAGGTTTCCGAACTGGTATCCGGAGGCTATGTGTGGAATGGCTACTGGCTGGATGTCACTGACGAGCAGGAAGCCAAACAGGCGCTGGCTGACCAACTGACCTTTCAGCAAGTGTTGATGGATACCATTCCCTACCCGCTGTTTTTCAAGGATGCCAACTGCCGTTTTGCCGGGTTTAACAAAGCCTATGGTGAGGTATTCGGCATCGATACCCAAACCCTGATCGGCAAGCAAGTGCTGGATCTGGAGTATCTACCCGAGGCTGACCGGATACTCTATCAGCAAGAAGATGAGCGGATTATCAGCGAGATAGGTACAGTCCGCCGCGAAATGCCTATCCCCTTTGCCGATGGCGAAATCCACCAGACCCTGTATTGGGTCGCCGGATTCAGCAAGGCCAACGGCCAACCGGGGGGATTAGTCGGCACCTTCGTGGATATCAATCCGCAGAAGCAAGCCGAAGCCGAATTGGCCTATGCCAAAGAGCTGGCCGAAGAGGCGGCGCGGATGAAATCCGACTTTTTGGCCAACATGAGCCACGAGATCCGCACGCCGCTCAATGCCATTCTGGGGCTGACCCACCTGCTGCAGAAATCGGAGCTGGATAAACGTCAGCATAACTTTGTCGACAAAATCCACCGCTCGGGGCGTCATCTGCTCGGAGTGATCAACGACATTCTGGATTTTTCCAAAATTGAAGCCGGCAAGTTGGAGCTCAACCCCCAACCATTCGCCTTGGACGATTTACTGAATGATTTGATCGATCTGACCGCTGAAAAAGCCCACCAGAAGGGTCTGGAGTTCATCATCGACATAGCGCCGGATGTGCCCTACGAGTTGGTGGGCGACGAATTGCGCCTCGGCCAGATCCTGATCAACTACATGAGCAATGCTGTCAAATTCACCGAGCAGGGCGATATCCGCCTCGAGATCCGGCTCGACGAAACTCGAGCCGAGGGGCTGCTGATCTACTTTGCCGTGCACGATACCGGCATAGGACTAACCACAGAACAGATGAGCCGGTTGTTTAACAGTTTTCAGCAAGCTGATGCCTCGACCACGCGAAAATATGGTGGCACTGGACTGGGTCTGGCCATATCCCGGACCCTGGCGGAAATGATGCAGGGCGAAGTCGGTGT
>JBBRVG010000092.1:0-15124 GCA_038247115.1 Enterobacterales bacterium | reverse complement strand
GGAGAAGGCAGACAGTTCCGTCTTCTTCACGGTACCGTCAGCGGTAGCAAAGAACACGTACTTATCGCTGTCATAGGATTTGACCGGCAGGATCGCGGTGATCCGTTCGTTCTCATCCAGCGGCAGCAGGTTGACGATGGGTCGACCGCGCGCAGCACGGCTGGCTTCTGGCAGATTATAAACCTTGAGCCAGTACACCTTGCCGCGCGTCGAGAAGCACAGAATGGTGTCGTGGGTGTTGGCCACCAGCAGTTGTTCAATGAAGTCTTCTTCCTTCATCTTGGTGGCCGATTTACCTCGGCCGCCTCGACGCTGGGCTTCATAGTCTGACAAAGGCTGATACTTCACATAGCCTTCATGGGAGAGCGTCACCACCACATCTTCCGGGGTGATCAAATCTTCCATGTTGATTTCGATGCTAGCCGCCTGAATCGAGGAGCGACGCACATCGCCAAACTGACTCTTCACCAGTTCCAGCTCTTCACGGATGACTTCCATCAAGCGTGCCGGGCTGTTCAAAATGTGCAACAGTTCAGCAATCTGGTTCAGCAGTTCCTGATATTCATCCAGGATCTTCTCATGCTCGAGGCCAGTCAGCTTATGCAGACGCAGATCGAGGATGGCTTGCGCCTGTTGTTCGGTCAGGAAGTATTGACCTTCGCGGATACCGTACTCCGGCTCCAGCCACTCGGGGCGTGCGGCATCATCACCAGCACGTTCCAGCATGACAGCGACGGATCCCAATTCCCAAGCATGGGCAATCAAACCCGCCTTGGCTTCAGCCGGCGTGGGAGAATTCCGGATCAGCTCGATAATGGCATCGATGTTGGCTAGCGCAATCGCCAGACCTTCCAAGATATGGGCACGATCCCGCGCCTTGCGCAGTTCGAATACGGTACGACGCGTCACCACTTCACGACGGTGGTCGATGAAGGCAGCCAGGATCTCCTTGAGGTTCAAGGTCTTGGGTTGACCATTGACCAAGGCGACCATGTTCATACCGAACACGTTTTGCAACTGGGTATGAGCATACAGGTTGTTAAGCACCACCTCGGCAACTTCACCACGGCGCAGCTCGACGACCATCCGCATACCGTCTTTGTCTGACTCGTCGCGCAGGGCCGTGATGCCCTCCAGCTTCTTGTCTTTGACCAGTTCGGCAATCTTCTCGATGAGACGCGCCTTGTTCACCGTGTATGGCAACTCGGTGACAATGATGCTCTCTTTGCCGTTTTTCTCGTCGGTCTCGATATGGTGCTTGCCACGGACATAGATCTTGCCGCGACCGGTGCGATAGGCATCGATGATGCCGGAGCGACCGTTGATGATACCGCCGGTCGGGAAGTCCGGACCCGGCACATATTGCATCAGCTCATCAATGGTCAGCTCACCATTGTCGATCAGCGCCAGACAAGCCTCGACCACTTCGGTCAGGTTGTGGGGCGGAATATTGGTCGCCATCCCGACCGCGATCCCGGACGAACCGTTGACCAGCAGGTTGGGGATCTTGGTCGGCATCACCGCCGGGATCATCTCGGTGCCGTCGTAGTTCGGCACCCAGTCCACGGTTTCCTTGTCCAAGTCGGCCAGCAATTCGTGGGCAATCTTGTTCATCCGGATTTCGGTGTAACGCATCGCCGCCGCGGAATCGCCATCCACGGAACCGAAGTTACCCTGACCGTCGACCAGCATGTAGCGCATGGAAAAATTTTGTGCCATCCGCACTATGGTGTCGTAAACAGCACTATCCCCGTGCGGGTGATACTTACCGATCACGTCACCGACCACACGGGCCGATTTCTTGTAGGCCTTGTTCCAGTCGTTACCCAGTTCGTGCATGGCGAACAGGACACGACGGTGCACAGGCTTTAAACCATCTCGCACGTCCGGCAGAGCTCGACCCACGATGACGCTCATAGCGTAATCCAGGTAGGAGCTCTTCAACTCATCTTCGATGTTGATTGGCGTGATTTCTCTGGCCAGCTCACTCATATAACCCTAGGTCCCTACTTCAATCTACTTGAAAGCATAAGGGCGGCATTCTAGCACAAAAATGGGTGATTCCCCAGCATCCAGAATGGGTTGCTGTCACAGGGCGACAGCTTGGTTATAATGATTCGCCATTCCCCCTATGCCGTTTAGGAAGCTGTCGCCATGAACGTAGACCATCAGGAAATCGCCAAATTTGAAGCCGTTGCCAGCCGGTGGTGGGATCTGGAGGGTGAATTCAAGCCACTGCATCAATTGAATCCTCTGAGGTTGGAATGGATCGCCCGACACAGCAAGGGCCTGTTTGGCAAACAGATCCTGGATGTGGGCTGCGGCGGCGGCATCCTCTCCGAGGCGATGGCCCGTCAGGGCGCCCGGGTCACAGGTCTGGACATGGGCAAGGAGCCGCTGCAGGTCGCCCGTCTGCATGCCCTGGAAACCGGCGTCGAGGTTCATTACCACCAGGGGACCGTCGAAGCCCTGGCCGAAGCCCAACCCGGCCAGTTCGATGTGGTGACCTGCATGGAGATGCTGGAACATGTGCCGGATCCGGCATCTGTGGTGCGCGCCTGCGCACAACTGGCCAAACCGGGTGGTCAGCTATTTTTCTCCACCATCAATCGCAATCCTAAATCCTGGCTGCTGATGATTGTGGGCGCCGAATATCTGCTGAACATGGTCCCCAAGGGTACCCATGATCATAAAAAATTTATCCAGCCGGCGGAGCTAGCCCGCTATGCAGAACTGGCCGACTTGCAACTCAAACAGATGTGCGGCGTCCGCTACAACCCGCTGCTGGGCCAGTTCAGCCAGACCAGCAAGGTGGATGTCAATTACATGCTGCATTGCCAAAAACCGGAGTAACCCTGATGCCACAACTTGCTGCTCCGCGCTTTGCCGCCGTCTTGTTTGATCTGGATGGCACCTTGCTCGACACGGCTCCCGATCTGGGCGCGGCGGTGAATCATGTCCTCCAGCGCGAGGGCATGGCACCACTGCCGGACACAGTGATCCGCCGCATCGCCTCCGATGGGGCCTTGGGGCTGCTCAAGGCGGGATTTGGCGAGGAGCAGCTGGCGCGCATGGATACACCCGCGCTGCGGCAGGCGCTGCTGGATTACTACGCCGCCCATCTGTACGAAGGCACGCGCCCCTATCAGGGCATACCGGAATTTATCGCCTGGCTCAACGCACAAGGCATCCGGTGGGGCATAGTCACCAACAAACCGGCGTTTCTCACCGAGCCTTTGATGGCACAGGTGGTGGAGTTACCCCACTGTGGTGTGATCGTCAGCGCCGATACTCTGCCGGTGCGTAAACCGCACCCCGATCCCATGTTTTATGCCTGTGCCCAGTTGGGCGTCGAGCCGAAGTCCTGCCTGTATGTCGGCGATCATATCCGTGATATCGAAGCCGGACGCGCCGCCGGTATGCATACCGCTATTGCCGGTTGGGGCTATATGGACCCTGCAGAAGCCACCGCAGAATGGGGCGCCGACTGGAGCTTTAATGATGTCACCGCCCTGCATCAGTGGCTGACACCGGACTAATATTGGGCTCAACAATCACCCAGATCATGCCCTAATCTGGCGCTCCCTTACGCGACGGGTTGGGGCAAGGCTAAACATGAAAAAAAAATGTATTTTTTTGTAACCGCCGCAAAGCCGCTTTGTACGGGCCTTGTAAAGATCTATCCACAACTCGTCCCCGTAGCAGCCCCTTGCAGCAGGCGCCGACGCCCGCTATGTTGTGCCTCGAAACCACAACAACACTAGATGTAGTATTTATCACCGACATCGCCCACCAGGGATGCACCCTATTTGCATCCTGCCCCGCGCCTTGTGATGCATGCCAGTTGCTGGCACTACCGTCACCCGTTGTCTCCGGGGCCTTCGGGCATAGTCCTGATCACGCATCGCTGTGTTCCTGAGACTTCACCGCACCAAAGCGGTCGGCATACAACAAGGAATGGGTACGGGAATGAACACCAATTTGTTAGTCACCAAACGCGACGGTCGCACAGAGCCCCTGGATCTGGACAAGATCCACCGCGTGGTCACCTGGGCCGCCGAAGGGCTCGATAATGTCTCGGTTTCCCAAGTCGAGCTACGCGCCCATATCCAGTTTTATGCGGGCATGAAGACGGCGGATATTCACGAGACCCTGATCCGTGCCGCCGCCGATCTCATCAGCACCGAGGCTCCGGATTACCAGTACCTGGCCGCTCGCCTGGCGATGTTTCATCTGCGCAAGAAGGCCTATGGCCAGTTCACACCACCCTCCTTGTACCAGCATGTGAAAAAACTGGTGGCCGAGGGCCGTTACGATGCCCATCTGCTGCAGGATTACAGCGCTGACGAACTCCAGGAACTCGACCGCCACCTGGATCATGACCGCGACATGCTATTTGCCTACGCTGCCATCAAGCAGCTGGAAGGCAAGTATCTGGTGCAAAACCGCGTCACCGGCGACATCTACGAGAGCCCACAGTTCCTGTACATGCTGGTTGCTGCCTGTCTGTTCTCCCGTTACCCCAAAGCCACTCGGCTGGACTATGTCACCCGGTTCTACGATGCCTGCTCCACCTTCAAAATATCCTTGCCGACACCCATCATGTCCGGGGTGCGCACCCCGACCCGCCAGTTCAGCTCCTGCGTGCTGGTCGAATGTGATGACAGCCTGGACTCCATCAACGCGACCGCTTCGGCCGTGGTGCGCTATGTCTCCCAGCGAGCGGGCATCGGCATCAATGCCGGCCGCATCCGCGCATTGGGCTCGGAAATCCGCGGCGGCGAGGCCTTCCATACCGGCTGTATCCCCTTCTACAAATATTTCCAGACTGCGGTCAAATGCTGCTCCCAGGGCGGTGTTCGTGGCGGTGCCGCGACTGTGTTCTACCCACTATGGCATCTGGAAGTGGAGTCCTTGCTGGTACTGAAGAACAACCGCGGCGTCGAAGACAACCGGGTGCGCCACATGGACTATGGCGTGCAGCTCAACAAGCTGATGTACCAGCGGCTGATTCAGGGTGGCAACATCACCCTATTCAGCCCTTCGGCCGCCCCCGGTCTGTACGATGCCTTCTTTGCGGACCAGGCCGAGTTCGAGCGTCTCTATCTGCAGTATGAGGCTGATCCGGCTATCCGGAAAAAGAGCATCAAGGCGGTCGAGCTGTTCTCCCTGTTGATGCAGGAGCGCGCCGGTACTGGTCGCATCTACATCCAGAACGTCGATCACTGCAATACCCACAGCCCCTTTGATCCGGCCGTGGCCCCGGTGCGGCAAAGCAACCTCTGCATGGAGATTGCCTTACCCACCAAGCCGCTCAACGACTTGCGGGATGACAATGGCGAAATAGCTCTTTGCACCCTGTCGGCCTTTAATCTGGGAGCTCTCGACTCGCTGGATGAGCTGGAAAATCTGGCCGATCTGGCAGTTCGCGCCCTGGATGCACTGCTGGATTATCAGGACTATCCGGTTCCGTCTGGGCAAAATGGCGCCATGTGGCGACGTCCGCTGGGGATCGGCGTCATCAACTACGCCTACTACTTGGCCAAACACGGCGTGCGCTATTCCGATGGCTCCGCGTTGGGCCTGACCCATAGAACCTTCGAGGCCATTCAGTACTATCTGCTCAAGGCCTCGGTGGCACTGGCCAAGGAGCTCGGCCCCTGCCCGCGTTTCAATGAAACCACCTATGCCAAGGGCGTGTTGCCGATTGATAGTTACAAACGGGATCTGGATGCCATCTGTGCCGAACCATTGCAACTGGACTGGGAGAGCCTGCGCGACGCCATCACCACCCATGGCCTGCGCAACAGCACCCTGACGGCGCTGATGCCTTCCGAGACCTCCAGCCAGATCGCCAATGCCACCAACGGCATAGAGCCACCACGAGGCCTCATCAGCGTCAAAGCCTCCAAGGATGGCATTCTGCGTCAGGTAGTACCCGACTACGCCTCCTTGAAAGAGCGCTACGAACTGCTGTGGAATCTGCCCTCCAACGAAGGCTATCTGCAACTGGTGGGGGTGATGCAAAAGTTTGTCGATCAGTCGATTTCGGCCAACACCAGCTATGATCCATCGCGCTTTGAAGGCGGCAAGGTACCGATGAAGCAGTTGCTCACCGATCTGCTCAATGCCTACAAGCTCGGCATCAAGACCCTCTACTATCACAACACCCGTGATGGTGCCGACGATGCCCAGCAGACCCAGGATGATGGCTGCGCAGGCGGTGCCTGCAAAATTTAATGCCCTGTATCCCCTCTGCGGAGGGGATAGCCATGAGGCCAATGAAACCCGTGAGATAGCCTTGAAGGATCCAGACCGTGGCTTACAGTACATTCAGCAAACAGGCCAATAATCCGCTGCAAGAACCCATGTTCTTTGGGCAGACGGTCAATGTGGCGCGTTTCGACCAACAAAAGCATGAAATCTTCGAGAAACTGATCGAAAAGCAGCTCTCCTTCTTCTGGCGCCCGGAAGAGGTGGATGTCTCGCGGGATCGTATCGACTATCACGCCCTGCCCGCCCACGAGCAGCATATTTTTCTATCCAATCTCAAGTACCAGACGCTGCTGGACTCGATCCAGGGCCGCAGTCCAAACGTAGCCTTGCTGCCGCTGATCTCCCTGCCCGAATTGGAGACCTGGATTGAGACCTGGGCCTTTTCCGAGACCATCCACTCCCGCTCCTATACCCACATCATCCGCAATCTGGTCAAGGATCCGGCGCTGGTGTTTGAGGATATAGTGGTCAATCAGGAGATCATCAAGCGGGCCGATGACATCGCCAGCTATTACGATGAGTTGATTGCCGCCACCCAGCTCTGGCAGCAGTTTGGCGAGGGTGAACATCTGCTCAATGGCCAGACAGTGCAGGTCTCCTTGTATGAACTCAAGAAGAAGCTCTATCTGTGCCTGATGAGCGTCAACGCGCTGGAGGCGATCCGCTTCTACGTCAGCTTTGCCTGCTCATTTGCCTTTGCCGAGCGCGAGCTGATGGAAGGCAACGCCAAGATCATCAAGCTGATTGCCCGGGATGAAGCCCTGCATCTGACCGGCACCCAGCACATGCTGAACCTGCTGCAAAGTGGCAAGGATGACCCCGAGATGGCACAAATCGCCGCCGAGTGCCGCGACGAGAGTCAGGCGCTATTTGTGCGTGCCGCCGAGCAGGAAAAAGAGTGGGCCGAGTACCTGTTCAAGGATGGATCCATGATTGGTCTGAACCGGGACATCCTGTGCCAGTACGTGGAATTCATCACCAATGTGCGCATGCAGGCGGTCGGACTGACCCCGCCGTTCGCCGACAAGCCTAATCCCCTGCCCTGGATCAATGCCTGGCTCAGCTCCGACAATGTGCAGGTCGCGCCACAAGAGGTGGAGGTCAGCTCGTATCTAGTCGGCCAGATCGACAGCGAGATGAACGCCGGTGATCTGGATGGCTTCAACCTGTAACTGCCCAACCATAAGCGCACCATGACGGATCCCATACTGATCACCCCGCGCGGCCACTTCAAACTCCAGCCCGGTGAGACACTGCTCACCGCGCTGGAGCGTACCGGCCATGCCGTCGAATATCAGTGCCGCAGCGGTTACTGCGGCGCTTGTCGCTTGCAGCTGGCACAGCCGGAGCAGGCCGCGCATCTGGTTTATCCTTCCCCACCGCTCGCCTATGTCGGGCCAGGTCAAGTATTACCTTGCTGCTGCCAAAGCAGGGGCCCTGTCTCCTTGACGATTGAAGCAGTAAAACCGGCAACAGCGCTATCGTCCGATGTGGTTATGCCTCTAGTTTGATGACGACCACAGACTTGCGACTTCCCCGCTCTCCCTCGCCCCTGCAATCTCCGCGCATACGCTCGGCATCAGCCATGGCTCGCGACCGCGAGTTTTGACTTGTCAGATGGGGATCCTAAGCTCAAAAGAGTATTGATTGCCTCGGGATTGGCACTTATGTCTCATCACCCTCGACTGCTATTGATCGGAAGTCTGTTCACCGGCCTATGGTGTGGCGTCGCACAAGCAACCGACTCACCGTTGGAAACCTATTTGCGCCAGCAAACACTCAGAGATCAACTCCAGGCGACTTACGGCGCCGCCGTGCTACCGCGCATCGATCAATGGCTCGCCACCCTGAAACGCCAGGAGAGTATGGCCGAGCGTAGCAAGATCGAGAGCGTCAACAACTTCTTCAATCAGCTGATCTACGTACCGGATCAACGCCTGTGGGGAAAAGACGATTTCTGGGCACGCCCGTTGGAGTTTTTAGGGGCACGCGGTGGCGACTGCGAAGATTACAGCCTGGCTAAGTATTACACCCTGATGGAGTTGGGAGTTGCCGAGGAGAAGTTGCGACTGGTCTACGTCAAGGCATTGGATTACAACCAGTTTCATATGGTGCTGGCTTATTACTCGACCAAGAAGTCGGATCCATTGGTGCTGGATAACATCAAAGCCGCCCTATATCCAGCCAGCAAGCGCCCGGATCTATTCCCTGTTTACAGTTTTGATGCCAAGAGCCTGTGGATCATGAATCAGCGCAAAGAAACGCAACTGGTCGGTGATGCGGATCGACTCAAACTGTGGACCGATTATCGAAGTCGCATCGGTAACGGTAATTTCAAATCGCCACGCATGGTTCTGTAATCACCCGGGTTAACGCAGGCCCGCTAGCGCAGGGGCGGCAGATGGATGCATGGGAATAAGCATGGCCGCTTGCTGCATATGGGCAGGTAGCCGGAACAGATTGGCATAGGCCGATACTTTCTTATTAAAGGATTTACGGTGCTTCCAATAGCCCGTAATCAACCCACTGACCAACTGATTATCCATGCGATCCGTCGTCACCATGATGGCAGGCAATGCCAAGGTTGGCGTATTGGTCAGCACCCCGGGGTAGAGACGTCCCGGAATTTGGCTGACGCGATAAAAGGGATACTTTTCGGCCGCCCCCGGGGTATTCCTCGGCAGTATGGGAACAAAGCGAATGGCACAGCGCTTGGCCGTATCCAATACCTGTTTGTTCGGATGACCGATGACCATGGCCCACGCCGCAATTTGTTGCTCGCACAGTGCCGTCATCGGGTCATCAACCGCAACTTCCTGCTGCTCCACATTGGGCAACCCCAACTGTTTGAGCACCAGTAAAGCCGTGGCCCGAGATCCTGAATGCTCGGCTCCCAGATAGAGCTTCTTTCCCTGCAGTGAGGCCAGATTGGCCGTTTGTGTGCTCAGTACCATCAAGGTGAGCGGCTCGGCATGGGTCGCCATCACAGAACGCAGTTGCGGGATAGCCTGTCCCTGATAGGGACCTTCACCGCGCTGCGCCCAATACAGCAGATCCCCCTGAACCAGCGCCAGATTGGCCACGCCCTCACGTAATAATTGCAAATTTTCAGCCGAGCCAGCACTCGGCATCACAGAACAGACCAGATCCGGATTATCCAGCGAGGCCAGCCGGCAAAACTCGCCCGCGATCTGGAAATAGACGCCGTTCAGATCACCACCGGCAATCACGATCGGTCCTCGCGCAGCGCCCCAGCTCAACAGGCTGAGGCTCCAGAAAAGCACTCCGAGCATGAGCCGATTAAGGGGTGAGCCCATCGCCACCTCCCGCCAGTGAATAGCCATTAAATTCCAACTCCAGCAGCGATTCCGTCTGCGGAGCTCCTTCGATCAACACACCAGCCCCCAGATCATGGACAGTAACATTATGCAAAATCCAATAGGCCGGCGGGATATCCGCCTGCCACGGGATTATCACCCACTGCGGCTGCATTTTTTCCAGCAGCAAGAAACTGGATTTATTGGCCATGAAATGACCCAAGTGATGGATGAAACCCCGGCTGGAGAGTTCTGACAGTCGCTCAAAGCACCATTCAGGCAAGGCATCGGCCGTGGCCTGCCACTCCAGTTGCAAAGGACCTTGACCCGATAACAAAGCGCGTAACTGCGGCCACCAGGGATCCGCCAGTAATGTTAATGAAATCGGCACCCCGCGCCCGGGCTTTGCCAACGCAAGAGGCCATATCCGCTGAAACTCCAGCCAGATCCGCTCAGGGTCCCGGTTCTCACTCTGACGCCAGGTCAATAGTGTCGACATCGGGATCGGCAGTCGTTGATAGAGCACCATATCGCCCTGGGTGGATCTAAATTGACTGGGTGGAGTCAGGGAGGTAACAACTCGGGGAGACTTCTGGAGCCCCAGACTTTGCCGCCAACTGAGCAGCTTTAGTTTACGACGCAGATAGTTACGATGTTTTTCCTGGATCAGCTGGTTGACGGACTGGGCTAACTCATCCAGTTCGCGGATGGCCGAGCCCGGCAGGGTACCTGGAAGGTGATTGAGGGATAAAATAGCGATGCGCATGATGGCGCGGCGCAATGGTCGCAACAGCAGATGACCCAAAAGGGCTATCGCAACGACAGCGAGGGGCAAACCAATCCCGAGGATCCACAGCTGCGACTGCACGGCGCGCCATAAGTAGCCATAGGCGTAGCCGCGGTGACCCTCGATGTGCAAGGTGCCAAGCACATTCCAGCCATCGGTAATTTCACGGGATAGCTCGGTGCGGGGAAATGCCAACATCTGCACCAGCCAATCCGGAGCTGATGCCTCGTCATCAGCAAACTCACGCTTGAATAGTTCCTTGCCATCCGGATCCACTAACCGGATGGACTTGACGTAGCCACCATCAAACATGGCATTGACGATGGTTTCCGCCATCACAGGATCGCCACCTAAAAAGGCCCCTTGCAACACCAAACCTAAGGAGGTGGATGCGGTTTCCAGATTCGCGGCCATCTGGTCATGAATGGAATCCCGCACCATGCTGATCTGGACACGCACCAGTAACAAGGTGACCAATAGCAAGATGACCATCATGCAGGCATTAAATAATCGGGAAAGCGTCATGCTCATTTCCTGTCAGAGCCTTATCTCTTCCCAAAGACTAGAAAACAGAGCAACAAATGTACAAGCTAACGGCGTGCTAAACCTTATCTTGTACGCTTTGCCAACTTATTGATGATTGGCGACCACCCTGCTGGCGCTAATTAATCTGGATTTTACTTCCGCTCTGTTGCGATAGCTCGGCGGCCGCTCGCCAGCTCAAGCTACCATTGGTTTCATAGTCATTTTCCCGAGCACAGACCAACCACTCATCTCCGGCCTTGATGCGGGCCCCTTTGGAGAACTTTTGTCCATCAAACCAGCACACGCGCTCAGCGGCACCATCGACTGGAATGAGCACATCGGTACGACGTGGCCCCGTAGAGATGATGGTGTTACCGGAGGCGCTGTCGGTACCCACAATCACAGAGTTGGCAGCAAAAGAGCTGCTGGAAACCAGCAAGATGGCGAACAACCAAGGTGATGCAATCATATTATTTTCCTATTGTGTTTCCAGTTGCCCGACCCGAGATAGCGGGCAGCTGTCGGCTCTGCTAGCATGGCATCTCATCTCAATTGGAGCTGAGCATGCTAACTCATTCCCGCCTAGCCTTGCTGGTCATCGACATGCAGCAGGGACTCTTTGCCTCGGAACAAAGTCGATACCGCAGCGCCAGTGTCGTCGCCAATATCAACCAGCTCATCGATGCTTGTCATCAGCAAAGCACGCCCGTGGTGTTTATTCAACATGATGGTCCCGTGGACGACGTGTTAGAGCCGCACACTCCTGGATGGCAGCTGTTGCCGCAACTACACCGTGAACTAGCCACCGACCATCTGATCCGCAAAACGGCTTGTGATGCGTTTTACCGCACCGGGCTGCAGCCGCTGCTCTATTCACTGGGCGTTGGCCGTCTTATCGTCACAGGCTGTGCCACCGATTTTTGTGTCGACACCACACTGCGTGCCGCCGCCAGCCTCGATTATCAACTCATCGCCGTTGAAGATGCCCATACCACGGCTAATCGCCCTCACCTAGAAGCAGAGCGCATCATAGAGCACCATAACTTCATGTGGCAGAATTTACTGATCCCCGATCCGGTACAACTCCTGAATACCGAGCGGGTCATGGAGTACCTGACCCCGTAAACGTTTGCCGGCCAAACGCCTCGACCGTCGATATTTTGTCCGCACGCCATCGGTCATCGGGCGCCAAGATGCTCCTTCACCATGGACAAGCAGGAGGAAACTGCACTCCGGCACCGAAAGCTGATTGCCCAACATTGCTATTTTTTGCTAGTTTACTCCCCTCACCAGACATGGAACGACAAGCTGAGTGACTTGACGTTGCATCCATAACGTTGCGCATGAGGGACCGAAATGAGCCGAGTATCACTGGAAAAAGACAAGATCAAAATCCTGCTGCTGGAAGGTGTACACCCCAACACAGTCGACACCTTCAAGGCCGCTGGTTACAGCAATATCGAATACCTCAAAGGCTCATTGGAAGAAGCTGAACTGATTGAAAAAATCCGGGATGTTCATTTCGTCGGTATCCGTTCACGGAGCAATCTGAACGAACAGGTGCTGGCTGCCGCGCAGAAGCTGGTCGCCATTGGCTGTTTCTGCATCGGGACCAATCAGGTCAATCTGAAAGCTGCTGCGGCGCGTGGTATCCCGGTCTTCAATGCGCCGTTTTCCAACACGCGTAGTGTGGCCGAACTGGTACTGGGCGAGATCCTGTTGCTGTTGCGTGGTATCCCGGCCAAGAATGCCAAGGCTCACCGCGGCGAGTGGGACAAGAGTGCCAACAACTCCGTCGAGGCCCGCGGCAAGAAGCTGGGTATTATCGGCTATGGCCACATCGGCACTCAATTGTCGATCATCGCCGAAAGCATCGGCATGAAAGTCTATTACTACGATATCGAAAACAAGCTCTCCTTGGGCAATGCCACTCAAATTGCCACCCTGGATGAACTGCTGGCCATGTCGGATGTGGTCACCCTGCATGTTCCCGAAACAGCATCCACCAAAGATATGATGGGCGAAGCTCAGTTGGCGAAGATGAAGAACGGCGCCATTCTGATCAACGCCGCACGTGGTACCGTGGTCGATATTCCAGCTCTGACTGCCGCCATGGCCAGTGGTCATCTGGCTGGAGCCGCCATCGACGTATTTCCGGTTGAACCGACCGCCAACGGCGAGCCGTTTGTTTCCCCGCTGCAAGCTTTCGATAATGTGTTGCTGACCCCCCATATCGGCGGCTCGACTCAAGAAGCGCAGGAGAACATTGGCCTGGAAGTGTCCAGCAAGCTGGTGAAGTACTCCGACAACGGCTCGACGCTGTCGGCGGTCAACTTTCCGGAGGTTTCGCTGCCGGAGCACCGCGGCTCCAGTCGTCTGCTGCACATTCACCGCAACCAACCTGGAGTGCTGAACAAAATCAACCAGGCCTTTGCCGACGAAGGGATCAATATCGCCGGTCAGTATCTGCAAACCACTGGCGATATCGGCTATGTGGTGATCGATGTTGAAACTGAACGCAGTGAAGAGGCCCTAGCAAGGTTGAAGCAGATCGACGGCACCATCCGCGCCCGGATCCTGCATTAATCAGGCAAATCACCTAAACAAAAAAAGAGCCTCGATAGGCTCTTTTTTTATGACTCCAGATTAGACAATCCATCCGATTAATCCAGATTGAACACCACACTGACGCTATCGCTAAAACGGATATCGTCGGCGATATAGCTATCAGCCGGGGATGCCTCTGCCATCATCATCTTGCCCATCGCCATGGGGGCTTGTGGCGCCGTGGTATTGTATTGAATCGAATAAACTTTACCCAGCGTCATACTATATGCTTTGGCCAGTTCGTTCGCCCTGCTTTTGGAGTCCGCAATGGCCTGCAGCCGTACCTGATTCAGATAGCGAGTTTCATCACGCACGCCATACTGGATCCGCTGTACCGATTCCAGCCCCGCCTTCAGAGCCACATCGATGATCTGACTGACGCGCTCCAACTGGTACAAACGCACACTCACCCCCCGGGTCGCCCGATAGCCATTGAGTCTGGGCTTCTGATTGTCGGCATACAGATACTCAGGGCTTAGTTGCAGATTACCCGCCACCAAATCCTGGCGTTTAAATCCGGCAGCCTCCAACGCGTTCACAAACGCCGCCACCCGGGTATCCACAGCCTGCCGGGCCTTGAGGGTATCTTTTTCCAGCAAGCTAATCGAAAAATCCAGCGTTGCCATATCCGCTGGCACCCGGATTTCCGCATTTCCGTTGGTCACAATATGGGGGGCATTCGCAGGAACACCCTGTTCCTGGGCCTGAACAGCACAGACAAGCAGGCAAGTAAGAAGAACACTGGTTTTCAGCATGACAGGTTATTCCATCGCAGAGTTAGATAGGTAGGTGTTACAAGGACGCCGATTCAGAATAGATGATGCAAATCGGTATTTTCAGGTAACAAGGGCATATGCAGCGGCTCGATCCCATATTCCAGATACACGGATGTCATCTGCAACGAGACGTCCGTCGACAGTACATCATGGGCAGGGATCTCGTGAGTCGAGCTCTCGCCAAAAAAAGCATCCAGCGTTTCGTCGGCATCTGACACCACCGAGGATAACGCCAAGTCGTAACCGGTCTGCGGATCCAGCGGCGCCGCCAGCACGGACGGATCCAGAAAATCCGACTCGGCAGCCAGCCAGGATAAATCCAGGGTAGACGATTCGATCTCGTGCAGGCTGATGGCATGCTCACCACTCTCATCCGACACCAGGATCTGGGTCGAGGCCAGCTCCGCCGTCGAAACCAGTGGCGACATCACCAAATCTCCCGAGTGAAAGTCAACGCTCAGGTATCCCAACGGATTACCCTGTGCATCGGCAACTTCCAGTCCATCCAGCGTATGGCCCGGCAACTGAGAATGAAAGCCGACCGCCGTCTGGCAATGGATCATATCCCCCTGCCCTTCATAGCGAACGCCTTCTACTTCCAGCCAGTTAATCATTGCCACTCGGCCTCCGAAACGCCGTCAATTACCCAAATCAATTTGCCGCCAGTTAACCAATTCATCCGTTAGCAAGCAACTGCTTTGTGCACCAATAAGTCCGAGAACGCCATCTTACCTACAAGGGAGTATGCGGCTTGGGCTCGAAAACCCCAACAGCGGCCGGCGAGTTAAATAATAAAACCCACCAGGGTGTACACAGAAAACAGAAGCGGTTTTAAT
>JBBRVG010000091.1:0-15153 GCA_038247115.1 Enterobacterales bacterium | reverse complement strand
GCCAAGGGGGAAAAGGCCTCCCCCTTGGCAATCCCGGGCCCGGGTTTATGCCGACTGCCGGGAAAGCTCCGAGTTCCGGGCTGCTCTCCATCGGCCGGGAGCCACACGCCATCCATGGCGTGACGCTCCCTTTTGCGGTCATCCTGACCGCGCACCGATTCCAATCAACCCTGCACTCGGCCCGGCAGACGACTTAGGGTTTGGGTGAATAAGTGCAAATCCCTACCATGAATGGTACTGGGTGATAAGCACTCTAATCTGCGAAATGATGTACGTTGGCTCTTCACTGATATTTTCAGGTACCTATTCCCAATTACCATGGGTGCTGTGTAATCGTATGCACAATCTGGCATATAAAAACCATGGGGGTTATTTCGGCATCGATGAAGCCTTGTGCCCGGATTATTTGATACATAGCACATATAAACCGGATCAATGGACGTACGCTAGGGTGTTCCTTATGAGAACAGAGCCTGGCCGTAGCATATCGGGTCGGTTAATCAGTATGGTCACACGGATTGACGGCCACCGGCCAATTTATCCTAAATATCCAAACTATAGGGGGGATTTATGTCTGAGATCCAACACCTTGCTACACCATTTAGTTACTCCTCGGCGGTGGTCGCCGGCGACTATGCCTTTATCGCGCTACATCGAGGGTTCGGGGATGATTTTGAAACCCAATGCAAAGGGGCTCTTGACGGAATAAGGCAAACCCTTGAACGGATCCAGGTGCCCTTATCTTCCCTGGTCAAGGTGACGGTCTGGATTAACAATATTCAGGACTTACCGGCGATGGAGAAACTATTTATGGGATACTTTGAATCGGGTAAATATCCGGCGCGCATGACGGCGACGACGGAGTTTTTCGACCCGGATTGTCTGGTGATGGTAGAAGGAATTGCTTTTTGCCGCTCATGAGGGTGACGGATAGGCATGTCATAAGCATTTGCTTGATATTTCACGCGGGTCAGAGTGCTGGCGATATACTTCTCTCAGGGCTCTATATGGAAAAATATAGAGCCCTGGAAATGAACTGCTATCAACGAATGACCACTTGAATGTAATACACACTAGGCACCGTGAATAGTTCTGCGCTCGATCCATTATTACTCATGGACCAAGCCCATTTGTTGGTCGATCGCTTTTAAAAAATCCTTCATCGGTACAGGGCGACCAAATAGGTAGCCTTGCAAAGAGCCGACGCCTTTATCCCGTAGATAATCGGCTTGTTGCAGAGTTTCGACGCCCTCTGCGACTAATGAAATGCCGAGGCGCAGCCCCAGGTCAATCACATTATCGACAATATGCTGGGAGAGCGGCTCTGTGCCAATGCGACGAACAAAGGATTGATCGATCTTCAAGGTATCTACTTTAAAATTCTGCAAATAAGCCAGACTGGAGTGGCCGGTACCGAAATCATCAATGGCCAGTCGGACGCCCATGTTACTAATATCTTCGATCAACTGTATGGTACTGCCATCGGTGATCAGGGTTTCTCGCTCGGTAATTTCCAGTACCAGTTGAATATTCTTGGCTCGGGTGTGCGCCAAAAACCTTCGGCATTCGCCGAGTAAGCGATTGTTTTTGCAGCAGGCCCCGCTGATATTAAAACTTAAATGAAAATGCTTGGGAAATTGGCCACAATATTCCTCGAGTTGCTCGGCCACGCTGCGCATCAATTGCCAGGTCATGGGGGCTATCAGGCCGCTGGCCTCGGCTTGTGGAATAAACAGATCCGGATTGATAATTCCCACCGAAGGATGCTTCCAGCGCATTAATACTTCGGCGCCACAGATTTGATGGCTATTGGCATCCACCAGGGGTTGGACGAACGGAATAAATTCGTGAGCACGAATGGCGCGCGCTATTTCACCAATCGGCGAGCGGGGTCGTCCTAATAACCACCAGGTCACCACAGAAACCAGCAAGGAGAATAGTGTTAAAAAGCCAACACTCACTTTATTACTGCTTAAGACATCCGTAAGGCGGTTGGCCGGAGATAAGAGAATATGGATTGAGAGGGGGAACTTTTTCGAGCTCAATGATTCATGGCGATAGTGATCCGAAAAGGTGGCGTTATGCCTAAATCCGCCCTGACTATCCAGCCAATAATAACCGACTTTTAATAGGGCATTTGAATTTTCCCGCCGTGTTGCCAGTACGTATCTGAGCGTATCGGAATCAATGGTACTGACCACTTCCCCATTGGGAAATGCCGAGCGTAAAGATAGGAATGGGTGTTCAGGAGTAACAAAATTACCCGGGAATAGCTGCAAGCGACCCTCTTGATAGTCGGGGTGTTTTTCTCTCCAGGAGCGAACACCAAAAATAGAGGAACAATAAAACTGACCATCACGGGCCAAACTACTGGAGCGAACGACGGGGGATAACGCCGCAATTTTACTCAAGGCAATGGTGACATTCGAACAGGGGGCGGTTAATAAATCGGCTGCTTGATTGTTGCTCATATCGGCAGCAAGGAGTAACGCCTCGACATCCGTCAAGATACGCTTGGCATCGCGCAGAGAGGCTTCTTCTAGCTGGGTTTTATAGCTCTTTTGCAGTAACAGCATGCCGACGCAGAGGAATAACAGAAAACACAGCAGGGCATAACACAATCTCAGCCAGGGGCGGGATATATCCAGAAAAGGTAGGGTCATAGTAGCCTGTACCGAGTTGCAAAATTATTTAAATGACTTGCGAAAGCCCGCCTAAACAGTGAAAACAGAATCCATCTTACAATCGAAGTTAGTTGCTTTTGAATTTTAAACTTCGCATTATTTTATATGATACATCTATCATTTAGATGATTCCATAACAAGCTCGCGCTGTAAATACATCGCTGCAAGCGTTTTCATTATTTTTTTATTTCACCATAAATCCGGTGCGAATGGAGCCTTTTTGCAATAAGGAGTAACCCTGAAAACCATTGTCTGGATTCTTTTGGATCATGCCTGGTGGCAGGTGATCCGTCTTTAGGGGCTGGATTATTCTGGTGTGTTACAGAAATGAGGCCGCAGTTGATACCTGAGTCCGCTAATTCAGAAAGTGGCCCCCAGGCTCAATAGATGGCGCCACTCTTTATTATCATCGGGAACCAGCTTCTGGCCTGCCCATTGCAGCCACACATCATCCCATTCAATTTCGCTGCGCCAGGAGAGACTCAGAAAATCATTCAGGTAGTAGCGTAAGCCCAGCGAGGCCTCGAGGCTCTGGTTGAGCGTGACATAAGGCGAAACCTGATCCAGGTAGCGGGTATAGGAGCCATCGGAGAAGAGTTCGGTACTTCCATCCCAGAACGGCTGGCGATATTCCCAGCCCATAGACGCGAACGGATAACTGGCATGGTGAGCATTGAAGATCACACTCAGGCCATTGTTTCCTTCCTGCCAATAGCTTTGACTGAGGCCAGCTTGCAGCACCGCCTCGAGGCGTCGCCGTTTATCATTCCAGAAGCGATAACCGGGGCCGGTTCCGTAGTCAACGCTCAGGTAGCTGATGGCCAACAGGTCATATTGGTAATAGATGGAGCTGCGCCAGAACCATTGCTGATCCTGAAAATAATCGGCCATGGGTTTGAGTCGGTATTTATGACTCTTGGTGACGCCATCCACGGTTTCATAGAGGTATTTGCCCTCCAGGGTGTAGCGCCAGTCCAGATCGGCCAGCTCGACCTGGCCGGTGAAGTCGATGTTATCGGTTCGCTTGTCATTGCGTTTGAGCTTGACGCTCAGATCCCCTTGTCCGGCCCAGAACCAATGGGGCTCGACGCTTGGTGCACCGGCTACCGAGAGAGCCCCAGGTTGGACCGGCTGAGGGCGAGGAGCCGCGGCGGGTTTGCTCAAGCGCCAGCGTTTGACCGCATCTCGGCGTACCGTCAAGGGCGCACCATAGGGGAGGGCGATGCGGATCTGCTGATCCTCGATTGCCTCGATATGACCACTGAGACGATCGCCATTTTGCATCCACAAGGTATCGGCCTGCGCGGCCAGACACCCGACCAACCCCACCAATACGATCCATATCCGCATATCCTGACTCCTTGCTGGCGGAGGCTGAGTCGATGGCGGCATCCCTGCTGCCAACGGTTGGCTCAAAAGGCGACCACTCCTTCGCGAACTGACTGGCATTAGCCCCAGGGTGGCCGTTTTATTCGGCTATACGGATAGTTTCAGCCGATCCAGGGTGTAGGCTTTGACCTGGGCCGATAATTCGGCATCCGTGATCAAGGAGCGGCCGTAGGAGGGGATCATCGCCTTGAGCTTGTCTTGCCAGGCGGCCGATTGCATCTGCTGCGGGAAGCAGCGAGCCAATACATCCAGCATGGTTTTCACACTCACAGAGGCACCGGGCGAGGCGCCCAGTAGCGCCGCCAGGCTACCATCCTCGGCGGCGACTATCTCGGTACCAAATTCGAGTTTTCCCCATTTCTGGTGACAGCCCTTGATGATCTGCACCCGTTTACCGGCGTGCGCCAGTTTCCAGTCTTCCGGACGGGCCAGCGGCATGAACTCCATCAACGATTCCATCCGTTGGCTGTGGTTCTTGAGGGCCTCTTTCACCAGATATTTCGTCAACTCCAGGTTATAGGAGCCAGCGCCAATCAGACTCTTCAGATTGTTGGGTTTCACCGATTTGACTAAATCCAGCCGGGAGCCATGTTTCAAAAACCGGGTGGTAAAACCGGCGTAGGGACCGAACAGCAGGCTGGGTTTGCCATCGATGATCCGGGTGTCCAGATGGGGTACCGACATGGGTGGGGCGCCGACCGGAGCCAAGCTATACACTTTGGCATTATGCTGCTGGACTATGGCCGGATCCTGGCAAATCAACCACTGGCCACTCACCGGAAATCCGCCATAACCGGCGGCTTCCTTGATGCCCGATTTTTGCAGTAAGTGCAGCGCGCTGCCGCCAGCGCCTAAAAAGACAAACGGGCTTTCAATGGTCAGCGTCTCGCCGCCAGGCTGCTTTTTAGCCTTCAGGGTCCAGCATTTTTTTCCGCCATGGCGTTGGTGTAGCCCCATCACCTTGGTGTTGGTCAGCAATTCGAAACGGCCATGTTGCTGCAAATAGTGGATCAGGGTTCGGGTCAGGGCTCCGAAATTGACATCGGAGCCGTGCTCGACGCGCGTCGCCGCCAGCTTGGGTTCGGCCGCCCGGCCAGCCAGCATCAGGGGCATCCATTGTTGCAAGGTGTGCGGATCGTCCGCCCACTGCATCGACGCGAACAGGGGGTGAGATTTCATCGCGTTATAACGAGATTTGAGAAACGCGATATTTTGCTCGCCCCACACGGCACTCAGATGCGGAACCCGGTTAATGAAGGTCGCCGCATCTATGGTTGGCTCCGACTCCACCAGATGAGACCAGAACTGCAGCGAAACTTCGAACGCGGCGTTGATGTCCAGCGCCCGTTGAATATCGACCTGGCCCTGTGAGTCGGGCGGTGTGTAATTGAGCTCGCAATAACCGGCATGACCGGTACCGGCGTTGTGCAACGCTTGCGAGCTTTCCTGAGCCACATCTGAGAGCTGTTCAATCATACAGATATGCAATGCAGGGTTCAGACGGTGCAGCAACATGGCGAGTGTCGCACTCATAATGCCGCCGCCGACCAAAGTAACATCTGCCTGAATCGAAGCCATGAAACCCACTCGCTAGTAATGCCAAAGGACTAAATTATATATATTTTTTCCGGCCCATGTCGCACTTTTCTAACGCGCTGAACCGCAAGCAGAGCCTGCCCAGTCGCTGTTGTGAGTGATCTTCTATTCGAAACCACTAGTTAGGCGGCCGTCTGAATGCGAGTCATAGTGGCTTTAAGAAGGGCCAATATTTTTCGACATATTAAAGCCGGTGATGGCGAACCCCAGCTCTTGATAGAGCTTGCAGGCTCGTTGATTGTGGTAAGCCACACGGAGTTTGATCTGGTGAATGCCGAGCGGTTGTAGTTGCTGCTCCAACGCCACCATAGCCTGCTTGCCAAAGCCCTGACTTCGATAAGCTTCTGCTACATACAAGTCATAGATAAATGTCGAGTGATCGGCACCATGGATGGCGTGCCATAAATAGCCAACCCGACAGATTTGGCCGGCAATTTCGGCATCCAGACACAGCAGGGAATGGCCCTGGCTGACCGGACCGGCAGGGAAATAACGCTGCAGGTCACTCTTGGCTAATTCAACAGCCAGCGTTTTGGGGTGGCCATAATTTTCGACCAATTCCTCGCTATAGTCGGCGATAAAATAATCACAATAATCCGGGAATTCTTCTTCCGACATGGGTCTTAGCATCAGCATGGTATTTCCTAAGGGGTTAAGCATGAGTGGCGACGGCTTATTGCTGGATTCGTTGTCGACGGATAGGCTATTTATCTCGCCATATAAAACATTTCGCAAAATAACAATTTGCTCGTCATTGGCTGCATAGTGAGATTAGCCGGTTGGCTCTCGTAAGCATGCCGTGAAAAAAAGCCCGCGACATGAGCGCGGGCTTTTGGCTGTTTAGCAGAACAAACCGGAATTAGAGAACCCGTACCACCAGGCCCTTGAGGTAGAAACCTTCCGGGTAGGCGACCGAAATCGGGTGATCGGCGGCTTGGCTCATGCGCTCTATGATCTGCGCTTCGCGGCCGGCATCCAGTGCCGCATCGGCGACCACTTTCTGGAACAGTTCTGAGGTCATCAGGCCGGAGCAGGAGAAAGTCAGCAAAATGCCGTTCGGATTCAACAACTGGCAAGCCAGCAGGTTGATGTCCTTGTAGCCACGGCAGGCGCCTTCGAGCTGGGTTTTGCTTTCAGCAAACTTCGGCGGATCCAGCACTATCATGTCGAACTTGTCGCCACGCTCACGGCATTCGCGCAGCATTTTGAACACATCCTGTTTGAGGAACTGAGCCTTGCTCAGATCCAGGTGGTTCAGCTCGGCATTGCGACGGGCCAGCGCCAGCGCTGGCTCTGATACATCGACGTTCACCACTTCGCTGGCGCCACCTTGCAGGGCATAGACGCCGAAACTACCTGTGTAGCTGAAGCAGTTGAGAACCTTGCGTCCCTTGGCATAGCGGCCGGCAATGGCGCGGTTATCCCGTTGGTCCAGGTAGAAGCCGGTCTTGTGGCCGGTCTTGATATCGATGGCGATCTTGACGCCATTGTTCTCTTCAATCACCAGCTCATCCGGCGGCGTTTCGCCATAGACAACGCCATGGCGTTCGCTCAAGCCTTCTTTCTTACGCACCGGGACATCGGAGCGCTCGTACAGGCTGCACTCCGGGAACAGTTGCTTGAGCGCATCAAACAGTTGCTTCTTATGGAATTCAGCACCCGCCGACAACAGTTGGCAGACCAAAAAATTGTTATAGCGGTCGATGATGATGCCCGGCAGACCATCCGACTCGGCGGCCACCAGACGATAGGCGGACAGTCCTTGCAGCTCGATCAAGCTTTGACGGCCGGCTTGGGCTGCGGTTAAGCGGCGGACGAAGAAGTCGGTATCGAGCTGTTCACTGCGGGTAAAGGTCCAGATGCGAATACGGATCTGAGATTCTGGAGACCAGGCACCACGCGCTAACCAGCGGCCATCATTGCTGAAGACTTCGACCGGGGCGCCGTTGTTCGGTTTGCCTTTAACATTCTCGATGGCCTTGGAAAAAACCCAAGGATGACGGCGTAAAAGGGACCGCTCCCGCTCTTTTTGCAGGTAAACGAAGGTGCTCATGGGATTCTCTCAGGACAAATACAGATTAAGGGCGCACATTTTAGTGCTGTGCGCGGCAAAAAGGAAATGGCAGTACCCATAACTCGGCTGAATATTGCGGATTCCTTACAATTTGTTGAATCGCTTGCGCTATGCAAAATCTTGTAAGGTTCCTTAGAGGTCCGACCGCGGCTATTTATCATGCACGGCGTTGAAATTTACGTCGTTTATGCGGAGACACATCATGAGTGAGGAGAGGGGATGAAATCCTGGGTACTACGTTATCGAGGTCGCTTGGTACTGCTAGTCATGGCTGCCGGTTCAGTGTTCTGGTGGGGCATGCCGTTGGTGTTTCCGCCGCCGGTCGAGTACATGACGGTGCCGGTCAGCCGTCAGGATATCCGCGAAACGGTACTGGCAACCGGTTCCCTGGAGGGACGCAAACAGGTCAACGTCGGCGCTCAGGTCTCCGGTCAGCTTAAACAGCTCAAGGTTCAGCTTGGGGATACTGTCACTCAGGGCCAGTTACTGGCCGAAATAGATCCCGTGATCCAGCAAAATGATCTGCGCGATGCCCAGGCGGCGCTGGATAACGTGCTGGCCCAGAAAGAGGCTAAACAGGCGTTGCTGAAACAATATACCGCCGCTCTGCGCCGTCAGCAGGCGATGCGCCATCAAGATGCCAGTGCCGAGGCCGATCTGGAGCAGGCTGCGGCGGCTGAGGCTCAGACCCGAGCCGAGTTGCGCGCACTGGATGCCCAAATTCGTCAGGCCCATATCAAGGTCGATACTGCCACCGCCAATCTGGGATACACCCGGATCAGCGCGCCGATGGACGGCGTTGTGATTGCCATAGTGACCGAAGAGGGGCAGACGGTGGTCTCCTCCCAATCGGCACCGACCATTTTGAAACTCGCCGATCTGGATACCATGACCGTCAAGGCGCAGATCTCGGAAGCCGATGTGATCCGGGTGCAACCGGGTCAAGTCACCAGCTTCACCATACTCGGGGATCCGGACAGCCGTTATCAGGGCACCATGCGCGCCATAGAGCCAGCGCCAGAGTCCGAGAGTTCTGACTCCAGTAGTACCACCACCAGTTCGACCACTACCTCGGCTATCTATTACAACGGCTTGTTTGATGTCCCCAATCCGGATCATAAATTACGGGTCTCCATGACGGCCCAGGTAGAAATCACCCTGGGCGAGAGCAAGCAGGTGCTTGCTATTCCGCTGTCGGTCCTTGGATCCCGCCAAGGTGACGGCCAGTACCAGGTGTTGGTGCTCGACCAGGGTCAACCCGAACGCCGCCTGGTCACGATAGGACGCAAGGACAGTGTCAATGTCGAGATCCGCTCCGGCTTACGCGAAGGGGATCGGGTGGTGATGGGGGACAGCATCAGTGCTGCGGCCGCACAGGCAGACTCATCCGGTGAGCGGCGTGGCCCGCCGCGTCGGGGATAAGTCATGACCGAACCCTTATTGCAGCTGGAAAATCTGGAGCGCTGTTTCCTCAGTGGCGAGGAGGAAGTCAGCGTACTCAAGGCCATCAACCTGAGTATCTATCCGGGCGAGTTGGTGGCCATTATTGGGGCCTCCGGCTCCGGTAAATCCACCTTGATGAACATTCTCGGTTGTCTGGATCGACCCACTCGGGGCGACTACCGGGTACGCGGTCAGTCCACCCGTGACTTGTCGGTGGACGATCTGGCGGCGCTGCGGCGTCATCATTTCGGCTTTATCTTCCAGCGTTATCATCTATTGCCCCATCTGGATGCGGTGGGCAACGTGGAGATCCCGGCTATCTATGCCGGTGATGACAAGCCGCGACGCCATGAACGAGCCAGCCAGTTACTGACCCGATTGGGATTGGCGGATCGGCTCGGCCATACCCCGGGGCAGCTCTCCGGTGGTCAGCAGCAGCGGGTCAGTATTGCCCGGGCACTGATGAATGGTGGCGATGTGATACTGGCGGATGAACCGACCGGGGCCCTGGATAGCCGCAGCGGACAGGAGGTGATATCCATACTGCGTGAGTTACATGCCCAGGGGCATACCGTGATCCTGGTGACCCATGATCCGCAAGTGGCAGCCCATGCCGAGCGGATCATCGAAATCCATGATGGCGAGATCATTGCCGACCGACGTCATCAGCCGGAGCAACCGCAGCAACCACAGAAACCACAGAAACCACAGAAACCGCAGGTGGAATCGACGCCCAGCCGTGCCAGCGCAGCCACCGGCAGCAAGCTGGATACGGTCGGCACCTCACTGCAACGTCGCCAGCACTGGCGAGCCCGCTGGGGCCAATTCAGCGAAGCCTTCAAGATGGCGGGTATTGCCATGGCCTCCCATCGTATGCGCACCTTGCTCACCATGCTGGGGATCATCATCGGCATCATGGCGGTGGTCAGCGTGGTGGCATTGGGGCAGGGCGCCCAGCAAAAAGTGGTCAATGACATCAGCTCCATCGGCACCAACACCATCGATATCTATCCGGGCAAAAGTTGGGGTGACGAGCGGGCGGCGGCCATCGAGACCCTGGTGCCAGCGGATCTGCTGGCTTTGCAAGCCCAGATCTACACCGACAGCGTGACTCCGAGTCTGAGCAGCAGCCAGATCCTGCGCTATGGCAATATCAGCGCCAATGGTTCAATCGAAGGAGTGGGCGAGCAATATTTCCGGGTTCGCGGCTATACCGCCAGTCAAGGGATGCTGTTCAGTCGCGAGGATGTCCAGCAGCAGGGGCAGGTGGTGGTCATTGATCACAACACTTGGAAGAAATTCTTCCCCCATGGCGAAAATCCGCTGGGGCAGGTGATGCTGTTGGGGAGTTTACCCTGCCGCATCATCGGCGTAACGGCGGAAAAAGAGAGCCCGTTTGGCAACTCGGATAGCCTGAATGTGTGGATCCCCTATACCTCGGCCATGAGCCGTTTGTTGGGAAAGAACTATTTCAGCTCGATCACGGTGCGAGTGAAAGAGGGCATGTCGAACGCGATTGCCGAGCAGGGGATCCTCAAACTGCTGACCCAACGCCACGGCGTGCTGGATGTGTTTACCAACAGCAGTGACAGCATCTTGAAAACGGTGCAGAAAACCACAGGCACCCTGACCCTGCTGATCTCCGCCATAGCGGTGATTTCGCTGATCGTTGGTGGCATCGGGGTGATGAATATTATGCTGGTCTCGGTCACCGAACGCACTCAGGAGATCGGCATCCGCATGGCGGTAGGGGCCCGGCAGAGTGATATTCTGCAGCAGTTTTTAATCGAGGCGGTATTGGTCTGCCTGTGTGGTGGCGCCCTCGGTGTGCTGTTGTCGCTCGGAATTGGCGTGGTGTTCTCCTGGTTTGTGCAGGCCATCAGTATGGTGTTCTCCTTTACCTCCATTTTGGTTGCGGTGTTCTGCTCGACGCTGATTGGTGTGCTGTTTGGTTATCTTCCGGCGCGCAATGCGGCGCAACTTGATCCGATTGAGGCGTTAGCTCGTGAATAATTGCTCATTGCCCCGTGTACTATCCCGGCGCCCACTGGCGCAGCTGATCCCGCTGTGTCTGGGATTCTCCCTGTTGCTGAGCGGTTGCACGGCGCTGCGTTCTGACTACCAGCGTCTTGCCATTTCGTTGCCAGAGCACTGGCAGCAGCAGACCACCGCGGATAGCGGCTCTATCCGGCAGAATGCTCTCTGGTGGCAAGCTTTTGCTGACCCGACACTCGACCGTCTGATTACAGAGGTACTGGCTCGGAATAATGATCTGGCGGTCGCCGGCATCAAACTGCGCAAGGCCCGCCTGCAGGCCGATCTGACGGCCACCAATCGCACGCCGGATCTGGCCGTCAGCGCCAGCTCCCAGAGCTCGCGCCCCTTAAGCTCGGGTGGTAACTCGACGCAAAGCCACACGGTAGAAGCCTCGGTCAGCTATGAGCTGGATCTCTGGGGACGCCTGGCCAGTAGCCGCGATGCCGCCCGTTGGGAAGCCGAGGCGACGGCGCAAGACAAGGCAGCAACCGAGCTGAGCCTGATTGGCACCACGGCCCAGCTCTATTGGCAAATTGCCTATTTGCATCAAAGCCTGACCCTGGGTGAAGCCAGTCTGCAGGATACCCGGCGTGCCCTGGAGCTGGCGCAAGTTCAACATCAAGCCGGTGCGACCGATGGCCTGGATCTGCTGCAGGCGGAGCAGGATCTGGCCACACAAGAGGCGAGCCTGACTCAAACCCGGCAGCAGCTCAGCGCCCAGCGCCATGCATTAGCCATCTTGTTTGACGCGCCTCCTGAGCAGCGGCAGGCCGAGCGCGCCAGCCTGAATGGGATTCTGCTGCCGCAATCTCAGGCGGGAGTCCCTGCACAACTGCTGGCTCGACGCCCGGACTTGCAGGCCAGTGAATACCGTCTGCGCTCGACTCTGGCTAGTGGCGATAATACCCGCCTGAGCTTGTATCCGGTGTTGTCATTGACCGGGAGTGCTGGCGGACAAAGTACCGACTTGAGCCAGGTGCTCCAGGATCCGGTTGGTACGCTGGGTGCCGGTTTGAGCTTGCCCTTCGTCAACTGGAACCAGCAGCAGTTGAATGTGCAACTGGCCGATGAGGATTACGCCCAAGCGGTGGTGGCATTCCGGCAGTCCTTGTATCAGGCACTCTCTGATGTTGAAACCGCGTTATCGGCGCGTGAGCATTATCGACAGCAACAAGGCTATCTGACGCGCGCGCTGGCACTGGCCCAGCGCAGTGAGCAACTGGCCGAGGTGCGCTATCGGCAAGGCGCTACCGGCATTCAGGAATGGCTCGACGAGCAAGAAAAACGGCGCACGGCCGAGCTGGCGCTGGCGAGCAATCTTCGGGATCAGTTGAATAACCAGATGACCTTGTACCAGGCCTGGGGCGGTGCCGAACAGCCTGCGTCGACAACCTCCGGCTCGTAATCACCGCAGGTAGAAATAAAAACGCCTGGCACGAACCAGGCGTTTTTATTGGTGACTACCGACAATCAGACGACGGGTTCTTCCAGCTCAAGTGGCTCCGGAGTCAGATGATGACAAAACAGCGCGTCCAGCAACTCCAGACCCCGCGGCAATGCTTCTTCATCAAAATCGAACAAACTGGCGTGATGACCGGCACTGAGCGTAGCTCCCAGAACCAGGTACGCTGCCTGGCCCCCGTTCTTTTGCACCCGCTCGAGCAGGAACCCGGCGTCATCACTGGCGCCGAAAGGCCGGTTGTGGATGACGTTGAATCCCAACTGACTGGCAACAAGGGTCACGGTATGGACCAATGCCGGGGAGTTATGGATGGAAATCGCTTCCCCTTGACGGCGAATACGGTAATCGACATCGTGGGCGAGGGCAGTGCCCTGCACGATCCGTTGCACCGCAGAAAATACATAGTCGTTGAGTTGTGCAGTGCCGCCACGGGTTTCCCCTTGCAACAAGGCGTAGGCGGGAACCACGTTGCGCTCACCATTACTGGTCAGCTGGCCGATGTTCAGCCGCGTCATGCCATCGCGGTGACGCGGAATGGCCAGCATCTGGCCTACGGCCTGGCAGGCAGCGGCAAGAGCATTGGCTCCAGCGTTAGGCTCCAGTCCGGCATGGGCGGCGCGACCGATAAATTCCACATCAAACTTGGTGGAGCTTAAAAATCCATCCGGGCAAACCACCAGTTCACCACTGGCAGCATGGATCCCCAGATGAATGGCATACAACTGATCGACATCGTCCAGCTCGCCACCCGAAGCAAGGGCCTTACCACCGCGACAGCCTTCTTCAGCTGGTTGGAAAATCAGCTTGATACGCCCACACAGCTGATCTTTTTTCTCGGCCAGCATCAGACCCAACACCACACCCAGAGCGGCATGACCATCATGACCACAGGCATGCATGCAGCCCGGATTTTCCGAGGCAAAACCGGCGTGAACCGGGTAATGCTCGGCCTGATCCGATTCCTGGAGATGGACGGCATCCAGATCAACCCGCAGCGCGACACAAGGGCCAGGACGACCGGTATCCAGCTCGGCAATGAGACCGGTCAGGCTGATTTTATCCAGCCACTCGGCATCGGCTCCTTGCGCCAGCGCCCGCGACTTTTCCTGCTCTTCATCAATATGACGACCCATGACCGCCGAAATGGAGACGATCTGATCGCCGAGTTTGATCTGATAACCAGCATGAGCCAAGGCGGCCGCGATCAGACTGGTGGTACGGTACTCGCACCAGGCGGGCTCCGGAAAACGGTGAAAATCCCGGCGCCAGTGACGTAATAATTCGTGTGTGGAGTGCTGCATGAAATGCTCCGCTTCAGATCCAGGATTACAGATCGGCATCAATAGAGGGGGCAGGGAGCTGGGTCACCAGCAGTTGGTCAATCTTGTAGTTGTCGATATCAACCACTTCAAATTTGTAACCGGCAAAGTTGACCGAATCGGTGCGCTTGGGGATTTTGCGCAGTATATACATCATGAAACCAGCGATGGTTTCATAATTCTCCGCCTCCGGGAATTCCAGGATCGACAGCGCTCGCATCACATCATCGATAGGAGCTGCACCATCAATCAGCCAGGAATTTTCATCCCGTTTCACGATCTGCTCTTCGAGGTTGTGCGGTGATACCAGATCACCCATCAGCGTATTCATCACATCGTTGAGCGTGATGATGCCTACCACCAATGCATACTCATTCAGAACCACAGCGAAGTCTTGGCGATTCACCTGGAAGCTTTCCAAGGTTTCTGAAAGCGTCAATGAATCGGGGATCATCAAGGGGGCCTTGATCAGACTTTCACTGCGCAGGGAAACGCTCTGTTGCTGGATAATCCGCAGCAATATGTCCTTGGTATCGACAAAACCAATGACATGATCGATGACATCCTCACACACCAGAAACTTGGAGTGCGGATTATCAGCAATTTTCTGTTTCACCAGCTCTTCGTTATCCAGTCGATCGAAGAAGATGATGCTGTCGCGAGCCGTCATGGCCGAAGGGACGGTTTTAGTATCCAGCTCGAAGACGTTCTCGATCAGTTGATGTTCCTGTTTGCGCAGTGCACCAGCCTGAGCGCCTGCAGCCACCATGGCATAGACATCATCCGGCGTGATCTCTTCCTTTTGCTGGATGTGCATATTGAACACCCGCAAGAACAGGCTGGCCGCACCGTTGAACAGCCAAACCAATGGGCGGAATACCAATAGCAGCAAGCGCATCGGCCGCACGATCAACATGGCGATGGACTCTGGCAGCATCATGGCAATGCGCTTGGGAATGAGATCCGCGAACAGGATAAATAAGGAGGTCACAATCACGAACGACAGTATGAAGCTGACGCTACCCAGTAGCGGTGGTTCCAGCCAGAACACCAGCAAGTCCGAGAGGTAAGGTGTCAGCGCTGATTCACCGATAATACCGGCCAGGATCGCCACCGCATTCAAACCTATGGTGACCACAGTGAAGAAAT
>JBBRVG010000090.1:0-15757 GCA_038247115.1 Enterobacterales bacterium | reverse complement strand
TCTGATTTATCGAATTCTCTTAACATTTGCTATTGGCCCCCGGCTGGATATCCCTATCGCCTTATTAAAATGCATTAAGGCGGAACACATGAATGTGTGTTGTAAATTACCGAAGTCATTTGGCACTTGAAAGGAGTTTTTATTTGCCGAGGTCACAAAGTGGCACTTTGTTGTTGGTCCCGAGTTTTGATATTCGGAGCTAGGAGACAATCAGGCCCGGCAATTGCCGGGCCTGATTGTTTTTTCACGGCAGGATAATCCCTGCGGTCATCCCCGATTACAGCTCGCGGCCGTTGCTGGCGTCATGCAGGTCGACATAGATAAAGCCGTTGTATCCGGGGTTGAGTGATCTGACTGCGTTTCTGGCTGTTCCAGAAGGGACGCCATCGTGATCCGTGGTGAGGCAGAGAATGTATTGGACCCTGGTTGAAGACCCTTAAGCGCTGTTATTTCGCTTTTTGACAGAGTGTTTTGGCCGAGAGGCGGTTGGCAAATTCGACGATGCGTTCATCTTCGACACTGAGCTGTGCACCGTCGAGGCCGATGGTGCTCTGTAATTGGGTGGTATCGACGGCCGTGATTGTCTGGTTGGTCACGCAATAGGCGGTTATCCCTGTGGAAACAACGGATCTTCCGTCACACAGATAATCGCTTTGCCTGGCCAGCACGGCTATGCCGTGGTCATTGCGGATGATCTTATTCGCCATCTGATAACACTCATCTGTGATGTTCTCCCATGCGTAAGCGCGTTCTTCCAGGTAGAGCATCTTTTCCACCGGATCGGTTGGCGTGTGGCGATAGCCCATACGGCGCAGGTAGCCTTCGCGCAACGGCTGCTGTTGCGCCTTGGGGATCTGGTCAAATAGCTCATATAGGCGATTGGCAAAGGTATTATTGACCTGCTCCGACTCGTAAAAACCTCCCTGCTCGAACACTTTACCCTCGAAGAAGATTTTATTTTTTTGCTCATCGCGAAAGTTGTTTCTGGCTTTAAGCCAGGCGCGTTGTTCGGTGATAAGGGCTTGCCGGTTGGCTACCTGTTTGAGCAAGAGGCGATAGCTGTCATGGATGATCTGGTCGGCAAGGGCCAATTGTGGGTCGTTACAAATCCATTTTTCGATCTCCAGCGTCGCCCGCTGGCAATCAAATGACGGGCCGATTTTTTCTTCCGCCGTACAGTTGATGGAAACCAGCAGCAGCAGTAGCAGCCCGGCGCGGTATGCGGTGTGATTGAACATTCTTCATCCTTGATAAGGTCGCGGCGCTCCTGCGCCGATTCTGAATGCCCACGATCATCGCCCGTTAGCGTTTTGGTTTTGTCGTGTCACAGAGGGTTTTGGCCGATAAGTTGCGAGCAAGCTCGAGGATTTGGTCATCATCCAGAGCAACTTCACCATCGTCGAACTCGTTTTTTCGTGGCGTGGCATCTACCCGGGTGAGCTGGTTATGGTTGATGCAGTAGGCTTCGAGAAAGGTGCTAGCCCATGAGGTGCCGCCGCACAGATACGCATTGGTTCGCACCACTACGGCCAGATGGTGATCGTTGCGGATGATCTCCCAATCCACCTGTTCGCAATCATTGGCTAACGTTTCGAAGGCATAATCCCGCCGCTGCTGATAGACCAGTTTTTCTACCGGGTCGGAGGGGGCGTTGTGAAATCCGATTTGCCTTAAGTAATGCTCACGCAGCTGCCGTTGTTGTGACGGGGGAAGCTGATCAAACAGCTCCGCTATCCGGCTTTGAAACGCCTGATACAGCTGAGCGGTTTCGTCATAGCGGTCTGCGATAAATTCCATATCGTTGAAAAAGCGCTGGTTGCGATTGTTGTCGCGGTAGTGATTTCTCGATTGCAGCCAGGCGCGTTGTTCGGTAATGAGTTTATTCTTATCCGGGCTCAGCTTGAGCAAGGCCCGGTAGCAGTCATGGATAAATTGGTCTGCCCGCGCCAATACGTCGTTCCTGCAAATATCCTGTTCGATCTCCAGCTTGGCCTGCTGGCAATTAAATGACGGGCCGTACTGTTCTACGGCAGAACAGGCGAGGGTAACCAGCCATAGCAGCCAGCCAAATTGGAGATGTTGTGCGGGCATCATTCACCCTTGAATAATTGTTTTTCGGTTTGAGCTGCTTGCTTAACTGGCTTAATCGTTATGTCGAGGAATTTAAATTCCGCGTCAGGTATTTTGTTTGCCTAATACAATATTCAGGCGCTGATGCCAACCTTGATTGGTATTAGGCTGGGCCTCTAACTGCTCATCCACTAAAGCATCGTCGCCGCGGTTATAGAGCGTCAGCCAAGAACCATTTTCGACTTTTATAACCGAGCAACAATCGCCAAGATCATCAACATACGCAACGAGAAATTCAGGGGCAAACTGAAGTATGAAATCGCGCACCCTATTCAGTTGCCAATACAGAGGTTCAGCATCATCCAGCTCAATATCCAGATAGCACTCCCGCTCACCTTGTCGCTGAATATTCAGCGTTGGCATGCGCTCTGCCGACTCGATGCGCTCGGCTTCATCCACCTCAACCTCGTCGGGGAAAGGCAATATATTGTCAGCGTCTAGATAATAAAGGCAGTTTTCTCGCGCTTCCTTGGTTTGAAAGCGAATGAAATATACAGAATCCATTACATTATTCCTGTTTAAGAGGTCGCACTATCCCTGTTAGCCACATCGGCTTGGTAATCCGCAATCCTTTCCTCAATCAGCGAGAAATCCTGTTGATTTTCATCCGCGGTTTGTTCCCACCAATCCTTTAATAGCGGCGGCAGATCATCTTGCTCAAACACCTCAGTCAACCGGGCGGCAAACACCCGGCGTTGAGAGGCTAAGGGTTCTTTAAACCAACGGTCCCAGTAACGCACGCAGCGCATAAAGTTAACGATCACCGCCTCTCTTTCCAGAAAATCAACTTTGTAAAAGGAAAGGGAACTACGCCATAGAGGAATTAAATACTGCTCAATTTTTCGGGGATAAATTTCCACACCCAAGAGGAAACCTTTCGCGCCATTCATAAAGCCCCCAAAGTAGCCTTCTGGACTGTATGCCCATCGCTCATATAGGTACCCATACTCATCCCTTTCTGACGGGTACTGACAGATATCGCCATAAAAGATACTGGCATAGAGTTCATCCTTGCCGTAGAAGAGACCCTGATCCCCCAAGTCGGTATAAAAGAAACCATTGGCACCATTTTCACTGGCACTGACCGCACTTTTATAGTGCTGAACACTGGTCGAACAATCACCCCCAGAGTCCATGGCCGACCAGATGTTATGCAAGGTTTCATATTCCTGCCGCGGATGCAGCAACATCAAGGTAAAACTGCGACTCTGTGTTAAAGCAAAGTCATCCCAATCGATCTCGCCGGTTAAGAAATATTTCCGCAATGCCGGCATCTCCTTGCGACAGCAACAGGCGGTTCCTGCGTGCAACCAGCGTTTTTCAACCTCGCGCCATAGTGCCTTGCGTTCCGCCATCCATTGCGGATCATCTACATGCCAGTCTGATTTATCGAATTCTCTTAACATTTGCTATTGGCCCCCGGCTGGATATCCCTATCGCCTTATTAAAATGCATTAAGGCGGAACACATGAATGTGTGCTGTAAACTACCGAAGTCATTTGGCGCTTGAAAGGGATTTTTATTTGCCGAGGTCACAAAGTGGCACTTTGTTGTTGGTC
The DNA here is from genome assembly GCA_038247115.1 of Enterobacterales bacterium. GTDB lineage: Bacteria > Pseudomonadota > Gammaproteobacteria > Enterobacterales > Aeromonadaceae > Pseudaeromonas. The sequence goes on along the minus strand of JBBRVG010000090.1, from coordinate 12,068 downwards.
CCGAGTTTTGATATTCGGAGCTAGGAGACAATCAGGCCCGGCAATTGCCGGGCCTGATTGTTTTTCATGGCAGGATAATCCTGCGGTCATCCCCGATTACAGCTCGCGGCCGTTGCTGGCGATGACGTTCTTGTACCAGTCGAAGGAGAGCTTGCGGGAGCGCGCACCTGTGCCGCTACCGTCATCGTGCAGGTCGACATAGATAAAGCCGTAGCGTTTCTTGTATTCGCCGGTGGTAAAGGAGACCAGATCGATACAGCCCCAGGGGGTGTAGCCGATCAGATCCACGCCATCGAGGGTCACCGCCTTCTTCATCTCGCGGATATGGGCGCCCAGATAGTCGATGCGATAGGTGTCGCGCACCAGGCCATCGGCGTCGGGTTTATCGATGGCACCAAAGCCGTTTTCGACGATAAACAGCGGCAGCTGATAGCGCTCGTACAGGCAGTTCAGGGCGTAGCGCAGGCCGACGGGATCGATGCTCCATCCCCAATCACTGCTGCTGATGTGCGGGTTGGTGACCGAGTAGGGGGAGCTGGCGTCCTGGCTATGGGCGATGGATTTGGCTTCGCCGGCCTGCACGGTATTCGACATGTAATAGCTAAAGCCGATGTAGTCGACGGTGCCGGCGGCCAGGATGGCTGCATCTTCCGGCGCCATGTCGATGGCGAAGCCGCGACGCTGCCAGTCGAGGAGGGCGTAGCTGGGATAGGCGCCACGCACCATCACATCGGAGAAGAAGTAGCGATCCCGCATCGCCACCTGGGCCAGCATCACATCGTCCGGATGGCAGGAGTAGGGGTAGAAGGGGCTGATGGCGCACATGGCGCCGACTTTCAGCGCCGGGTTGAGCTCATGGGCAAATGTCACCACCCGGGCGCTGGCTACAAACTGGTGGTGCACCGCCTGGTACATGGCCTGCACGGCATCGGCTTGCTGGCTAAAGCGCACGCCGGAGCACATCCAGCCGAACAGATCCGAGTCGGTGTTCATCTGGTTGTTGATCTCGTTAAAGGTCATCCAGTGGCGCACTTTGTGCTGATAGCGGCGGATCACCACCTCGGAGAAGCGCACAAAGTGCTCGATCACCTCACGCTTGAGCCAGCCTTCGCCCGTTTTGGCCAGGTGATAGGGCATCTCGAAATGGCTCAAGGTAATCACCGGCTCGATGCCGTGCTTGAGCAGTTCGTCGAACAGATCATCATAGAACTGCAGGCCCGCTTCATTGGGCTCGAGCTCGTCACCGCGCGGGAAGATGCGGGTCCAGGCGATGCTGGTGCGGAAGCACTTGAAACCCATCTCCGCCAGCAGGGCTATGTCTTCTTTGTAGGTGTGGTAGAAGTCGATGGCGGTGTGGTTCGGGTAGAACTCGCCTTCGACCACGCCATCTGTGATGCGGCGCATCACGCCGTGGGCACCTCCGGTCAGCACATCGGCGACGCTTGGTCCTTTACCGCCCTGATCCCAGCCCCCTTCGAGCTGATGGGCCGCGACGGCGCCGCCCCACAAAAAGTTATCGGGAAAGCCGTGTTCTAAGGAGTGCGGTGCTGATTTCGGCATAAGAACCTCGCTGACGGGTGTGGGATCTAATTGTTCGGTGGGCATAATGCCCGTTTATCGATGATTGTGCAACCGGTTGCGCAATGAGTTGTTGGGATGATGCCATCGGCTCAAGGATAGCCGATGCGACTCGATCGAAGGCCGCTTCCGCCTTCTCGGCTATGACGATTTGCCGATGTAGCGGCGATGCCGAAATCCGTTTCCGCCTTTTCGGCTATGGCGATTTGCCCACCTGCGGGGGGCGGCGGCGGGTCAAGGGGGAAAAGGCCTCCCCCTTGACAATCCCAGGCCTGAGCGTATGCCGACTGCCGGGAAAGCCCCGGGCTCCGGGTCATCTTTCACCGGCCGGGAGCCACACGCCATCCATGGCGTGACGCTCCCTCTTGCGGTCATCCTGACCGCGCACCGGCTGCAGCCGCCCCTCCTCCCGGCCCGGCAGACGGCTGCAGGCATCGGCGAGTGGTTCAGTGCAGGTGATGACTTCACGGTATGACTTAATTTATGACCGAGCCTGATTGGGTCTGGTTGCAAAGTGCGCTAGCATCGATTTCACAATGCGTTAGCCCGTCTAACCGCAGCCAAGACTACCGATCCAGTGGAGGCACCATGGATAAGCAGACCCGTAGCCGTTATCTGCGCCGCGCCGCCATACCCTGTACCCAGGTGTTGGCGCTGGGCAGCATGTTTGCTTATCCGTTTGGCCTCATCAGCGGCTATCAATGTCTGGCCGCCATCGTCGTCGGTTTTGGCATCTACTTTATTGCGAATCTGTTGTAGCAACGCAGGCTGGTTTATAACGAAAATAGTTGGAGTCTGTAGATGGTTGTCTATATCGTGATATTGGTGGGGGTTTTGCTATTTATTATGCAGATGATTCACCTCGTTTCATTTATTTACGACGCTATTCGATTTCGACAATATAAGACCCGCTCGGGTGTGCCTTTTATCGGTTCGTTATTGCTTCTACTTGGCTTGTGGCTTATTGATCTTCCAGCTGTCGTTATGTTTTTTCCTATTGCTCTCGAATTAGCATCAACGATCGCAGCATGGGGTACGGCAAAATATTAAAATCCAACGGCCATGTAAGTGTGATTACAGTAAGTGCAATCATACCCAAGAGACGTTATGGAATATGCCATTTGGCCAGTTTGTTTTAGCATCAGTAATGAATTAAGGCGTACAGTATGAAATTTAACATTGGGGATAAGGTTATCAAGAATCCAGAAAAATGGGTGGCAAATGATTTTGATGCCTGGGGTCGAGGCGAAGGTATTGGCGTCGTTGTGGAGCCGCCATTTGCTATGGATGATGATGAAGTGGATGTCCGTTGGCCTGCTGGCAGGTGCTTTGAAGAGGTGGGATGGCTTTTGTTATGGCGTGATAATAAATAAGGAATTGGGGTTATTCTGTAGGTGCAATTATCGTAGTGTAATTGTACGCATGGGTAATTAGGAAGTTGGCTATACCGCCACTGGCGGTAATAATGACAGATTGTAAGGTAAGGCTGTTGCTCTTGGTCAGTTGTATGATTACGCTATGCTAATCGTAGTACCTACACGGTTTCAAAGTCACTATTGGAGTAGATATGAATTTAGAGGATGAATATAAAATTCATATTCAATCACGGATTGATTTTTCTGGTTGGGGGCGTCTTGCTGAGTATAACTGGATAGAAAAACAATCATGGGATATAGATTTTTTTGCATACAGCCAAATGCTAGATGAACACTCTAGAGAAATAGCAAACTCAATAAATGAATTTCATAATTACATAAGTAGATTAGATTCATGGTCAAGCAGACTAAACGATATGGATTGCGAACAAGAAAAAATAGATCTTGTAATTGAGTTTGTAACACCTATTGCAACATTGGCAATCAATATGCCTTATGTTATTAGGTCTAGATTTATATATTCAATTGCTCATTTATGCCATCAAGCTAATAAGGCTAAGGGGGGTGAGTGGAAAGATGACATTTCACCTAATGATGAAATTATATTTCAAACTGCAGATAAATATGGTTCTAAATGGCGAAAATATACAACTTTGAAATGCACCCTTGAGAAAATAAGTAATAAAAAATATGCAGAGCAAGTTGTTGACTTTAGAAATAGTTACAATCATAGATACTCACCAAGAATTGAGTTTGGCTTGACAAATTTTGTAACAAGGATAGTTAGAGATGATGGAACTGTTAGCTACAACTATATAAATACTCCACCATTAAAGTTGGCTGATTTAATTCCATCATTAAAAAACCAATTTTTCTTATTGATAGATGCTTTTGATAAATATAAAACCCTCGTGCGAGAGCAGATCTTAGAGATAGATAATAACAATCGGTAAATCCAACCCACATAGGTGTAATTAGTAAATCTTAGCAAAGCTAAATCGCGCAGATGCCATCGCGGTAACTGTTGGGCTTCGCAGGCTCAGCCGCAACCTACCAAAGAATGGATACCTCTTCGATATTAACCAAAATAAATAATCGCGCTAAAAAACAAAGGAGGCTTTCGCCTCCTTCGATTTTTCTAAGCTAATCCGACGGGCTTATTTCAGACCGGCCGCATCGCGCAGCAGTTCGGCTTTGTCGGTCTTTTCCCATGGGAATTCTTCGCGACCGAAGTGACCATAGGCGGCGGTGGCCTGGTAGATCGGGCGCTTCAGATCCAGCATTTCGATGAGGCCGTAAGGGCGCAGATCGAAGAACTGGCGCACCAGCTTGATGAGATGGCTCTCGTCCAACTTGCCGGTGCCGAAGGTTTCGACGCTGATGGAGGTCGGCTCGGCGACGCCGATGGCGTAGGAGACCTGGATTTCACAGCGATCGGCCAGACCCGCGGCGACGATATTCTTGGCGACATAACGGGCGGCGTAGGCGGCGGAGCGATCCACCTTGGAGGGATCCTTACCGGAGAAGGCACCGCCACCGTGACGGGCCATGCCGCCGTAGGTATCGACGATGATCTTGCGACCGGTCAGACCGCAATCGCCCATGGGGCCGCCGATGACGAAACGGCCAGTCGGGTTGATGAAGTATTTGGTCTGATGGGTCAGCCATTCTTTGGGCAGCACTGGCTTGATGATCTCTTCTTGCACAGCTTCGACCAGATCGTCATGGCTGATGTCTTCGCGGTGCTGGGTGGAGAGCACCACGGCATCGATGCCCTGGATCTTGCCGTTGCTGTCATAGGCGAAGGTGATCTGGCTCTTGGCATCCGGACGCAACCAAGGCAGCACGCCACTCTTGCGCACCTCGGACTGGCGCTTGACCAGCAGGTGGGCATAGGTAATAGGAGCGGGCATCAGCACGTCGGTCTCGTTGCTGGCATAGCCGAACATCAGACCCTGGTCACCGGCACCCAGCTCTTTGGGGTCTTTACGGTCGACACCGCGGTTGATATCCGGGGATTGTTTGCCGATGGCGCTGAGCACGGCGCAGGAGTTGGCATCGAAGCCCATATCGGAGTGGACATAGCCGATGTCGCGCACGGTTTGACGCACCAGCTCTTCGATATCGACCCAGGCGGAGGTGGTGATTTCGCCACCCACCAGGACCATACCGGTCTTGACGAAGCTTTCGCAGGCGACGCGGGCCATAGGATCCTGCGCCAGTATGGCATCCAGAACTGCATCGGAGATCTGGTCAGCGATCTTGTCGGGATGTCCTTCGGAGACGGATTCGGAGGTAAACAATCTGGCCATGTTGTTCTCTTCTAAAAATGCTGCTGGGATCAGCCGTGGTGACGGCGGTGAATAGAAGTATTCACATCTGGACGTCTATTCTATTTTTGCGAGGCGGCTATTGCCAGCAAAAAATGGTGTGCCGCGTCGGAGCGTCAGGGGATCATTGGTGAAAAGCCCCAGCTGCGTGGCTTGAGCATAGTGAGTCTGCGGCGATAACGCTTGCGCTCCCAGAACAAAAAACGGGCCGAGAGATAGTATTTGCGCCAGTCGGAGGGGTTTGGGACAATAGCCGCCCCAAACTGGCACAGTGCTATGAAGACCCCAGGAGTAATAGATGCCTTCTCGTAAAGAGTTAGCCAATGCAGTCCGTGCATTGAGTATGGATGCCGTGCAAAAAGCCAATTCCGGTCACCCGGGCGCCCCTATGGGCATGGCGGATATCGCCGAGGTATTGTGGCGCGACTACCTCAAACATAACCCGACCAACCCGAAGTGGGCCGACCGCGACCGTTTTATTCTCTCCAACGGTCATGGCTCCATGTTGCTCTACTCCTTGCTGCATCTGACTGGTTATGATCTCTCCATCGACGATCTGAAGAACTTCCGTCAACTGCACAGCCGCACCCCGGGTCACCCGGAATATGGGTATGCACCGGGCGTCGAAACCACGACCGGTCCGCTGGGGCAGGGCATCACCAATGGCGTCGGCATGGCGCTGGCCGAGAAGATCCTGGCCGCCCAGTTCAACCGTCCGGACCACACAGTGGTCGATCACCACACCTATGTATTCATGGGTGACGGTTGCATGATGGAAGGCATCTCCCACGAAGCTTGCTCCCTGGCCGGTACCCTGAAGCTGGGTAAACTGGTCGCCTTCTGGGATGACAACGGCATCTCCATCGACGGCCATGTCGAAGGTTGGTTCACCGATGATACCGCCGCCCGTTTCGAATCCTACGGCTGGCATGTGGTGCGTGGCGTCGATGGCCATGATCCGGAAGCCATCAAGGCGGCGATCGACGCGGCTCGTGCCGTGAGCGACAAGCCTTCCTTGCTGTGCTGCAAGACGGTGATTGGTTACGGCTCCCCGAACAAGGCCGGCTCTCACGACTGCCATGGCTCACCGCTGGGTGCTGCCGAAATCGCCGCTGCCCGTGAATTCCTGGGCTGGAACTTCGAGCCGTTCGATATCCCGGCCGATTACTATGCCCAGTGGGATGCCAAGACCGACGGTCAAGTGGTCGAGCGCGAGTGGAACGAGCGTCTGGCTGGCTATCGTGCTGCCTACCCGGAACTGGCTGCTGAATTCGAGCGCCGTATGGTCGGTGACCTGCCTGCCAATTGGGCCGCAGAATCCGCCAAGTTCATCGCCGATCTGCAAGCCAATCCGGCCAAGATCGCCACCCGTAAGGCCAGCCAGAACGCTCTGGATGCCTTCGGTGCCCTGTTGCCAGAACTGCTGGGCGGCTCTGCCGACCTGGCGCCGAGCAACCTGACCATCCACAAGAGCTCCAAGTCCATCACTCCGACCGATGCCTCCGGCAACTATATGCACTACGGCGTCCGTGAGTTTGGTATGTCCGCCATCATGAACGGTGCCACCCTGCACGGTGGTCTGATCCCGTATGGCGCTACCTTCCTGATGTTTATGGAATATGCCCGTAACGCAGTCCGGATGGCGGCGCTGATGAAGCAACGCTCCATCTTCGTCTATACCCATGACTCCATCGGTCTGGGTGAAGATGGCCCGACGCACCAGCCGGTCGAGCAGATTGCGTCCCTGCGTCTGACTCCGAACATGAGCACCTGGCGTCCTTGTGACCAGGTGGAATCCGCAGTGGCCTGGAAGTACGCCATCGAGCGCAAAGATGGCCCGACGGCGCTGATCTTCTCCCGTCAGAATCTGGCGCAGATGGATCGGACTGCCGAGCAACTGGCGAACGTGGCCAAGGGCGGTTATGTCCTGAAAGATGCGGCCGGCACTCCGGATCTGATCCTGATCGCCACCGGCTCTGAAGTGGAGCTGGCCATGAGCGCCGCCACCGAGCTGGAAGCCAAGGGTCGCAAGGTGCGCGTGGTCTCCATTCCGGCCACCGATCTGTTTGATGCCCAGAGCGCTGAGTACAAAGAATCTGTGCTGCCATCTGCTGTCACCCGTCGTGTGGCGGTGGAAGCGGGTATCGCCGATTACTGGTACAAGTATGTCGGCCTGAACGGCAAGATCGTCGGCATGCGCAGCTTTGGCGAATCGGCTCCAGCCGAGTTGCTGTTCAAGGAGTTCGGCTTCACCGTGGAAAACGTGGTGGCGCAGGCGGAATCCCTGTTCTAAGCAACATTTTTGCTACAAAAACGGGAGCTTGGGCTCCCGTTTTTTTTGCATAAAATCCCATCTACCTATCGCCTTTGCCGGGCAAGCACAGTAAACTCTTTGCGCCCGAAGTCACATTCCTGCTGTCTGTGAGCTGTGTAGGAAATCGTTTATGCCGATGTCGCTGACGATCACACTTTCTCCATGATGGTTTTTGACTCCGGCCTGATATGCGTCAAGACGCACAGGTAGGAACAACGGCTAGAATGCCGCCCTGCCGACCGAGAGACGGTGTTTCTCTCCCCTTTTTTTACCGTGGTGTCACTGATGTTTCACGACACGGCGGTTGGCCAGCAAGCCTCGGCGGGATGCCGGTTTGCGATACTCAGGGCCACCCGGGCTAGCCCAAGGCAGCGCGGGAAAAACAGGCTCATTGTTTTGTCTGAAAATCCATAGAGGACTGAATATGTCTGTGATCAAAATGACCGACCTGGACCTGGCTGGTAAGCGCGTACTGATTCGTGCCGACCTGAACGTACCTGTGAAGGATGGTAAAGTTACCTCCGACGCTCGCATCGTAGCCACTCTGCCGACCATCAAACTGGCCCTGGAAAAGGGTGCCAAGCTGATGATTACCTCCCACCTGGGTCGTCCGACCGAAGGCGAGTACAACGAAGAGTTCTCTCTGCTGCCGGTAGTCAACTATCTGAAAGACGCTCTGTCCTGCCCGGTTCGTCTGGCCAAGGATTACCTGGATGGCGTTGAAGTCGCCGCCGGTGAGCTGGTTGTGCTGGAAAACTGCCGTTTCAACAAGGGCGAGAAGAAGAACACCGAAGAGCTGGCCAAGAAGTACGCCGCTCTGTGTGACGTCTTCGTTATGGATGCGTTCGGTACTGCTCACCGCGCCGAAGGTTCTACCCACGGTGTGGCTCAATACGCACCGGTTGCTTGTGCAGGTCCTCTGCTGGCGGGTGAACTGGATGCTCTGGGCAAGGCCATGCTGAAGCCTGAGCGTCCTATGGTTGCCATCGTCGGTGGCTCCAAGGTTTCTACCAAGCTGACCGTTCTGGAATCTCTGTCCAAGATCGCTGACCAACTGGTCGTCGGTGGTGGCATCGCCAACACCATCATCGCCGCTGCTGGCCACAATGATGGTAAGTCACTGTGTGAACACGACTTGCTCGACACTGCCAAGAAGCTGGCTGCCGAAACCAACATCCCGGTGACTACCGATGTGGTGGTTGGTAAGGAATTCTCCGAAACTACTCCCGCTACCATCAAGGCTGTGGCTGACGTTTCTGATGACGACATGATTTTCGACATTGGCCCGGATTCTGCCAAGGCTCTGGCTGACATCATCATGAACGCCAAGACCATTCTGTGGAACGGTCCGGTCGGCGTGTTCGAATTCGACCAGTTCGCTGAAGGCACCAAGATCATCGCTGAAGCGATTGCAGCCTCTCCAGCCTTCTCTATCGCTGGCGGTGGTGACACCCTGGCCGCTATCGACAAGTTCGGTATCGCTGACAAGGTTTCCTACATCTCCACTGGCGGCGGCGCTTTCCTGGAGTTCGTAGAAGGTAAGGTTCTGCCAGCGGTTGCCATCCTGGAAGAACGCGCTAAGGCCTAAGCCTTGCTGCAAACGGGAGGTTTCGACCTCCCGTTTGTTCGTCCTCAGGGACGAGACCACATTATTTGCAACTCTTTCGGTGCTCTGCTCCCAGATGCCGAAAACTCGATAGGACCATAGATATGTCTAAGATCTTCGATTTTGTTAAACCGGGTGTGATCACTGGCGACGACGTTCAGAAAGTTTTCGAAATTGCCAAGGCCAATCAGTTTGCTTTGCCAGCGGTTAACGTTGTGAGCTCTGACTCCATCAACGCCGTTCTGGAAGCTGCTGCCAATGCCAAGGCTCCGGTTGTTGTTCAGTTCTCTAACGGTGGCGCTGCATTCATGGCCGGTAAGGGTCTGAAGCTGGAAGGTCAACAAGCCGCTATCCTGGGTGCCATCTCTGGTGCCAAGCACGTTCACGCTGTTGCCGAATACTACGGTGTTCCGGTGATCCTGCACACCGACCATGCTGCCAAGAAGCTGCTGCCATGGATCGACGGTCTGCTGGATGCGGGCGAAAAGCATTTTGCTGAAACTGGCAAGCCGCTGTTCTCCTCTCACATGCTGGATCTGTCCGAAGAGTCTCTGGAAGAGAACATCGACATCTGCTGTGAGTACCTGACTCGCATGGCGAAGATGGGTATGACCCTGGAGCTCGAACTGGGCTGCACCGGCGGTGAAGAAGATGGCGTGGACAACAGCCACATGGACCAATCTGCGCTGTACACCCAGCCGGAAGATGTCGCTTACGCTTACGAGCGTCTGCTGAAGATCAGCCCACGTTTCACCATCGCTGCTTCCTTCGGTAACGTACACGGCGTCTACAAGCCAGGTAACGTCAAGCTGACTCCGTCCATCCTCGACGCTTCCCAGAAGTTTGTTTCCGAGAAGTACGGTGTTCCGGCCAAGACTCTGAACTTCGTATTCCACGGTGGCTCAGGCTCTACCGCTCAGGAAATCAAGGATTCTGTCAGCTACGGCGTGGTGAAGATGAACATCGACACCGACACCCAGTGGGCAACTTGGGAAGGTCTGCTGAACTACTACAAGGCTAACGAAGGTTACCTGCAGGGTCAGCTGGGCAACCCGGAAGGTGCCGACAAGCCGAACAAGAAATACTACGATCCACGCGTATGGCTGCGTAAGGGCCAAGAGTCTATGATCGCCCGTCTGCAACTGGCGTTCAAAGAACTGAACGCGATCGACGTCCTGTAAGTCTGACCTCTGCTCACGCAGCTTAGACTTTGAAAACACCGGCCAATGGCCGGTGTTTTTTTATGTGCGCCATGGGTGAATAAAAGTAAGCATATGAAATCAAAGGCTTTCGTTTAGTCCAAAAAAGCATCAGTAATGTAAAAATAAGAAAGATTTAGTCTATAAGAGCTGTCTGATGTTCGAATTTACGCAGCAGATTTAACGCTTCAGTACCATTAACATCTACGGTGGCATTTTTTTATTACCGTAAGTTATCGGGGCGTCTATGAAACAATTCTCCAGTGCTCGTGAAGTTGTTGTAACTGCATTGAACAGCAAGGCTTTTATCGTGGCAGAGGATGGAACTCTGCAGCCATTAGCTGTCGGACAACACATTCCGGCTGGAGCCATGGTCCAAGTCGCGGGTGATGGTGAGTTAAGTACCGCGCCTGTGCCCCCGAAACATACGGATGCCGCAGATGATGCCAGCGTTCAGCTGGTGGCGGCCAACTCTCAGCCTTCCGGGCTTTCCGATATTGAAAAACTGCAACAATCGATCCTCGAAGGGCTCGACCCGACGCTGAAACTCGAGGCTACGGCAGCTGGTGGTGCGGCGGCGGCTGCCGCAGGTGATGCAGCGGGCTCGGGCAATGGTGGCTTCATTGTTATCGATCGAACTTCAGATTCGACCCTGGCGACGGCCGGGTTTGACACCTCGGATCCAGCTGCAGCCACGACCACAACGGTCGCGCAACCTGCCAGCACTACAACTACCGATAATGCCACCACCGCCAATAATGCCCCGACTAGCGCCGATCTGAGCCTGAACACCAATGAAGATACCGCCGTCTCAGGCGCCATTGTCGCCACCGATCTGGACGGCGATAGCCTGAGTTACAGCCTGAATGGTGCTCCGGCCAACGGCAGCGTGACGCTGAATGCTGATGGCACTTTCACCTACACGCCGACCACCGATTTCAGCGGTAGCGACAGCTTTAGCGTCACCATCAGCGACGGCCAAGGCGGCAGCACGATCAGTACGGTCAGTATTGGTGTAGCGGCGGTCAACGATGCGCCGACGACCAGCAACGTCAGCTTGAACACTAATGAGGACACCGCTGTCTCCGGCACCATTGTGGCGACCGATCTGGATGGCGATAACCTGAGCTACAGCCTGAACGGCTCTCCTGCCAATGGCAGCGTGACCCTGAATGCCGATGGCAGCTTCGTTTACACGCCCGCTAGCAACTTCAATGGCAGCGACAGCTTTAGCGTCACTATCAGCGACGGCAAGGGCGGCAGCACGACCAGCACGGTCAGCATTGGTGTAGCGGCGGTCAATGATGCGCCGACGACCAGCAATGTCAGCCTGAACACTAATGAAGACACCGCCGTCTCAGGCGCCATTGTGGCCACCGATCTGGATGGCGATAATCTCAGCTACGCCTTGGGCTCGAACCCGGCCAATGGCAGCGTGACCCTGAATGCCGATGGCACTTTCACCTATACCCCGGCCAACAACTTCAATGGCAGCGACAGCTTCAGTGTCACCATCAGCGACGGTAAGGGTGGCTCCACCACCAGTACCGTGACCATCGGGGTGGGCGCGGTGAACGATGCACCGACGACCAGCGATGTCAGCCTGAACACCAATGAAGAGACCGCGGTCAATGGCGCCATTGTCGCTACCGATATCGATGGCGA
>JBBRVG010000089.1:0-16810 GCA_038247115.1 Enterobacterales bacterium | reverse complement strand
GTCAATATGAGTGATAGCACCCGCGATACGAAAGGGTTCGGGCAACTCCTGTTCCAGCTCATCGAGGGTGGGCAGCACAAACCCGTCGGCCAATGGTTCGACATTGATGGCTAAACTATGGACAACACTGAAAAACTGCTCGCTCACGACTGAAGAGATCCCTTGTTGCGGTAACACCTTTACATTTATTATCCGCTATCCCTCTTTAATAGCAACGCTCAGGATTGGCGTGAAATCCACTATCTTTCAACCGGTAAGCTTGGCTATCGGCCTGCGTTACGCCGGAGCTCGCGGTGACAACCGTTTTGCTTCTTTTATTTCTCTGTTTTCCACCTTCGGGATCGCGATTGGCGTCATGGCGCTGATCTTGGTCAGCTCTGTGATGAACGGTTTTGAAGGTCAACTGAAAAACCGCATCCTCGGCGTGGTACCCCATGCCATTGTTAGCGACAGCAACGGACGTCTGACCGATTGGCAGGCGTTACAGGCACCCTTGGCTAAATTACCCCATGTGCAGGCAGTTGCGCCTCTGGTGCGTGCCGAGGCTATGTTGCAAGGCCGCGGACAGTTGGCTGCGGTGATCTTGCAAGGTGTCGATCCGGCGAGCTACCCGGCCCATGATCTGTTGCGCAACAGCATGGGGGAAGATCGACTCGGCACGCTGCGCGCCGGGGAATTCAAGGTGATCCTCGGGGTTTCCCTGGCTCGCAAACTGGATGTGTTGCCTGGTGATCAGATCCGTATTCTGGCCAGTGAGGGCAGTCGTTACACGCCCATGGGTCGGACACCCAGCCAGCGCTTGTTTACCGTGTCCGGGACCTTCGAGGTCGGTGCGGATGTCGATGATCAGGTGGTCTTTGTTAATCTGGAAGATGCCCGTCGTTTGATGCGTTATCCGGCCGGAACTATTTCCGGCCTGCGGTTATGGCTGGATGATGCATTCGCCGTCGATGGCCTGGCGCGACAACTCCCGCAGCAGGGACTACAGGTGACCGACTGGCGGCAGGAGCGCGGCGAGCTCTTTCGCGCCGTGGCCATGGAGAAACACATCATGGCTCTGATGCTGGTGCTGATCATCATGGTGGCCGCGTTCAATATACTGTCGGCACTGGTGATGGTGGTACTGGATAAGCAGGGAGAGGTGGCCATTTTGCGCACCATGGGCATGCAAGACAGCGCTATCTTGCGCATCTTCATGGTTCAGGGGGCCTGGAGCGGATTCTGGGGTGCTTTGTCTGGTACTCTACTGGGGCTTGGATTAGCTTGGTTTATCAACCCATTGCTGCAACTGATGGGGTTGAATCTGTATATGGCGGCTGGCGGGGTAGGAATACCGGTCAGTGTCGCGCCGCTGCAAATTGTCACTATCACACTAGGCGCTCTGGCCATCAGTTTCCTGGCTACCCTTTATCCGGCCTATCGCGCCGCACAGATCCGTCCTGCCGAGGCATTACGCTATGAATAACTCTCTCCTGTTGTCCTGTCAGGGGCTGACCAAGATTTACCGCGAAGGCAAACTAGAAACTCCGGTGTTGCGGGGTGTGGATTTAACGCTGCAGGCCGGTGAAATGCTGGCGGTAGTAGGCAGTTCCGGCTCAGGCAAGAGTACCCTGTTACATCTGCTGGGGGCTCTGGATACCCCCAGTGATGGCACGGTTCAGTTTAATGGTCAGAACATTCACGCTTGGTCCAATCGGGTGCAGGCACAATTTCGCAATCGGGAGCTGGGTTTTGTGTATCAGTTCCACCACCTGCTGGGGGAGTTCTCGGCCCTCGAAAATGCGGCTATGCCGCTATTGATTGGCGGTGTGCCGGTCAAGGCTGCCAGCGCCAAGGCGACGGCTATGCTGGAACGGGTCGGGCTTGGCCATCGTCTGGATCACAAGCCTTCGGAGCTCTCGGGGGGGGAACGGCAACGGGTCGCGATTGCCCGGGCTCTGGTCAATGAGCCCAAGTTGGTGCTGGCCGATGAGCCGACAGGCAATCTGGATCACAAGAGCGCCGATAGCATTTACAGCCTGATGTGTGAGCTGAATGCGCAACTGGGTACCGCCTTTGTGGTGGTGACTCATGATCGCGCATTAGCCGCCAAGCTGCATCGGCGTATCTCGCTGGTGGATGGCTTGGTGGCGGAGGAGGGTTGATGTATCGTCCACTGGCTCTATTTCTTGGTTTACGCTACAGCCGCGCTCGCCGCTCCAGCGGGTTTGTCTCCTTTATTTCGGCCTCCTCGATCATCGGCATTACCCTCGGGGTGATGGCGCTGATCCTCGGTTTGTCGGCGATGAATGGCTTCGAGCGTGAATTGCGGGTCCGGGTCCTGGCGGTGGTGCCGCACGCCGAAACCGAGATGGTGCGTGGCGAGATCAGTGACTGGCGCAGTGCCGAATCACTGCTGCTGGATACGCCGGGTATGGTCGCGGTCTCGCCTATTGTCCGCTTGAATGGCTTGCTCGAACGAGGCGACAAGCTCAAGGCGGTGCAACTGCGCGCCATCTTGCCGGCCTCGGAAAAGCGCATCTCCGATGCGGGTCACTATATGACGGGCCAGGGGTTGGATGAGCTCAAACCCGGTGAAAACGGTGTGATCCTGGGTAAAACTATCGCCAATAAACTGGGTGTGGCATTGGGTGAGAATATCACTCTGCTGCTGCCGGACGTGGCCGCTCAGGCCGAGGCCAGCCTCAAGTCGCCGCTACAGCGGCGCTTCAAGGTGGTGGGCTTTATGGAGATTGGCGGTCAACTCGATGGCGTGTTGGGGTTCATCCACTTGCAGGATGCTCAGCAGGCATTGGGGCTGAGAGATCGGGTTCAAGGATTCAGCTTTCGAGTCCAGGATCTGATGCAGGCTCAGGATGTGGCCTTCGAAGCGGCCAGCAAGTTGCCCGAGCGCATGTATGTCCGCAGCTGGAAGAACAGTCAGGGTTATCTGTATCAAGACATCCAGCTGGTTCGTACCGTGATGTATGTGGTGATGCTGATGGTCGTTGCTGTCGCCTGCTTCAACATTGTTTCCACGTTAGTGATGGCGGTGAATGAAAAACGCAGCGATATTGCCATTCTCAAGACCATGGGCGCAGGTCCCTGGCAGATCCGCATTACTTTTATGGTGCAGGGGATGATGAATGGTCTGCTGGGAGCACTGTTCGGTGGTCTGTTGGGGGCCGGGTTATCCCGTTATCTGACACCCGCGATCCGGGGAGTGGAGTCGTTGTTGGGGCACAGATTCCTTAATCCCGAGATCTACTTCATCGACTTTTTGCCCTCCGAGTTGCACGGTGTGGATGTGGTGATTGTCACAGGTGCTGCCATCTTGATGAGTCTGTTGGCGACCCTCTATCCGGCATGGCATGCCAGCAGTCTGCAACCCGCGCGGGAGCTTGGGCGTTGAGCTCACGCTGACTGTGCGGCTTTGCCATACAGTCATCAAGGTGCCTGCGAGCGCCTTCTTGTTAGGCCCAGATCCACCGACTGGGCCTAGCGTTATCGATTGGGAATGAGGGCGTCGGGGCTGGTACCTGGGTGCCGCTGCAGGGTCGAAGATAGGGATAAAACAAAGGCTCTATCCCAGTTACCTGTTGTGAATCAAGAGGGATGGCGTCTGAACGAAAAGCAGACCGTTGGCGGCAAGGATGCCGCCATCGGGCCCCCATAGATGGGTTCACGGCGTGTCTGCGCTCGATCAGACTCCAGCGCTGGGACATAGCCAAAACAAAAGGCGCCGTAGCGCCTTTGCAGATTATGAGTTGTTGTCTTGGCGCTGACGGCGTTTCCAGCAATGTACCGCATACCATCCGGCCAGGAACAAGAAGATCAATCCGGTGAGGCTCAACAAACCAAATTGACCCCGCTCGACCCACTTCATCAACCAATCCCGGTTATAGGCACCGAAATACCCCAAATAAACCCAGATCGGTACTGAGATCAAAGCCGCAAAACCATCCATCATCAAAAAACGCCAATAGCTGATTTGGCGACTCATACCGGCGGTGACAAAAATCGGTGAACGCAAACCGGGCAGGAAGCGGGCGACAAACAGCACCCAGTTGCCATATTTGGCAAATTTATCCTGAACATTGGCAAATCGGTGGGGGGGCAAGATACGGCGGATTGGCCGATATTGCAGGATCCGCTCACCGAAGATCCTGCCCAGAGTAAACATGGTGCCATCACCAATCAGTACACCCACCATGCCGACCATGAACATGGTGTGCACATCGGCATAGCCCAAACCAGCAATGATGCCGCCAGCGACCAGCGTTATATCTTCAGGGATGGGAACGCCAAAACCACAGATCAGTAGAATAAAAAACACGGCAAAATAGCCGTAGTCCGTAAAAATCGCGATCAGGATATCCATCGTACTCTTGTTACCTCGAGTGGTTCCGACGATGACTGTAGTGTTGCTTGGACATCATCAGCATAACCCCTGTAATTGACAGATGTGCGACAGGGGCTCTGGGCTCATCGACGCACACTCTACCCGAGCGGGTGAGTCGCGCCTAGCAAAATTCATCCTCGTGACCAGGCGAGACTCAGGGTTGGCGAGGAATTGTACGCTGACGGCGAGCCGTCATTTTTCGAACCACCGAATAGCGCCACAGCAAGCGGATTGATAAATACCCGGTCAGGGACGAACCGAGCGCCATCAGGGCGCAGCCGAGTAAAAACGGTTCGCCAATCGTGGTCATCACCGACCTTAACCAACCCCAGCTGAAACTGAGCTCAAAATCGACAGCTGGCACCCCCAGCAGATGAGCACCAAGATAGTAAGCAAAATAGAACATAGGGGGCATGGTCAACGGATTCGTGATCCAGACCAAGGCAACCGAAATGGGTAGATTCACCCGGCACAGTATGGCTATACCCGCAGCCAGTACCATCTGGAATGGAACAGGGACCCAAGCGATGAATAAACCGATGGCAAAAGCCCCGGCGGCAGAACGGCGGTTCAGATGCCACAGGTTGGGATTTCCGAGCCAGCGGGCAAAAATTCGCAGGTGTTTATGCTGGCGCAGCCTATCGGGATTGGGCATCCAGCGTTTCATTGTCTCTTTTGGCATCCGGTCTCGCTCATTCAATGGTAGTGGCTTTTTGCAAGGATTTACCCTGCTGGCACTCTCATCCTTGCTCTGGCCCGAACTGCCCGCCATCGGCTGGCTATTGCTGCTTATCAGCATGCTGCTGCTGGCTTGGTATCGGCGATGGGGGGCCATCGTCGGGGGGTTGTGCGGGCTGATTGGCTTCCTAGTATTTTTTCATCTGCAGTTGAGCTGGTTGCATCAACTGGGTGTCGCTGGCGGCAAACATAGCATAACAGGCGAGGTTATGGCATGGCAGCCGCAGGGTGACGGTGGTAGCGTTCGCTTGCGTCTACAGCAGTTGGATGGGCAAACGCTCTGGCCGCACCCCATGGTACGCCTGTTTTCCCCGCAACCGGAGTCAACGTTTGGCATTGGTCAGCAGGTGGTATTGGATGCCACGCTCAAACCGGTTCATGGCCTGGGCAATCCGGCGAGCTTCAATCAAGAGCGCTGGCTGTTGGGGATAGGCATAACAGCTACCGGTAGTGTGCGACAGTGGCGGGAATTCGGAGAGTTACCGGATCCAGGATGGCGGCAACGCTGGTTGGAGCAGAGCCGAGTCCTGCTGCAACCTTTCGCCCATTCGGCATTGTTGTTAGCCCTGGTTTTTGGTGAACAGCAGGATGTCAGCGCCGCCGAGTGGCAGTTACTCCGTGATGGCGGCATTATTCACCTAATTGCTGTCTCGGGGTTGCACATAGGTCTGGCGGCCTGGCTCGGGTTCTGGGCTGGCCGCATTTTGCAGTTGTGTCCGGGTCTGGGTCCGCGTCTTGTTGGCTTACCCGTTGTCGTAGCCATCCTGGTCGCCGTGCTCTATTCCGCCTTGGCGGGCTTTTCATTGCCAACTCAGCGAGCTTTGCTGATGTTACTGCTGTGGTTTGGAGTCCGGTTATGGCAACGCCATTGGTCGTTATGGCGGATCTGGTGGTTGAGCCTGGTACTGTTGCTTCTTCTCGACCCCTGGTCTTTGTTCAGTGCCAGCTTCTGGCTTTCCTATCTTGCCGTGGCTTTGTTAGGGCTGGCCGCTTTGCTGTGGCGCCAAGCCTCCTTGTGGCGTTTGCAGTGGCTGATGACGATCGGTCTATTGCCGTTGCAACTGATGATGTTTGCTGGCTTGGGCTGGCTAGCTATCCCGGTGAACCTGATCGCCATTCCATTGTTTAGTCTGATCCTTATCCCGTTAGGGCTGGCGAGCGGTTTACTGGTGCTTTGCTGGCCGCAGGCCGCTTGGGCTGGTTTCTGGCTCTGTGACTGGCTGCTGGACTATCTTATGGCCGGATTGAGTTGGTTACAGACGCATATCGACTCCTGGGTCTGGTTTTCGGCACAGGGAAGCGTAGCGCTCGTGCTGTGCTGGTTAGCAGGCATGTTCTGGCTGTTGCCCCATGGCCGCTCGTTAAGTATCTGTACCTGCGGGGTCGCCTTGCTCATTTACGGACAACCAGTACCGGATTGGGAGGTGCTGGTCATTGATGTCGGCCAGGGCCTAAGTGTGCTGGTCCGGCAAGGCGAGCGGGGGTTGCTGTATGACACGGGAGATGCATTTCCCAGCGGTTATAACATGGCCGATGCCGCCATCTTGCCGGTGCTGCGGGCTGAAGGGATCCGGCAACTGGATTATCTGATCATCAGTCATGCCGATCGGGATCATGCCAGTAACTGGCAGCGAGTCTATGCGGCCCTGCCGGTACGGCATCTGCTGTCGTCGGTTCCGCTGAATCCGGTAACCCGGCGTTGTGTCAGGGGCACGAGGTGGCGCTGGTTGCGGTTGCAACTGGAGATCCTGGCCCCTGTCACCTCGGGCTCTGGACAAGAGAACCAGGATTCTTGCGTGCTGCGAATTTCCGATGGCCGTCACAGCCTGTTACTGGTTGGTGATTTACCCGGCGATGAGGAGCGTCACCTGCTGGCGATACCTGGATTGGTGCAGCCGGTTACCTGGCTGGTCTCCGGCCATCATGGCAGCCGTCACTCCTCGACAACAGCCTGGATCCGGCGTTTGCAACCGCAAGCGGTGATCCATAGTAGCGGTTATGCCAATCGCTGGCATTTCCCGGACCCGGCTGTGATGGCGCGATTTCATGCCCGAGGCGTTCGGCAATGGAATACCGCCGAACAGGGGCTGATCCGGATCACAGTGATGGATGAAACTGCGCAAATAAGCGGCTTTCGTTCCCAGGCGGCCTGGTACCGACATCTGGACGCTTGGTTGAGCGCAGACTAGCCGGTAGAATAGCCCGCTTATATTGACCCGATCGGAATTTCGATGCGACAGCTTGCCTCTACAGAACAGCACCCCTCCAGCATGGCCACCCTGAAGCGCTTGCTGGGCTATATCAAGGATCGCAAAGGCGGTCTGGGAATGGCAATTATCGGTATGGCCGGTTACGGGGTGGTGGATACCTCGCTGGTTTATTCGATTCAACCGCTGATCGATGATGGTCTGAGTGGCAAGAATCCGTCGGTATTGTTCTGGATGGCTTTTATCGTCATGGGCTTGGTGATAGTCCGGGGTATTAGTGCCTTCTTGTCCGATTACTTTATGAGCTGGGTCGGCAGTCATGTGGTGATGAAACTGCAACGGCAGGTGTTTACCCACATGATGGGAATGCCGATGGCGTTCTTCGATAAACACAACACCGGAAATCTACTCTCCAAAGTCACCTATGACGCCGGGCAAGTCTCTTCGGCGGCCAGTTCGACTCTAGTCTCCCTGATCCGCGAGGGGATCACTGTGATTGGTCTGCTCGGGATGATGTTCTATCACTCCTGGCAGTTATCGCTGATTTTCTTTCTGGTGGGGCCTATTGTCGGCGTTTTACTCACCATCATCAGTCGCCGTTTTCGCCGCTTGAGTCGGCAAATTCAGCAGGCGATGGGCAATATCACCACCTCGACCGAACAGATGCTACGTGGTCATAAAGAGGTGTTGATGTTCGGCGGTCAGGAAGTGGAGTCCGAACGTTTTGCCAACGTCAGTAATCATATGCGGCAACAAAACATGAAGATGGTGGTGGTCGATGCATTAGGCTCCTCCATGGTCCAGGTGATTGCCTCCAGCGCCTTGACGGTGCTGCTGGTGGTGGCGTCTATGCCCGGGGTACTCAGTAATCTGACCCCTGGTGCTTTCTCCTTGATCCTCACCTCCATGATGATGCTGCTCAAGCCGCTCAAGAGCCTGACCCAGATCAACAACCAGTTCCAGCGTGGTATCACCGCCAGCCAGAGTCTGTTCGAACTGATGGATCAACCGTTGGAGCAGGATCATGGTACTCAGGAGCTGACCCGAGCGCAGGGACGCATCGAGTTTCGTCATGTCACCTTTACCTATCCGACCAAAGAGCAGCCTGCTCTGAAGGATGTATCCCTAGTGATCGAGCCAGGTAAAACCGTGGCGTTGGTCGGCCGCTCGGGGTCGGGTAAGAGCACCATTGCTAGCTTGTTGACTCGCTTTTACGACATCAGCGAGGGGGAAATCCTGCTCGATGGGGTCAATATTCAAGACTATCGCCTGATGGCCTTAAGGCGTCAGTTCGCCCTCGTCTCGCAGAACGTACATCTGTTCAACGATACAGTGGCTAATAATATTGCCTATGCCGCGGCCGGAGATTTTAGCCGTGAACAGATTGAACAGGCGGCGCGAGTCGCCAATGCCGATGGTTTTATCCGCCAGATGCCAGCCGGTTACGATACGGTGATAGGCGAGAATGGCTCCAACCTCTCCGGTGGTCAGCGCCAGCGTCTGGCCATTGCGCGAGCTCTGCTGCGGGATGCACCCATCCTGCTACTGGATGAGGCGACTTCGGCACTGGATACCGAATCAGAGCGCCATATCCAAAGTGCGCTGGATGCGCTGTCTAAAGATAGAACCACATTGGTGATTGCCCACCGTCTCTCAACCATCGAGCAAGCGGACGAGATCCTGGTAGTCGATGAGGGACGGATCATAGAGCGGGGTACCCATGCCGAACTGATGCAGCTCAACGGTGCCTATGCCATGTTGCGCAACACTCAGTTTGGAGAGCCGGCATGAAGTTGCAACAGCTGTGGTACCGAGCCAATCCTTGGATCTGGCTGTTGAGTCCATTGAGCTTTCTGTTCTGGCTGGTGACTCATGCTCGTCGAGCCCTGTATAGCAATGGCCTGTTGCCGAGATATCGCCCTGATGTGCCGGTTATTGTGGTTGGCAATATCTCTGTGGGCGGTAATGGCAAGACCCCTCTGGTGATCTGGTTGGTGGAGATGCTGCGTGAGGCGGGTTATCGGCCCGGGATTGTCAGTCGGGGTTATGGCGGACAGGCCAAGCAGTATCCCTTACGGGTCACCCCGGATGTGACTGCACGAGAATGTGGGGATGAACCCAAGCTGATGTTTGAGCGATGCCAGTGCCCGGTGGCCGTGGATCCGGATCGGCGGGCGGCCGTCAAGCTGCTGCTCTCCAGTGGCGAGGTCAATATTATCGTCTGTGATGATGGCTTACAGCACTATGCTCTGGCTCGGGATATCGAACTGGTGGTGCTGGATGGTGAGCGTCGTCATGGCAATGGTCGCTTGTTACCCATGGGGCCGCTGCGAGAAGGGCTCTGGCGCTTGAAACGTGTGGATGCGGTGATCTGTAATGGAGGGCTGGCCGCAGTCGGCGAGTACCCGATGCAGCTTAAACCCGAGGCGCCGCGCGCCCTGAATCCGGATCTCCAGGCGTTGCCGCCTCAGGGCGAGATCGATGCCTTGGCCGGGATTGGCTATCCGCCCCGTTTTTTTAAAACGCTGCAGTTGGCGGGATACCGCCTGCGTCAAACCGTGAGTTATGCCGATCATCAAGACTATTCGGCCAGCGAATTGCAGCAGCAATTTTCAGAGCTCCCCTTGCTGATGACCGAAAAAGATGCGGTCAAGTGTCGGAGTTTTGCCCGTGACAACTGGTGGTACCTACCGGTATCCGCCGACTTGCCGCGCTCGTTTCGTGATCTCATCCTGAACAAACTGAAGGACAATCCCTATGGCGCTCGATCATAAGTTGCTGGAAATCGTTGCCTGTCCCGTGTGCAAGGGCAAGCTGAACTACGACAAGGATAAAGCGGAGTTGGTGTGTCGGGCGGATCGTCTGGCCTATCCCATTCAGGATGATATTCCTGTGTTGCTGGAAAGCCGGGCTCGCACCTTGAGTCTGGAAGAGCTGCCATCATGAGCTTTGTGGTTGTCATCCCGGCACGTTATCAATCGACGCGCTTACCAGGGAAACCATTAGCCGACATTCACGGCAAACCCATGATCCAATGGGTTGCCGAGCGTGCCCTGCAGGCTGGTGCCGAGCGCGTCATTGTCGCCACTGATGATGAACGGGTCGCCCGTGCCGTGGCGTTGCCTGGTGTCGAGGTGTGCATGACTTCGCCCCATCACCAGTCGGGCACCGAGCGCTTGGCCGAGGTATGCGAGCTGTATGCTTTCCCGCCCGAGACCATCATCGTCAATGTCCAGGGTGATGAACCGCTGATCCCGCCCGCCATCATTCGCCAGGTGGCTGAAAATCTGGCGCAAGCGGCGGCACCGATGGCAACACTCGCCGTGCCGATGAGCGAGGAAGAGCTATTTAATCCCAATGCGGTCAAGGTGGTGATGGACCGCCAAGGGTATGCGCTCTATTTCAGCCGTGCTCCGATTGCCTGGGAGCGGGATGGTTTCGCCCAGACGCCTCCCGTGGTGCGCCATGCTCATGCTCGCCATCTGGGTATCTATGCGTATCGTGCCGGGTTTATTCGTCAATATGTGGGCTGGCAAGCCAGTGAGCTGGAACAGATCGAGGCGCTGGAACAATTGCGAGTCCTGTGGCATGGCGAGCGGATCCATGTTGCTATTGCCCTAGAAACGCCGCCTGCCGGGGTTGATACTCCAGAGGATCTGGCGCGAGTCCAGGCCTTTTTGGCCAGCTAAACCCTCATTTGTTCGTTCCCTCATTCTTTGGTGGCTGGTTGTCGTGGACTCGACATCCAGCCTGTATATCCCCTGTTGTTTACGACTAACCGTTACCGCGAATATCTGCATTTCTGCGCATTATTTGATTTGCTGAAACGATTCTTCTTGATCTGCATCCTGGCTTTAGCTCTATGATGAAAGCGATTTCAATGGATTCATGGAGTGAGCATATGCAGAGCCAAAAAGGGATCACCCTTGGGGAATTTATCATCCGGCAGCAGGCGGATTTCCCCCATGCCACCGGGGAGTTGAGTTCGTTGCTGGCCTCTATTCGCCTGGCGGCCAAGATCGTCAATCGGGAAATCAATCAGGCCGGGATTAGCGACATCCTCGGCAGCACGGGGCAGGACAATATTCAGGGTGAAGAGCAGCAAAAGCTGGATTGGTTTGCCAACGAGCGCTTCAAGGCGGCTCTGGCCGCTCGGGGTGAAGTGTGTGGGCTGGCTTCGGAAGAGGAAGAAAACTTTGTCAGTTTCGAGCCCTTACCCGAGCAGAGATCCAAATATGTGGTGCTGATGGATCCTCTGGATGGCTCGTCCAACATAGATGTCAATGTCTCCGTCGGCACCATCTTTTCCATCTATCGACGGGTGACGCCAGTGGGCACGCCGGTACAGCTTTCGGATTTTTTACAGCCCGGGCACCGCCAAGTGGCGGCTGGCTATATCATCTATGGCTCTTCAACCATGCTGGTGTATAGCACGGGACAAGGGGTGAATGGTTTTACCCTAGACCCTTCCATCGGTTGCTTTTACCTCTCACATCCGGAGATCCGGATCCCGGTCTCTGGGCGCTGCTATTCGGTGAATGAGGGCAATTACCTGAAGTTCCCGGCCGGGGTGAAGCACTATCTGAAGTATTGTCAGGCCGAAGATGAGGCGAGCTCACGACCCTATACCTCGCGCTATATAGGCTCCCTGGTATCAGACTTTCACCGCAATCTGCTCAAAGGCGGTATTTATATGTATCCCTCCGGAACCAGCTCCCCTCAGGGCAAGCTCCGACTACTCTACGAGTGCAATCCACTGGCATTTTTGGTGGAACAAGCCGGAGGGATCGCCAGTGATGGCTTTCGCCGGATCCTTGAACTGGAGCCGACGACCTTGCACCAGCGCTCGCCATTTTTTGTTGGCTCACCGCGCATGGTCGAGCAACTGCAACAGTTGATGGGGCAATACTCACCGGAACTGGCCCCAGAGCGTTAACCAGACGGATGTTGAAGCCAGCGCTAATAACAAGGGCAGTAATGGACTGCCCTTATCGTTGTCTTTTCGAAGTGCTGTCAGCGCTCTTCAGGCCGATTAGCGCTCGCTGATCGGACCCACATGCCGTGTTGGTGCCCCAGTGTACAACTGACGTGGGCGGCCGATTTTGCTGGCCGGGTCAGACTGCATTTCCATCCAGTGGGAGATCCAGCCAATGGTCCGCGCCAGGGCGAAGATAACGGTAAACATCGAGGTGGGAATACCGATGGCATTGAGAATAATGCCGGAGTAAAAGTCGACGTTTGGATAGAGCTTCTTATCGACGAAATAGGGGTCGGAGAGGGCAATCCGCTCCAGCTCCATGGCGACGTCCAGCAAGGGGTGATCGGTGACATTCAATTCACGCAATACCTCATGGCAGGTATCCCGCATGACGGTGGCTCGTGGATCGTAGTTTTTGTATACCCGGTGACCGAAGCCCATCAAACGGAATGGATCATTCTTATCCTTGGCTCGGGTGACAAAGTGCGGGATGCGCTCAACAGAGCCAATTTCTTGCAACATCTTCAAGCAAGCTTCGTTGGCACCACCATGTGCCGGTCCCCACAAGGAGGCAATCCCCGCTGCGATACAGGCGAATGGATTGGCACCGGAAGAGCCTGCCAGACGCACACTGGAGGTCGATGCATTCTGTTCATGATCGGCGTGCAGAATAAAGATCCGATCCATGGCCCGTTCGATCACCGGATTGACCTTGTACTCCTCGCAGGGTACCGAGAACATCATATGTAAGAAGTTACCCGCGTAGCTGAGGTCGTTACGTGGGTACATGAACGGTTGGCCAATCGAGTATTTGAATGACATGGCCGCCAGGGTTGGCATCTTGGAGATCAGACGGAAAGCCGCGATTTCGCGATGCTTGGGGTTATTGATATCCAGTGAGTCGTGATAGAAGGCCGACAGGGCACCGGCGACTCCACACATAACGGCCATGGGGTGTGAGTCACGGCGGAATGCCTTGAACAAGGAGGTCATCTGCTCATGGACCATGGTGTGGCGGGTCACGTGAGCACAAAATTGCTCATATTGCTCCTGATTCGGCAATTCGCCCGACAGCAGCAGGTAGCAAACTTGCAGATAATCGGCGTGCAACGCCAAATCGGCAATCGGGTAGCCACGATGCAACAGAATGCCATTGTCACCATCGATATAGGTGATCTTGGATTCGCAGGAGGAGGTCGAGAGAAATCCCGGATCGTAGGTGAAATAGCCATGGGCGCCCAGAGCGCGCACATCGATAACTTCGGGGCCTTCGGTACCGACCAAAATCGGCAACTCGATGGGGTCTCGGCCCGGAATATGTAGGGTGGCTATCTTGTCAGCCATAGCACGTCTCCTTTGCTTAAAATTGCAGCGAGCCCTTGTCCTTAAAAACCTTAGTGCATCACCAGATGCAAAAAGACAGGGCCCAGATGTGGAGTATTTGTATCAGATGAGGGGGCCTTGTCAATTTAACTGACCCTGTCTGGTTAATAACTCATCATAGACTGAGATCTGGCTTGGATAATTGATGTTTCATGAATGTTGTTGGTTTGTAATGAAACTGGGTGGGTGGATATACTCGATGGCAAGGTATATGGCGATGAAGCTTTTGTTGTGAAATAACGGTTTTATACCGTGGATCGGTTGGATGATGGTGCAGATGGCATTCAAGGCCGGATGACAGCGCTTTCAATTAAGTGTTTTTTAGTGGTTTCTGTTGTCGCATTGCAGTCAATGTAGTGTGGTATAGCTGAGGTAACTATTGATAATCACACGGGTTTTCTGGATTATCTCCGGTTTGCTGACAGCGTGGCATGAGCCAATAATAAAAATTCATCCTGATCACTCCGTTCCGGCTTCTTACCATCCCCTTCTTGGTCATTCCGCTCATCATGGGGCAAGTTGCTACTGGTTGAGAAGAATCATCCAAGTGACGCTGCAAGGCAGTATCTGAATTAAGGGAACAGCATGCAAAACGGCCAAATGACCACCTGGATTGAGTCCTCCCATCTGGCGGGAGCGAATGCAAGTTACATTGAAGATCTGTACGAATCATTTTTGCAGAATCCTTCCTCCGTGAGCGAGGAGTGGCAGCTTCGTTTTCATGCTCTGAATGCGGGTACCAGCGAGCAGATCCATACGCCGGTTCGTGATTATTTTCGTCGTTTGGCAATGGCCGGCCATTCTCGCCAATCGATGGTCGAGGTGAAGACCGATATTCGTCAGATACGGATATTGCAGTTGATCAATGCCTATCGTAGCTGTGCCCACCAGATCGCCAATCTGGATCCCTTAGGGTTGTGGCAGCGAGAGCCGGTGAGTGAACTGGATCCGCTTTTTTACGAGTTGAGCGATGGCGATATGGATACCCGCTTCAATGTTGGCTCCTATATGGGTGGCTTGCCCACCATGAGCCTGCGGGACCTCCTCTCTTCCTTACAAAAAACCTACTGCGCGACTATCGGTGCCGAGTACATGCATATGAACTCCATCGAAGAGAAGCGCTGGATCCAGTCCCGGCTGGAATCTGCCGAAGGACAACCCAATTTTTCCCGTGAAGAACGCCAACAAATCTTGCGCGACCTGACGGCGGCAGAGGGCCTGGAGCGTTACCTGGGAGCCAAGTTCCCTGGAGCCAAGCGTTTCTCGCTGGAGGGGGGGGACATGCTGGTCCCCATGATCAAGACCTTGCTGCGTGAAGCGGGTAAGGCAGGAACTCAGGAAGCGGTGATCGGTATGGCTCACCGTGGACGGCTCAATATGTTGATCAACGTATTGGGTAAACGCTCGCAAGAGCTGTTTGACGAGTTTGCGGGTAAACACGGCGAGTCCTGGGGCACTGGCGATGTGAAGTATCACCAGGGGTTCTCGTCTGATTTTGCGACCGAAGGCGGCAATGTTCATTTGGCGTTGGCCTTCAACCCGTCCCATCTGGAGATCGTGAATCCGGTGGTTATTGGCTCGGTTCGTGCGCGCCTGGATCGATTGGGCGATCCGTCAGGACTCAAGGTTTTACCCATCACAATCCATGGCGACTCGGCGATGTCCGGGCAAGGTGTGGTCGCCGAAACCTTCAACATGTCGCAAACCCGTGCTTTTAGTGTGGGGGGTACGGTACGGATTGTGATCAATAACCAGATTGGGTTCACCACGTCCAATCCGCAAGATACCCGCTCCACCCTGTACTGCACCGATATTGCCAAGATGGTACAAGCTCCGATTTTGCACGTGAACGGTGATGATCCGGATGCCGTCATTTTCGTCACCAAGCTGGCGCTGGAGTTTCGCAATACCTTTCATCGGGATGTGGTCATCGATCTGGTCTGTTATCGCCGCAATGGTCACAACGAGGCCGACGAGCCGACCGCCACTCAGCCCCTGATGTATCAAAAAATCAAACAGCACCCGACTACTCGTCAACTCTATGGGGAACGTCTGGCCTATAGCGGTCTGTTTACCGATGCCGATGTGGAACAGCTTGTCATCGATTACCGCGCCGCTCTCGACAAAGGTGAGTGTGTGGTGCCTGAATGGCGGCCCATGGGACAGCAGTACCAAAACTGGACCCAGTATCTGGGTCATGACTGGGACATCGCCTATGACTCCTCCTGTGCCCGGGAAGAGCTCTGCGCTCTGGGTGAGCAGCTCTGTCGCTACCCTGAGGGTCATGAGTTACAACGTCAGGTGCAGAAAGTTTATGACGACAGGTTGTTGATGAGCCGTGGAGAAAAGCTGGTGGATTGGGGCTTTGCCGAGAACCTTGCCTACGCTACCTTGGTCCAGGCAGGTTTTCGGGTCCGATTGACGGGGCAGGACTCTGGTCGCGGTACCTTCTTTCATCGCCATGCGGTGCTGCATAATCAACGCGATGCGGCGACCCATACTCCCTTGATGCATATGTGTCCGGATCAGGGGCCGTTTGAGGTGTTTGATTCGGTACTCTCGGAAGAGGCCGTGCTGGCATTTGAATATGGCTATGCCACCGCGGCGCCCGCAGGTCTGACGATTTGGGAAGCGCAGTTCGGTGATTTTGCCAATGGGGCCCAAGTGGTGATCGATCAGTTTGTCTCTTCTGGCGAGCAAAAATGGGGTCGCTTGTGTGGGCTGACTCTGTTCCTGCCCCATGGTTATGAAGGGCAGGGACCTGAACACTCCTCGGCCCGACCCGAGCGTTATCTGCAGTTGTGCGCACAGCACAACATGCAAATCTGTATGCCGACGACTCCTGCACAAGTTTTCCATATGTTGCGGCGGCAGATGGTTCGCCCGATGCGACGTCCACTCATAGTGTTCACCCCCAAATCCTTGCTGCGTCATCCACTGGCGGTATCGACATTGGATGAACTGGCCCACGGTCGGTTCCAGAATGTGATTGGCGAGCAGGATGAACATCAACCCGAGGCCGTGAGCCGCGTCGTGATGTGTTCCGGTAAGGTTTATTATGATCTGCTCGATGCTAGACGGAAGGCGGAGCTCAAACATGTGGCCCTGGTGCGTATCGAACAG
>JBBRVG010000088.1:0-17162 GCA_038247115.1 Enterobacterales bacterium | reverse complement strand
CCCGCGGTCGCGGCGGCGGCGGCGGCGGCGGTGGAGTTCATGATGTCGCCGCAGGGCGAACGGCGGCGGCAGCAATTGCGCGGCAATCTCGCGCATTTCGCCGGCGAGATGCCGCGGCTCTTCGCGGGCGGTCGCAAGCTGCAGAGCGCGATCATCCCCATCATCCTCGGCGAAGCGAAGGCGGCGGTGGAAGCGGCGCAATTGCTGGGTGCCTCGGCGCCGCGAGCATTTCTGTGCGTGGTCTTGCCCTCGTTACGCAAAAGCTTGTTTGCGTCGTTGTTTCTCTCGTTTTCGTTTTTGATGGGCGAATTCGTATTTGCCAATCTGCTGGTCGGAACCCGCTTCGAGACCTTGCAGATCTATCTATACAACATGCGCTCGACCAGCGGTCACTACACCAGTGCCGTGGTCATGAGCTATTTCCTGATTACCCTGATCCTGACCTGGATCGCGACCCGTTTTAATCGCTGAGATCAGCCCAGCTCGTCGCTGTGGTTGCCATGCCCAAAAGACCTAGGAGCCATCGATGTCGTTTTTCGAGATCCAGAATTTGAGTAAACAATATGCCGGTCGCCCAGTATTCCGAGACCTGGACCTGAGTATTGGATCCGGCGAGTTCATCACCCTGCTCGGCCCTAGTGGCTGCGGTAAATCGACGCTGCTGCGCTGTATGGCCGGATTAAGCCGTCCGGATCAGGGCGCACTGTTCATGGCTGGAGAGGAGATCACCCACCTACCACCGCAAAAACGCGGCATCGGCATGGTGTTCCAAAGCTATGCCCTATTCCCGAATATGACGGTGCAGCAGAACATCGCCTTTGGCCTGCGGATGCAGGGACTGTCGCTGAACAAGCAGCAGCTGGCAGTTCAGGAGATGATAGAACTCGTCGAACTGACCGGCAAAGAGCTGGCCATGCCCGATGAGCTCTCGGGCGGCCAGAAACAGCGCGTCGCACTGGCACGCGCGCTAGTGGTTCGCCCTCGCCTGCTACTGCTGGATGAACCCCTATCGGCGCTGGATGCCCGCATCCGCCGCCATCTGCGGGAGCAGATCCGCGCCATCCAGCAGCGTCTGGGACTGACAACCGTGTTTGTGACCCATGATCAGGAGGAAGCGCTGACGCTGTCGGATCGCATAGTACTGATGCATGAGGGGCGGATCGTACAAGCAGGATCGGCCGAAAGCCTCTATACCCGGCCGGAAAGCCGCTTTGCCGCCCAGTTCATCGGCCAGTACAACCTACTCACGGCTGCAGAGGCCCAGACACTACTCGGACGAACGATCGCAGGTCAATTGGCGATACGCCCTGAATCCATTACCCTACTCCCCATTACCGACAGCCAGCTCACAGGCCGGGTGCTTGATCATCAATTGCTGGGCAATGTGATCCGTTACCGGATTGACTGCCGCGGAATCATTCTCAAGGTGGATGCCCTCAATCGCGATGCGGCCACCCTGTTGCCCGCTGGTCACGAGATTGGACTGAGTGTGGCGGAACCTGAACTCTGCGAGGTTGCTTGATGGCACTGGCCCTGTTTGATCTGGATGACACCCTGCTCGATGGTGACAGCGCGACCCTGTGGTTTCACTACATGGTGGCCCATGGCATAGCCCCGGCAGCCATGCTGGCCGAAGAAGAGCAGATGATGGCGCGCTACTATGCCGGTGAGCTGGAGATGGCCGATTATATGGCCTTCACTCTTCAGCCTCTGGCAGGCATGGCCGTCAGCAGGGTCGATGCGTATTGTCAGCACTTTGCAGAGACCATCGCCGCCCCACGCCTGTTTCGTGAAGGCATCCATCAGCTAGCTTGGCACCGGGATCAAGGCGATGAGCTGGTGCTAATCTCAGCCAGTGGAGCGCATATAGTCCGACCCATAGCTGCAGCCTTGGGGATTCCCGATGACCATGTGCTCGCCATCGAGCTGGAACAACAAGATGGCTGCTATACCGGCCAGACCTCGGGGATCTTGAGCTTTCGAGATGGCAAGGTGACACGGTTGAAGAGTTGGCTGGCAGAGCGTAATCGACAGGAACAAGCTCAGTACGGTTATAGCGACTCAATTAATGATCTGCCCATGCTGCGACACGTTCGCCAGCCGAGCGTCGTCAATCCAGGCGCGCCATTATTGCAAGAAGCACAGCG
Organism: Enterobacterales bacterium; assembly: GCA_038247115.1. Classification (GTDB taxonomy): domain Bacteria; phylum Pseudomonadota; class Gammaproteobacteria; order Enterobacterales; family Aeromonadaceae; genus Pseudaeromonas. The sequence goes on along the minus strand of JBBRVG010000088.1, from coordinate 15,015 downwards.
GCAGCAGTGGGAGGTCTTGCGTTGGCGCATCCGCCAGGACGAACCGGAGATATGATAACGAGCGCGGTGATAGCAATGACTCGCCGCAGCTTGATTATCTCGCCTCGTCATCCACCAGCAGATAGCCATTCTTACCCTGTTGTTTCACCCGGTACATGGCCTCATCGGCCTGTTGGATCAGCCGCTCGCAGGTGACGGATCCGGTTTGCGGATAAGTAGCCAGCCCAATGCTGGCACTAACCCGCAGGCGCAGATCGGCAATGACCACAGGGCGGGCAATCACCCGCAGCAGTCGCTTGATCAAACGAACCAGATCCTGACGATTCCCGCTGCCATGGATCACGCCGATGAATTCATCTCCGCCGATGCGAGCAATTAAATCCTGCTCCCGCAGGGTCATGCGCATGCGCCTTGTGATCGCGATAAGCAGTTGATCCCCGATACCATGCCCATGGGCATCATTGACCTGCTTGAAACCATCCAGATCGATATAAGCAACGACCAGTCGCTGGGATGTTTCGGGATAACAGTGCGCCATCAGCTCCGGCAGCTTGTCGAACAGCAATTTACGATTGGGTAAGCCGGTCAGTAAATCGTGATAAGCCTGCTGCTCCAGTTGATGCTGATGCTGCTTCTTGTCGGAAATATCAGAGGCGAGGCAAACATAATGGCGCGGCGTGCCATGCTCGTCAGTCACCGCACTGATGGTCAGTTGTTCAGCAAAAATCTCGCCGTTTTTGCGACGATTCCACATCTCCCCGCTCCAATGCCCCAGGGTATGGAGTGAATGCCAGAAGCTACGATAAAACTCTGCATCCTGATAACCCGATTGCAACAGCTTTGGATTGCATCCCATCACCTCGTCAGCGGTATATCCGGTCATATCACAGAATGCCTGGTTGACTTGTACAATGCAGCCTTCGGCATTGGTGATCAGGATGGCCTCACGGGCCGCAGTAAAGACGCTGGCAGCCAAGCGTAGAGCCTCTTCATCACGCCGCTGGGCGGTAATATCTTGCAATGTGGAAATGACAGCATAGGGACTAAGATCATCGGAATGAAATAACGGCTGACAGTTGACCCGTAACCAGATGATCGCCTCTTGCCCTCGTTGCACCCCCATGATGGCATCCCGTATCGAATGCCCTGACGCCAGGCACCGGCAGACCGGGTGTTCATCCAGAGGTAAGGGCCTGCCATCCTCCTGAAGTCGTTGCCAATTCGCCCCATTCAGAGTGCTGCCGATAAAGGCTTCCGGCGACAAGCCGAAGATACGGCAGGCTTCCTGATTCACCGCCAGAATGGCACACCCCTGATCCAGCATCACACACCCCACCGGCAGGCTGTCATGCAAGGCTCGATAGCGTTGTTCACTATCACGCAGGGCCAATTCGGCAGTCTTGCGTGCCGAGATATCGAGGTGGGTTCCGGCCATCTGTAGCGGGGCGCCGTCTCTATCCCGGGTCATGATTTGGCCACGGCATAACACCCAGACCCAGTGCCCACGCCTATGCTGCAATCGCAACTCGCATTCCACGTTCGGCAGCTGACCCGCTATGTGCGTCTGCATGATGGCATCGGCATGTAGCCAATCTTCCGGATGCATCAGTCGCTGCAGGGTCTGGCGAGTCACCGGCTCCAGTTCATGGTTTTCATAACCCAGCATCTGGGCCCAGTAGGCGTTAATAAGAATTTCATCCGACGCTAAACACCACTCCCAGGTTCCAGCTTGTGTACCGGATAAAATATTCTGTAATCGTTGCCGCTTGGATCTGAGCTGGGCCTCGGTCGTCAGCCGCTCGGTCAGGTCATAGATGATGGAGTAGAGCAAGGGTTGGCCATCAACGGTCACAGGACCACAGTGCACCTCGACCTGGCGGATGTCGCCATTGGCTAAGCGATGGGGAAATTGAAAATAACAACGCTGCTCGGCAACGGCCTTGTTCATTTCCAGATGGATTTGTTGCGGAGTAAGACAGTTAATCTCAGTGATTTTCATCGCCTGCAACTGCTGTTGCGAATAACCATAAAACTGGGCAGCAGCCGGATTGGCCTGCACAATGCCACCACCTTGCGGCTCGATCAGCAGCTGTGGCGTTTTGGCTTTTTCAAAGAAAATTTGATAACTGTTATCCGCAGTCTGGTGCGAGGTTTGGTGCAACGACGCTACCAAGGACTGCCAGTCGGGGTCCGCAGCCAGATCGTATCCCGCCGATAGCTCATGCAGTTGGCGCACAATAAGGTTTAATTGCTGCCGTAATTGTTGTCGTTGCTCGGACTCTTGGTTCACGTGCCCCTCGCATGGCTCCACACCTTGCCATCATCACCCTACTTCAGAATAGTGAATATCGTCGCTGACGAGCCAGTTTTGTTACCAGATGACTCCGAAATTGTAGGCCATGCCACCTTTGAAATGCACAGCAACGCAAATAAAAAACGGCCGCCGAAGCGACCGTCTGGGAGCGGCTGCAGTCACCGCTACTGGAACTGGTTGATCAGCCATTGCAGGCGTTCACGAGGAGTTTTGTCCTCATCAAAGAAGTTCTGCATCCGCAGGAAGGTGATGCCACCAAACCCCGGAGTCCGATGCAGGGCCGATGCAATCTGCTTCCATCCCTGCTCACCATACAGCTCACCGGCCAGCGCATTCTCTCCCATCAGGGCAATGCCCAGCTCATGGGCTGCATCGGCAAACCAACCCACCAGATCCGCGGCCCGTGAATAACCTTCGTAGTCCTTGTTGATCATCTCCAGACAGGTGAAGTGCAACACGATTCGCGATCTATGCTCGGAGGGCACCAGCTGATCCAGCAGTTGCACATATTCCCGCTGATTATGAGGGCCCAGGGTCGGATGAGGCTTGATAAGGCCCGCGGTGATCTCGGCGACACGAGGTGCCTGCGGATCACTGATCTCCCAATGGATACCGGGCACCTTGATCCCGATCGGGATCGAACGCCATGCCGCATCATCAAACAAGCCGACCGACATCTCGACGATGCGACGGCCATGGGCCACCAAAGCACCGTGATACCAGCTGAGAAACTCCCGCGCCCAAGCCGAGTAGACATACTCCTTGTTCTCGAACAGATGATCGGCAATCGGCATGCTGATGGCTTCGAACTGACTGTGCCGGGTACCAAAGGCGTAATTCAGTGCCTGGATTGACGCAAAGCGCGAGGTGAGATAACGGCGCCAATCCTGCTCGGCCAGCGGGCTGTAGCATTGCAGCGTGCCCCGGTTGGGATAGTTGCCCCAATCGTGGGAGTTGTAACTGGGATAGCGCAACTCGCCGGCTGGGCCCAGGCTGATATTGATCTCGGCAATCATGCTGGCGCGCGCCGCGTAATGATCCCGGAAGGCACTGATAAAGCTGCGGTAATAGGGCATCACATAGGCATCGGCCCACAAGGAGACATACTCCATGGAGGCATCACCGGTTTCACTGACATACTGCAGATCCCGCACCGAACCCAGCTCGGGGTGACTCTCCAATAACTTGCCCCACAACCACAGCGGTATGGTCTGCATAAAATCGTCGTTCACATTGCCACCGGCTTGATGGAACGACAAGATCGGTACCCATTGCATATCATGCTGAGCCAGCAAGGCCACCACCCGATCGTAATAACTCCAGTCAAATTGACCGGCCTGACGACCTTCAATGAGCCCCCACCACAGATCGGTGGAGATGGCCGTGACCCCCATGCGACGCAGGGTGCGTACTTCCTCGGCGAATTTCCGCCACTCCGCTTCCGATAGCAGTTGCCGCTGGTTGGCCACTTTCAGGTGCAGCGGGCCCATGACCCTGAATGCCTTATGGCCTAGTCGTGCCACCTGCCCCTGCCCATGGCGCAAGCGGGTGAGCTGCCGCAACCGCGCTTCTCCGACGCCTGGGCTTAACAGCACATCCAGATCCCGGATCACCCAGCCGCAGTAGGTGGCATGATTGAGCACAGAGCCGACCAGATGATCCCATTGCGGGTGATCGTCCAGGCTCAGGCGTTGGCTGTTTTCGGCCAAAACCGGCAGTCCGAGCTGTTTGGCGGCCTGCAGCCAGTCCCCAATCAGCACAGGTTCACTCTCGCCATGGCTGACCCCCGCGCCGGTCAACAGTAAGCGACAGCGAGATCGCAACGCGGCAGGCAGTAATTGCTCCAAGGTTTGGTGAAAGATCTCGGCCCGCGATAGCACTGAATGGGGTTCAGATATAAAGCCGGCCACCAATTCGGCCAGAGCCGTATTGCTGTGCAGCAATCGCGGCAAACGGCCTGGCAAGCGCAGGCCGAGGGTACAGTGCTGCCAGTCGTTACTGAATACATCGGCGCTGAGCGTCAGCAGCTCCCGGCCATAGGCCACCAGGCAGTCATGATACCAACGGCAGAAATCACGCTCCGCCGAACCTGACGCCGGATCCTGAAGTCGCTCTGTGATGGCAATCACCTGCTTTTTCAGCACCGCCGGTTGGGTCAGATCCAGAGCCGTAACCTGCCAGGCCTGCTGCCAGGCTGGTAGAGACTGGTATTTGCGCAGCATGGCGTCTGCCAGTACGCCCAGCGCACGCTGGCTGTAACAGGGGAAATAGGCGGAGAGTCCCTCTTCGGCATAATGACCGAGAAAGGGATAGCGCCACTCACCCTCGGGACCGACACCCAACTGGATGTGACGAATAGCGGGGGCGAACGCCGACAGGTGGTGGGCAAAACCGCTCATAAACTGGCGGAAATAGGGCATGGTTACAGAAGAAGCCCACAGCGACGTCGCCATGATGCTGTCACGACCATGCTGATCCAGATACTTGAGACTATCCAGTGGCATGTCCGCAGGCAGCTCTTGCTGCAAACGGCCCCACAACCAATCCGGCAGCAGACTCATATACCGGACATCGCTCATGCCGCGAGCGACCAGTGCCAAGTCCGGCACTATCTGCAGGCCTTCGCCGCGGATCATCGTAAACAGCTGATGATAGGGGTGCCAGGCCGTAGCCTCGTCCACTTGTTCAGGGGTAAACGGCGCTACATGCCGCCAACTGACCGGCACTATGATGCCATCCACACCGGCCAGACGGGCGCGGCGTAATTTTTGCTGAAGTGAAAGAAATTGCTCGGGTGTGGCGGGAAGCTGCAGAATATTGCGCGTCAGATCGGCGCTGAGATGAACCCAGACCTGCAAGGGTGACTTGATAGTATTCATATTTCTCTCTGGCCATCGTCGAGTATGGCAACCGGAATGTCGGTGGTGTTTTCCCGTGTCGGGGCTGAAACTGCAAATCTGGTATGCTTTTCAGCTGATCACCCTGTGATCCAGAGCACAGATACCCCCAGCTCGCGCAACACAACACCCACCCAGCAAACCTCGGGAATCCGTCCGGAACTCACGATCCGGTGCTGAATATTCTGTTGTTCAATTCTACATCCCCAGCACAGAACAAAAGAACCGATTTGGTGCAAGAAAAGGAAAATACATAGTATTTCTCAATAGGTTATAGCAAAAAACAGTGTTTCCCTCTACCAAAGTGCGAGCTGGCTCATATATTATCAAACTCCACAGGAAGACGCGTTTAGGGAATATTTATGCGTGCAATCTCCATACAATGGAAGATATCTCTGCTGGCAGGTGCCTGCCTTCTGGTTTCAACTGCGATTTTAACCGGCATCGCTGTCTATGCCGCTCATCACACCAACCAGATGGTGGTGTCGGAATCCAGCGCAGAGCTGAAGAACAATGCCGAGCAAATCCTGGCCCAGCAGGCGGAGACAGAGTCATCCCGCGTCATGAGCTATCTCAACGATGCGGTGATCCGCGGCGAGATGGTGGTTCAGGCCCTGAAGTTCCAGAAAGCCTTTGCCGAAGAGAACCTGCTTAGCAGTGAAGTGCTGCGAGGGGCCATCAATCAGACCATGCGCACCACCGTCGAGCACGCCGAACATATTCTGGCCGGTTATGCTGTCTATCTACCGGATGCCCTGGATGGGGAAGATGCCAACTATGTTGGCTCCACCAATCTGGGGGCCAACGACAGTGGTCGAGCGGCGCTCTACTGGATCCGGGATGCTAAAGGAGCTCTTGCTCAGGAAACGATTCCAGAACAGGAACTCAAGGATACCAGTCTGGATGCCAATGGCATTGCCACCACCGAATGGTTCCAGTGCAGTCAGCGTCACAAGCAAAGTTGCCTGCTGGACCCCTATATCGATGAGTCCCGGAAACCACCCGAATTGATGACCTCAGTCACCTTCCCGATCCTCGAACAAGATGAACTCAAGGGGATAGTCGGCCTCGACATCGAATTAACCCATTTGCAGGATCTGGTGAAGACCATGGACCAGCGCATGTTCGACGGAGCCGGCGAGGTACTATTGGTCAGCCAGCATGGCGTCATTGCCGGCGCCACACAGCCAAAACTCAAGCTGGGAGCCGGTTTGCAAAAGCTCGACCCCACGCTGTTCAGCACCCTGCAAGGCATGTTGAAGAGCGACAAGCGGCAAACCAGCTGGGACTCCGACTCCCTGCGCGTCTTTATGCCCATCCATATGCAAGGCAGTCACACCACCTGGGCCTTGCTGATTACCATGCCCGCTGCCACCGTATTGCAACATGCCACCTTGCTGGAGGATAAACTCTCCGGCGAATTGGGTAGCATCACACTGCAACTGGTCGGCTCCGCCTTTATCGTTGGCCTGCTGGGTTTGCTCATCTTCTGGTTTGTCGCCCGTCAAATCTCCACGCCGCTGCGCCATGTCGCGGATCGGCTGCGTGACATTGCCCAGGGTGAAGGGGATCTGACACAGCGGATTAGTCTGCGTCGCGAAGATGAGCTGGGGGAGCTGGCAAGTTGGTTCAATGCCTTCCTCGACAAGATCCACGGTACGGTACGCGATATCGTCGACGCCGTGCATCAGAGCCGTCAGAACACAGAACAAGCCAGCCAGCTCTCCAGCGGTAGCCGTGAAGCTCTGCGGGCCCAGTTCAACGAAATCGATCTGGTGGCATCCGCCTTCGAGGAGATGCACCAGACCTCGGCCGAAGTCGCGCAAAGCGCTAACCGGGTGGTGGTGGCGGCCGATAGTGCCGAAGTCTCGGCACAGCAAGGCAAGGCGGTCGTCGAAGAGACCCGGATCGCCATGGAAGAGCTGATGCACTACATCAGCGCCGCCAAGCCCAAGGTCGAGGAGTTGTCCCGGAACAGCGACAGCATCAGCCAGATCCTGGAAGTGATCACCGCCATCGCCGAGCAGACTAACTTGCTGGCATTGAACGCCGCGATTGAAGCGGCTCGAGCCGGGGAACAGGGCCGAGGCTTCGCCGTGGTCGCCGATGAGGTGCGCAATCTGGCCCGTCGCACCCAGGACTCGGTAGTCGAAATCCGCCAGGTCATCGGCAATTTGCAATCCGGAACCGGCCAGGTGGTGAGTGCGATTCTCTCCAGTCACGAGCAAGCCAACGTGACCCAGCAACGCTCCCAGCAGGCCGTGGTGATGATTGAACAGATCACCCGCTCCATCTCCACCATCCAGGAGATGAGCAACCAGATCGAAATTGCGGTCAAGGAACAAGGCAAGGTCAGTGGCGAAATTAGCCAGAACGTCAACAATATCCGCAAGGCCAGTGAAACCGTGACGCTGGCAGCCGAAGAGTCCAATGAAATGCTGGACGGCTTGCACCGGCTGGCCGATCAACAGCAGCAGTTGGTGGCTCAGTTCAAGGTCTAATGCCTGTTAAACGCTGGGTATCACGGGAGGCTAGATGCCTCCCGTTTTTTGGCCTGCTGTCTGGCACTTAGTACCACACAACAGTAAGTTTCTGCCAAGAAGCAGAGGTGGCGTAAGCTGGATGTAAGCCTGATGTAAAACTGTGCAAAAGCCTCCCCCGCGTCGGTCGCAAGCGATTAGCCTAAGTCTATCCAGACTGACGTTTATCGAGGAACTATGCAGCCCTTCTCCCCCCGTATCCGCATCACGGCCCTGGTGGCCATGGTTCTGTGTTGCCAGAGTTATGCCTGGTCATCCGAACAGCATAAGCACCCATCGGGCAAACCACCGCTGCCGCCCCAAGAGGCGTTCGAAGCCTGTGCCAACCTGATCGCCAAAGATCCCTGCACCATCACCCTGCCGGATAGTAACGTGCTGGATGGTACCTGCGAGCTGGCCAAAAATGCCGAGAAGGCTGAGGCGCTGGCCTGCCGCCCGGCGCACATGCCACCCCCACCGGATCATGATGCCGATGCGTCAGATGCCGGCAGCGAAGAGGTGGAGTGAAAAACAAGTTGGTGATGACGCCGCGTTGTTGTTGAGCCGGGGATGACGGGCGATTCAAGGTCAGCCATCAACGGGAACCCTTGCCTGCTCCCCCAAGCAGGCTTTTTTATGCGAGCGCGCCGTGAATCAACAGGCTAGCATCGGTGCTTATTCCCCGGGTTGAGGAAGATCTGCCTGCCGCATCCGCTGCAATATGATGCTGGCCTTGCGCTGCAAGCGGCGATCATATCTGTGGGTCTGATAATAACGAGGATTCGTCACCATGGCCGCCAACTGCGCCGCCTGAGACGGCCCCAACTGGCTGGCGTGGACATGGTAATACTTGCGTGCTGCCGCTTCGACGCCGAACAAACCATTGCCCCATTCGATCACGTTCAGGTAGAGCTCGAAGATCCGCTGTTTATCCAGAAAGGTTTCCAGCATAACGGTGATCAAGGCCTCTTCGGCTTTCCGCCACGGAGTGCGGCTGGAGGAGAGGAACAAATTCTTGGCCAGTTGCTGGCTGATGGTCGATCCCCCGGCCACTATCTTGCCCTTCTTCAGATTTTTCTCCCACGCATGCTGCATCCCTGCCCAATCAAACCCATCGTGTTCGGAAAACTTGGCATCTTCGGCAACCAGCAGAGCACGTTTGATATGGCGGGAGATCTTGGCATATGGCACCCACTGATAGCGCAACTCGGCATCGGGATCATCATCCTGCAACCGCTCGAGCTGTTCACTCATCACGCTAGTCATATCTGGATTGATCCAGTTCAGACTGACGATATACGCCAGGATCCACAGGTTCCATGCCAGATAGAGTGACAAGAGCCCCCACAGCAGATGCGAGATCCGGTAGTGCCGCCAGTGAGCCGGAATGGCGCGCCGCAGCAAAGGAACTCGACGCAGGGTGGCAAGGCAGGAGGCCGGCAGGGACATGAATCAACTCGAAGTCGCAACAGAAGGCGACAAGTGTACCGAATCGCCCCTCTCCCAGGCAATCAAAGAGACACCTCCCCCAGACGCCACGCGGCAGGCCGTGGTAGCATAAGAGCCCGTTTTTTGGAGAATGCCTATGACCATTTGGGTGGACGCGGATGCTTGTCCCGTTGTCATCAAAGAGATGTTATTTCGTGCGGCTGAGCGGACCCGCATACCCTTGGTGCTGGTTGCCAACCAATTTTTGCGCACGCCTCCTTCGGCGGTGATCCGTAGCGTGCAAGTCGCCAGTGGCTTCGATGAAGCCGACGATTATCTGGTCGAAGAAGCGCGCAGCGGCGACCTGGTGATTACAGCCGATATTCCCCTGGCCGCCCGCTTGCTGGCCAAGGAGGTCGAGGTCATTACGCCTCGGGGACAAGCCATGACCGCCGCCAACATTGGCGAACGGTTGGCGATCCGCGATTTTCTCGATACCTTGCGCGGCTCCGGTATTCAAAGTGGCGGCCCTGCCACCATGAATCAGGCCGATAAACAGCAATTTGCCAATGCGCTGGATCGCTGGTTGGTCGAAGCCAAGCGGCGCGCGCCGCCACAAGCAGAGTAACTGCGGGCTAGGTCAAGGCAGCATGGTATCGAACGCGACACAATAAGCACCAACACTAGGGATGATGAGGAACAGCATGAACAGGAAACGCTGGATAGGTTCATCCATTGCGGTTGCTGTGGTCGTGGCTCTGGGCTACGGATGGCTTAAACCCGTCCCCCTGGCGGTGACGCTGATCCAGCCCAGTCGTGGCGACCTTGTCAGCAGCGTGGTCAACACCCGTGCCGGCACCATCAAATCCTGCCGCCGCGCTGGCTTGAGTCTGCCGATGGGCGGTGTCGTGGATACCATTCTGGTCCAGGCGGGCGATGTGGTACAAAAAGGCCAGCCTCTGCTGACACTTTGGCATGCCGATCTGCAAGCCGAATTGCAACGCGCCCAAGCCTCGGCCGCCTTGAACCGGGTGCTGCGGGAGCAAAGTTGTGTGCAAGCCGATTTTAACCAGCGTCAGGCCACCCGACTGCAGACGTTGCGAGCCAAAGATCTGACCTCCAAGACCCTGAGCGAACAGGCAGAATCCCTTGCCGCGACCAGTCGCTTGGGTTGCGTGGCGGCGGCCGAGCAAGCCCGGGTCGATGCTGCCCAGATCGCCATGGCTCAGGCCCGTCTGGAGCAGAGTCAATTGCGCGCCCCGTTCTCTGGCATCATCGCCGAGGTGAATAGTAAGCTGGGGGAATACATGACCCCGTCTCCACCGGGTGTCACCATGCCGCCGGTCATCGATCTCATCGATGATCAATGCCTCTACGTCTCGGCCCCCATCGATGAAGTGGATGCCGCCCGTTTGCGGGTCGGACAAGAAGCTGTGATCCTGCTGGATGCTTTGCCCGGCCAGCGCTACCCGGCCAAGGTGCGGCGGATTGCCCCCTATGTCAAAGAGCTGGAAAAGCAGGCGCGCACCGTAGAAATAGAAGCTGAATTTACCCCGCGCCCCGCCGATATTCCGCTCCTGATTGGTTACAGCGCCGATGTGGAAGTCGAAATTGCCCGACGCGCACAAGTGTTACGGATCCCGGCGGATGCCCGACGCGAAGATGGCTCAGTGCTGCGGTTGCAGGGCGATCATCTGGAAGAAGTGAAACCACGCTTCGGACTGGAAAACTGGAACTGGCTGGAAGTCATCTCAGGCCTCAACGCCGATGATCAGCTGGTGCAACAAGCCAGCCAGGTGAAATTTGATCCCCAGCAGAATGTCCGCGCTAAAACAGCCGAGGAGATAGCGGCGACCGAGGCTGGCACGCCATGATCCAACTGCAACAGGTCGAGCGACACTTTTTGCTCGGGGAACAGTCGGTAGCAGCGCTGGCGAAGATTGATCTGCAGATCCATGCCGGGGAATATGTCGCCGTCATGGGCCCTTCCGGCTCTGGGAAATCCACCCTGCTCAATGTCCTCGGGCTCCTGGATAGGCCCGACAGTGGCCATTATCTGCTGGATGGTATCGACACCGCCGGTCTGAGTGAACCGGCGCTGGCCGAGTTGCGCAGCCGCAGCATCGGCTTTGTATTCCAATCCTTTCATCTGATCCCGCGACTCAGTGCCCGCGAGAATATTGAATTACCCCTGACACTGGCGGGCATAGCACCCGGCCTGCGCCGGCAGCGCGTCGACGAACTACTGGAGCAGCTGGGGATCGGCAATCGGGCCGCCCATAAACCCGCTGAACTCTCTGGCGGCCAGCGGCAACGGGTCGCCATTGGCCGAGCCATCGCCATGTCCCCTCGCCTGTTACTGGCGGATGAGCCCACCGGCAATCTGGATAGCCATTCGGGAGAGGAAGTGATCAAGCTGCTGGAACGGCTGAATCGGGAGCAGGGCATCACGCTAGTCGTGGTCACCCACGATCCCCGTCTCGGCGCCCGGGCCAGTCGCCAGATCCGCATGGCCGACGGCATCATAGTCGCCGATAACCAAGCGGCGGCCACGGCAACAGGCGATGCTGAGTCTATCGAGTCGCCTTCGCTAGCAGGCCCTGCGGCATGATGCTCCGGCTGGATCGCGTCTGGTTTGCCTGGCACGCACTGACCCGTCATCGGGGTCGCGCCGTGCTGCTGGTACTGGCGATCAGCCTGAGTGTTGCCTCTGTGCTGGTCATGACAGCGCTGGGGCAAGGAGCGCGAAATTTTGTCGCCGCCGAGTTCAGTGGTCTGGGCAAGGATCTGCTGGTGATGTTTCCCGGCCGCAAGGAAACCACCGGCGGCATGCCCCCGGTCAGTGGTAACAGCCTGCGCGACATCACCCTTGAAGATATGGACTATCTGGGCCAGCGCCTGCCCAACCTGCGGCTGGTGCCCCTGATCATGGGCTTCAGCGAAGCCAAACAGGGCGCCCACCTGCGGCAGACCATGCTGCTGGGAACCAGCAACCAAATGCAATTTACCCATCAGCTGAGTCTGCTCAAGGGCCAATGGCTGCCGGGCGATCCAACAGTCGACGCCTCGGTCTGCTTACTCGGAGCCCGGGTAGCACAAGAGTTATTTGGCGAGCGAGAGATAGTGGGGCAATGGGTGCGCTTTGATAACCGCCGCTTCCGGGTGGTCGGGGTATTTACCAGCCGCAGCAGCAATCTGGGCATGGATTTTAACGAAGCGGCGCTGATCCCGGTCGGTGCCGCCCAATCGCTGTTTAATACCCAAGGACTATTTCGTCTGATGATCCAGCCGCTCGGCGGCCAAGCCATGCCCGGGTTGATCCGAAAACTTGAACAGCACATGCGCGAGCGCCATCAGGGCGTACTGGATGTCACCGTCATGCGCCGCGATGCCATGTTGCAAACGTTCAACTCGATCCTGCTGACCCTGACCCTGGCCGTCGCAGGCATAGGCGCCATCAGTCTGCTGGTCTCCGGCATCATGATGATGAATCTGGCGCTAGTCAGCACCCATCAACGCACTGGCGAAATCGGTCTGCTCAAGGCGCTGGGAGCCAATGCCCGCGCTATCCGCACCCTGTTTTTAACCGAAGCCCTGATCCTGTCAACCGCAGGCTCCCTGGGCGGACTCCTAGTGGGCTACTTCTGCGTCGGTGTCGCAGCCTGGCTGTGGCCAGACTTTCCCATCGAAGTCCCTTGGCTGGCAACACTGATGGCGCCATTGGCGGCCATGGGCACAGGCGTACTGTTCAGCTGGATCCCGGCACGGCAAGCCGCCAGCAAAGATGCCGTGGCCAGTTTGCGGAGTAGCCAGCTATGAGATTACCCGACCTGCTCCGCTGGCTCTGGTGTGCCCTGCTGGCAGGTCGCACCCGCAGCCTGCTCTCGGCGCTGGGTATTGCCATTGGTATCGCCTCGGTCACCACCCTGACTGGGATTGGCGAAGGGCTGCGTCTCTATCTACTGGAGAGCTTTTCACAATTTGGCTCCCGACTGATTGCCGTCTCCCCCGGCAAGAGTGAAACTTCGGGCGGCCCCCAGGGCTTACTGGCCAGTAGCCGCCCGCTGTTGCTGCTGGATGCCGATATACTGCGGCGTCTACCCGGCATTGAAGCCGCCATTCCGGTGGTGCAGGGCCAAGGGGAAGTCCGCACCGGCGGTTTGACCCGCCAGACCGCGATACTGGGGACCAACCACCAAGCGGCAGCCGGGTGGCGCTTCGCGTTGGCACAGGGTCGTTTTCTGCCCGCAGACGATTCGGCCATGCCTAGGGCCTATGCGGTGCTGGGCGCCACCGTAGCCCGGGAGTTGTTCCCCAGCGGCAATGCCCCCGGCGCCGTGATCCGGGTCGGTGATCGTCGCTTCCGGGTCATGGGCGTCATGCTGCCCAAGGGGCAATTTTTAGGCTTTGATCTGGATGATATGGTCTATATTCCGGCGGCCCATGCTCAGGCCCTGTTCAATCAGGAGGGGTTGCAGGAGATAGATCTCATCTATCAGGCCAGCTATAGCGAGGCTCAAATCAGTGCCAGCATCAAACGGCTGTTGATCGCACGCCACGGCGCTGAAGATTTCACCCTGTTTTCGCAGCAAGACATGCTAACCAGCCTCGACAAGATACTGACCATTGTCAAAGCGGCCATCGGCGGCTTGGGCATCATTTCCTTGCTGATTGGCGCCGTGGGGATTTTTAGCATCATGAGCATAGCCCAGCAGGAGCGGATCCCGGAGATTGGTTTACTCCAGGCATTAGGCTGTCAGCGGACCTGGATCCTGCTGCTGTTTCTTGGCGAAGCCATGACGCTGGCGCTGCTGGGAGGCCTCTTGGGAGTCAGCCTGTTGCTGGCAATTCAGAAACTGTTGTCGCTGGTGCTGCCTGCACTGCCCCTCACCCTGCACCCGCTGTATCTGTTATTGGCACTGTTGTGTTCGGCGCTGGTAGGGCTGGCCGCCGGAATTGCTCCCGCCTTACGCGCCATGCGTCAGGATCCCGTGGTCGCTCTACGCGGCGAGTAAATACTGGCGATTCGATCCATCCCTCTTTCGCACCTACTTTCGTTCCTACTCGCGACCCTGTCATTTTTGTTTCATCTTCGCAAGCTAGCGTGGGCATATCGAGTCGCACTCAGTCCATCAGGAGTTGCTCATGGCGATCATCCTCCATCCACTCCCTGCCGCGCACCTCACTCCGGCATATGCCCAGCAGCGGCGTCCCCTTGCGCTGTGGTTGCCCTTGTTGCTGGGACTGGGCCTGTTGCTGAGTCTGCTCCTGACGACCGAGACCCAGAGCGGCTCACCCTTCTTAGATCTGATGGGTCAACATTGCGCCAAACCACTGCATGTCACCTCCGCACTACAAGAGCAGACCCCCATGCTCTTTGATATGGTGGCCCCCGGCTGCCAGTCCCTCTCTTTTGATTAAGAGCCTTTGACCTTCCTGGTTGTTTGCTTTAACCGCGTCAGTGCTGGCACTGACGCGGTAGTTTTTTGCGCACCACTGAGCTAACTATTTACTGTCTACATATCCCCGACGGAAAACCCGGAACCAAACCCTAACTAGGCCCCAGCCACATCCAGACGATACCCCTCAGTGAGCAGTTCCTGGACAAACGGCGATGGTCGCGCCCGATCTGCGAGTAAGAAGACCTGCTGCCGGGCCCGGGTTAGCCCCACATACAAGAGGCGCCGCTCTTCGGCATGGGCAAACGCCTCCGGCCTCGGCAACAAAGCGGCTATCAGCGGATGGGTTCCCTTTTCCGACGGCAAACCATGACGCCCGCTCTCCAGACCGCAGAGGATCACCTGATCCGCTTCCTTGCCCTTGGCGCCATGCAAGGTCATGGCCTCGATAGACAGCT
>JBBRVG010000087.1:0-17257 GCA_038247115.1 Enterobacterales bacterium | reverse complement strand
GAGCGTCACGCCATGGATGGCGTGTGGCTCCCGGCCGGTGGAAGACGACCCGGAGCACGGGGCTTTCCCGGCAGTCGGCACACGCTCGGGCCCGGGATTGTCAAGGGGGAGGCCTTTTCCCCCTTGACCCGCCGCCGCTCACCGCAGGTGGGCAAGACGCCATTGCCGACCAGGCGGGACCGGATCAGGCAGATCCGTTCCCGACCCTGGGCGGCAGGGCGGAGAGAACCTCCGCCCACAATCAGCAACAGTCCCAGTTATACCAAACCCTTGAAAAATCCCCTGCCGCCAGCCGTTCCGGCTCGATAAAGAAATTCCCCACCCCGCAATCGCCCCACATGATCCAGACGCCATCGTCTTCATCATGAGTGTCCATCTGGAATAACAGCAGCCAGGGCTGCTGGCTCTGCAGCTGGGTCTTGGCGTATGGCCGTGGATCTTCCTGGGTGAAATAGGCGTAGCCCCCCAGTTTGCTGCCGGTGCCGAGCCCCGCATCAAACAGCTTATCGATGAGAGTGTCATCGAGGTTATCCATCTCCCGGGCTATGGCCTCGAAGCGGTAGTCACTGGGGGCTGGCAGATCGCTCACGGCCGCAAAGCGCAGCGCATATTCCCCCGCCAGCGGCAACAAGGATTCGGCCGGCGGCGTCGGCAGCTCGGCCGCACTCAGCGCCTCGCCGTCACAGTCCGGATGAAAGATCACCCGGTAGCCATCGGGGCTGGCCAGCACCTGCTCCAGCGGGCGCTCGAAATCCAGGCCATAGCTCTCATCCTGAGCCAGGAAAAACTGCAGCAAGCCCTGACGCGGCCACAACGGCAACGGCGGCAGCTCGGCCAGATTGAACTGGGCCAGCAGCGACAAGGGCGCACCGGCGAAGCTCTGTGGGTAGGCTAACGCACGCGGCCACCAGGGCAGGCCGCCAAATTTGCTACTGGTGGCACGGGCCGGTGCCTGTGCCAGCGGGGTGATCTGAACGGCGGGCAGGCCGTGGGCCGCCAGATCCTCAAGTACCTGCTGCATCTCGTCGTGGGTTGTCATCACTTATCTGCCTCATGGGGCGCCTGCACTGCCCGGAACCGTCCGGCAGCCATCTTCGGCACCATGGCGGCCAAGGTAGCGCAAAGTGCTGGAGCAGACCAGAACGTCGCAGCGAAAAAGCCCGCGCTCACGCCGGGGCGCAGCCCCGCCAGCCACCAGCACCGCCAGCCACGAGGTCGCGCTGACAAGCCCGCGACTTACAGGCGATGGGCTTGCAGCGCCTGACGCAGCCATTGGGCGGCGGGGCCCAGCGCCCGGGCACTGGGCCACAGCAGCTCGATGGGCAGCGCCGGAATAACCGGTAGCGCGGCATCGGGCAGGCGCACTACCTCGCCACGGGCCAGCGCGTCGGTCAGCAAGAAGGCCGGTACCGAGGCCCAGCCCAGGCCTCGTTTGACCAACTCCAGCACACTCAGATCCCCTTCCGCCCACCAGATGGTGGTCGATAGCCGGAAGCGCTCCCGCTCCACCCCGGGCTGGCGGCCGGTGACCAGCAGCTGGCGATAGCGCCCCAGATCCGCCAGTGCAGGCGCCGCCATCTGGGCCAACGGATGACCCGGAGCCACCACCAGCGGCATCGCCATCTGCCCTAGGCCAAAGCGCGCCAGTGCCGCCGGAGTCGTCATCCCCTGATAGCCGACGCCGAGCTGGGCCCTGCCGCTTAGCAGCATCTCGTCGAGATCCTCCATCATCGGAAACAGCAGCTCCAGCTCCAGGGATGGATAGCGCCCGGCCAACTGCTCCAGCACCGGCGCCAGCCAAGGTAGCAAGGAGCCATCATCGATGGCCAGGGTCAGCCGCGCCTCGACGCCAGCCGCGAGTTCAGCCGCCACCGCCTGCAGTTGCCCCTGTTGCGCCAGCAGGGCGCGCGCCTCGGCCACCATGCGCTCGCCAGCCAGGGTCAGGCGCGGCAGACGGCCACTGCGGTCAAACAGGGTCAACCCCAAGTCGATCTCCAGATTGGCAATTCCCGTGCTGACCGCCGATTGCGCCTTGCCGAGCACACGGGCGGCCGCCGAGAAGGAGCCACGCTCGGCCACCACTACCAGCCACTGCAGACTCTCCAATGACAGTTTCATCTATCTGGTTTCCTGATAGTTACTAACTTGGTTCTATAGCAATAACTATATAGATTGCCCAACCATTGCGACACACGAGCTTCACAGGAGAGTTCCATGCAGTTACGTACCGGTGCCGATCGCTGGCGGCATACCCTGGGTTTCGAGGTGGTGGGGCTTTTGATCTCGATCCCTTTGTTCAGCGCCATCTCCGGCCAACCGGTGGACCATCTCGGCCCGCTGGCGTTCGGCATCTCGCTGCTGGCGGCCGGTTGGAACTACCTCTACAACCTGGCGGTGGATCACTGGATGCTGCGCCGCCTGGGACGCCTGGAGAAACGTCTGCCCGAGCGGGTGCTGCATGCGCTGCTGTTCGAGTTGGGCTTTATGCTGGTTGCCCTGCCGCTGACCGCGCTGTGGCTCGGCATCTCGCTGTGGCAGGCATTGTGGCTGGATATCGGCTTCTCGCTGTTCTATGTGTTCTACGCCTTCGGCTACAACCTGGCCTACGACCGCCTGTTCCCGCTCCCCGCTCCCGCCCGTGGTTGACAGGCACTGCGGCTGACGGGCACCTCGACTGACAGCCGCCGCAGCGGAAAAAGGGCGGCACAAGATCCGCGCCGAGCGGCCAATATCATGCGCCGCATATTTGCGCTGATTTGCTAAATGCTCTATTGATTCAGCATCCAGTCAGCTTTCTATATCTATTTACCTGGTATAAGCCGGTGATTTAAATCTTATATTTATATGTATTTATTATGGTTATTTAAAATTGAAAGTTATTGTAAAGAGCGCCATTCCCAGATTGATAACTGAATATCCACCATGTCACCCTTTATTCAGCGTTAAACACGCAGGGGTTTATCCCCACCCATAAATAATTAAAGCTGAACCGAGGGTTAATCATGATGAATAAAAATATGTTGGCACTGTTTTCTGCATTGAGTTTCTGTGTTAGCGGCATGGCTATGGCCGCTGTGGACTGCAGCAATGCGGCCAATCAGCACAAAGATGAATGCGTGCGCACCAAAGTAAATGTGCGAAATAATAATGACGTCGTGGATTGCAGTAATGCCGCGAATCAACATAAAGATGAATGCGTGCGGGCGAAAGTAAATGTGCAGAATAATAATGACGTCGTGGATTGCAGCAATGCGGCGAATCAACATAAAGATGAATGCGTGCGCGCCAAAGTAAATGTGCGGAATAATAATGACGTCGTGGATTGCACGAATGCGGCGAATCAACATAAAGATGAATGCGTGCAGGCCAAAATAAATACCAGCCAGCGGAGCTCGGTATTAAATTGCCGGAATGCGGACAATAGCAACAAGGAGGATTGTCTACGTATCAAAAGCCATCATCCTCGCCAGTCATCATAAAGCGCT
Source organism: Enterobacterales bacterium (assembly GCA_038247115.1). GTDB lineage: Bacteria > Pseudomonadota > Gammaproteobacteria > Enterobacterales > Aeromonadaceae > Pseudaeromonas. The sequence continues at coordinate 13,772 of JBBRVG010000087.1, read as the reverse complement.
GATGCTCGCCCGACATAGGTGGCGCGCCCATCATGAGCCTCTGCTTGGCAGTGCATCGGCAGCCAGCGCCACGACGCCTTCCGTACCCGCATCCTGAGCTGATCCGCCCCGTATCCAGCCCCTTATCGAGGATAGAGAGCTGGACCCGGGGCGGAGTGCCATCCAGCGCTAGCTGGTTTTGCGGCCGATTGGCCTATAGCCCTGCCACAGGATCGGATCCGGCTGACCATGGGGATTAGGTTCGAGATGAATATGGAAGCCCTGCAACTGATCGAGCAGCAGCTGGTTATCCACGTCCTTGAGATTGTCCTTGTGCTGCTGGGCCGAGCCCACCAGCAAGGAGGCCAGCGCCTGTTGCTTGGCAGCGGCGGCATCAGGGGCCACAAACAGCCCGAAGTCATGTAACTCCGCCAGGGTATGGGGACTGTAGCCACCGACATTGACGAAGTAGAGCTTCTGCGCTGCGGCCGAGCGTTTGGGCTGCAACTGCACATCATAGCCGCCGACCCAGCGCACGATTTGGTAGCCATCCAGGTGCAACTTGTCCGCATCACCAAACCAGGCGGCCTGCAGATGGGGGATCGCCGCCTCCACGCTCTCAGCCACCACAAACTGGATATCATGGACTTCGATATTCGATTTTCCGGCATTGCCACCGACATAAAACAGATACAGCTCGGGCATCTCGCCTCCTTATCAGCACAGGACTTTTCATTTAGAGCAGGCGCCCGATAGTACGCTGGGGTGATGCCAGGAGCCAAGAATTCCATGGCGGGTCTTGCGGCCTGTCATCGGCCGGTAACATCTCCATGCGAGGCTAATTATGTTGATGCTGCAACCTTCATTTTGCCTACCCCGCTCTGCGGGGTTCTTTTTTTCCAGCATCACGATTTTTCCCGCACAGCAATGCCGCGAGTTGCCAGCGTGGCGGCGGCATCGCATCATAGCCAAAACCTCCCCTAAGCCTTGGCATCACATAGTCCCATGAGTCTGTTCAAACGCCTGAGTGATCGGCTCAGAGCTCCAGAGCCCGTCCCGGCCACGCAACCTCATGTCCCGGCGGCGCAGCCACAGGCCCGCACCCGACGGCGCAGCAGCGGCGTATCGCTGGATCCGCAGCTGATGGCTCGGTGCGAAGAAGCCCTGAGCCAGCGGCTGCAGCAAGCTGAACAAGCCTTGCAACAGAGCTGGCCACGTCCGCAACTCAGTTACAACCAGCGCGGCAAGGCGGCAGGCACAGCCCATCTGCAGCGATGGGAAATCCGCCTGAATCCGGTGTTGCTGGTCGAGAACCAAACCTTGTTTTTGCACGAGGTGATCGCCCATGAGCTGGCCCATCTGCTGGTGTTTGCCCGTCATGGCCGGGTCGCGCCCCACGGCAGAGCCTGGCAGGCCATGATGCGGCAGGTGTTCGGCTTGGCGCCCCGGGTGACCCACCAGCTGGATATCAGCAGCTTGCAGGGGCCGCTGTTTGCCTACCGGTGCGCCTGCCAGCCCCATCACTTGAGCCTGCGCCGGCATAACAAGGTGCAGCGCGGTCAAAGCCGCTACCTGTGCCGCCATTGTGGCCAGCCATTGGTTGCGGCGTAAAGGCTCCAATCAAAACCCACCCCGAAGGGTGAACCAGAAATAACCGAAACGACAACCGAGCAAAAAAGAAGCAAAATCCCTCCCTTTTGCGCCTAATTAGGAGTCTTGTGTCGCTCTGACACCCTGAATTCTTCCTGTCATGAACCCGTGGCCAAGATCTCGATTTTGCCACGTCAAAAGGAGCTTATTGTGACCACTCCATCACCCTCGACAGCGCCGCGTTGTACCCTGTCGCTCCCCATATTAGTTCCCAGTTTATTGCTGATCGGTCTGCTACTGCTGACCTGCTCGCTCGCCCCCGAGGCGGCGGCCCGCTTCTTTGGCGCAGGCCAAAGCTGGATCACCCAGCACTTCAGCTGGTTCTATGTGTTGGCGGTCGGCCTGTTTCTGATCCTGCTGCTGGTATTAGCCATCAGCGATTACGGCAAGATCCGCCTCGGCCCCGATGATGCCCGCCCCGAGTTCAGCTTTGCCTCTTGGCTCGCCATGCTGTTCGCGGCCGGTATGGGCATTGGCTTGATGTATTTCGGGGTTGGCGAACCCATGATGCACTTCCAGTCACCACCGCAGGCCCTGCCATCCACCCCGGAAGCGGCCCGTGAGGCCATGGTCACCACCTTCTTCCACTGGGGATTTCACGCCTGGGCCATCTACGCCATCGTCGGCCTGGTGCTGGCCTATTTCGGCTTTCGTTACAATCTGCCGCTGACCATCCGCTCCGGACTCTATCCCATCTTCAAGGAGCGTATTCGCGGCCCTATCGGTCATGCCGTGGATGTGTTTGCCCTGGTGAGTACCATCTTCGGTATCGCCACCACCTTAGGCTATGGCGTGCTGCAGCTCTCGGCCGGGATCACCCGACTGACGGGCCTGGATACCTCGGGGGAACTCTTTCGCTTTGGCCTGATCGGCGTGGTGATAGCACTGGCCGGGGCCTCGGCAGTCTCGGGGCTCAACAAGGGGGTGCGCCGCCTCTCCGAGCTCAATCTGCTGCTGGCCATTGTCTTGTTGCTGTTTGTGCTGTTTGCCGGTCCCACCGAGTTCATTCTCGGCGCCCTGTCGGAAAACATCGGCAACTATGTGTCGCAACTGACGGAGCTGACCTTCCGCACCTTCACCTATACCGAGCCCAATCAACAAGGCTGGTTTGGGAACTGGACCCTGCTCTACTGGGCCTGGTGGATCTCCTGGTCACCCTTTGTCGGCCTGTTTATCGCCCGCATCTCCCGGGGACGTACCATCCGCGAGTTTATTCTCGGCGTGCTGTTTGTCCCCACCGCCTTCAACCTGTTGTGGATGACGGTGTTTGGCAACAGCGCCATCTGGATGACGCTGCAAGGCGGTCACACCGAGCTGGCCGCAGCCGCCAGCAATGTGGACGCCCTGCTGTTCAACTTTTTCGATCTGCTACCGGGCTCTGACATCACCTCGGCACTGGCGGTGATCCTGATCAGCATCTTCTTTGTCACCTCGGCCGACTCGGGAGCCTTCGTCATCGACAACATAGCGACCCAGGGCCACGAACGCTCACCGGTCTGGCAGCGACTGTTCTGGGCGCTGCTGCTGGGGCTCACGGCCGGAGTCCTGATGGCCACCGGCGGTCTGGCGGCCCTGCAATCCATGACCCTGATTGCGGCCTTGCCTTTCACCGGCATCATATTATTGCTGTGCTACAGCCTGTGGCGCGGCCTGCAGGCCGACAAGGCCCATTCGACCCGGCGCCTCTCGCCCGCCTCGGACTTCTGGAATGGCAAACACTGGCGCTCGCGCCTGGATCGGCTGGTGCGTCATACCGGCCCCCGGGAAGCGGTGCGCTTTCTGGAGCAGTCGGCCCTGCCCGCGTTACAGAGTGTCAGTAGCGAACTCAATGAGCGCGGCATGAACAGTCGGGTTGAACGCCTCGACGAGCAGCAGTGCGCCCTGGTGATCCCCCAGGAGGGACGACGGGACTTCTATTACGGCGTACGGCTGGAGTCCAGACCATTACCGGCCTTCAATCCGCTGGCGGCCGCTCACAGCGGGGATCAGAACCTGCGGCTCTATGAGGCCATGACCTTGTTTGCCGATGGCCGCGCCGGATATGACATCCAGTATCTGACCCGGGACGAGATCAGCGCCGACGTATTGCGCCAATATGAGCGTTACCTCAGCCTGATCCAGAGTGACAGCACAGAGCTGCTCAGCTCGGCTCCGGAGCACACGGCCCAGCCACCCTTGGCTTCGGAGTAGCACGCACCCCAAACAAAAAGGCCGGGATTTCCCGGCCTTCTGTTTGATGTTGGTTACCCTCGAGATGCTCAGATCACCTGCTGCACCAGCACCGAGAGCCCTTCGCCCTGCAACTGCCCGCTCGCCACGCGCTGGGCTATGGCCGCGGCATCGTAGCGATCCGCAGGATAGAGCACGACGACGCTGTGATCGCCAACCCGCAGGAAATGGCTCTCGCCGAACTGGGTATAGCGGGTCGCACCAATCGAAATCAGCGCCTGCGCCGGATAGCCGCTGGCCTTGAGCAGGGCGGCGATATCTTCGGCCGGGCCCTCATCCACTTGCTCGTTCATCTTCTCGATGATCCAGTCGAGCAGAGTCTGGTGAAAATAGCTGTAATCCACCACGGCACTGTCAACGCCATAGGCGTGGCACTGGCCGTCGCGCAACAGGAAACTGGCGATGCGATAGCCATCCAGCACGCCACCCGGCTGCAGGTGATCCAGCGGCAGCAACTCGGCGGCTATGCCCTTGCTGGCAGCGCCCCAGTTCTTCTTCTCCGAGATTTTGCGCGCCCCTTCCTTGCGGATGGAGCAGTCGTTATAGGCACCGAAGGCCCGCGGCGTCAGGGCGACCACACGACCGTCGCGGTAGTCGATATCACACAAGAGCCCCACTTCCGGCTCTATTTGCAGATTGTCGGCCCCTTGCGGGAAACGGATCGCCTCATGGCTCAGCGGGTAGGTCGCCAGAAAACCACCGGCACCCTCGGGAAGATAAAACGGGAAAATGGCCTTCGGCGCTATGGCCTCCTTGACCTTGACCGCAACAAAATCACGGGCCTCGCCAGCTTGCTCCAGATGACCGGCGAAATTTCCGGCCACACCCAGACCGATGACGGAACGATACGACATTGCGACTCCTTGCCTTGCTGGCTACGCATGAATGAGTGTCCGAGTCTAGCCGTTGTGGCACGGGCGTCAACCGCGCAGCCCTTTCCTTCTCCCCGTCGGATGGTATTCTTAGCCCTTCGTGGCGCCCTGTCAGCCCTGACAGGTACGCCGGTTTATCTGCCACTTCAGCGAGATCCCATGCGTCGTACTTTTTTATCCCTGCGCCACTCTCTGTTATCCCTGCGCCACCCGCGGTTATCCCTGCCGCTGGTTACCCTACTGACACTGCTGGCCTGCGGCTCGGCGGCCGCCGCCGAGGGCGAGCCCAAGACCTTTGTCGAAGCCAAAAAGGCCCTGTTGCAGATCTACAAAGCCAACCCGGAGCAGCCCAGCTTCTATTGCGGCTGTACCATCCGTTATCAGGGCAAGAAGATGACGCCGGATTGGGACAGCTGTGGCTATGAGCCGCGCAAGCAGGCCGCCCGCGCCGGCCGCATCGAGTGGGAGCACATAGTGCCGGCCTGGGAATTTGGCCACCAGCGTCAGTGCTGGCAACAGGGCGGCCGCAAGAATTGCGTCGCCAGCGATAAGGTGTTCGCCCTGATGGAGGGCGATATGCACAATCTGGTCCCAGCGATCGGCGAGGTGAATGGCGATCGCGCCAACTACCGCTACTCCGAGTGGGGCGCCAAGCCCAGCCAATATGGCCAATGCAGCATGGTGGTGGACTTTGCCGGTAAGCGGGTACAACCGCCGGTTCGCAGCCGGGGCGCCATCGCCCGCACCTACCTTTATATGGCGCAGCAGTATAAGCTGCGCATTGCCGAGCAACAGCTCAGACTCTTTACCGCCTGGGACCGCAGTTATCCGGTCACCCCCTGGGAATGTCAGCGCGATGCCCTGATCGCCCGGGCGCAAGGCAACCACAACCCCTTTGTCGAGGAGCAGTGTCACTGATGCGAGTGCCACGAATTTATGAGCCAGGTCCCCTCTCCAGTCATGCGTTATTGGATCTGAGTGAGGATGGCGCCAACCATATCGGCCGCGTGTTGCGCATGCAGGCCGGGCAAGAGCTGGTGCTGTTTGATGGCCGGGGCGGCCAGTATCCGGCCACCATTCAGGCGGTCGGTAAGAAGCAGGTCACGGTGCAGCTGGCAGAGCTGGATCCGGTCGAAGTGGAATCGCCGCTGGCGATTCATTTTGGCCAGGTGATCAGCCGGGGCGACAAGATGGAATTCACCATCCAGAAATCGGTGGAGCTCGGCGTTACCGTCATCACGCCGCTGTTTTCCGAGCGCTGCGGGGTCAAACTCGGCGGCGAGCGACTGGACAAGAAACTCGAACAGTGGCAGAAGATTGCCATCAGCGCCTGCGAGCAGTGTGGCCGTAACCGCATCCCCGAGATACGTCCGGCCATGGAGCTGGCAGCCTGGCTGGCCGAGCCGACCGAAGAGCTCAAGCTCAATCTGCACCCGCGCGCGCCGTACAGCATCAATACCCTGCCCGAGCCAAGCCATGGCATCCGGCTGCTGATTGGCCCGGAAGGCGGCCTCTCGGCGGCGGAAATCGAGCTGGCCCGCGAGCACGGCTTTGCCGATATGCTGCTGGGACCCCGGGTGTTGCGCACTGAAACCGCCGGCCTGACGGCCATCACCGCATTACAATGTCGCTTCGGCGATCTGGCATAAGGATACTTAAGCAATGGCCATTAAACTGGGCATAGTGATGGACCCGATTCAGTCCATCAAAATCAAGAAAGACTCCAGCTTTGCCATGTTGCTGGAGGCACAGCGCCGGGGTTACGAGCTCTATTACATGGAGATGGATGACCTCTACATGGAGCAGGGCCAAGCCTTTGCCACCATGCGCACCCTGAGCGTCTGGGACAACAGCGAGAGCTGGTTCGAGTTCGGCGATCTGCTGGATCAACCGCTGGCCGAGCTGGATGTGATCCTGATGCGCAAGGATCCGCCGTTCGATACCGAATTTATCTACGCCACCTACATGCTCGAGCGCGCCGAAGAGCAGGGCGTGCTCATCGTCAACAAGCCGCAAAGCTTGCGCGATGCCAATGAAAAACTCTTCACCGCCTGGTTTGCCGAACACACGCCGACCACGCTGGTCACCCGCTCGGCTGCCAAGCTGCGCGCCTTCCACCAGTTGCATCAGGATGTGATCCTAAAACCCCTGGATGGCATGGGCGGCGCCTCGATCTTCCGCTTGAAGGCCGATGATCCCAATGTCGGTGTCATCATCGAAACCCTGACCGAACACGGCAGCCGGTTTTGTATGGCACAAACCTATCTGCCGGCGATCAAGGACGGCGACAAGCGGGTACTGGTCATCGATGGCGAGCCCGTGCCCTACTGCCTGGCGCGGATCCCGGCCCAAGGGGAAACCCGTGGCAACCTGGCCGCTGGCGGCCGTGGCGAGCCACGCCCGCTGACCGACAGCGACTGGGCCATAGCCCGTGCCGTCGGCCCCAAGCTCAAGGAAAAAGGGCTGATCTTTGTCGGCCTGGATATTATCGGCGACCGGCTGACCGAAATTAACGTCACCAGCCCGACCTGTATTCGCGAGATCGAAGCCATGTTCCCGGTCAGCATTACAGGCCTGCTGATGGATGCCATAGAGCGGCGTCTGGAAGCGGCGGCCGGGTAACACGCGCGGGGCCGGGCGCATGGCGCCTCGCCACTGCTTTACCGCCTGCGGGGGCCAAGCCGGCCCCGCAGGCCAGAATTGGAGAACACCAACCGGATGAGTTATCTACAAAACCATCTTCTGATTGCCATGCCGACCATGGAGGATAACTTCTTCGCCCGTTCGGTGATCTACGTCTGCGAACATAACGCCAAGGGCGCCATGGGGCTGACGCTGACGGTGCCGCTGGATATGGACCTGCATCACCTGCTGACCCAGATGAAGATCGAGGATGTCAATTTAGAGCTGTCACACCATCCTGTGCTGGCCGGTGGACCTGTGAATACCGACCGGGGATTCGTGCTGCACTCGCCACGCCTGGGCCTTCACAGTTCGCTACAACTGACCGACGATCTGATGATCACCACCTCGCTGGATATTCTCAAGGAGCTGGCAACCGGGAATGCACCGGAGCAGTTCCTGGTGGCCCTCGGCTATGCCGGTTGGGAAGCGGGCCAGCTGGAGCAAGAGCTGCTCGATAACAGCTGGCTGACTCTGCCGGCCACCTCCGAGCTGCTCTTTCAAACCCCCTGGCAGGATAAGTGGCTGGCTGCCACCCATGCCATGGGCATCGATATCTGGCGCGTCGCGCCACAAGCCGGGCACGCCTAGCCCATGAACAAGGATCGGCCATGAAAGAGCCAGGACAACGCACCCTGCTGGGATTTGATTTCGGCACCCGCAGCATAGGCGTCGCCATCGGCCAGGAGATCACAGGCTCAGCCCAGCCACTGCGTGCCCTCAAGGCCAATGATGGCGTCCCCAACTGGGAGGAGATCGACAAGTTGCTGCAGGAGTGGCAACCGGATCGGGTGGTGGTGGGCCTGCCGTTGAATATGGATGGCACAGAACAGCCCCTCACCCAACGGGCGCGCAAGTTTGCCAACCGGATACATGGCCGCTTCGGTGTGGTGGTGGATCTGCAGGATGAACGGCTGACCACCACGGATGCCCGGGCTCGACTGTTCGAACGCGGTGGCTATCGGGCCCTGGAGAAGGGTATGGTGGATGGTATCTCGGCGCTTCTCATCCTCGAAGCCTGGATGGAAAGCCAATACGGCGACTAATCAGCGCCAGAGCCGTGCCTTGCCACACAACCGCAGAAGAGAGCTGACGCCTGCCTCATCTGACGCTACTATCAAGCCTATCTGGCGCGGATCTGCTCAACAGGAGTCATCATGAGCTCAAACCTGAAAAAAATTACCTTTGGCGCTCTCGGCCTGATCACTCTGATCTCCGGTCTGTGGCTGGATTTTTACCTGCCAGAGAGGAGCATAGCCACCATCACAGGCGTCGAGGTCAAACGGGTCGATAAGGATGGCCCCATCGGTAAAGAGAACCCGGCCGACGGTCCGACCATGGATGTCTATTACATCTACACTGCCCAGGATGGCGAGAAGGTGCGGGTATTCCGTAACGAAGATACTCGCTGGAGTTTTCCGTTCTACTTCAAATTTGACTCCGCCGATGTGCAAGCCAAGGCCAAGACGCTGGAGTTCGAGAAGAAGCTGGCGCGGATCACCTCCTACGGCTGGCGCATCAACATGCTGTCGCAGTTCCCGAATGTCACCCATATCGAGGTAGTCGATGGTCCGGACGCTTCGACCTTTACCTTCTTCCGCTGGTTCTGGTTTATTCTCTGGGCCGCCGGACTCGGTTATGTGGCGTTATTCCTGAAACGTTACTTCGACAAAAAAGAGTTGGCGGGCTGAGCGATAACGCAGCGCAAGCAAACACCACTAAGCCGCTTTTGTTAGCGGCTTTTTGTTGGGGACTTTTTGTTAGAGGCTTAGTACTACGGCAAAGCCGATGGACAGAGCCTCTGGCTCAACCCCCAGGTGCGCTCATCGCGCAAACGATAGCGCAACGGTGCACTGGCTCGACCAGCGGCGATAAAATCGCTTTCCTGCAAGCTTTGATGATCTGGACTTGCACTCAGCGCTCATCCCTCGTTTACTGGTTCAGGAAATCCGCCGCCCCATCTCAAAGCGCGAGCGGATGTGCACTGCACGTTTGTCTGTAGCCTTACCGAGAGCCTCCGCCATGGAAAACCAATTAGAACAACTCAAGCGTCTGACCACTATTGTTGCAGATACCGGCGATATTGAGGCCATTCGTTGCTATCAGCCGCAGGATGCCACCACCAACCCCTCCTTGCTGCTCAAAGCCGCCGAGATGCCGCAATATGCCGCCTTGCTGACAGCCGCCGCGAGCTGGGCCCGCACGCAGACCCCGGATCCCCGGCAACAGGTCAAGGAAGCGGCGGACAAGTTGGCCGTCAGTCTGGGCTGTGAAATCCTCAACCTGGTACCGGGACGCATCTCCACCGAAGTGGATGCCCGCCTGTCGTTTGATACCCAAGCCAGCATCGACAAGGCCCGCAAACTGATCCGCCTGTATAACCAAGCCGGTATTCCGAACGAGCGCATCCTGATCAAGCTGGCGGCGACCTGGGAAGGGATCAAGGCGGCGGAGGTGCTGGAGCGCGAAGGCATTCAGTGCAATCTGACCCTGCTGTTCAGCTTCGCCCAGGCCCGCGCCTGTGCCGAAGCCGGTGTCTACCTCATCTCCCCCTTTGTGGGCCGCATTCTGGATTGGTACAAGACGCATAACCCGCAGGCCGACTACACAGCCGATACGGATCCAGGCGTGTTATCCGTCAGCACCATTTACGATTACTACAAGCGCCATGACTACCCGACCGTGGTGATGGGTGCCAGCTTCCGCAACGTCGGTGAAATTCTCGCCCTGGCCGGTTGCGATCGGCTGACCATAAGCCCGGCCCTGCTCGAGGAGTTATCTCGTCGCGAGGGGGTATTGCCCCGCCGTCTGCAACCCACTGTGACCGGACAACCCCGCCCGCAGCCCTTGAGTGAAGCCGAGTTTCGCTGGCAGCAAAACCAGGATCCTATGGCCACCGAGAAGCTGGCCGAAGGCATTCGCAACTTCGCCATCGATCAGGAGAAGCTGGAAACCCTGCTGCAACAGCACCTGGCATAAAGATTCAATCAGATACATTCTTTCATTGCTCTTCAAGGCCTCGTTAGAGGCCTTTTTCTTGCGTTTGATAGCGTTAGCAGATTGTCATCAAGTCGTCACAGAATGATTTTATTTTCACTCCGGGTGTGATATATCCAAATACGATGACTACTGCGGTAAAGGAGAGGCCATGGAAAGGTTCAATCTGGAAGTCGATGATCTGGTCGTTGTTGACAGCGAAACACGCAGCGCCCGCAATGCTGCCAAAAAACGAAAGTGGCGGGAGATTGAAGCGCTGAAGGAAAAATACCGTTTACAGAAGGAGTTAGAGTCCATTGATCTGGCCTACGAAGGCGCCAGCGAACTGAATTTCTAATCACATACTGACGTGTTACCGCAAAAAAACGGGCTACCTGAAGGCAGCCCGTTTTCATATCCAGAGGCGATTCACAGCCCGAGGCTGCCGGAAATATCCCGGTACCGCTCGGCCACTTCGCGCCCGAACAGCGGATCATCAGCCGTCTTGTAGCGCCAGTTCTGCTCCAGATGCCGCCAGTCATCCTCGGTCAGCTTGGCGCGTAACTCGGGAAAGACCTCACCCTCTTCAAAATCCATGTGCCGCTGTTGCAGCACGATGAAAGACTCAAGCTTCGCGGTAAGCTGATCCAGCGGGATCACCGCATCCATCAGTATCATCTCCACCAGTTCGGTCAGCTCTTTACCCGCCACAACCACCAGTTCATGCTCGTTCTTCAAGCGGTCGGTGATTTGGTCATTCTGGCAGCGATACTTGAGGTAGTAATCGTAGATCAGGTCTTCTTGCGGGTGATGGCATTGATCGGAGACTTCGCTTAGATAGCTGAGGATGTCCCGGAGCAGGCGATAGCGCACTTCCTTCTCGCTGCGGATGGCAAACAACTGCTGGCGCAGCAAGTCCAGCAGTTTGGCAATATTGATATGTTCGCGATGCAGTTCACTCAACATAGTGCGCATTCCTTATCTGGCAGAGCAGGCCCGGATTGTCAGTATAACGACTCTGTGACGCCCATCGAGCAAGAAACCAGCACTTTGCCGTGCTACATCACGACTTTCATGGTAACTGCCAGTCGATAGGGCTAAAACCTTGGGCCTGAAGCAGCTGATTGGTGGCGGAAAAATGGCCACATCCGAGAAAGCCCCTGTGTGCCGACAAAGGGCTGGGGTGAGGAGCCGTCAGCACATGGTGACGCTGGCGATCGATGAATTGCCCTTTTTTCTGGGCATGAGCGCCCCATAATAAAAACACTATGCCGCTACGCTCGGCGTTGAGGGTGGCGATCACTTGGTCGGTAAACTGCTCCCAACCCAGTTTGGCATGGGAATGCGCCTTGCCCGCCTCCACCGTCAGTACCGTATTGAGCAACAAGATACCTTGCTCAGCCCAACTGACCAGATGGCCATGGGACGGGATGCGGAACCCCGGAATCTCCCGGGCCAACTCCTTGTAGATATTGACCAAGGAGGGAGGCGTCGCGACACCCGGCTGCACCGAGAAACAGAGACCATGGGCCTGATTGGGGCCGTGGTAGGGATCCTGGCCGAGCATGACGACGCGTACCGAATCGAACTCGGTATATTTGAAGGCATTGAATACATCACTGGCCGGCGGATAGATCAGCTTGCCGGATTCACGCTCCTGGCGGACGAAGGCCAGGGTCTGCTTGAAGTACGCTTGCTCTTTTTCTGCACCAATTACATCGGACCAGCATGCCATAAGATTAAAATCACCAGTGAAATCAAAGCACAGAGCTTAATTTAGCCCATGACTTAGAGCAAGACGAGAGATAGAAAGCCTTGTTTTGTAGTAAACTTACAACATAATGGTAACATTGGAAAAACAAGCAATTTATCGTCCATCAACAATCATGGCGACAACATCATGTTTTATTGATCTATATCAACAGAAACCGGCAATAGACCTAGATAAAGCAGGGTTTGAACACTTGAACATAAGTCGTAAATTTACTAATGTAGTAGTCATAATACATCATTAAGTAATCGAGCAGTTCCTCCCCTAGGGAGGCACTCCAAAACCAGGGTCAGTCTGCAGACAGTGGTGGACAGACCCGAATCATAGAGAGGAAACAAACATGGTTAAGGGTATCCAAATCACCAAAGCAGCGAACGACACTCTGCTGAATTCATTCTGGCTGCTGGACGACAGCAAGCAAGAAGCCCGTTGCCTGTGTGCCAAGGGTGAATTCACCGAAGACCAGACAGTGGCCGTTGCCACCCTGGGACAAATCGAATACCGCGAAATTCCAGTCAAGCTGGATCCTGTGGTGGAAGGTGGTCAGCACCTGAACGTCAACGTATTGCGTCGTGAAACGCTGGAAGACGCCGTTGCCAATCCGGAAAAATATCCGCAGTTGACCATCCGCGTTTCCGGTTATGCCGTGCGCTTCAACGCTCTGACGCCGGAACAGCAACGGGACGTCATCACTCGGACCTTCACCGAAAGCCTGTAATCACACATCCAGTCGGTGGATAGACGCAAACGCCTCCCATTGGGGAGGCGTTTTTGTTTCCGGCCGGCAAGCTCTGGCGGGATAGGAACCCGCTCAGGGGTAATGCAATTCCAGGCTGATCGGATTGTGATCCGAACCTGAGCTGCGCTGGCTGCTCGCAGCAGCTACCGTCAAACCCCGGGTGAATGCATGATCCAACGCCCAGGATCCAACCCGCATGCGCTCATCCTGGCTATACGAGACGGGCTGCAACTTGTTCCGCGTCATGATCTGCTGCAACAACGCCAGACGTTTACCATTCCAGGTATTGAAATCCCCGGCCACCAGAACGGGGCCCTGATACTTGCGGGTTAACTTGCCGATCTGCTCCAATTGCTTCTTGTAGGCGGCCATACCGAGCTCAAAATTGATGCCGTGGACATTCACCACCATCAGCGGATAGCGGCTGCCTTGTAACGGATAGAGTGACATCAGTGCGGATTTCGGGATCCGGCTTGACGGCTCCGGAACCCGCCAGGAGCAACTGTAAACGGCTGGATCTTGCGCCGCATTCAATACCCCGGCAGTTCGCTGCTCAAACCGGAAAGCCGCAACTTGCTGCCAGCTCCAATGACCCGAGGCCAACCAGCTCGCCAGAGCCGGAGCATCGGAGGCCTCCTGCAACAACAGCAGATCCTGGCCCGCTCCCCATTTGGCCAGCTCCGGAGCCCAGTCCCTCGCCTGCAGCTTGTAGATGTTCCACACCAGGACTTTAAAAGAGGCCGGCAAACCGCCAGGAAACCCGACTGCCCGAAATCCGTCGTTCCCCAGCGCAATAATCTGTAAACCGTAGGAGTCGCCGCTGGAAAGAGTGCCCGAGAATTCGCCCTGCAACTGAAAATCGACCCCTGCCTCG
>JBBRVG010000086.1:0-17313 GCA_038247115.1 Enterobacterales bacterium | reverse complement strand
TCCTGGCGCGCCAGCGCCACCTTATCCACCTGCAACAGCCAGAGACGCTCCATCTGCCGCCGCATATGGTAGTAGTTTTCCCGGATCAATAACTGCCGCAGATCCAGCCCCTGTCCCATCTCGGCCAGGAGGCGCGCCAGTGTCTGTTCACGCTCCTGCTCACGCTGGATGCGCTGCAGGATCTGGCCGCGCTGGTTCCCCAGCTGCTCCAGCTCCTTGCGCTGCAACTCCAGGTAGCGGACCAGCATCAGCTCAACACCTGCTGCAGCTCCTGCAGGCTCTGGGCGAACGGACTTTGTTCTTGCAGCCCCTGCTGCAAGAAGCGGGCGAGAGCCGGATGACGGCGTACCGCCTCATCCATCTCGAGATCCAGTCCGGCCTGATAGCCGCCCAGAGGTAACAATTCACGCACCTGTTGGTAGCGCCCCGACAGTTGCCGCAAGCGGGTGGCTAGCGCCAACTGTTCAGCCGCTACCACCTGGGGCATGACCCGGCTCACCGAAGCATTGATATCGATGGCCGGATAGTGCCCCTGCTCGGCCAACTGGCGGCTGAGAACTATATGACCGTCCAGAATAGCCCGGGCCGCATCGGCAATCGGATCCTGCTGATCATCGCCCTCGGCCAACACCGTATAAAACGCGGTCAGACTGCCGCTGGCCTGCTCACCATTGCCAGCCCGCTCCACCAACTGGGTCAGCAGGGAAAACACCGACGGTGGATAACCGCGAGTCGCCGGAGGCTCGCCCAGGGCCAGACCTATCTCCCGCTGGGCTTGCGCATAGCGGGTCAAGGAGTCCATCAGCAGCAGCACATCCTGGCCCCGATCCCGATAATACTCGGCCAGACGATGACACAACTGGGCGGCACGCAGACGCTGCAGCGGCGACTGATCGGCCGGAGCCGCGACCACTATGGCCTTGCGGCGCCCCTCGGGCCCCAGACAGTGGTCGATAAACTCCCGCACTTCCCGCCCCCGCTCGCCAATCAGACCGACGATCACCACCTGGGCCTGGGTATAACGGGTCATCATCCCCAGCAACATACTCTTGCCGACCCCGGAGCCGGCGAACAGCCCGAGCCGCTGGCCTTTGCCCGGCGTCAGCAGGGCATTGATGGCGCGGATGCCAACATCCAGCGGCTCGGTCACCGGCTGACGCAGCAGCGGATTCGGCGGTGGCATAATCAGCGCGGCCGGATCCCCCTGGTTGACCAGCGGTAAGCCGTCCAGGGGTTGCAACAGGCCATCGACCACCCGCCCCAGCAGATGATCGCCGAGCCACAGCTCCACCTCGTGGTCCAGGGGTTCGACCCGGGCACCGACGTACAGCTGCCGGGTCAACTCCAGCGGCATCAGATAGGTGATCTCCCGATCAAAACCGACGACTTCAGCCGCTAGCTGGCGTCCATCCCGGGTGGCAACCCGGCAGCGCTGGCCCAACGTCAGTTGGCAGCCGGTCACCTCCAGCGTCAACCCGGTCACCCGGACCAGACGACCATAGTGGCGGGTCACATCAATCGCCGGCAGCGGCGCTTGCAGTCGTGTAAGGCCCTCTTGCCAGCGGCTTAGCATGGCGCCTCTGTCAACACACTCCGCACATGGGCCATGGATTGGGCCAGACGATCCGCGCACAGGGATTCGACCGTGCTCTCCGGGCTGCCAATCCGGCAATCGCCCCGTGCCAGCGCGGGCTCAGGCAACAGGGGCCAACCCTGACACTCCCGCACACCGACCGCCTGTAACGCGGCGACGTCGTCCGGATGCAGCCAGATTTTCAGCGGCCCTATCTCCGAGGGGAGGCGAGCCAGCACCTGTTCCACCAAGGCCGCGCGCTGCCCGGGGACCTGCTGCAATTCATGCTGCACCACCTGCTGCGCCACCTGCTCCACCAGCTGCAGCAGTAACTCCTGCTGGCTGGCGAGCTGGGCTTGTTCCCACTCGGCCAAACGACTCATCAGGCTCTGCAGAGGTGCCAGAGCCTGCTCGAAACGGGCGCGCCCCTGGCGTTCGCCCTGTCCCAGCCCCTTGGTCACGCCCTCCTTGAGCCCCTGCTCCAGTCCTTGTTGATAGCCCTCCTGGTATCCGGTCTGCTGCCCGGCTGTGACACCTTGCTCCAACCCTTGCTGGTAGCCCTGCTGGAACGCTTGCTGGGGATCAGGATGGGACATGCCGGGCAGGTTCGGACTCAGGGCCGGGAAGCGATAGGGCCGGATGGCGGCATGCTCATCCAGCGGCAATCTATGCGGCGGTTTGACCATCAGCTCACCACCGGCTCTTCAAACAACATGAACTCGATTTCGCCCTGCTCGACCATGCTACGCACCAGCTGCATGATCTCGCCGCGCGCCTGGGCCACCTTGCTGAGCGACACAGAGCCCTGCCCCTGCATCTGGGTGTCGATGGCCTGTGCCATCCGCTTCGGCATAGCCCCCAGCACCACTTTGCGGAACTGGGCATCGGTGCCCTTGAGGGCGACGGCCAGCGTCTCGGAAGGCACCTCTTGCAACAGTTGCTGCAACACATCGGCGCTCTGCCGTTTGAGGGTGTCGAAATCGAACATATTCTTCTCGATATCCCCCGCCACCTTGGCATCGTACAGCCGCAGCATCTCCAGCATCTGGGAGCGATCCCCGCGATAACGGTTGAGAATGTCCGCCACCTGGCGCACACCATCGACCTGGGCACCCGCCTGCTCGGCGACGTAGGCCAGGCAACGCTCTAGCGTGCCGCGCAACTCCTGCAGCACCACCTCGCTGATCTCCTTGAGGTTGGCGACCCGGAACAGCAGTTCGTCATGCTGGCTCTGGGGCAAGGTGTCGAGCACCGCCGAGGAGGTTTCCGAGGGCAGGAAGGCCAGCAATACGGCCTGCATCTGCGGGTGTTCGTTGACGAAGAAGCGGCCCAGCACCTCGGGCGGCACCCACTGCAACAACTGCACATCGCTCTGCACCTCGTCGCCATACAGGCCGTCGAGCATGCTGCGGGCAAACTTGGGGCCCAGCGCCATGTCCAGGGTGCGCTGCAGGTAGGAGCGCGAGGCGCCGCTGATGCCGCTCTGCTGTTTGTACTGGCCGAAGAACTGCTGCAGGATCCACTTCGCCTCTATGGTCGAGACATTGTGCAGCTTGGAGATGGCACGACTCAGGCGTTGCACCTCTTCGCGACTCAGTCGCTTGAAGATCTTGGCAGCCGACTCCTCCCCCATGCTCAGCATCAGAATGGCAGCTTTTTCCAGGTCATCGATCTGCAGATCGATAGCCGATTGGTTGATATTAAGATCGATCATTGTTGCCATTCACCCACTGTTTGATCACCTCGGTTACCCGGGTAGTTTCCTGATCCACCAGCAGCTGCAAGTGCTTGAGCTGCACATCATAGTCACTGCCCACCGGTGGCAGCTCTTCGAGCCCCAGGGGTGGCAAATCCATCTCGCCGGGCAACATATCCTCCAGCACTGCCATCATGCTCGGCGTCATGCCGTTCTGACTCTTACCGACAGTTGGCTCACTCGCAAAGCCCGGCTCACGTTCATCGTTCGCGGCTCTTTCCACCACTGGCGGTTTGTTCTGTTGCACCAGATGCTTGACCAGTGGCCGTATCCCCAGCAACACCAACACCAGACACAGCAGGGTACCAATGCCGTAACGCATAGCGCTTTGCAGGATCGGTTTTTGCCACCAGGCTTCGCCATAGGAGCTAGGGTCGACGGCGGCAGGCGTGAAGGGGAAGCTGGTCAGACTGATTTGATCGCCACGGTCAGCCTCGAAGCCCACGGCACGCTGCACCATGGCTTCCATCTCGCCCAACTGCGCCTTGCTCCAGCCACCTTTCGGCGCAATGCTCTGGTTCAACAGCACAGAGACGTGCAGTTGCTGCAGACGCCCTTGCTGGAACTGGGTGTGGGTCACAGAGCGACCATTTTGATACTCGCGATTGAACTCGCTGCGCTGAGTGCGGGCATCGGTCGGTGCCGGAGTCGCATCCGCTTTGTTCTTTTCGGTATCGGTCGCTGTCACGGGAGGCCGGTTGGAGAGCGAGCCCGGAATGCCGGCGGCGATCTTGTCCACCGAGTCGTCGTTCTTGCCGGTTTCACTGCGCAGCACCGGGGTCGGATCCACGGTTTCGTGGGTCTCTTCCACCTTGTTGAAATCGACATCGGCTGCAACCTGAATGCGGAAATTATCACTGCCCAACAGGGGATAGAGCATGTCGGCGGCACGCTGACGGGTGTAATCCTCCAGACGACGCACATAATCGATCTGCTGCAGGCTCATCTGCCCCATGCCATCCGCATCGGCCAGATCGGCGCTCAGCAAGCGTCCGGTCTGATCCACGACCGTTACCGCTTCGGGTTTCAGGCCGCTGATGCTACCGGCGACCAGATTGACAATCGCCTCCACCTGGCCGCGCTCCAGCTGTTGGCCGGCAGCCATGTCCAGCATCACGGAAGCCGTAGGCCGCTCTTCCTCCCGGCCGACAAACAGGGTGCGTTTGGGGATCGCCAGATGCACCCGGGCACTGCGCACCGCATCCAGTCCTATGATGGTCCGGGCCAGTTCCCCTTCCAGGGCATTGCGATAGCGCATGTTCTCCATGAACTCGCTGGTACCCAGTCCGACCTTGGTATCCAGTCCCTCCATCCCGGATGGCATGGCGGCCCGCACCCCGCGCGCCGCCAGGGCGATGCGCACCTGGGCCAGCTGGGCCTCAGGCACCAGCACTTGCCCTGAGGCGGTATCCAGCTTGAACGGCACCTGCTCCTTTTCCAGCAATTCGAGGATATTGGCGGTGTCGTACATCTCCTGACGGCCGTACAGGGGCACATAGTTCTGGCTGGCGGTCCACAGGATCACCACGATACTGGCCGCCACCACAGCCGCCAGCAGGGCAATCACCAGCACAGAACGGTTATCCCGCGACTGTTGGCGCCAGCGGACCCACCAGCCGCTCAGCGTCTGCCGGGCATCCTGGGCACGCACATCGAGGCCCGTCTTCTTGATTAACTCGCTCATACCGGTTCCTACAGCGCCATGTTCATGATGTCATCGAAACCCGTCATCACCTTGTTACGGGCCTGCACCAGAGCCGAGAAGCTCAGCCCGGCTTTTTGAGCCGTGATCATGGCGCCGACCATGTCGGTGCTCTGGCCCAGCTCGACCGCCTGCATCTGCGCCGCCGCACTATTCTGCACACTATTGACCTGATGGATTGCCGAACTGAAGGCATCGGCAAACGAGGTAGTCGCCACTTCGCCACCTGCGGCGAGGGCTGCGGGGGCAATCTGTTCACCGGCCGCCATGTGACTCATCTCATCCATACGCCCCAACAGGGTGGCCTGGCTCGCCAGCATTTCTACTTGCATTGACTATTCCCTTATTACTGACGGACCAACTGGTCGATATCGATTCCCTGCTCCCGCATCGCCGCCAACTTGTAACGCAAGGCGCGGGTGGTCATGCCCAGAGCCTCGGCGGTACGGGTACGATGGCCATGGAAACGGCGCAGGGTCTCGAGTACACATTGAAATTCGGCACTGCGTTTGCTGCTGTGCAGATCTGTGATGGGGTATGGCTTGCGGGGAGCAGAGGCATCCGTTACTCCCTCGATACCAGGCCACTGGATTATCAGGCTGGCAGCCGCCTGGGGTAACTGCAGGTCATCGGGTTGCAGGGACAGGCCCCGGCACAGGATCAGCGCTCGCTGCATGACATTTTCCAGCTCGCGGACATTCCCCGGCCAGTCATAACTCAACAAGCACTGGCTCGCCTCCCCGCTCAAGGTGTACCCCTGCTGCGATGCGTATTTATCGATGAAATGCTGGGCCAGCGGCAATATATCCACAGGACGCTCTCGCAAGGCGGGCCAGCTTAGCGGCAGCACATCCAGGCGATAGTAGAGATCCTGACGAAACTCGCCGCGGGCGACCATGGTGCGCAGATCACGATTGCTGGCGGCAATGACCCGGACATCCAGAGCAATCGTCTGATGGCTGCCCAGTCGCTCCAGGCTGCGTTCTTGCAATACCCGCAGCAACTTGGCCTGTAGCGGCAGTGGCAAGTCGCCGATTTCATCCAGTACTAGCGTGCCACCCTGGGCCAATTCGAACTTGCCCGGCATCGACTGCACAGCGCCGGTAAAGGCTCCCTTGCTGTAGCCAAACAGCATGGATTCCAGCATGTTCTCGGGGATAGCCGCACAGTTGACCGCCACATAGGGAGCCTGTCGGCGCGGCGATTGGGCATGAATAAATTGCGCCAGACACTCCTTGCCAGTCCCGGACTCCCCGGTGATCAGCACGGAAGCCGAGGTGTTGGCGGCCCGCCGTGCTAACTGGATCACCTGACGAGCCGCATGGGAGCGCACCACCAGATTGGGCATGGGGTGCAACAGCAGCACCATCTCCTGTAAGGCATGTTGCAACTGGGCGGCCTGGAAGGGTTTTTGCAGGTAATCGACGGCGCCCAGACGCAGGGCTTCACCGGCCTCCCGACTCTGATGGGGCTCCACCAGCACCAGGATCAGGGCCGCCGGGTAGCGTCGATGCAAGTCGGTCACCACAGGTCCCACCGGGTGATCCAGTGCATCCGTATCCACCAGCACCAGGGTCGGTGCCCGGCGTGGCATCAGGGCCTGACTCAGAGTCGTCACCCATTCCGCATCGACACTCCACAGCGCCAAGCTGGCGGCATGTTGCCGCTGCAAACTTTGGCGAGGATCGAGAGCCAACAGGCTCATACCCTCCAGAGTTGGCACGGATTCACATAATGGAATCGACATGAAGACGTTCTCCGTAGTGCCATAACACGAAACAAGAGAACGCAGACCCAGCAGAAAATCTGTTGACCATGTGCTCACTCGTTCATACACAATTTGGATCTGAGACCAGCTCGATACCTGATTGCTGACAATAAGCAAATGCAACGGAAGCGAAGGACGGACAGCGGATAGGTGGGCACGCCCCATCATGTGCACATAACACAATAGGTGCGAGAGCAAACAGGAGCCGCCAACACGACTCCCTGCAGATCTGCTATCTGGCAACCCCGCTATCATGGCCCCAAAGGGGCAGTAGACCGGAGGCTTTGCGTCCTGAACTTTCGTCTCAGTTTGCCGCTTTTTTCACACCAGCTGGTTAAAAACGACCAACTGGAGTCAAAACTTTAATGAAGCCGTAGCATGACGCGATTTTAATTTTTATTCATGTCAAATCATGCAAGCGGGATGTAAATTTAGGTTAAGAATTATAATTATATTAATTAGTTAACATGAATACTGAACGTTTCATTAGCACTTGAGACGAATAAACAATCAACGTATTGCATGATCAGTCACCCCAACGAGCCCAGTACATCCAGTTGCACAGTCTCCGTCATCTCGTTGTAGGAGAGCACCTGCAACCCCTTGGCAAAACTGCGGGCATAGCGCGACATGATGGGCCTCAGCTGCGGCATCACCACCAGGGTTGGAGCCTGACCCGCCCGCTGCATCTGATCCCGAATCATCGGCATCCGCTGCTGCAACTGTGCCAGCAACTGGGGTTCTATCGGAAAGCCATCCAGCGCCACCTTGCCCTGTTGCTGGGCCTGACGCAGCGCGGTCAACAGGGTCTGCTCCAGCTTTTCCTCCAGGGTGAAGGTCTTGAGATTGGGTTTATCCCCCACCAGTTGCCGGATCAGTCCCCGCTTCAGGGCGCAGCGCACATCGGAGGCCAGCAGGATCGGATCCTTGCTCACCTCGCTGCTGTCCAGCATGCTGGTGGCGATGGCCCGGATATCCATGATGCTCATCTGTTCGCGCAGCAGATAGCGCAGCACCCGCAGTTGTTGCATCGGCGTAAGCGCCGCCAGCAGCGACTCGGAGAGCTTGGGCGCCAAGTGCGCCAGCCGCTGATGCCACTTGAGGATCTCGTCGTGGCCGAACAGCTCGTCGAGATTTTCGCGGATCACCTTGCTGGCGTGGGTGGCAATCACAGAGGCCGGCTCGACCACGGAATAACCCATGTTCAGCGCCTTGGCCCTCTCGATGGGCATGATCCATACCGCTTCCATGTCATAGGCCGGATCCCGCGCCAGAATACCGTCCAGTTTGCCGTAGACATCACCGTTATTGATGGCCATCAAGCGATCCGGCTCTATGCGCCCGTTGGCGACCGGTACGCCATGTAAACGGATTTGGTACTGCTCCGGTTTCAGATGCAGATTATCTTTGACCCGAATTTCCGGCAGCAAAAATCCCATCTGCTCGGAGAGGGTCTTGCGAATACCGCGCACCCGCTGCAGCAGCTCGGCGCCTCGCTCCTTATCCGCCAGCTTCACCAGCCGGTAACCCAGATCGACCACCAGGGGATCGACAAACGGCAGATCCGGCCAATCCAGCGCCTCGGCATCCTTACCCGGCATCTTCTCGACCACGGCTTCGGCGGCACGCAGGCTCTCGATGTCGCGGTGGTAGTTCTGGGCGCGCCAACCGGAGTAGCCCAGCACGGCGGCAAAACTGAGGAAGGCCAGGGTCGGCATCCCCGGTACCAGACCGAGGATCAGCATGATGATAGCGCCGGTGAACATGACCCGGGGCGAGGCCAGCAACTGGCGGCCGACCAGATCGGTCATCTCCCCTTCATCATTGACCCGGGTGACAATAATAGCGGCCGCAGTCGACATCAGCAGCGACGGTATCTGCGCCACCAGACCATCCCCTATGGTCAGCAGGGCATAACGCTGGAATGCCTCGGCCGCCAGCATGCCATGCTGGAAGATACCTATGGCCAGACCGCCCACCATGTTGATGACCAGCACCAGCAGACCGGCGATGGCATCCCCCCGGACGAACTTCGAGGCCCCGTCCATGGCGCCATAAAAGTCGGCTTCGCGGGCAATATCCTGCCGCCGCCGCTTGGCGGTCTTCTGATCCAGCAAACCGGCATTCAGATCGGCATCGATGGCCATCTGTTTACCGGGCATGGCATCCAGGGTGAAGCGGGCGGCCACCTCGGAGATCCGCTCACCACCCTTGGTGATGACCACGAAGTTGATGATCATCAGGATGACGAACACCACCATACCGACCACATAGTTGCCGCCGACTACCACCTCCCCGAACGACTGGACCACCTTACCCGCAGCGTCGGCACCATTCTGACCATGGAGCAACACCACCCGGGTCGAGGCGACGTTCAACGACAGTCGCATCAGGGTGGCAACCAGCAAGACGGTGGGGAAGACCGAGAAATCCAGCGGCCGCCGGGCGGACACCGAGACCAGCAGTACCAGCAGCGCCAGCACTATGTTGAAGGTAAACAGGGTATCCAGCAGCCAGGCCGGCAAGGGCAAAATCACCATCGCCAGTATGGCCAGCACCAACAGTGGCACACCAGTATAGGATTGGGTCAAGGTCCGCCAGTTCACAATGTACCTCCTGGAGTCAGCAATTCGGCCGGGATCGGCAAGTTGGTCAGGGGCATGGGCTTCTTGCCACGCCCAATCTGATAGGCCTTCAGTTGCATCACATGACTCAGCACGTGAGCCACAGCGTTATACAGGGCGGCCGGGATCTCCTGATCGACCCGGGTCGAGTGATAGATGGCCCGGGTCAGCTCTGGCAGGGGCAGCAGGGGCTTATCCAGCTCCACAGCCAACTCACGGATCCGCAGCGCCATCTCGTCTACCCCCTTGGCCACCACATAGGGTGCCTTGGCCTTGTTCTGGTCATAGCGGATCGCCACCGCATAGTGCGTCGGGTTCACCAGCACCACATCAGCCTTCGGCAAGCGACGGCTGAGCTGGGAGCGCGACAGCAGAACCTGCATGCGGCGAATGCGCATCTTCACCTCGGGGCGGCCCTCGACGCTGCGCCGCTCCTCCTTGATCTCCTGTTTGCTCATGCGCAGCCCCTTGAGCAGATTCCACTGCTGATAGGGCAAATCGATGCAGGCAATCACTCCGAGCAGGATGCCCATAAACAGCCAGGCCTGGGCAATCAGCTGCAAGCCCTGGCTCATGGCCCGGGAGAAGGACTGCCGACTCAACCCCATCAGCAGATCCCAGTTGTTGTGCAGCAACAACAGCAAGGCTCCACCGATCAGCAGTACTTTCAACACCGCCTTGCCCAATTCCACCCAACTGCGGGAGGAGAAGATGCGGCCCAGACCGGTGAGCGGGTTGAAGCGCGAGCCCTTGGGCAACAGGTTGTCCCAGACCAGCACGGGGCCACCGGGCAGCATGGCCAGAGCGATCAACCCCAGCGCCAGCAGGGCAAAGGGCGCCAGCATCACCGTCAGCATGTCAGTCAGGGCCACACCCATCTGGCTCACCATCAGCCAGGGGTTGCGCAGCAAGGCGACATCAAACGTCAGCTGCCGCCGCATCAGGGTGGCAAACAGATCACCAAAGGCCCGCGCCCAGCTGTCCAGACACAGGCTGCCGAGCAACAGCAAGCCGGCACTGACCAACTCGCGAGAGCGGGCAACCTGCCCCTTCTTGCGCGCCTGTCGCAGCCGTCTGGGGGTTGCGGCTTCGCTGCGATTCTGGCCGTCCGACTGGCTCATGCCACCCCCAGGTGGGAGAGCTGGGTGAGCAGATGCTCCACCAGTTCCAGATAACGGCCGGGGATCCCGCTTAAGGTCAGCAGCAAGGCATACAAGCCCACCAGCATGCTCATCGGGAAGCCCAGCGAGAAGATATTGAAACTGGGAGCACTGCGGTTCATCACCCCGAAGGTCAGATTCACCAGCAGCATGGCGATGATGGCCGGAAAGGCCAGCGTCATGGCACCTGCAAAGGACCAATGGATCAATTGCCAGACCACCGACAGATCCAGGGTCAGCACCGAGCTACCCGGTGGCCACTGCCGCAGACTGCGTACCAGCAGATCCAGCACCACCAGATGACCATTCAGGCCGAGGAATAACAGACTGCAGAGAATGGTGAGAAACTCGCCGACTATGGGTTCATTCTCGCCATGCACAGGATCGTTCATCACAGCCATGGCCAACCCCATCTGCTGGGAGAGCAGATGCCCAGCCATACCCAGCAACCAGAACAGGGTCTGGGCACAGAAGCCGAACAGTAGCCCGAACAGGATCTGCTCAAACGTCATCACCAGTGTGGGCAACGAAAATGGATCCACCAGCGGCGCCCGCCCCAGCATGGGCGCCACCAACAGACTGAGCAAAAAGGCCAGCAGCAATCGCAGCTGGATGGTCACCCGGTAGTCGCCCAACAGCGGCATCATCCAGAAGGCCGCGCTCAGCCGCACGAAAGGCCACCACCAGAGACCCAGCCAGCTCACCAGCTCGGCAGCACTCAGTTGCCCCCAACCGCTCATCAGCCCATCAACCCCGGAACCTGGGCAAATATCGCCCGGAACAGATCGGTGATCTGCCGTAACATCCAGGGGCCGGTAAACACCAGCGTCAGCAGGGTCACCACCAGACGCGGGAGAAAGCTCAGGGTTTGCTCCTGCACCTGGGTCGCCGTCTGGATAATGCTGACCACCAGGCCGACCACCAGACTCGGCACTATGAGCACCATCACCAGGCTGATCACCAGTTGCACCCCTTGGCTCACCAGCTCGATGCTCTGCTCCGGTGTCATGAGCCGCCTCCACTGAAGCTCGCCGCCAATGAGCCCACCGTCAGCGCCCAACCATCCACCAGCACGAACACCATCAACTTGAAGGGTAAGGAGATGACCAGCGGCGACAGCATCATCATCCCCATGGCCATCAACACGCTGGCGACCACCAGATCGATGACCAGGAAGGGAATGAAGATCATGAAACCAATCTGGAAGGCGGTATTGAGTTCACTCAGCACAAAAGCCGGCATCAACACCCCGAATGGCACATCCTGAGCCGCCATCTGGGTCGATTCCCCGGCGATGCGCAGCAGTTGCTCCAGATCCGATTCCCGGGTCTGGGCCAGCATGAAGGTGCGCAGCGGTTTTTCTGCCACCGTCAGCGCCTGGGGCAGCGTCAGAGTGCCGGCATCGTAGGGCACGAACGCCTTGCTATACACCTCTTGCCAGACCGGACGCATGATGAGCAGCGTCAATGTCAGCGCTATGCCAATCAGCACCCGGTTCGGCGGGCTGGATTGCAACCCCAGCGCCTGACGCAGGATCGCCAGCACTATGATGATGCGGGTGAAGCTGGTCATCATCAGCAACAGCGTCGGCAGCAAGCTGAGCAGGGTCATAAACAGCAGGATCTGCAACTTGATGTTGTAATCCTGAGCTCCGGCCTGCCCCGGTGCCACCGAGAACAGCGTCAGATCACTGGCATGGACCAGACCACTGCAACCCAGCAGCGCCAGGATGAAGCCCCATCCGAGGAGTCGTTTCATGGTCGTTTAATGACCCAGATCGTCAAGCAGTTGCTCATCGACAATCTCGACCAGGCGCAGGCCATATTTACCATTCACCAGCACCACTTCGCCGCGTGCCAGCAGATGACCGTTCACCCGCACATCCAGCGGCTCACCGGCCTGTTTGTCCAGCGCCAGGACAGCACCGGCCCCCGCGTTCATCAGCTCACCGAGCGGCAACTCGACGCTGGCAACTTCCAGCGTCACCTTGACCGGGATCTGGCGGAAGAAGCCAAGGCCACGCCCCTGGGGACGGGTTGAGGCGGGCTCAGCCAGTTGCAGTTCATCGTCGCTCTTGTCAAACAGGTTATCGAGGCCATCCAGGCCCAGATCCAGCAGATCCACGTTACTCTCTTTCATTGGTTTTTATCCTTAGGTTCAAACGTCAGTGACCTGAAACACCAGATGTCCCTGATGTTCGGCAACCTGGCCACGGAAACAGCCACGGGAGCCGATAGCGGCCAACACGGGCTCACCCATCTCCAGCGGCAAGACATCTCCCACCTGCAACTCACTGACTTCCGCCAGATTCATGGCCCACTGCTGCATTACCACCCGCAGGCGGAGCGGCACCGTGGTCAGCGCCTGCTCCAGGGCCGCAGACAACTCGATGACCGGCGTTTCGGCCACCTCGGGAGCACAAGGCCACCACAGGAACCATTGGCTGGCATGTTCGCCCACCATCATGGTGGCCTCACTCACCAACCACTCCCCCTGGCGCGGCAGTTGTTCGGCGCTGGTCGGTGCCACCACCCAACGCATCTCCGGTTCGATCAGCAGATCGGAGCAAATATCCAGTTGGTGTTGAAACAGCCGCTGCAACAGCCGGATCTCGGTATCGGTCGGCGTCCGCTTGGCTACTTCCTGATCCGAGGAGAGCGGGATGCCGCCGAAGAACAGTACCGCCAGGCGATAGAGCACAGGCGCGGCAATCGCCAGCAGCGCCTGTTGCTTGCGCCCATTGGGTTCACGGCGCCCTTCGGCCTGCAACCAGACCCAGCCTTCGGCTTCCGCCATCGGGGTCTGGGTCGGTAATGACCACTCGAACGGTGCAAACTCCAGTTCACAAGGGTGGCCGTTGAACAATTGGGCAAAACAACCACCACACAGGGTCGAGAAGGCCCGACGCTGACCATTCAACCGCTGCCCGTACTCATGCACCGAACGGTCCGGCCGCAACAGATCAAACAGAGGAAACGCCAGCGCTTCATCACCACTCAACAGACTGGTTCCATTGCGGTTTACAGCCTGAATAGCCATGGGTACCTCGGACTCACAAGATGAATAAATAGAAAATCAGATGATAAAAGCGACCGGATCTCATCAGGACTTGAATTAAATTCAAAAATAGAATCAATTTTTTATAATTAATTGATTTATATTGAATTTAAATCAATTGAACTCATGAAATAGCGTTTATGGGAGTCTAGTGATGCCCTAATCAGGGCCATTCAGGGGTGCGCATCGGCCACCGCCGCGACCATAAGAAAGGGGCGCCAAAGCGCCCCGCAGACCCGGACCCCGAAGGGTGGAAATCAGAAGTTGTAACGGTAGCTCAAGCCTACCGCCACGGCTTCGGGCCTGTAGTTACCGACATTGAGCAGATAGAGCCGCTTGTTGAACTGCTTGTCGAGCAGCCCCAGCAGGTTGTAGCCGTTGAGGCTGAACTTGCCATAATCCCGGGTCTGATAGTGCAAGCCCAGATCGAAAAATGCCGCCTCCTGCACCGAATCGTAGTAGCCGGGATCGGTGAGATTGGTCGCCGAGGAGTTGGGATTATTCTCCCGTGCATCGTTGGTGCTATCGATCTGATCTTCGGCCCCCGGATAGCCCCAGAAATAGCGCAGACTACTGGTCAACTGCCAAGCCGGATCCAACTGCCAGGCGGCGTTGAACTTGGTCATATGGTTGCTCCAGTTGTTGAGATCATTGCCATACCCCAGATGGGAGGCGGTAATGCGGGTGGAACCGCCAGCGGCCAGATCGAAGTCATCCAGCTTGGTATAAGAGTGAGAGAAGCCCAGACTCACCGCTTCCAGCTGATAGTTAAGCTCCAGCTCCAGGCCACCATATTTGAACTCTCCCACCGGCTGGGTATGCAGGGTGGCGAAGTTGATGCCCAGAATTTCGGCCTTGTTGTAGAAACCCGTCAGTGTCATGCGAGTGCTGGCACTGAGCTCCCGATCATAGATCAGCTCGGCGCTGGAGAGCTGCTCCGGCTCGGCATTCTCACCCGCCAGATAGAGGGCCCGCAGCTCCTCGGCGTTGTTCTTGCGCAACGAACGGCTCAAGACCCCTTTGAGAGTGTCCCGTTCGCTCAGCGCGGCCACCAACGCCAGTCGGGGCGACCACATCCAGCCCGTGTATTGGTCCTTATCCGCCCGCAGACCAGTGAATTGGGTCAGCCAAGAATTGATCTGCCACTGATGCTCACCGAACAGGCCGACCGCGTAGGTAGCCCAGGGATCCATGGCCCCCAGCACCGAGGATTGGGCATGATCATAGTCAGCGGTCGACAGACCCCAGCGGGAATAGATCACCTCGCTACCCAGCGCTGTGGCATGGTTGGCACTGTGATTCCAGTTCAGGGTACCGCGCAGCAGATACTCCTCCTCACGGTGGTTTTCCGGCGTGACCCCGGACTGATCCGAGTTCCACAATTCACGCATATAGGCAGTGCTGTCATACCCCCCCTTCATCTCGAACCACATGTTGCTGTTAAGCACCCAGAGCTGGGAGAGATCCAGAGTCAGCTGTTGATAACCAACGCCATTGGTAGCATAGGAGTCCTCCGTGGCCCCCGGGATTGCAGACCCGTTCGGCGCCGTATAAATTGTTTTATGCTCCCAGGTCAGCTGCTCGCCACCCTGGGTAAAACGCAGCCAGGCATTGAAATCCTGTTTCTGATAGTGACCGTGCAATTTGACCTTGGGCCGGTTGTGGAATGACTCATGATTATTCGGTGTGCGATAGGAAACCGGCTGACCGCCGGTGATGGGCTCGCCCCAGCTGGTACTGTCGCTGAGACCATAGGTAAGCGGTGAACTGCCACTGCTGGCACCGGCATAGTCGCTGATCCCGGCGTATAACAACAGGCCGTGATCCGGGCTATCCCCCAACTGCACCGCGTTTTTGACCTCGACAGAGCGAAATGCCTCCCCTTCCCCCCATTTGACCGTCATGCCATCGGGACCATGATCGGCAAAACTGTCGGTCTGGATATTGATCACCATGGAGACAGCGCCGGGGCCATAGACCACAGAGCCCGGACCACGGACCACATCAATCTTGCGGATATCCGCCAACAGCGGCGTGTCCCGTTCACTCAGGGCACCGAAGTGGGTCTTTTCATTCAACACCCGGCCGTTGACCACCAGCAGATATTTATCGTCCCGATCCCCGATCAGGCCGCGCATCCCCATGTGGGGCGCCTCCCAGTGATGGGGCAGGTAATGAAAATTCGGCACATAGATTTCTAGCAGATCGAACAGGCTACGAGCACCGGACATCTCTATCATGCCGCGGTCTATGCTGGTGATGGAGGCGGGCATGCGCCGGGTTGCCGTCGGCGTCAGGGTGGCGGACCCCTCCAGCTTGACCTGCATCAGCTGAGCCAGATCCATCTGCAATAACTCATCATCACTCGAGGCTGCCAAACTAGTGATCGGCAGCAGCAGACAAGCCACTATCCAACACGCTTCTCTCATGGTCATTACTCCCGAACCATACCGTTCGTGTGACATCCCTGTACTGGGTATAGATAACAGTAGCGAGCGAGGATGCGTTTGTGCAGGCACCAGAACAGAGCCTGTGATCCGCATTCGATTGGTGATGAAAATAGCAACAAAATGAAATCCAAAAGAATCCCATTTTGCGCGGATGCTTTGAACTGGCTCGCGCTCTGATATCAATGCAGAAGCTTGTTAAGCCCCTTTCCTCTATAAGTATTCACCAACAATGCAGCGAACCTGACTGCAAGATGGATCGTCACCGCAGGTCGAACCCGAGCCGAGTCAGTCGCGGGAACCTCGAAATTAAGCGGCACCCAAAGGATAACCATGACAGCCCCGATGCAGAGTGTGTGGTGATGGCTCACCATGACGTCAGGCCCCGTCGATACAGCGCCCTGCGTTGGTTGGGACTGTTGTTGCTGTTTTGTTGTCTGCAGGGAAGCGCCGACAACTCCTTGCGCCTGGAGAAGCTCAAAGCCGCCTATGTCTTCAACTTCCTGAAATTTACCATCTGGCCCCTGGAAGGGGCCCGCGATATGCCGTTGTTCGTGTGTCTGGGCAACAGTGATGCCAGGCTGCAGCAAGCCTTCACACCATTGCAAGGCCAGCAGGTGAATGGCCGGAAAATCTATATCCGCCCCTTGCCAGTGAAAGCCGACGTGGCCGGATGCCACGTCTATTACCTGCGCCAGGGCGGCGCACCGGTACCATTGCGGACCTTGGCTCAACGCTATCCCGGATTATTGACCATAGGCGATGATGAAAACTTCATCGCCGATGGCGGCATCATAGGCCTGCAGGAAGTGGAAGGCCGTCTGCAATTTGCCATCAATCTGGACCTCATCCGGCAAGGTCACTACACCATCAGCTCGCAGTTACTGAAACTGGCGCGCAACACAGGGATGACCCCATGAAGCAGCTCTCGTTCTGGCATAGCTCCTCGCTCTCCAAGAAGGTCGCCACGCTAGTGGTACTGGTTTGCGTGGTCACGCTGAGTCTATTCTCGATTGTCTTCCTGTCGCAGCAATACAGCATGCTCCGCAGCCAGAGCAAGGCCGCACTGGAAGTGCTCTCCCGTAGCGTGGCCTTCAACAGTGCGGCGGCGGTGACCTTTCTCGATGCCTCCTCGGCCAATCAGACCCTGCAATCCCTGCAATATTCGCCAGAAATAGTACAAGCCACTATTACCCTGGAAAATGGCAAGTTATTGGCCCGCTATC
>JBBRVG010000085.1:0-17392 GCA_038247115.1 Enterobacterales bacterium | reverse complement strand
GGGTCAGCGCGGGCTCCAACCCGCCGGCTATGTGTTGGGAAAAATCCCCGGTTTGTGGTTTTTTCAAAGCGGGGCCCCCCCCTTTGACTTGGGGGCGCGGGCCCGCCCCCCCGCAACCGTGCATATGGGGGATGGTGATGTCGTCGATATAGAGCGCAAGGCTGAATTAGCTGGCCATATACATGCAAAAGCCATGATGATCATCCATGGTTATCTCTCCACCCAATTTGGTGCCGAGAATCCATCACCACTTTCTGCCAATCTGGTTTTCGAGCAGTCGTACAATGAAATTGATGGCGATAGCGCCTCCTTAACCGGGCTCTGTGCCCTGCTTTCGGCTCTGGCCCAGCAGCCCATCTATCAACACTTTGCCGTCACAGGAGCCGTCGACCAGTTTGGTAATGTGCAACCCGTCGGTGGTCTGAATGAAAAGATTGAAGGTTTTTTCCGGATCTGCCGGATCCATGGTTTCAATGGCAAGCAAGGCGTTATCATTCCGGCGACCAATCAGTTGCAATTGGTTCTGTCTGATGAGGTAATCACTGCGGTCGAAAATGGTGAGTTTCATATCTATCCCGTCAGTCACGTCGACGAAGCGATCCAGTTACTCACCGGCTATCAGGCGGGAGATATCGATGACGAGGAGACTCTCTATGGTCGCATTCGGGCCCGATTAGATGAATTGAACGGGACACATCGTCGCCGAGGTGTGCTCAGTCTCCTGTTTCGACGTTTTGCTCAAGTGATCGGAGTTGTTTAGCGCACACCTGTTCGCTAAATTAGTGCTAGCGTTAATCACATAGGATATACAGTGTGTTGGATACCAAATCCGTAGTTGAACTGCCGCCCTCATTGTGCGACCAAGGCAAGAATTCATTTTCTCGTGACGAATTGTTAGCCTGTAGCCGCGGCGAACTTTTTGGACCGGGCAACAGCCAGTTACCCGCCCCCAATATGCTGATGATGGATCGCATCGCCAAAATCAGTGCTGTCGGTGGTCTGTTTGACAAGGGCGAAATCATTGCTGAGCTGGATATCACGCCGGATCTCTGGTTTTTCGACTGCCATTTTCCGGGTGATCCTGTAATGCCAGGCTGTCTGGGACTAGATGCCATGTGGCAACTGGTAGGTTTCTTCCTCGGCTGGAAAGGCGGCCCCGGCAAGGGACGCGCACTGGGTGTCGGTGAAGTGAAATTTACCGGTCAAATCGTGCCAACCGCAAAGAAAGTCACGTACAAAATCCAGATGAAACGCCTGATCTGGCGCAAGCTCATCATGGGGATCGCCGATGGTGTCGTTGAAGTTGATGGTCGTCCCATCTACAGTGCCAGTGATCTGAAAGTAGGGCTGTTTACCGATACCTCCTCTTTCTGAATCCTGATCTCAGAATGTGAAAAAGGCCCTGATGGGCCTTTTTCATTGAATTCCGTGTTATTTAGCAGAGATTACACTTACGCCGCGATCATCCATCGCGTCGCGCCAACCGCCCAGCCAGTATCCCCTGGCATCGATACACTGGTAGGGGCAACCTTCTTTGGAACGCCCTGCGATACCAGCTTGATAGCCCTTAGCACGCGCTCTATCCAAACGATCTCGTTTTTGTCTTTTCATCATGCTAAAT
This sequence comes from Enterobacterales bacterium, assembly GCA_038247115.1. GTDB lineage: Bacteria > Pseudomonadota > Gammaproteobacteria > Enterobacterales > Aeromonadaceae > Pseudaeromonas. Next base: position 15,771 of record JBBRVG010000085.1, on the reverse strand, counting down.
CCTCTTTTCCACTTGAAAAAAGACGACAGTCGCGAACCCTGTCGTCCTTATCGTTAGCCAAGTTGGCGAAGAGGTCAATCGCTGATGCAGCTGAAATGCGACATGACTCTAATCAATGTTGCTAATTGATTAATTAATCATGACATTTTTTTGCAAAGATTCCGCTTCCGCGACCAAGCCAGCAGTGGCAATACCACCAATAACCAGAGCGGAATGGAGCCGCCTCCATTATCCTGCCCTAAATCACTCGCAGGCAAAGCATTGGTCACCACATAGTCGGCAGGGACATCGTTATCGCTGCCAAAGGTGGTATTCGGCGTCAACAATACCGGAACCACAGTGGCGTTCTGACGTGCGGCCCAATCTTCATAGGAGTCATAGCGATAAGAGGTTGCGGCCACAGTACCGTCATCGTGCACAGCAGAGGCGTAGACGATGTAATAGTACTTGCCATTTTGGGCACAGCTTTTTGTCCCGCTGGAAACGGAACAGATCAAATCATTGAACCTCCAGCTACTCTTGGTTCCTACGTTATACAAAAAGGCTTCCTGTAGACGCGGGCTGCCGTTGTAGACCGGCTGTGTTTCATTCCGTTCGTCCTGCCAGCCAACTACCTGCCCTACGCGGTTAATCGCGGCGGCCTCCGAGTTGGCACCCGTATTCGGCTTATCCTCAAAAGGAACCGAAGTGCTGTTGGTCGCAGCATCATAGACAAACATTTCGACGGGTTTGTTCCGAGATTTTGCTTGCGAGAACTTCTGATTACCGATGACCACACCCTGGGCATTGGCTGCTACCGCCCAGGTATTGGACAACACCTCATCGCCCTCCCCTGGAGCATTTTTCGGCAACGGAATGGCGGATAAGGCACCAAACACCGGTTTTCCATCCACTATGCTAACCGGCCAGGTCACTGCCACATTCCGACCCGAGGTTACGTCATTACCCACTTCATCGGTTGATGAATAACCAACCGCCAGAATAGAGCCATCCTCTTTCTGGGTAAGGCCAAGTACGGCAGCGGTTTCCAGCAAGCCTGAATCAGGACGATAGTAACTACTGGCCAGTGCAGCCGTAGCAGAGGTGGCATCTGGAGTGGTCAACCACAGTGCAGCCTGAGTATTAAAACCTGGGCAGCGATTGTGATCACTGTTTTGCGAAACATCACCGTTATAGCAATAGGCTAGCGAGGAATCCGGCCCCGTGACGCTGGTATTGGCGGTACCTGCCACCAGGTAGCTATCATCACTCAGCTTGAGGAGACTATTGGCGCTGCTGAACCCACCGACATTGGTAAAGGTTGTTGGCGGCAGCAAATCAATATCGTTAGCGCCCAGATGGGCCAGGGCTTGGCGTTCAAAGTAATAACCATTGGTGGCGGCACTGGCAACCTTATAGCCAACGTAATAATCTGCGCTGGCACCCAACTGCTTGATGATGCCGTCCGGTTCGGTACGGCTAGCACCGTCCAGCAGGGTTTCGCTCTGCGGGAGATAGGTCACCGTATCTTTCCGCCAATTCTGGGCCCGGGTGCTGGCACCATCCCAAAAACCATTACAGACTTCCGACGCCATCAGATTGTTGCAATCCACGTTGTAGCGAAAGCGGTCGGCCAGATCCATGGCCATAGGCGCCATGTTGTAATACTGGAACCAGTCGTTAGTCGTAGCCAACATAGCCACCGACTTATCCGCTGCCATGGCCGTTGGCCAGGGACCATAGTTACCAGCCTTATCACCTGGAATCTCGGTGATCTGATAAAACGGAGTCTCTGCCGCTTGAGAGGCACAAGACAAGATGGAGAGTGTTGCCAGCAGAGTCAGCTTGGTTTTCATGTAATGCCTCAATCCTCTTGTTTCATCGCTTCCAGCTCTTCCCAACGCAAGAAGGCTGTTTCTAATTCATCTTCGCAGGCCTGGAGTTCAGCCAACACTTTTTGAGTCTGTACACTATCTTGGGTAAAAAATTCCGCCGAGTTGACCTGCTCCTGATATCCCGCCAGCCTCTGCTCTAGAGCCTCGAGTTTTGCCGGCAAGGTTTCCAACTCCAGCTGCAACTTGTAAGACATTTTGCGGCCTTTTTTCGCCGCCGGGGTGGCACGTTCTGACTCGGGCTCCTTAGCAGATTTGCTGACCGATTCAGTCGGCTTCATCTGCTGCCGCGAGGCCTGCAGATCGGCGTAGCCTCCCACATACTCGGTAATACGTCCATCCCCTTCAAAGAACCAGGAATGGGTAGCGGTATTATCGATAAATCGGCGGTCGTGACTCACCAGCAACAGGGTTGCCTGATACTCAGCCAGCAGATCTTCCAGAAGCTCCAATGTTTCGATATCCAAATCATTGGTTGGTTCATCAAGAATCAATAAATTACAGGGTTTGAGAAACAATCGAGCAAGTAATAACCGATTTTTCTCGCCACCGGATAAGGCTCGCACTGGAGTCAGTGCCCGTTTCGGCTCAAACAGGAAATCCTGCAGGTAGCCCAGGACATGGCGACGACGCCCGGCAACCTCGACTTCGGTCCGACCTTCCGCCAGGTTATCCACCACCGTCTTATCCGGATCGAGCTGCTGCCGATACTGATCAAAGTAGGCGACATCCAGCTTGGTTCCACAACGCAGGGTACCTCGCTGCGGGGCCAGATCCCCCAGGAGTAACTTGATGAGCGTGGTTTTACCGCAGCCATTCGGGCCAATCAGCGCTATCTTGTCACCGCGAAGGACTTGGAAACTAAAGTCTTGGATCAGCGTCCGGCCGTCAATGTCATAACCCAGATGCTCAGCCTCGAAGACCAGCTTGCCAGAGCGCTGGGCTTCATCGACTTGCAGCCGGGCCGTGCCCTGAACTTCACGCCGCTCTTGCCGTTCATTGCGTAACGCCTTCAGCGCGCGAACACGCCCCTCGTTGCGAGTACGACGAGCCTTGACGCCTTGGCGGATCCAGATCTCTTCCTGGGCCAGTTTCTTGTCAAATTCAGCTTGCTGCAGACTCTCGACCCGCAGCGCTTCTTCCTTGCCTTCCAGATACTGATCGTAATTCCCGGGCCAGGAGCTGACTTGACCCCGATCCAGATCGACAATCCGGGTCGCCAGCGCGTGGATGAATTCCCGGTCATGGCTGATGAAGACGATGGCGCCGCGAAACTCCTTAAGGAATGATTCCAGCCAGTCGATTGCTTCAATATCCAGATGGTTGGTCGGTTCATCCAGTAACAGCAGATCCGGATCCCCAGCCAGAGCGCGGGCAAATGCCACCTTGCGCAACCAGCCACCGGACAGTTGCTGCAAGGACGCCTCGGGATCCAGCTTGAGCATACTCAACACCTGGCGAATGCGCATATCGAACTGCCAACCATTGAGATGATCCAGCTCTTCTTGCAAGCGACTGAGAACGCGGATGTTCTGCTCGCTTGGCTCGTGAGCAACAGCAATCGATTGCAGATGATACCGTTGCAGCAAGTTACCCACACCACTCAGACCATTGGCAACGTAATCAAACACGCTTTCCTGGGAGCTCTGGGGCGGATCCTGCTCCAGACGGGCGATCTGCAGATCCTGCAGGTGGACCCTGCGACCATCATCCAGCGGCAGATCGCCTGCGATAACTTTCAACAGTGTGGATTTACCGGCACCATTGCGCCCGACCAGACACAAGCGTTCACCGGGCTCGATCTGCAAGTCGATATGGTCGAGCAGCGGCGCATCACTGTAGGAAAGATAAGCTTGATGCAGGGAAAAAATCGCCATGTTTACATCTCGTTACGAAAATTTGCTCACCGAGCGTGAACGGCTGAAGTGTCGATCCAGGATCGCACTCCCGAAAAAGCACCCATCAGGCCAACAAGAATAACGAGTATCCCGGTTGACCTGACGGCAAGAATCACACCGACGGTGCGTCGCTGTGGTGGATCAACCAGCAATTGTGAATATGCACATTGCGGGCAAAATCCTTGGGCCGAGTCTGCTCGCTGATATTGGTGGCCTGCAGCCCCAATTCGGCTAAACCATCCAGATCCATCTTGAAGTGGCGCTTGTTATTGGAGAACACCAGGGTTCCACCCGGTGCCAACAAGCGTTTCAGATCCTGCATCAAGCGCAGATGGTCGCGCTGCACATCAAAGCTCTCCTCCATCCGCTTGGAGTTGGAGAAGGTCGGCGGGTCTATGAAGATCAGATCAAATTCTTCATCACATTCGGCCAACCACTTCAGGCAATCGGCCTGTTCAAAATGGTGCCGAGAATTGAGCAAACCATTGTGCTCCAAATTGTCGCGAGCCCAGTTCAAATAGGTTCGTGACATATCCACAGTGGTGGTAAAGCGAGCACCACCCAAGGCAGCATGCACGGTGGCTGAACCTGTATAGGCAAACAGATTCAGGAACCGCTTATCCTTGGCCATCTGTCCGAGCATACGGCGGGTCAAACGGTGATCGAGAAACAGACCGGTATCCAGATAGTCCTGCAGATTGACCAGCAACTTGGCACCATATTCATGGACTTCCAGCATCTGTTTTTGTTCTGCCAGCTTCTGGTATTGCTGTTCCCCCTTCTGCCGTTCCCGGACTTTCAGTATCAGGTTGGCTCCTGGCACGCCGGTGACCGCTATGGTGGCTTGCACCATATCCAGCAGGCGTTGCCGTGCCACAGCCTCGGGGATGGCCTTGGGTGCGGCGTACTCCTGCACAACCAGATAGTCACCATACCGATCAATGGCAGCATTGTAATCCGGCAGATCGGCATCATACAGACGGTAGGCATCCAACCCTTCCTGGGCGGCCCACTTTTCCAACGCCTTGATATTCTTGCGCAAGCGGTTGGCGAAATCTTCCGCCACCATCTTGGTCGAAGCCACTGAGTCTTCAGCAATCTGGTAGTTGCGCAACTGGCACTCCAGAGCACCGTTGAACAGGCGATATTGCTTCTCGGCACGCAAGCGCAGGCAGCTCAGCAAATCGGGGGAAGAACACAGCACAGAGGCACGCCAGCCCTGGAATCCCTGGCGCAAGGATTGTCCCAGCTCTTGATACAGCTTCAACAGCTCAGGGAACTCGCCCAGTCGCTCGCCATAGGGCGGGTTGGTCACCACAAAGCCGCGCTCACCGGGCCACGGGTTTTGCATCCGGGCCACATCTTGTTCTTCAAAGCGAATGATGTCGCCAAGGCCTGCGGCGCGCGCATTGTCGCGAGCACGATTGAGCACCCGGAAATCACTGTCACGGCCCAGAAATTTCAAACCGGCACTCTTGTTCATACCCCGCTTGGCGCGAACGCGAGCTTCGGCCAGTACCGATTGCCACAATGGCTCATCATGCAACTTCAGCTCTGTCAGGCCGAATCGATCCCGGAGCAGACCCGGCGCCATATCGGTCGCCATCATGGCCGCTTCAATCAGCAAGGTGCCGGAGCCACACATGGGATCCAGCAAGGGTTGCTGCTGCCAACCGGCACGCAGCAACATGGCCGCCGCCAGGTTCTCCTTCAGTGGAGCATCACCGGTACCAGCCCGATAGCCACGCTGATGCAATGCCGGGCCTGACAAGTCCAGCGCCACGCTGGCCTCTTCACGCTTTAAATGAACCTGAATGCGCACATCCGGCTCACGCTTATCAATATTGGGACGCACCCCTTCCCGCTTGGTGAAGCGATCCACAATGGCGTCCTTGACCTTCAGGGCACCATATTGGGTATTGCGGATCGAATCAGAGGTGCCGGAGAAATCGACCGCCAGGGTCTGATGGGGTGAAAAATAGTTTTCCCACGGAATATTGCTGATCCCCAGATAGAGGTCCATGTCGTCCCGAACCCCGAAACTGACCAATGACAGCATGATGCGAGAAGCAAGACGGCTCCACAGGCAGGCGCGATACGCGGTTTCCAATGAGCCGCTGAAGGAGACCCCCGCCACTGTCTCTTTGACGCTGTCAGCGCCCAGTTGGGTGAGTTCTGCGGCCAGTAGGGATTCGAGTCCTTTGGGACATGTTGCAAAAAAATCAGTCATGAATAGCTTTCGGACACCAGCAATAAAGGTCGCACATTATAGCGCAACTCAAGAGACGGTTCCTTCCCTTCGAGTGAAAAAGCCCGTCAGGATCGGTAAGCTTTGTTATTCCTTAGTCGAGATAATGCTTGCACCCCAACCGGCAAGTCTCTACTATGCGCTCCACACAGTCGCGGGGTGGAGCAGCATGGTAGCTCGTCGGGCTCATAACCCGAAGGTCGTAGGTTCAAATCCTGCCCCCGCAACCAGATTAAAAAAGGCCGTACATCTTGATGTACGGCCTTTTTGTTGGTTCATTTTCTGCTCTAGAATCGGGGTGCTATCAAGTTAGCCGCGCATCTTGGTTAATCCCGAATAAGCACTGAGGACTATCTCCCGATAGTGACCAAGCCTCGGGAAAATAGGCTCCACTATGACGAGCCATCGGGTAAGCAGGCCTATCTATCAGGCCAAACGCAGCAACTGATTACTGACCGCATGAAAGGGAATAATGCGGTTATTCATCACCTTGATGAAACTATGGGCGCTCAGGACTTTATCCTCTGCCAGCTGCATAGTCCCTTCGAGTAACAAGCAAATCGAGGCATTATCCCCCGGTTCAATCACCAGAAAATCTCGATGCCCGGACTCGCAGACCAGGGTAACCACCTCGCCAAATAATGGCGCTTCCCGTAGCAAATTAAATTCCCGGAAGTACCAACTCTGTGGCATTTGCGGTTTGGCAAAACGGATCACGGCAATCGCATTGAGGACAATTTGAACCCGCTCGGCTTCGGAGAATGGTAACTCGCCAATGCACTCCAGCAGATGATAATAATGGGATGCATCATCCAGCGTGAATTGATGTGAGCACTTTGCTTGCGGAGTTAACTGTTTGCTGCGGAACGCGGTCGTGAACTGCATACGATCCGACAGATCCAGCAACAGGCTGTCGGTTTTTTCATCGTAGTTCCATTGCCAGCTATCGTTCGGTACCAGGATCATGACCAAGCTCTTATGATGAATATATGCGCAGGAGAATTTATATTCCATCTGCGCACATATTACAAACATTAGACCGGTAATTCGTGTCGTTTTATTTAATATTTTCGACTATATCTCGAATTAATGGCGGACCTTTATAAATAAAGCCGGAATAAATCTGTACCAGGCTGGCCCCTGCGGCCAGCTTTTCCCGAGCCGCCAAGGCTGAATCAATACCGCCTACACCGATGATCGGAATGGATCCTTTCAAGTGTCCGGCTAATTCACGGATCAATGCCGTGCTCTTGGCTTGTAATGGCCGACCGCTCAAACCACCGGCTTCCGCGGCATGAGGCATGTCGAAGATCATCTCGCGATCTAGGGTGGTATTAGTCGCAATCACACCATCAATTTTATTCTTCATTAAAGATTGGGCTACTTGCTCTAATTCTTCAGCACTCAGATCAGGAGCAATTTTTACCGTTAAGGGAACATATTTACCATGCAATTGAGCCAATTCCAGCTGACGTTGCTTAAGCGCTGCCAGTAACTCATCCAATGCTGCCCCATATTGCAGTTGACGCAAACCCGGGGTATTCGGTGATGAAATATTGACCGCGATATAACCGGCATAGGCATACACCTTGTCCATGCAGATCAGATAATCGTCCTTGCCATTCTCCAAAGGAGTATCTTTATTCTTGCCGATATTGATGCCGAGAATACCTTTATAATTACTCTTTTTTACCTTCTCGATCAGATGATCCACACCTTTGTTATTAAAACCCATCCGGTTAATAATCCCTTCGGCAGGTATCACTCGGAATAAACGAGGTTTGTCATTTCCCGGTTGCGGACGCGGTGTCACAGTGCCAACTTCGATAAAACCGAACCCCATGGCACCGAATGCATCAATCGCTTCGCCATCTTTATCCAATCCAGCGGCTAAGCCAACTGGATTATCAAAGCGCAGACCCATGACTTCAACCGGCCGCGAGGGTAATTGTTGGCGAAAAAATATATCCAGCGGAGTCCCACCCAATAAGGAAAGTTGCTTAATGCTTAATTCATGAGCCACTTCAGGATCCAGTTTAAACAGGAAATAGCGGGCGAGTTGATAAAACATAGGGGCTCCTTAGGGGTGAAAGTGGCGGTTGGTCCGTTGGCCAGGTCATGCATCACCCAGCCTGAAAACATCGGCACGGGCAGTGAAAAACGGCGCTAATGGTAAACGTTCTGCGGTCTCAATGCATCTGCTACAGGATTAGCCAATCCGCTCCAGATCAATAAAGCGATGGTTTTCATCCGTCTTCAAGCGAAAACGACCATAAACGCCGCTGTGGCCGATAAAACGCCGCAGATGCAGTGCTGAGAGCTCAATTCGCAACCCCTGCTCACTCTGCACCGATAAGCGCTTGGCATCACCGCGGTACAGGGCTAGTAGCTGTTCTGAACTCAAACTCAAGCGAAAGGTATAAGTCGGCATTTACATTCGATGGGGAGACCTTGGCCTCCCCGCCTCCATGGTTATTGCTCCAGAGCCCGACTGACTTTTTCGTACAGATCACGAGCCAGATCCGGTAGCGCTGCCAGCGTGCGCAGCTCAGCGCGGATCAAGGCCTTACGCCCCTCATCCAGGCGTTTGAACTGGATCAAGGGCACTATCAGTCGCGCCGCAACCTGTGGATTCATGGTATTCAGCGCCAACAGAACCTCCATCAAGAAGCGATAACCCGAGCCATCAGCAGCATGGAACTGCGCGGGGTTGCCCGCACAGAAGGTGCCGACCAAGGCTCGTACCCGATTCGGATTCTGCAGACTGAACGCCGGATGGCTCATCAAGGCACGAACCTGCGTCAGGGTATCGCCCTGGGCTCTGCAAGCCTGCAGCCGGAACCAATTATCCATCACCAGTCCATCATGCTGCCATTGGCGATCGAAATCCTGTAACAGCTCGGGTAACACCGGCAAATCAGCGGCGCTGGCTGCCTGCATTGCCGCCAGAACATCGGTCATATTGGTCGCCGAGCGGTACTGCTCACCCGCCAGTTGGTTCCCTAATTGCCGGTCCGCACGCGCCAGATACCCCAGTGCCAGATTGGCCAATGCCCGCTTGGCCATGGCGGTTGCCTCGATACTATAGGCACCGGTCACCTGATTCTGGTTAAACACCTGCTGCCACGGCTCCCGCAAGGCTTCGGCAATCTGTTGCAGCAGATGTTCACGCACCTGATGAATGGCATCGATGTCTACCTGGCTAAACAACTCGGCCAACGAGGTCTCGCTGGGCAACGTCAAGATCTCGGCAGCAAACGCCGGATCCAGGCTCTGGTCTTGCAACACCAGACGGAACGAATCCAACAGTGCCTGAGGTCGCGGCAACTCAGACCCTACCGTCATGGCGGCAACACCGGCGATGACATAGTTGTTGATCAACATCTGGCAGGCATCCCAGCGGCAAAACTCATTGCGAGCGTGGGCGAGCAAGAAACTGAGTTCAGCATCCCGGTACGGATAATCGAGCTTCACCGGGGCGGAAAATTCCTGTAACAGAGCGACCACAGGCCGCACCGCGATCGACTCGAACACAAAGGTCTGTTCAGCCTGCATCACCTCCAGCAGTCCGGAATGGGCCTCACCCGCTAGCCGTAAAGGGATCTCACTGCCATCCGGAGCATAAAGCGCCACACTCAAGGGGATATGCAGAGGTAGTTTTTCTTGTTGTTGTGCTGTCGGCGGCGTGGTTTGCTTCACATGCAGGCTATAGCGCTGGGTGGCGGCATCGTACTCATCGCGGACTATCAGCTCCGGCGTTCCCGCTTGCGAGTACCAGCGTCGGAATTGTTGCAGATCCCGGCCGGATGCGCTCTCCATCGCCTGGACAAATTGCTCACAGGTCGCGGCCTGCCCATCATGACGCTCGACGTAGAGGCGCATTCCTTCCTGGAAGGCCGTCTCGCCCAACAAGGTATGCAACATCCGGATGACTTCCGAGCCCTTCTCATACACGGTGACGGTGTAAAAATTGTTCATCTCGATGACCACATCCGGGCGGATCGGATGGGACATGGGACCGGCATCCTCGGCAAACTGCGGGCCGCGAATGACCCGGACATTATGGATCCGGTTCACGGCGCGCGAGCCCAGATCCGAGGAGAACTCCTGATCACGGAACACGGTCAGCCCCTCTTTGAGGCTAAGCTGGAACCAGTCGCGGCAGGTGATGCGGTTACCGGTCCAGTTGTGGAAGTATTCGTGACCTATCACCCGTTCAATGTCGAAATAGTCACTATCGGTAGCCGAGGCTGGATTGGCCAGGACAAACTTGGAGTTGAAGATGTTCAACCCTTTATTTTCCATCGCCCCCATATTGAAGAAATCCACCGCCACGACCATGTAGATGTCCAGATCGTATTCCAGGCCAAACCGTTGTTCATCCCACGCCATCGCCCGTTTCAGGCTCTCCATGGCATGTTCGGCCCGATCCAGGTTGCCCTTATCCACGAACAGCTCCAGGGCCACACGCCGCTGGCTGATCGTGACAAACTCGTCACGCAGCACATCAAAATCACCGGCCACCAGGGCAAACAGATAACAGGGCTTGGGGAACGGATCCTGCCAGCTGACCCAATGGCGGCCATCCAGCAGATCGCCCGTTGCAACCCGATTGCCATTGGAGAGCAGATAGGGATAGCGAGCCTTATCGGCAGTGATCCGGGTGGTGAATCGCGCCAGCACATCGGGGCGATCCAGGTAATAGGTGATGCGCCGGAAGCCTTCGGCTTCACACTGGGTACAGAATGCGCTCCCCGACTTGTATAGACCTTCCAGCGCGGTATTAGCCGCCGGATCGATCAGGGTTTCCACCGTCAGAACAAATTCAGCGGGTAGATCGGCAATTTCCAACTGCCCGGCTGATTGCAAGTAGCGAGAACAAGGTATCCCATCAACCGCCAGAGCGGTCAGGGTCAGTGATTCCCCATCCAGGATCAGCGGCTCATTGTGCTGGCCATTACGGCGGACGCGGCTGATAGCAACCACTCGGGTCTGGTGATCATCGAGCTGAACATCCAGATCGATACTGTCGATCCAGTAATGGGGAGCCTGATAATCGAGGCGGTATTTTTCCTGGGAAGTAGCAACTTGATTCATGGTCTGATCCTGTAAGCACGAGTATCGGCTAGAGAACTTCTCTCATTTACCTCAATTTTCTGGCGCCTCAGCCAAATAGACAATCAAAAACTGCAGTTCTACTGGTTTAAAGCAACAAAAAAGCGGCCATTGGCCGCTTTTTCTACTTTGAGCATCTGCTGAAATCAACCTTGAAGCTGCTTGGCCAAATCCGCAGTGATATTCGCTGCTTCTTGCAAGTAGCCATCTGGAAACTCGAGGTCCGCCGGCAGATCGGCAAGTTTGCTGATTTTCGGTTTTCCCATCCGCACCAGACGCTCATTGGTACGTTGCAGTGACTTGGCATCCAGTTCATCGCGTTCGCGGATCCGCTCTGCTTCGTTCAGCGAGATCACCTTCTTCTGCTTCTCTTGCTGATACCAGGTGATGTCTTCAGTGACATAGCGAAATTCCGGATCGCTGGCCACCCGAGTCGTGTGACGTTTCTCCAATTCCGGCAGCAAGGCCGTAAATTGACCAACCGGCTGATAGTTAGCAGGCTGGATCTTGTCCCACGGCAAGGCATTGGGCTCGACACTTTCACCGGTTTCGCTGGAATCAATCAACGACGGGAAATGAATGTCTGGCTCGACACCCTTGTGCTGGGTGCTACCACCGTTGATGCGATAAAACTTGGCAATCGTGTACTGAACATTGCCCAGCTCTTTATCGTAGAAATCATAAATCTTCTTCAATGGCCGGTTCTGCTGCACAGTTCCCTTGCCGAAGCTGGTATCGCCGATCACCAGAGCCCGACCATAATCACTGAGTGCGGCCGAGAAAATTTCTGAAGCCGAAGCGCTGTAGCGATTGATCAACACGGTTAACGGGCCGGAATAATAGCTCCGGTCATCATTATCCTCTTCGAGTGCAATACGACCTATGCTGTCGCGAACCTGCACCACAGGACCGCTCTTGATAAACAAACCGGTCAGATCGGTCGCTTCAGACAAGGCGCCACCGCCGTTATCGCGTAAGTCGATGAGAATGCCATCCACTTTTTTCTTTTTCAGCTTCTCGAGTTCCTTGATCACATCCAGATGCAGGTTGTTATAAAAACTGCGGATGTTAATCACGCCAATTTTTTTACCTTGTGCCTCAATCACCGATGACTTGGCGGCACGATCTTCCAGACGGACTTCATCTCGCTGCAATTCGACCACTTGAGATTGTCGCGCCGCACCTTCACCGCGCTGGATCTCGAGTCTGACCCGGGTCCCTTTCGGGCCTTTGATCAGATCGACCACTTCATCCAGTCGCCAACCTATAATGTCCTGCATTTTGCCGGCATCTTGTGCCACGCCGGTGATTTTATCCTCCGGCTTGAGTTGCTTGGACTTGTCGGCCGGACCACCAGGAACCAATGAACGCACCACAGTGAAGTCATCATCGGCCTGCAACACGGCGCCAATACCCTCCAGGGATAGATTCATTTCACTATTGAAACGATCCGCCTCACGGGGGGACAGGTAGCTGGTATGGGGATCTATGGAGCGGGCAAACGCATTCTCGAAGGTCATGAATGCATCTTCGCTTTCGCTCTGGGACAGGCGTTTGATCGCCGTCTGATAACGCTTGGCCAGCAAAGTTTTGATGTCACCCTCTTTCTTGCCTGCAAGCTTCAGACTCAAGGCATCAAACTTGACCCGTTGCCACCACAATTCATCCAATTCGGCCGTTGTTTTCGGCCAGCTGGCTGACTTGCGATCGAACTGATAAGAATCTTGCTGAGTAAAATCAAACGGAGCATCCAACAAGCGCAGCGCATAGCTCAAACGCTCGTAGCGCCGTTGGATACTCTGATTGTAAATATGATAGACAGCCGAGAGTTCGCCTTTATCCAAGCCATTGAGCAATGTCTTGCGATATGTTTCGAAACCATCGATATCACTCTGCAAAAACAGATTCCGGCTGTAATCCAGACTCTCCAGATAGAGATCAAACACCTTCTTGGAGAAGGCGTCATCCAGCTGGATCTGTTTGTAATGGCTATGGGTAAAAAAGGCCGCGATGCGCTTGCTGGCGATGGCGTGTTGTTCTTCCTGCGCCAGCTTTGGCAACTCCGTCGCTTTAATGGTCGGCGCAATGGCCAGAGCCAAGCCTGCGTGGACTAATGCCACGCTCAGCAGAGATGCACGAATCAAATGGTTTCTCAAATGCGCCTCTCCTAGAGAACGATACGGTCAACTTTGACGCGCACAACCATACCGGTAGCCAGCTGAACCTGGATGTCGTCTTTGACGACTTCACGGATGGTGGCAGGCACTGGCGACTTACCCACGACAACCTTCACAGCCTGACCGACTGTCAATTGACTGGCGTCCACTTTAGGCTTGGCAGGGCGACGGGGTTTAGCCGGTTTCTCAGCTTTTTCACCTTCAGGGCGACGACGGGAAGCAAAGACCTTGTCCTTACTCTCTTTCAGCGCTTGCTTGGCATGGGTGACGTGTTCTTCGGTCAGGATGCCACATTCATTGCCATCCAGGTCCACCCGGATAGCGCCCGCTTTGACACCATGCAGATAACGCCAGCTGGAGGTGTATTGACGGAGCGCGGAACGAAGCAACGTTTTGGATATCTTGTCGTCATCAGCCAAACGAGCAGCCAAATCCTGGAAGATACCAATCTTGAGGGGTCTGGCTTCACCGTCTGAAATAAAACAGGCAGGGAAAAGTTCACAGAGGTATGCAATCAGCTCTTTGCTGTTTTTGAGTTTTTCGTTGTTTTCCATGTAAAACCTTGGATAAAAAAGGGCGAAGCCCCGAGTCAAATCAACCACCTATTATAAAGGTGCCGAACTCAATTACGAGCACGTTACCCATTCCAACGCAAATTTTCCAGCGCTGTCGCAACTCGTTCCAGACCAATCTGGTCTTCAGCATCAAATCGATCAAACAGCGGACTGTCAATATCCAGCACAGCGACGACCTTGCCGTGGTGAAAAATCGGCAGAACGATTTCAGAATTGCTGGTCCCATCACAGGCGATATGACCGGCAAATGCATGCACATCAGCCACGCGTTGTGTTTGAGCCGTAGCAACCGCAGTACCGCAGACTCCCTTGCCAACCGGGATCCGGATACAGGCCGGTTTTCCTTGAAAGGGTCCCAACACCAGTTCGTCAGATGATCGCAACAGGTAAAAACCAACCCAGTTCAAGTCACTCAACGCAAGGTTCAGTAATGCACTGATATTGGAAAGATTGGCGATGAGATCCGTCTCACCCTCGACCAAGCCAGTCAATTGCGCTAGCAGAGAATCATAAAAAGCAGTTTTTGCCATGTAGCACTCCTGAAGAAACGCTGGCTACCTTAAACCCAGTGCATAGCCGAGACAAGCCTGGTTCTTGATTCCACTGGTAAATGAGTAAAAAGCAGCTACTTTTAAAAGGCGAGAGCATTCATGTTTAGTGTGATTCATGAAATTAGGGCTCATAGTGAGCCCATTCCCCTGAGCCAGGTACAAGGATCTAGTACCTGGTCTTTTTTTAGGCCTCGATCTTGGTCAGCTCCACGCCCTGCTCCGTCAACCAAGCTTCATCAGCCACCGGGATCTTGCTGTCGGTGATCACACGGCTGATGCGCCGTGTTGGCCCGATGGAGCCAGGATGAACACGACCAAACTTGCTGGAATCAGTCAGCACTATGCAAGGCTGGCCCTTGGCAATGATGCAATTGGCCACGTCAGCTCGCATCATGTTGCGATTAGTAAAGCCCGTATCGACATGGAAACCATCGACACCAATAAATGCCTTGCTGAAATGCACTTGCTCGATACACAGACGAGTCAGGGGGCCGACCAGGCTCTCACTGGAGGATTGATATTGACCACCCAGGAGAATCACTTCATTTCGGCTTTGCCGCAGTTGATGCGCTATATAGGAGCTGGAAGTAATAATCGCCACGTCCCCGCGTTCACCCAGCAGTTTGGCTAGCATGACGTTGGCACTGCCACCTTCAATCAGCACGCTCTCACCAGGCGCCACAAAATTGGCAGCCGCTTCGGCCAGATGCAATTTAATCTTGCTGCGGGCCCAGATCCTATGTTGCGGATCATCACTGTCCAATACGGTTGCGGCGCCATGAATTCGCTTGAGAAAACCCTGCTCTTCGAGATAATTCAGATCCTGACGAACCGTCACCTCTGAAACCCCAACCTGCTCGGCCAACTCGGCGACCGCCACACGTCCTTTCTCGTTAACCAGTTCCAGAATCACAGTGTGTCTAGGGTTCATTCCTACTCTCTTTAGTTCGCTTTATGACATCAACCATATTGTCCGAATTATGTTTTCTTCGGCCGAAATGAGCTCATATGGCTACATCGTACCCTAATCCTCGACGTACTTTATTCCAGTCCGGTCAAATAATCGAACCCCGGCACCATTAAAAACATTATTCAAGGTGTGGAATAGTGCGTTGAAAACATCAACTATCGGTCATTCTGGGTATTGCACCATAAAAGCCCAACTTCATCCACAGAGGCAAACGATTGCTCGCCGGTGTTGAAACTCTTGGCGCATTTTTATGAACTGGGTATCATGCGCCGATCAAAACGCCCAACCAGCCACAACCCCGAGGAGTCAATCATGTTTGGTACCCCCTATAGCCCCTCTGCAACTCGCGCCCTCTTACTTGGCTCC
>JBBRVG010000084.1:0-18066 GCA_038247115.1 Enterobacterales bacterium | reverse complement strand
CCATATCCCAGAACCGGAACTGATCCAGCACCGCCTGATTGGCCAGTAGCAGGAAACTGGATAGGCCGCTGAAGATGGCGTTCAAGGCGACTCCCACCAGGATCAAGGTCAGGGGCTGGCCTGCGGATAAGAGTGAGCCCAAGGCCAAAACCAGCAGGTTGCCCAGCAGCGCCCCCCCGGCGGACCAGATCAGATAGCCGAAGGTGGAGCTGATGCCTGCATAGGTCAGCCCCAGGATCAGCCCCAGGACAGCACCGGCATTGACACCGAGGAGTCCGGGCTCTGCCAGTGGATTGCGGGTGGCACTTTGCAGCAGGCTCGCCGCCACCGCCAGGGCACTGCCGACCAGCACGGCACAGAGCGTCCGTGGCAAGCGCAGCGTGTGCAGTATCATGGTCAAGTGGGGATTGCTGTGTAAGGCGGTATCGCCACCCAGGTAGCCGAATAAGTAGCCGAATAATTCGGACAACCCATATTCACCCGCACCGACCGCCATGGATAACAGCATAAAACTACCGAGCAACAGCAAACCGACACTGGCCAGCCTGCGATGATGACGATGCATGAAACACCTCAAGCAACATAGGGAGCAGGTCAGCGGCCACCGGAGTGGCCGCTTGCGGGGTTACAGTTCGTAGGCGAATCCTGCGGTAACGGTACGGCCTTGCAACACTGTATCGGCAGCGGTGGCGACCTCATCCCGTTTGGTGTTCGTCAGGTTGTTCATGCCCAGTTTCAGCGTCAATGGTTGGATTGGGTTGTAGTTGGTACCCAGATCCAGGGTATGGAATGCCTCACTCTTCTGGTTGGCATTGGCCGAGGCCACATAGATCAGCTGGCTGCCGGTGTATTGGTAGCGGCTAAAGGCATTGAGGTTGCTCAACACTTGCCAGTTCAGGGTCAGGTTGGCGGTGTGCTCGGGGGTTTGCAGCAGCTCCAGACCCGTGGTTTCATCCTTGGCTTTGACGAGTGTGTAGTTGGCATCCAGTTTCACATTCTGGGTGACATCCATCCAGGGCATGAACTCAATCCCGCGCAGGCGCGCCTGGCTGATGTTCTGATAGGTGAGAACAGGCGCGCCGGGATTGGTCTTCCAGCTCTGGCTCTGGATCATATCTTCAATCTGGTTATCGAAGGCGGTAATGCCAGCTCCCCAGTTTGTATCCTGATACGCAGTTCCGAGCTCGTAGCTGAGGGCGGTTTCCGGTTTCAGATCTGCGTTACCGACCACCACACAGCGGCCTCGACAGGCGGTGACATTGTAGTCCTCGTCGGACTGTGCCAGTGTGGGCGCCTTGAAGGCTTTGCCGACCCCGCCCTTGACGACCCAGCGCTCGGTCAGGTTATACAGGGCATAACCCCGCGGGCTGAACTCGCTGCCGTAGGTGTCGTGGTGATCCAGTCGCCCGGCGAGGGTCAAGGCCAGATCGCCAATGCCATATTCATCCTGCAGGTAGGCGGCTTGCTGGTCGACTTTGGCATCGCCGGATTTCAGATTCATGGAATGTTGCAGTTGCGTCTGCCGGTACTCGGCGCCTGCCGTTAGCAAGTGGTCGCCGAGCAGCGTGCTGAGCTGGCCATCCACCGTATGATTTTTCTGGTTAATATTGCCGATGGCGCCATTGAGCTGGGAGTCATCCATCAGATCGACATCTTCATAGAAATAGCGCAGTTGGCTGTTGCCCGCTTGCCAGCGTCCGTTGTGAGCCAACCCCAAGGTGACGCGATCCATCTCCTGACGGTTGGTCGGTGTGGCACCGTAGTTGTTCCAGTGCGCCAGGCGATCATCGCGAGTCAGACTGGCATCCAGAGTAATATCTTGTCGCTCGTCGAGCAGATATTTCAGCGAGGAGAGTAGGCTGCTGCGTTCTTGTTTTTCGCTGGCATCGGCGTTCGGGTTGGTCGATTGCTCGCTCTTCCAGGCATCTTTATGCTTTTGCTCGACAATGACCTGACCGAGCAATTTGTTGTCGCTCAGGGCGCCGCTCAAATAGCCGCTACCATCGTGCAAATCGCCACTCTGACCGGAGGTCGGTTCCTGATAGGCATATTCCAGAGCGCCCTTGGTCTTGGCGGTTGGTTCGCGCAGGATCACGTTGATCACACCACCGAGGGCATCCGCACCATACAGGGACGAGATGGCGCCACGGATCACCTCGATGCGCTCGACGGCAACCATGGGGATCGATGACAAGTCAAAATCGTTGCCATACGAGGAGCTCAGGGCATCGCGAGAGTTGATGCGGCGACCATTGATCAGCAGCAGTGTGTAGTCACTGTCCATACCACGCAGTTTGATTTCGCTGCGACCATAGCTGGTGGCCGGATTAACATTGACCCCTGGCAGGGACTTGATGGCCTCGTTGAGATTGGTGGCGGCCAGTTGATCCAACTGCTCCCGCGTAACCACAGAGACGCTGGCCGGGGCGTTCAATTCGGTATGTTCGGTCTGACTGGCCGTCACCACCACACTCTCGGCGGTAGCCTCCGCGTCAGTATTGGCCATGGCGAAGCCAGGCAGCAGGGTGGCGCATACCATCGCTTTGGCCAGCGTGTTTAGTCGATGAGAGGGGTTGGATGAGGGCAGCACATTAGACTCCTTGCAGGTGTGTCTTCTATACGAAAAAATGAAAGTGACTGTCCCGTCGCCGAAATATGACGAAGAAAGGTTGCCGGGATCGGACGAGTCATTGGGGAGCTGTTCGCTTCCCTGCTGGAACGGAAGGATATTATTGATAATAGTTCTCACTGTCAATGAGTGATCTATTCCATTGTTATTGCGCAAAAAAATGCCAAAAAATGCGAGTGTCGTGGGAAATGGGTCCTGGAATATTTCAATACGCGGTGTGATGGAAGCACGAACAAACCGTGAACGTTTAGTCACGGTGGTGTACTTCCAGCATATGCGGTGGAGCAGGATGGCGTCGGGGCTATGCCGAACGATTAACGCTCCGGGCAGGCCGGAGCTGAACTGGTGTAGGTTTTGAGCCGGATAATATGCACTGTGGTGGCAATCCCGATCAGGAGCAGCAAGACGGCTAATGGCCACCAGTGAGCGGGAACGGCCACCACAGCTGAATAACCCAGTGATAACCACATGATGAGCAGAGTCATAACTTTGGCGCGCAGCGGCATGCCATCGCCCGCGCGATAGCGTTGGATGTAAGCACCAAACAGCCGGTTGTGGTGTAGCCAGTGGTGCATGCGGGCCGAGCTGCGCGCAAAGCAGGCCGCAGCCAGCAACAAAAACGGCGTGGTGGGTAGCAAGGGTAGCAGGGCGCCCAATAGACCCAGACCGACACACAGCAAACCGGCGACGAGAAATAACAAACGCACCAAGTGATGGCGCTCAACCTGGCGTGGTGAGCTTGCAGTCGTTGAGGTTCTTTCAAGCGGTGCTGGTTTGTTGGCAGTTGGCATCACAGTGATTTCCGGGTCAGTAGATTGCACGCATCTTCGCTTGGCGGCTGAAACGGCAATATGCGATTAATTCTCATCTTGTCTATGCTGAGCATATGGCTTAATGACACGGGGTGCCACTTTTTGTTGTGGCCATATCGTCATTTATTCAGCGTAGACCGAAGCAGTTGGTTAGAAAACCAGCGAATAGTATGCCGTTGCTAGCCACTGCAGAGATACCGCAGTCGCTAGCAACGGCAAAGGGAGAGATCTGTTTATCCTGCTGACGTTTTTATCCTTCTGTTGCCTGGCGTCCCAGAGCCTGGGCGGTCAACTGCGAAAGCCGGCTCAGCTGCTGCCCTCGGGCATCGAAGTTGGTATCGGCCAGCCACTGCTGGTAGCAGGGCAATAACAGCGGCCATTCCCGATCCAGAATAGAGAACCAGGCGGTATCGCGGCTGTGTCCTTTATCGACCCGGGCCTGACGGAAGGTGCCTTCATACAGGAATCCCAGTCGGACGGCCGCTTGCCAGGAGGGACGATTCAGAGCATTACACTTCCACTCGTAGCGGCGATAGCCTAGCGAAAATGCATATTCCATCATCAGCACCATGGCGGCGGTCGCCAGTCGAGAGCGCTGCAGGGCCGGAGAAAAATGCAGCCAGCCCACTTCCACACTCCCGGCAGCCGGGTCAATCCGTAGGTAGCTGGCCAATCCCAGCGACTGGTTGCTGGCCGCGTCCACGATACTAAAAAACAGCGGGTCCTGTTGTTGACAGATGGAGTGCAGCCACTGCATGAATGCCGCTTGATCGACAAAGGGCCCCGTCGTCAGGTAAGTCCAGAGCGAGCCATCATCCAGAGCAAAGGCTTGCCAGAGATCCTCGCCGTGCACTGATGGATCCAGAGGCTCCAGACGGACGCCCCAGCCAGCGAGCACACAGCGTTGCGGATAGGGGCGTGGTTGCCAATCGGGGATCGGGACACCCAGAGGTTGGCCCCACGCGTTGATATATGGATTAGCAAGCACAGTCGATCCCTCCTTCGGTCAGTTCACCGGCTTCCAATCCGGTGGCAATGGCGAAACCATCCAGACGCCACCAGTGCAGGCCACCGATCAGCTCTTTGACCTGAAATCCCAGTGCCGCCAGCTTGTAGGCGCCACGGGTTGAACCGTTACAGCCGATGCCATCGCAATAGCAGACATAGAGCGTCTGCCGATCCAGATCGGCGGTAGTACTGGCGGTCATGGTGCTATGAGGAAACGAGATCGCCCCGGGAATATGACCGGCGCTGTAATGCTCGGTCGAGCGGGTGTCGATGACCACAATGCCTGGCTCCTTGGCGAGCAGATCGGCAGCCAAGTCAGCGGGATCGGTGCGAAACTGCAGTTGATGCTCAAAAAATCGGGCAGCGTCAGCGGGTAGCGCCAAGCCGGAGGAACGAACAGCACTCATGGAATACTCCTTGTAAAAACGTCACGGCCTGTGACAGGAAACGGGGTAGCTATTCATGACTCTAGCGGCATAATGTACTGGTTAAACCAACCAATTTTGCAGTAATGAGCAGACCAATTTTGGTTCGCTGGTTGGTGCATAATGTGGATCACCCTCTACCGTGGAGCCTTTGATGTCTGCCTTGCCTACTCTGCTTGCTCATCCTTCACTGGCCGATTTGCCGTTGCATGAACGCCTGGTGCGGGCATTGCGGACTGCCATTCTGGATGGGCATTTACAACTGCACAGCCGACTACCGGCCAGTCGCGCTCTGGCCGAGGATCTGGGCGTGTCCCGCAGCACGGTGGAGTTGGCCTATAGCCGACTCGAGGCGGAAGGCTACTTGCAACGGCGCATGGGGGCCGGCACCTTTGTTGCGCTGGCGGCGCGACCGCAACCCACACGGGCTGGCGTCGCGGCAGCAGGCTTGTCCTTGCGCGGGCAGCGTATTCTGGATGCCGGACTCTGCCGTGATCCGGTCGGACTGCCGGCGACCTTTGGCTCGGGGCAGGGGGATCCTCTGGTATTTCCCCGGGATATCTGGGGCAGCCTGATGCAACGGCACTGGAAGCGGCAAGCGCCGCGCTTGATGAGCTATGGCGATCCGCAAGGATTACCGGAGCTGCGTGCCGCCATTGCCTCCTATCTGGTGCAATCCCGTGGCTTGGTTTGTGCGCCTGAACAGGTGTTGATCCTCACCAGCTCGCAACAGGGGATCCAGTTGATTGCCCAGTTGTTGATCGATGCCGGCGATACGGTGTGGCTGGAGGAGCCGGGCTATCTGGGCGCGCGCAGCGCCATGCTGAGCGCCGGGGCCCTGGTGCATCCGGTGCCGGTCGATGGCGAGGGGATCTCCCTGGCCGCTTCGCACCCGGCGCCCCGACTGATCTACACCACGCCCTCCCATCAATATCCCCTGGGTATGGTGATGAGCCTGCCCCGCCGTATGGCGCTGCTGGCCGAGGCGGAGCGACACAATGCCTGGATTTTGGAGGATGACTACGATGGTGAATTCCAATACAGCGCCCATCCGTTACCGGCCTTGCAGGGACTCGATCAGCAGGGGCGGGTGATCTACGTCGGTACCTTTAGCAAGTCGCTATTTGGCTCATTGCGGCTGGCTTATCTGGTCTTGCCCTCTGCTCTGGTCGAGC
Source organism: Enterobacterales bacterium (assembly GCA_038247115.1). Classification (GTDB taxonomy): domain Bacteria; phylum Pseudomonadota; class Gammaproteobacteria; order Enterobacterales; family Aeromonadaceae; genus Pseudaeromonas. The sequence continues at coordinate 12,017 of JBBRVG010000084.1, read as the reverse complement.
CCTTTGCCCAAGCCCGAGCGGCGTTCGATGGCCACAGTAATCAGCTGTTGCAAGCCGTGACTGCCGATTTTATCCAGGAGGGGCACTTCGCCGCCTACTTGCGTCAGGTCCGGCCCTTGTATCGCAGCCGTCGTGATTTGCTGTGGTCTGAACTGGCCCGGCATTGTCCGGCGTTGACCCCGTTGCGAGCCGATTCTGGCTTGCAGTGCGCGGCGCTACTGCCCCAAGGTGGGGAGTCCCGCTGGACATCGTCCGGCAACGCCTTGGGGTTGGGATTACGGCCCTTGAGTGGCTGTTATCTGGGCGCCGAGCGTCAGGAAGGCTGGTTATTGGGCTATGCCGCCGTCGGCAACGCCCGGTTACTGGAGCTGTGTCGCCTGCTGGGGGAGGTCATGGCCCGTTAGCATCGACGAGTCTGCGGTGAGTGGTGAGCTCTGGCCACGCCGCTCTCGCCATACCAACGCCAAGGCTCTGGAATGGTAGCCGTTGGCGTTGGACTGGCATCGGTTCAGTGGAGCTGTTTTCGTCCCCGCAGTGCGTTGAGCAAAATGGCAATGGTGGTGCCATTGTGCAGAACAGATGCCGTGATGGGGCTGAGTAGACCAATGGCGGCTGCGCCGAGGATGCTGGTGTTGGCCGAGATAGTGAGCCGGTAGTTGTCCTGGATCAGTTTCATGGCCCCGTTCGCCAGTTGCTTGGCGTCAGCTACCCGGGGGATGTCGTCTTGCAACAGGGCTATATCCGCAGAAATCCGTGCGATATCAGCACCTTTTTGCATCGCAATCCCGACATGGGCACCGGCCAGCGCTGGTGCATCATTGATCCCGTCGCCGACAAAGGCAATTTTTCTGCCTTGTGCCATCAGGTTGGAAATAATATCTGCTTTATCCTCCGGCAAGAGTTGGGCATGAACCTCATCGATATCCAGTTGCTTGGCCAGTTCAGCCGCGCGGTCATGATGATCTCCAGTCAGCATAAGGATCCGCTTCACCCCGAGTTTGCGCAGGCGGGCTATGGTGGCGGCACTTTCCGCCCGTATTGTGTCCCGTAACGCCAGAACCCCGATCAATCTGCCGCCAAAACCTATGTATAACAAGGTTTTGCCCGCCTCATACAAGTCACTGATTACCGACTGGTAGGCGCGCACATCAATCGCCTCATCTTCTTCGATAAAGTGGCGAGAACCGACCACGATCCGCTTGCCATCGATCTCACTGGCAACACCATGGGCGACAATAAACTCCACTTCGGTATGGTCGAAATGACGACCCTGAATGCTTTGGGACGCTTCAACGACAGCCATGGCGAGGGGATGGAAGTAGTGCTCCTCGACCGAGGCCGCCAGGCAGATCAGATCGTCTGCGGAAAAGGTTGTATCGAAAGTAATAGAGTCGGTGACGACCAAGCGCCCATTCGTCAGGGTGCCAGTCTTGTCAAAAATAAAGGTATCGGCTTCGGCCAGACGCTCCAGTGCTGTGGCTCCCTTGATCAGGATCCCGGCTTTGCCGGCTCCGTACATGGCGGATTTGAATGCGACCGGCGTGGCCAGCTTCAGAGCACAAGAGTAGTCAGCCTGGAGTACAGCGGCACTGCGTAACCAGTCACCGGATACCAGATACGCGGCACCGGCCAGTCCCAACACGCGAGGAACCAGGCGGTCCGCCAGTCGGGATGCCTGCAGTTGCACCTCACTCTTGGCCGTAAGGGACTGTTCGACATAATCGGCAATGCGCGCAGCGGCGGTGCGCACCCCCACATGCTCGGCGTAGATGCGCAGACGACCATCTTCCAGCACTGTGCCGGATAATGCGCCATCCCCGCGTTTTTTACTGACAGGTGCACTCTCACCCGTCATGGAGGCTTCATTGACAAAGGCCTCGCCACTGAGGATAGTCCCGTCGATGGGGATGATCATGCCAGTGCCAACGACGACAGTGTCACCGACCTGCACCTCGGTGGCCGGGACCAGTATCTCGACGCCATTTTTCTCGACCCACACTTCTTGACTGGTCGGTTGCAGCAATGCCTTGAGCATGTCATCGGAGCGGCGGGCAATAGAGTCTTCCAGGTATTCGCCCAGCTCCAGCATGAAGGCTGTGGTATTGGCCGCCAGGTAATCTTTACTTGCCAACGAGATAGAGACCGCCATTCCCTCGAGCACATGGGACGTCAATCCCTTGCTGACCAGCTCTTGGCTCCCATGCTGTAACACCGGCATGGCAGCGAGCAGAGAAACAGGAAATCTCAGCGGTAAAGGCAGAAACTGCACGCCTAGCAGGGTGAGCAAGTTGATGATTAACCCGCGCTTGGAAGGCTCCTCCTGGCGGATCGCAACGGACGGGTTTGCCCTATGGGTCGGCGCCAGTGTCAGTATGCCTGAGCTGAGCTCAGGGATAGAGGTGTGGAGGGCATCAAACTGGACAATCAGGGATTGAGCTCTTCGATTGATGCGGACATGACGAACACCTGGCAGATTCTGGACCGCCAACTCCATACCCCGAACATCCAGCGGATGTCCGGGAGCTGTGGTATAGCGCCAGCGCGCACGCTCATGACACTGATGAACGAGGCTCAGGGTGGCAAATCCCGGCGTTTTATTCATCATGGTCCGGGTTTTTAGCCTGTAGCTCGGCCTGCATATCCGCCATCTGTTCCTTCAACTCGGCCACGCCACCGGACAGGTCGCTATACAGCTTCACCGCCGAGCGAATGATTTTTTCCCGTAATTCATCATTGCTCATCACATAGGTTGCGGCTGCACCCAAAGCAGCGCCGAGCAGAAACTGCTGGGAGGTGTTGCCTTGCAGGGCGCCCCATAAGCCTTTACCGGACTTTTTCCCCACGTTGGGCTGGGCTGCACCGGCAGCATCCGCTCCGGCCCAGTTGGCAGGACAAGCGGCACTCTTGAGGAATTTTTTGTAGGCTTTCTTGCTCTTTTTACCCATTACTTGGCTTCCTTTATATCGGTCGAATCGTTCAGCAGTAGTTCGGTGCCGGCAATGCCGACCACACCGGACACCAGGGTCCACAGGGCTGCCTGGTAGTTCCCCTGTTGCAGTGAATTGGCTACTCCCATACCGGCAGAGACGGCAAAGCCGCTTTGCAACGCATGGCGGAGTACTTTTTTCTTCTTGGATTTGCGCTTTTTATCGCTGGGTTGCAACGCGGATAACAAACCGCCAGCGACAGCGCCCCGAATGAAATGATTGGTCAGCTCGGTCGATAACTTCTTCATGGTGCTTGCTCATCGGTCGGGGCTTGCGGATCGGTTTCAGCGGAAGTGGCTACAACCGGGGTTGGCTCCAGCTTTTGCCGCAACTTGGCCGATGCCTGTTCAACGATTCCAGACTGCTGCTGGTAGCGGTGCGGAGCTTGTCTTTGGCTTGGTGGACGTAGTGCTGATGGCGGCCTTTTTGCGCCAACCGGACCAGTGCTGCGCCGGTGACGGCACCCAGCAGTAAGGGCATCAATGGAAACATAGTGCTTCTCCTGTAGTGGCAGATCGAATGAGAGCCTGATGATCAGGGCTAGGCCTGCTGGCAGGCCAGGTAATGGGCCTCTATCTGGGCACACAACTGGTGGATCGCCGGTGAATCACCCCCCCCGATCAACTCATCCCAGAGGGTGGTGGTAATGACGCGCGGGTCATATTCCACCACGCACGACAAGGCCAATAGATTCGGCCGGACAGCCAGGATGCCGGGCATGGATTCCACCATGCGCTGAAAGTCCCGGGCGCGATGGACCAGATCCAGCTCTGGATGCTCCAGGCCCTTGGCCTGTAACTTCAGTCGGATGCGGCCAGGGATGTGATGGGCAATGGCCAAGTGCCGGGTGATGGATCTTAATTTTTCAATGTTCGTCATGCCGATGGTCGTCCAAAGTGGGCCTGTCTAGTGAAACGTATTCTTGCGATGAATGACGACATGGGTCGCCAGGCTGGCCACGAATAACCAACCTGTGATGGCATGCAAGCGTTTCTTGCCTGCATAGACCAGAGCAATGGAGAGCGGCAGCGTGATCAAGGCCGCCGTTTTAGCGACCCGGTTGAGGTGGCGACGCCAGCTTGCCTTGCGCACACGAGAATGACGGTGCGGGGCCCGGACCGAGGTGGCCGATGGACCAGAAACGAACGGCGACTGTACCGCGGTTGCGGGAATGGCCGGCGGTGGTAGCTGAGCTTGCGCCAGCTCGATCACCCGTTGTTCCATCATCTTCTGGGAAAGGGAGCCGACGTCGTAGTGGATGATCAGGCTGCTGGCGCTCGGGTTAGCCCGAATCTCGGTGACACCCGGCCATGTGCACAGCACCTTCTGCAGCGCTGTGAGCTGCTCGTGTGCGCCAGACGGTAGTTTGAGCCGGAGTCTTCCGGGGATTGATGCAGCAATCATAAGCGTCCAACTCGGGTGCAGATAAACACATGAGTCTCAGAATAGAGATAGGAAGAGCTCTCATCAACGCCACAAATCACCAAAAATTGATGCTGGTCATCAAGTTGTCACTTTCTTCGATTACACCGTGATGCCTCGCGGTCACGTCGCGCCCGATCCGGGAACCGTCATTCTCGCCATAGGGAGCTGACAGATCGTCCGCATGGCGTGCATCGGCCACTCCGAAGTCGATACGCAAACAGCCTTGGTCACCGAGGTGTGCAGCTGAGCACTGATAGTCGGCAGGCACCCTGGCGCGCTAATAATGGATCATTCGCTGTGGGTGATTTGGCTATTCAGATAGGAGCGATTTTTCAGGAGTACAAACACAGGGTTCAGTGGATAAATAATCAGTGGCTGTGCCCACATTGAGTAATTGTTCCTGGACGTCTGATTGTAATATTGAAGATCAATCGTTAATAAAGATTCCGGCTGAAATGAGTAACTAGTTCGCGCAAAATTAATCCATCTCATCTGTTCGATATCGAACATACATGGGGGCGGATGCCGGATATTCTAGGTTGTATTCTGGTTGGCTTGAAACACGGGTATGCATTACTTTCACCTATGTACTGTGAATATCAGGCGTGTGGCAACATCAGCTGGCTGGATATTATCTGCGATGAGTGCTGGGTGTTGGCATGTGTTGTTTTGCCAATCGGTGGCCTGCTTTTTATTCCTTTCGCTTGACGCGCGATATTCAATCTGGAGAAAATTATCATGAGAAAAATGAATCGCTTATGCACATTTATTGCTGCGGCAGCCCTGATGTCGATGGTGGGTTGCGCATCAACAGCGAATAAGGAAGGAACCGGGGAGTATGTGGATGACTCTGTAATTACCACCAAGGTGATTGCTGCCATCTTCGATGATTCCGAACTGAAAACATCCGAGATTAATGTTGAAACCTTTAAGGGTGTCGTACAACTCAGTGGTTTTGTTAAAGCCAAGGACGATATCAATAAAGCGGGTACTGTGGCCAAAGGGGTTAAAGGCGTAACATCCGTTAAAAATGATCTGCGTTTGAAATAAATCTGCTCTGACAAAAACACCGGCTATTAGCCGGTGTTTTTGTATGTGGAACAAGGTTGGCCTGAATTCAATAATGGATCGTCCATGTTAATATCTGTCAATTTGAATTGTGGCGGCTATAAAACGCGTCGTCCCTGAATGATCCGCAGTAACACCACGACCACGGCGATCACTAATAAAATATGGATAAAGCCACCCACTGTGGTGGCGGTAACCAAACCTAGGATCCAGAGCACAATCAGTATGACAGCAAGGGTATAGAGCATGACGTTCTCCAATGGGTGCAGGGGTGGCATCGTGTTGCTCGCGCAATACGCGATGCCTCTTGTAGTTTCTGTTTCATGGGGATGTGTTTCATGGGGGTGGACCTGCCGGGGTTGACGGCCGTTCGGGTCGCTTGAGTAGATATTCCACCAGGACCAGCAACTCCATCCCCGAGGCCAGTAGGCTGCTTTGCCGTGCTGGCTGTTGTGACGGGCTATGATGGCCGATCACAAAACCCAGACCGGCTGCCGAGCACAGAATGAGCGGATGGCTCAGCTCGCCTCGTATAGCCAGGTTCAACTGCTGGGATCGGGTGGTCATCGCCTGATGACGATGCTGCACTCGCTGCCGCAACAGGGTGATGCGTTCCCGGATCGACGGCTGCCGGTGGACGCGGACTGGAATCGTGTTCATGAGGGGTCTCCGGGGTGAGGAGCAGGAGTATCCGCAGGCGTGGCCCTTGATGTACTGAAGCGTAAATCCCGCCGATAGCCGCGATAGCGCACCAGGAGTCCGGCGACGGCCAAGCCATGGAGCAGCGCGACCAGACACCAGGCCCCGCTCATGGCCATCCCCTGTTCGACCAGCCAGAACAGCAGGGCTGCGGACAGTGCCAGCCAGCAAGCGATGAGCAACAAGGCACCGGCCAGGGCACAAATCAGCATCTGGATAGCACTGTGGACGGCCGCCTGGACCTCCAGCATCAATAGCTGGATGTGATCCTGCAGTTGCGCCCGCAGTTGTGCCCACAGCAGCCGCATCTGATCGACGATCGAGACGGGGTCGGGCCTTGCTGCCGGATTGGCAGCTGGCTCCTGAGATGGGTTCTGTGCCTGAGGTGGGGTTGGCACCCGAGGCGGGATTAGCTCCTGTGCCATTAGCGTTTTTTCAGCAACCAGCCGACCAGAAATCCGACTGTTACGGCAAGGCCCAAAGCCACGACTGGCTTGTCATGCAACTGAAAGCGGCACTGACGCATAAACTTGAGTTGGGTTTCGCGCAAGCCTTCGGTTTTTTGCTCAATGGACTCGGCGGCGGAAATGGCGGCACCGGCTATCTTGTCGATGGCATTGTGAGCGCCGTCGCTCAGATGTTCGAGTGCAGGGTGCACGGCGTCGGATGTGCTGTTGATGGCGCTATGCAGGGTACTGCTGGCATTATCGACAGTATTGGCAACGGTTTGCTCGGTGGTCGATGGCATTTGTTCTTTCATGGTGATTCTCCGGTTTGGTATTGGGATGGACGGATTGGCTATCCGGCCGGGTGAGGATGTGGGGGATCCTGTGCCGGTATGACACAGGATCGACGAACCAGGATCTCTGGCGTGGCGGAACCGCTATCAGGAGCAGGACTACTCCTGCTGGTAACGCTGTTTTGCCGCCTGAATGCATTCCGCTTGTTGCTGTATGTCCTGGGATTGCTGTTCACATTGGTCTTTGGCAATCAGATAAGCCGCCCGATTTTTGTCCTGATTTGCCTCCAGTGAGCGGTCGACTGCTTTTTCCTGCTGAGTACTGTGAACATCGGCACTATTGATCGCTGCTTGGGTGTCGGTTTTGGCCTGGGCCAGCCGACGTTCTGCTTGTGCGGCGCACTGTTTTTGCGCTGCTGTGGTCAAGGCCCGGCATTTTTTCAGGGCCAGTTCGTAGTCGGTTTGAGCCCGGGCCAGTCGCACTGTCATGGTGTGCTGGGCGGAGGGTTCATCGCGCGCCTCCAGCTTGGCCTCGGTCACCTGCTTATTGCCTTCGACGCCCGAGATACAAATTGCCCGTGCGCTGGTGCTCAAGGTGTTGCAGAGCGCCAGATCGTGCTGGTACTGGCTGGATATGCTGCTCTTCTCAGCGTTCAGGGTGGCGTTGGAGAGTTCGCCCCCCTGAGCGCTGTTACTGCTAAGGAGCATCACCACCAGGCCTATTCGGATTGCTATCCACTGCGACATAAGTGTCCTCCTTGCTGTCAGCCCTGTTGCTCACTGTCTACATCCGGGGCCATGAGCTTGACCTTGAGTGTGGTCGTGCTCACGACTGCCGTCGGTGCGGTGGAGCACTGAAGGGGGAAGAAATAGTCTGCCCGGTGGCCAGGGGGCTAGATATGAGTCCCGTTTCTTGGGGACTGGCATCCCCCAATCCGCATTCCGGGCCATTTGTATGTGCGGTAGCGTACAGAGTGGGTGCCTTATCTATGGGAGTATGTTGAACTCAACAGGGTCTGTATGGATAACTTGGAGGAGACATGGTTGCTGACTATCAGCCGCAGCAAAATCATTTGCTGGCGGCGCTGCAGGACGATGTATATAACCGGCTGTTACCACATCTCGAGCTTGTGGCCTTGCCGTTGGGGATGGTGCTGTACGAATCAGGAGACACACTGCGCTACGTCTTCTTTCCGCTCGATTGCATCGTCTCGCTGTTGTATGTCATGGAAAATGGAGCTTCGGCCGAAATTTCAGTAGTCGGCAATGAGGGCTTGATTGGCGTGGCGCTGTTTATGGGCGGCGAAAGCACCACCAGCCGCGCCATAGTGCAGAGTGCTGGTCATGCATACCGTCTCAAGGGGCAACTGCTGAAGACAGAGTTCAATCTGCACGGCGACATGTTGCATCTGGTACTGCGCTATACCCAGTCGTTGTTGACCCAGATGGCGCAAACGGCGGTCTGCAATCGGCATCACTCCATCGATCAGCAACTCTGTCGCTGGTTGTTATTATCCCTGGATCGCTTATCCAGCAACGAGTTGACTATGACTCAGGAGCTGATTGCCAACATGCTCGGCGTGCGCCGTGAAGGGGTGACCGATGCCGCCGGCAAGCTGCAAAAACTGGGTGTCATCGAGTATTGTCGCGGTCATATCACGGTACTGGATCGCCCCAGGCTCGAGGAGCTCTGCTGCGAGTGTTACGCGGTGGTAAAAGCGGAAACGGATCGCCTGCTTCCCTATCTGCCGAAACCCCTGATCGAGATCAAGCACCCGCGATGATCCTGTTTTTTCCTGCATTTTAACCTGCCAGATCAGCATATTAATGTCTGTCCGCTGCTGTGAGCTTTAGCGTACAGACAAGCCTGCCGCGATTCCGGATCCTGAATGAGCGAATGAACCGTGCACTTTGTTCGCGCTACTTTTGGCACCCGTCGTGCAGGACATCAAGCAGGACTTTCTATGTCGACTCTGTTATCCGTCTGCCTCGAAAATTCGTTATTGGGTTCTTTGCCCAATACCGAGTGCAATAATCTGTTGGCTGCAAGTGAATCGGTCGAGCTGGTGATGGGCCAGATCCTGTGTGAGGCCCAGGAGCCCTATTCATATGTCTATTTCCCGCAAAGTGGTTTTATCTCGGTCATGACCAGTCTGGATCATCACCCAGCCCTGGAGGTCGGCTTGATTGGCCGGGAGGGAATGCTGGGAGCCTCGTTGGTGCTGGATATGAACCGGGCCCCCATGCACGCCGTGGTGCAGGCATCCGGCCAGGCCCTGCGCATGAGTGTTGAGCAATTTGGCGAGCAGTTGCTACTCAATCCGGGCCTGCCTCATCTGGTCCGGTGTTACCAGCATGTGTTGCTGCAGCAGATGCCGATGACTGCCGCCTGTATTCACTACCATGAGGTGGCGCATCGTCTGGCGCGCTTCCTGTCGATGGCGACGGATAGAGTCGAGGAGAAACGCCTGCATTTTACCCATCTATTTTTGGCCAATATCCTGGGGGTGCGCCGCAGCAGCATCACGCTGGCGGCGCAACAGCTGCAAGATCAGGGCTTGATTCACTACTCACGGGGATGTATCGAGATACTGGATCGCCAAGGGCTGGCACAGGGATCCTGTTCTTGTTATGCCGCACTCAATGGCATTTACCAGCATATGCTGGATTAGCTGCACGTCACTCGATTCGATGGCGGCAGCCTTGCCGCCAACGGGCGGCTTATCCTCTACAGCGCCATCCTCCTCAACTCACATCCGCAAGCTCATCCATAGCCCCATCTGCACCCATGATGTGAACTGACAGTTCCTGGGCCTTACCTTGTCTGCAACAGATGGTCTGCGACGTGCGCGCCGGCCCGATATCAGTCACCAGTCCGCTTAGTCTGCGGTGCTGGTGCTGATGTGGGTGATAGAAGGTCGGCAGTGACGGCTAGTAGGTGATGGTCAGACGGTGGACACCGCCATCCAGAGGGACGCGCAACTGCGACCCTTGCACCTGCATGGCTTCATCATCAAATAATGCGGCACTGATTCGGGAGCCAGGGGGTGAACTCCTGATCACTTCCAGGCTGTAACGGGTATCGCAGACCGTTATTTCGGCGCTAAAGCCTGGCCATGCGGCAGGCAGGCAGGGGTTGATGACCAGGTGATGACCTTGGCGACGGATCCCCAGGATCCCCTCGATGCCCGCCTGATACATCCAGCCCGCAGCGCCGGTATACCAGGTCCAGCCACCGCGACCCGCATGGGGCGGTACCGAATAGACATCGGCGGCAATCACATAGGGCTCCACCTTATAGCGCTCCACGGCCTCGGGGGTGAGGGCATGGTTGATGGGGTTGAGCAGCGTAAAGAGTTCATGGGCTTTCTCACCGGCACCCAGATGGGTGAAGGCCATAATGGCCCAGATGGCGGCATGGGTGTATTGGCCACCATTTTCTCGCAGTCCCGGCGGATAACCGCGAATATAGCCCGGATCCAGGGTCATCTTGTCGAAGGGCGGGGTAAAGAGCAGTGCCACACCCTGATCACACTGGATCAGATGCTTCTCCAGCGACGCCATGGCCTGGGCGGCGTGGGTCGGATCGGCCGCTCCGGAGAGCACAGCCCAGGATTGGGCGATGGAGTCAATCTGGCACTCCTGGCTATCATGGGAGCCGAGCCAGGTGCCGTCATCGAAGGTGGCCCGGCGATACCAGGCACCATCCCAGGCGTAGCGCTCCAGCGCCAGACGGACGTTACTGGCATGGGCCAGCCAACGTTCGGCACGGGGGTCCTGACGTGCTGTGGCCAGGGGAGCAAACAGGGCTATGGTGCGGATCAGTAGCCAGCCGAGCCAGACGCTCTCGCCTTTGCCCTCCTGTCCCACCCGGTTCATGCCATCGTTCCAGTCACCGCTGCCGATCAGGGGCAGGCCATGAGCGCCAGTCAGGGCCAGCGTCTGGTCCAGACCACGGGCACAATGCTCGAACAGCGAGGCTGACTCATTGGCCGCCATCGGTTGAAAGAAGGCGTCATGCTCCTGCGCCGCCAGGCGGGGTCCATCCAGGAAGGGGACCTGCTCGTCGAGAATGGCCTCATCGCCGGTACTGCCTATATAGGTAGCGGTCGCAAACGCCAGCCAGACTCGATCATCGGAGATCCGGGTGCGTACCCCTTGACCGGTATGGGGCAGCCACCAGTGCTGCACATCGCCCTCGACGAATTGTCGCGCCGCAGTGCGCAGCAGATGCAGGCGGGTCGCCTGGGGCAGGGCAAAGGTCAGGGCCATGCCATCTTGTAACTGATCCCGGAAGCCGTAGGCGCCACTGGCCTGATAAAAGGCCGAGCGGGCCCAGATCCGGCACGCCAGGGTCTGATACAGCAACCAGCCGTTGAGCATGATATCCATGGATCGATCCGGGGTTTTCACCTGAATGGCGCCGAGCAGGGTCTGCCATTGGTTGACGACATCCCGCAATACCCTGTCCAGATCCCGGGCGCGGTAATGGCGGATCATGGCGCTGGCTTCATCCACGGAAGGACTCTGGCCCAGCAGTTGAACCACCTCGATGCGTTGACCCGGTGCCAGCTCGAAGGTCATTTGTTGGGCGGCGCAAGGGTCAAACCCGGCACCGACTCGCCCGGAGAGGGGCGCTCGTCGCGCTAGGGCCGCCGGTTGCGATGGATTGCCGCGAATGCCGAGGAATTCGCCCCGATCGGCGGTACAGCTGGTTTGCCGGGTGCCCAGATCGGTAAAGGCCACGCGCCCGGGAAAGGAGGAGCTCCAGGGATTCTGCACCAGCAGGGCTCCGGTTTCTGGGTCCAGCTGGCTGGTGAGGAAGGATGCGGTGCTGCTGCGCGATGCCCCCAAAACCCACTCCACATAGGTGGTGACCGACAGATGGCGGATACGCGGGGAGTTATTGGTGATCGTCAGCCGCGAGATCTTGATGGCATCACTGACGGGGACATATTGCAGCAGCTCGATCTGGATGTTGCCCGCCTGATGCTCGAATCGGCTGTAACCGTGGCCGTGAGTGGCGCGATAGGTTCCGCCATCACGGATGGGCAGAGCCGTGGGACTCCAGGTTTCCAGGCTTTCGTCATCCCGGAGGT
>JBBRVG010000083.1:0-18643 GCA_038247115.1 Enterobacterales bacterium | reverse complement strand
TCTTACGCTCCCCAGATTCAGAGTCAAGCACATTTTACCGTGGTTGCTCCGGGGCGTTTCGGCCCTGCTAACACCGCTGCAGCGCTCTCCGAGGAGTGCGTGCTTTGCCGTGTCAGCGAGGCGGCATTATAGGGACATCGAGCTTTCGCGCAAGCAAAATCATATAAAAACATAGCATCCTGATGCTTATGCCGATTTCCCCATCAACATGAGGAAAAAAGCGGCAATAATGAGGTGGCTACTATGTTCTATATAGTTATGCCGCGGGTCTAACACCAAGCGTATGGCATATAGCATAGGTCAACTCGGAGCGATTCAAGGTATAGAAGTGGAAATCCTTCACGCCTTCTCGGGACAATACCCGGACCATATCAATCGCTACGCTAGCGCCGAGCAAGTTGCGGGTGGTCTGATCCTCATCAGCAATTCCAGAGAAACGCTGGTGAAGCCAGTTCGGGATCTTCACATTGGTGAAGCCAGCAAACTTTTGCAGTGTCTTGTAATTGGACACCGGCAAAATCCCGGGAACAATCTCGGCATCAATCCCAATAGCGGCACAACGATCACGAAAGCGTAAATAACTTTCCACATCAAAGAAGAACTGGGTAATGGCGCGATTGGCACCAGCATCAATCTTACGCTTCAAATTCAGAAGGTCAGCTTGCGCACTTTTGGCTTCAGGATGCTTCTCTGGATAGGCAGCTACCGACACATCGAAATCAGCAACGCCTTTTAATAAGGACACTAAGTCCGCAGCGTACATATCGGGTCGTTGCACGCTTTCTGGCGGTAAGTCACCGCGGAGAGCCACGATATGCCGGATACCGCTATCCCAGTAGTCTTTCGCAATCTGAATCAACTCATCCCGACCGGCATCAATGCAGGTCAGGTGTGGGGCAGCAATCAGACCTGTTCTATCTTTAATGTCTTTGATGACTTTGTGGGTGCGATCCCGAGTACCAGAGTTAGCACCATAAGTGACAGAAACAAACTTTGGAGCCAAGGTGCGCAAACGCTCAATCGAATGCCAAAGAGTCTGCTCCATCGATTCGGTTGTCGGCGGGAAGAATTCAAATGAAACACCGATATCACCATTCAGATCGGCCAGGCTTTGATTGAGGGCCTCTACCTGACGTGCGCTGTCAAAACTCATGGCTGTACTCCTTTCTATTCGCTACGACGGCCTCGGATTTCCCTATTACCCGATAATTTAATAATCACCGGATGTTTGGACGTCTAAATGTCCAAACATCTTGTCCAGTTCGCTGGACGCTGTCAACCAACTTTATTGGCAGGCAAGTCAACTCACATCAAGATAAAAAACCAGTAATCAGCCAAAAATGGCATCACTATGTGATTTAAAAATCGGAATGTGCAGTCTAAGCGCTTGGCGTTCTGGGCTGTAACCAGTTAAAAATATTAGAATCATATGAGGGGCGGCCTCCTGCACCAGCAGTGGGTCTGCCACCTCCATCAGTAATAAGGCGGAGACAGGAGCTGTCATAGAAGCATCATGGTCACGGACCTACAGAGCCAATACCCCCATTCAGGAGTGTGATTTTTAGGGCCATCCAGACTGGGAATGGTCGTCGCACACCAGTCCGACAGTTAATGCTATGAACTTTTGTTTTGCCTGGAAAAAATCATGATTTCATCAGGGATCTGCGCAAGTGGATGAATGCCGGCTGCGGCTCCCATCCGGATCGCCTCTTTAGGCATACCGAACACCACGCAGGAGGCTTCATCTTGCGCGATAGTCTTGGCTCCCATTTCACGCATGGCCAGCAAGCCTCGTGCACCATCATCCCCCATACCGGTCATAATCACGCCTAACGCATTAGGACCTGCGGCTTTAGCCACCGAGCGAAACAAGACATCCACCGAGGGTCTATGCCGGTTGACGGGAGGACCATCCAGCACTTCAACACAATAATGAGCGCCGGAACGATGAAGCTGAAGATGCAAGCCGCCAGGAGCAATGAGCGCTATACCATCAAGAACCCGATCACCATTCTTTGCTTCCCTAACTTCAATCGCACACAAACTATTCAGCCGCTCAGCAAATGCCGCGGTAAATTTTTCTGGCATATGCTGGACAATGACAATGCCCGGAGCGTCTGCGGGTAACACGCGCAATACCCGCTCCAATGCAATGGTTCCGCCGGTCGAAGTGCCGATGGCCACAACACGGTCTGTTGTATGAGAGAACGAGCGAGAAGATTGGGGAGCAAGATGAGGCAAAAGAATGGGCGCTGCGGTTCGCAGCTCAGGGCGCATAGCGCGAGCAGAACCTGCCTCGCGAATAGCCGCCACCAGATCATGGGCAATACTCTCTAGATGTTGCCTGACACCCAGCTTTGCTTTAGCAAATACGGCGACGGCTCCTGCAGATAATGCATCGATTGTTAATGCAGCGCCCGCATCCGTCAGCGAGGAACAGATAACAACCGGTGTCGGGTGCGTTGCCATCAATTGCCGCAAAAATGTCAGCCCATCCATCCGGGGCATTTCCATATCCAGCAAAATTACATCAGGCCATTGTTGCTCCAGTTTAGGTAGCGCACTCACGGGGTCGGCAGCTGTGCCTGATAGTTGCAAATCGGGTTGCCCCTGTATCACCTCGGTCATAAATTGCCGAACCAATGCAGAGTCATCAATCACGAATACTCGTGTCTTGGCTACCATGTCCCCTCCTGATAATCCGGACTTTCGGGGTTACCCAAATGCTGCCACCAGAACCGCCCCGTAACGGCATCAACCAGTAGCTTGCGGTGATAATGCCCCCCGGTTTCTTCACATTTCAAGCGCAATCCCAGCCGACGCAATTCATCACGGAAAAAAATAATATTCTTGTGACCAATACTCTGTTCGTACTCTGCGGCCGAGTAAAATCGCGTACTACCACCAAATAGTGCCAGCGAAAAATCTTGGGGCCTAAGCCCTATTTTTTTTGCATCACTCATCCATTGAGACAACGCCACGTCGCCATAGCGGAGACTTTGGCTCTCGCCGTCGCGGAGCTTAGGTAACATCACATGACTCACAGATAACAACTTGCGATCTGGTAACCAAGCAACCAAAGAAACACAGGACCCGAGCAACGTGGATATCTGCTCGCTTGTAGATCCAAAAAAATAATCACCAGGGCCAAGGAATATTGTCATAGTGCAGGCTCATGGTAATAAACAGCGGAGCCGCATGACGTTAAAGGCAGTCCTAAACCATATAAGCTTTCAGAATGACCAACAAAAAGAAACCCACCTGGCTTTAAGCGTAAAAGAATACGTTCAACAATGGCTTTTTTGCCATCCGCATCAAAATAAATCAATATATTCCTTAAGAATATAATATCAAACATGGGCAAATCAGCAGGGAGGTTCGCATTGAGATTAATACAATAAAATCGGACTTTATCGCGTAGTTCTTGCTTTATTTGTAATAGGCCATCTAATTCGCCAACACCCTTAAGGCAGTAACGTTTGAGATACTCGGCCGGTATGCCTTGAGCCCTGCTCATAGGATAAACAGCTTGTCTTGCCGCATCCAAAGCATGACGGCATAGATCAGATCCCACCAATGACCAGTTCGAACACCCGGGTAACAAGTCACTCAATAGCATGCTGATGGAGTACACCTCCTCCCCAGAGGAACATGCTGCACTCCATATGTTTAATGGCCGACGATCCCAATCAGCAATGATCGACTTTAAAAAATGAAAGTGGGCCTCTTCCCGGAAAAAAAATGTCTCATTGGTCGTTAAAAGATCAACCGCCAATCGTCGTTCGTCTTGTTGTCGCGGGTCCTCCAATAAGGCGACATATTCGCTAAACGAATCGAAACCTAGGGCTTTTAGACGCTTGAGTAATCGTCCAGCAACGAGTTGCTTTTTGTGGTTCGCCATAATGATGCCGGATACATTTTGCATCAGCTTTTGAACATGGCCGAACTCAATATCACTCAATTGCGGTAATTCCATAACTACCCCGTCATCATGGCATCAGGTATATCTGCTATCGGTAAAAGCTCCTCAAGATCTAATAATTTATCAACCTTCAATATGATCAGAAAACCCTGACCTCGTCTCGCCATTCCCATAATAAAATCACTCCGAATAGCGGTGCCAAAACTGGGGGCGGGTTCAATTTGGGCAATTTCAATATCCAACACTTCATCCACAGCATCCACCACCAACCCGACTAAATGTGGACCATCAGCATTCGGTAGTTCCAGGATAATGATGCAAGTGCGACGCCCTAATATTGTCGCGCCTGCACCAAACCGTGCAGACAAATCCACCACGGGAACAACATTACCTCTTAGATTGATGACACCTAATACATAACTGGGCATCATAGGTACTGCGGTAAGGTGCCCATACTCGATAATTTCTCTTACCCGATTAATGGGTAATGCCAAGGCGATTTTCATACAGTGAAAAGATAAGTTCTGGCCAGCTCCGCGATCCTGGGTGTCGGATGAGGAGGAATACGCAATAACATCATTCATATTGAGCGCCTCCTAAAACTGGACAAAACGACCATCACCAGGCTCTGAGTTCAGCGATGATGAGCTAGCCATTTTGCTGGTCCCTCGATTCAACGCGCTGGCAATCGGCTTAACTTTACTCGATATATGACCACCGATATCCGAGACCTTGAAATAGCCAATCAACTCGGTTAATTGTGCGGCTTGCGCATTCATCTCTTCGGCTGTGGCAGCAAGCTCTTCAGAAGATGAAGCGCTTTGCTGGGTAATTTGATTGAGCTGATTCATAGCAACATTGATCTGGCTAACGCCTGTCGTTTGCTCCTGAGACGCTGCAGTTATTTCTTGAACCAGGTCTGAAGTACGCTGAATATCGGGCACCAGCTGGTCAAACAAAGTACCGGCCTGTTCCGCCAAAGAAACGCTATTGCCTGCGACTTCGCCTATTTCTTGTGCCGCAATTTGACTACGCTCGGCCAATTTACGAACCTCGGCAGCCACAACAGCAAAGCCTTTGCCATGATCACCCGCTCGTGCAGCTTCAATAGCAGCATTCAACGCCAACAGATTCGTCTGGTAAGCAATGTCATCAATAATGCTGATTTTACTGGCAATCTGCTTCATCGCATTAACCGTTTCTTTGACCGCTTGGCCGCCTCGCAATGCATCGTTAGCCGCTTTTGACGAGATACCATTGGTCACCTTGGCACTTTCAGTATTCTGAGCAATTGACGCTGACATCTGTTCCATGGATGCGGATGTTTCTTCGACACTAGCGGCTTGCTCGCTAGCCCCCTGGCTCAAGGCTTGGGACGTTGCGCTTATTTGCTCGGCCGCACTGGATAAAGCATCCGCAGATGTTCGCACTTCACGCATGGTATGAGCGAGTTTATCCACCATCTCCTTGATGGCATATAGCAGCGATCTTTTATTGTTTTCATCCAATACAATCGAGACACCTAATTCACCCGCAGCAACTTTACGAGTAATTTCGACAGCATAATCAGGCTCACCACCCAATTGATTGACAATTCGATAGGAGATGAAGAACCCCATTCCTAACCCCAGCAGGATGCCGGCAGTAATGGCCCCAAACATCAAAGTCGTACTGTGTTGATACAGGGCTTGCGCGGCAATAGCTTGTTCTTCTGAGCGTTTTACTTTCTGTTGAACGATCTTCCCGACTTGATCCATCATGGCTTGTATGGTCGGAGCAAAATCACCCTCCATATAATTATTGGATGGTGTCTCCGTGCGTAGTGGCTCACTCAGCACCATAGCCTCAGTCTTCTGTATACCATCCTTATAACTGGGCCATATTCGATCAAACTCGGCAAATAAGGCCTTTCCCTCTTCGGACACAAATTTAGGTCTAGCCTCATTAATTGCAGCCTCGACAGCACCAAGGCTTTTTAAATAACTAGCTATATGTTGCTGACGACTGGCCTCCGTTTCGGCCAGCATGGCGGCACGCAAAAACCGCCCCACAGCCAGAAAATTCGTTCGAGCATCGGCGGCAGCTTTTAAACCCAACAACTCTTTCTCATAAAGTCGGTTGGTCATGTCATTAATGTCGCGCATGTTGACATAACCCACGCCACCAACAATCGCAGCCACTAATGACATCAAGACAAAAGCCAGTACGAGCCGTGTTCTTAACTTCATACTTTTGAAGAAACCCATAGTATTCTCCCGCGTAAAGTTTGCTTATATAGAAGAATGTACACGTTGAGCCGAGCTGGTTTGCTCGTGCATCTTCTGCAACATTCCTGGAATATCCAAAATAAGAGCGACCTGACCTGAACCTAAAATACTGGACCCGCTGATATCCTTTAATTGAGAGAATAAAGAACCCAACGGCTTAATTACAATCTGCTGTTCACCAAGCAACTGATCCACAATCAGCCCAAGTTGTTGTTTGCCATGACTAACCACCACAATATTCTGGCGCTTGGACGGGCTACCCTCTATCAAAAAATGATGACGAAGATGGATGATAGGAAGTGGCTTACCTCTTAATTCTCGATAATCATAAATCGAATCCTCGACCACATTCGTCGCTTCAAGACACTCGGTAACCATATCCAGCGGAATAACCAAGGGGGTGTCACCAACGCTGACCAAAAAACCATCGATGATGGCTAATGTCAGCGGTAATCGGATCTGCACGCAACAACCGAGCCCTTGCGCTGACTCCAGTTCGATAGTGCCACGCAATGCTTCTACGTTTCGACGTACAACATCCATACCCACACCGCGGCCAGAGAGATTGCTAACGTTATCGGCGGTAGAAAATCCTGGTTCAAAAATCAGTTGATACAGAGCTTGATCATCGAGTTGGGTATTTCCGTCAATCAGTCCTTTGGCTAACGCTTTTTGACGAATCTTATCGGCGTCCAATCCCTTGCCATCGTCATGAACCTCAATAACAATACTGCCCGACTCATGGAATGCATTGAGCCGAATATTACCCTGAGCAGGTTTACCCACAGTTATTCTCTGTTCAGCGGTTTCTATGCCATGGTCCACCGCATTACGAACCAGATGAGTCAGCGGCTCACTAATCCGTTCGACGACCGATTTATCCAGTTCAGTGTCACCGCCGTCAATGGTCAGCGATATGGATTTGCCTAACTCCTGGCTAGCATCCCGCACCAACCGCTGAAACCGCATGAAGGTCTCACCGATTTCAACCATCCGTAAACGTAAAGCGGATTCTCTGATTTGTTCAACATGGCGATTAATGGCCGCTACCGAGGCCAACAATTCGCTATCGGCCTTACTCCGTGCCAACATTTCTCCACCTGCGGAAGCAATAACCAACTCACCCACCAAATTAATCAGTTCATCGAGTTTCTGAGCAGAAACCTTGATAAAAGCGCTATCGGCATGACGCTTTTCTCGTATTTGACTCTGTTTTTTTAACGCCTGATTCACCATGACTGGAGGAACTATTCCCTCCTCGACCAATAATTCACCCAAGCGGGTTTTTTCAGGATGTTCCGCTTGTAGTGATAACCCTTCCCTCAGCTCATGCTCGGTCAACAAGCCACTTTGAATAAGGATTTCACCTAATAATTCTTTTTCTTCCGGTAAATCTGAAATTAATTGCAAATAATCCTGCGTTTTACTCTCTGGAGGTAAAATCCGGATTTGGGCAAGCTCCCGGATAAAATCGAATACCTCTTCAATTTCTACTTTCGTTGCCTGCGTTACCAAATCAACCTCGACACCGAGGTAACACAACTCCCCTTGAAAATCATTCCAGGCGGGCAGTCCATTCTGAATGAGTTGGATATGACTGATGGATCCCAGTTTGCACAGATAACGAATAAACGAAGCGGGGTCAAAGCCGAACTCAAACAAGTTCGCGGAAAAACGCAAAGATATATGCCAACTAGCGGCACTGGTTGCCCGGGACTCTCGCTCGACCTGCGGTAGCACTGGCTCGGTTAACGCACAGGAAGAGGCCGAATTCCCCGGAACAAGTGACTGCAATAGTGCGAACTGAGCTGCATGCTGTTGCAGTAATGGAGAAGGAGCAACGCCAGTTGCCAGTAATTCAACTTCATTGCGCAGAATATCCAGCCCCGAGAGCAACGCGGATATTTGCTGCCGACTCAGTGTTTCCCCTTGATCACGGACGCGCATGATCAGACTTTCTTGATGGTGGGTAAATGCGACAAAGTCATCCAGTGCAAACAAACCGGCGGACCCTTTCAGGGTATGAACGGCGCGAAAAAGACTGTTCAGAAGCTCGTCATCAACTTCATCATTATCCAGATCCAGCGCCAGCAATATAGTTTCTGCTTGCTGGATCAGATCCCTGGCCTCTTCCAAAAAGTTGGCCAATAACTGGCTCCATTGATCTTGACTGAACATGACGGCTCCTTAATCAGTGTTCCGAAAGCACAATGACATCGCCAAAGAAAGAGGCTAGTTGGTAGAGATCCAGGAGCTCGATAACAGAGTTTGAATGCTGCTGCAGTGTTAGCTGGTCTCCTAGGCTTTTGCGTAACGCCAGCAACAGCTGCAATCCAGCGGTATCGATTTCCGATACTCCAGCCAGATCCATGATGAGTTCACCGTCCCCGGGCCAGGCTTCGGTGAGTTGCTGCTGGAATTCTGCTACTTCATAAATGGTGAATGGACCATCGATCCGCACCCATGAACTGGAGCCATCTGTTTTTACCTGCAACACAGTCCACCTCCGCTAAAGAATCAGTTTTTCTACGGCAGCCAGCAGTTGCGGAGGCTGGAACGGTTTGATAATCCAGGCCCGTGCACCGGCGGCCTGGCCTTCTTTTTTCTTCGATTCCTGACTTTCAGTGGTGAGCATGACCACGGGGGTAAATTTGTGTTCCGGTTTACTCTTGAGGTTTTTCAGGAAGGTGATGCCATCCATATTGGGCATATTGACATCGCTGATGATGAGATTGACCCGCTGGCCCACCAGTTTATTCAAGGCATCCTGGCCATCGCATGCATCGATAACGCTGTACCCGACCGAGGTCAGAGCCGCTTTCACCAGTTGGCGAATAGACAGGGAGTCATCCACTATCAATACCGTTTTACTCATGAATATTCCCTCTTTCAGAAAAAGGTGACTGAATCAGTCTCAACCCGGGTATTGACCCGCCCATGATGCTCTTCATCGGTCGTGAAGCGCTGACGGAAACGCTGCTCCCAATGGTTCAAATCAAACTCACCACTCAGCTCTTCAATCATCATGGTGCGGATTTCGGTCAAGTCAGTCTGTAAATGCTCCAGTATCTGACTGACCCGATCCTGAAACTGTAACTTGACGATGATGTGGCTGATGGCCGTGGCACTTTCTTCCGACAATGAATGCAGCCGACTACCTGCATCATGTAACTCATTGATCTCCGAGCTCAACCGTCTGGTAACTGTATTCACCGCCTGGTCTAGCAAGGTGAGGTTGTTGTCATCAGTCCGCACCAGATTATCTGCAGCGTCTATGGTGGCCTGAATCGCCTGGGTGACCGCCTCCACTTTTTTGGCAATGTCGCGTCCTGTCTCCCCCGATTGGCCGGATAAGGTGCGCACTTCATCGGCAACGACGGCAAAACCACGCCCAGCCTCGCCCGCACGGGCCGCTTCAATCGCCGCATTGAGGGCTAACAAATTGGTCTGACTCGCCAGCTTTTGTACGGCACCCGCCATGTTTTTCAATTCCAGCATGTAGTTACTCAACTCGGTAATGGTTTGCTGCAATTGGGTCTTATAGCTACGCGCACCATCAAAAGCAGCTATCACACTGGCTAACGAACGGTTGGTCTCTTCCAGGACCTGGGTAATGGAATGCCCCCCCTGACGACCACCAAAGAGGGTGGAGCTGGTTTGATTCTCTTCCTGCAATCGTCCCATCAACATGGAAAAAGGCGATAACAAGGCTTCGATATTGCTGCGCACCAAGTCACTCACCACATCAATTTGTCGATGCCAGGCATCCAGCACCGCAGGCATCTGCACCAGCAAGGGATCAGGCTCTGGCGCAAGCAAAACCGGAACCTCGTTCTGCTGGTTGGTCCTTTCACGCTCTAACAACCGCTTCTGGTTGATAAACAGAATGAGATCAACAAGCTGCACACCAATTCCTACGGCGATCAATAGCTGACCAACAGTGGAATAATCCAACCCGATAGCCAGCAAACCAAGGCCGCTCAGTAACAAACCAATAACTCGGTACACAGCAAACCTCCGAGGCAAAAAAGAAAGACAGGGCAGATAACCGGCAGATACTTGGCAAGCTTAGGAAGGAATAGTGGAGACAACCGGAACACAGAGTCGTTATGTGACGGATGTCACGCGACAAGATGAATGCGCAAAATCGGTGCCAGTAACAGATAAAATCACTGAAAATTGCCAAATATGAGAAATATGACAGCAGGGGAATTTCAGGTGTTATTTATGCTAAAGCGTCTAACTGCAAGATTTCGTTGCTGTCCCCCACTTTAAATAGTCCTGACTCATGATACACATCACTCTCACGCGGAAAGCTGATTGGCGAAACAGTCAAAAGAACCGATAGTGTGTATAGAAATCACCAACACGGAGAGTTGAAGATGTTTCTCGACTATTTTGCCCTAGCGGTCTTACTGATCGTGGTACTGGTTTGCTTTTACGGAATTATTGTCATCCACGATATTCCTTATGAGATTGCAGTGAAGCGCGATCACCCTCACCAGGATGCCATTCATGCAGCAGGCTGGGTCAGCCTGTTCACCTTGCATGCCATCTGGCCCTTCCTGTGGATCTGGGCCACCATCTATCGTCCTGAGCGGGGATGGGGGTTTTCACAGCAACAACAGCAGCAGGATCATTCCCAATTGGCGGCACTGGAATTGCGGATCAGTCAATTAGAGCAGCAACTGCATGCATCAACCGGCACGGAAAGCCCCAAGAGTGCCCAGCAGGGAGAAGAATAAATGGACTTGCTCATCATCATGACTTACGCAGCCCTCGCCTATGGCTGCTTCAAGCTGTTTAACATACCCGTTAATAAGTGGACGGTACCGACCGCAATCCTGGGTGGCGTTTTTATCGTGGCGGGTTTAATTCTGACCATGAACTATAACCACCCCTACACCTTCATGGCCCAGAAAGCCGTGATCACGGTACCCGTGATTCCACAGGTCAGCGGCACTGTCTCCGAGGTGCTGGTCACCCCGAATAAACCGATTAAGGCTGGTTCGATTCTGTTTAAAATCGACCCGACCGTTTATCAAGCCCGAGTGGATCGTCTGACTGCCGATTTGTTCAAGGCGGAACAACAAGTCAAGTCTCAACAGGCACAACTGACCGCCAGCCAGGGTCAAGTAGAGCGGGCAGCGGCAGAGCGCGATAAAGCCCAGAAAGATCTGAACCGTTATCAACGAGCAGCTGGCAAATCGGTGAATCCATTTACCGAGCAAGAAGCGACCAATGCCAAGCAAGCCTATCTGGCGCAAGAGGCCAATCTGGCAACCGCGCGGGCCCAACAACTGCAGATCCAGAGTCAGTTGGATTCAATGGTGGGTGGCGAAAATGCCTCCGTGGTCAGCTTGCGGGCCCAACTGCGCGAAGCGCAATACAATCTGGACCAGACAGTGGTTCGCGCGCTGACCGACGGCTATGCCACCCAGGTGTTGCTGCGCCCTGGCAGTTATGTCAACAGCATGCCATTTCGCCCTTCGCTATTTTTTATTCCGAAGCAAGATCGCGGCATAGTCGCCTCTTTCCGGCAAAACTCCTTGCAGCGTGTCAAGGTGGGTGATGAGGCTGAAGTTTCATTTACCGGGATCCCGGGAACTATTTTTAAAGCCAAGGTCAAGCAGGTAATTCCTGTGATACCCCAGGGGGCCTATCAAACGCAGGGCGCTTTGCAGACCGTGACCTTCGATAACCGTAGTGGCGTCCTGGCCGAGCTGGAGCTGGACGAAGCGATAGACGCCTATAACCTGCCGGATGGTGTGTCAGCCCAGGTGGCCATCTACACCGACCATTTCAGTCATTTGGCGGTGCTGCGTAAGGTGTTACTGCGCATGACCAGCTGGATGCATTACATCTATCTGGATCACTAATCGGCACACCAAATCGAGGATCAGGATCGGCTGACCATCGACAAGTAAATAGCTGATGCGCGGGGGATTGTTTTGACAAGCCCCCCGCCCATCGAGCACAATCAGGCGTTCATCAGACCTAGTGGGACTCAATAACATGACGGCGGAAACCCAAAATTTCTCGACCCTAGAACAGGCCTTCTCTCTCGGGAATGGTCAGGACTCAGCACTTAACTGGTTGAGAAAAAACCGCAGTCAGGTCGCCATCTTTCTGGTCAGCGGTATCAAGCTGGAAGGCATCATCAGTGGCTTCGATCAGTACAGCGTATTGCTGACTGACGCTCACGGTAACCAGCAGATGATTTACAAGGCCAAGATTTCTACCATAGCGCTACTTACCAGCCGCATGGGCAGCAGTATCCAGCGTCCCCGCCGCCCGCCGCGTCCCGGCATGGAACAACGCGGTGGTAGCTATGAAGATCGTCGCAATAGCACTCCTGACGACACGACGCAAAACTAAGTCCACGTCTTCTTGATGCATAGCACGAGGCCCCATTCAGGGGCCTTGTTCATTTCAGCTTGCATGCCCTGTCGTCAGGGTCGTCCAATCCGGCTCCCCCTCAATGACCATGACACAATCCATCCCGGCAGCCAGTGCCGCCAATCGGCCAATTTCGGTATCTTCAAACACCAGGCAATCGGCGGCCGCAATCCCCAGATGCTCAGCCGCCAGCAGGAAGGTATCGGGTGCTGGTTTATGTCCCTGCACATCATCCGCAGCCACCACGGTGTGGATATAAAGCCCCAGCCCGCTTTGCGCCAGGATCCGCTCGGCATTCGTATGCAAGGATCCGGTGCCGATGGCCATCGGCAGCGTTGCCGCCGCCTGCTGCACTAACTCCACCATGGCCGGAAACGGCGTCGCCTGCTCGATCATAGCCACGTAGTGGGCCGTTTTGCTGCGAGCAACGGCCTCGGCATCCAGCTCTATCTGCTGCTCATGGGCAATCAGCGCGGCAATCTTGCGACTTGGAACACCACCACGAGCGTAGAGCCACTCCTTATCACAGACGAAACCAAACTCCCGGGCAGTGAGTTGCCAGGCCGCCAGATGCAGGGGCATAGAGTCGACCAACGTGCCATCCATATCAAAGATCAGGGCTTTGTAACGCTGCCACATGGGGTTCATCCTCGCTGTCAGAATCAGATGCAATAAAAAGGGGGATCCATGATCCCCCGATAGGCTGTTCACTCTCGATGCCAATCTGGCAATCAGATCAATTCCAGCTGGGTCATGACGCTGCGGATGCGCTCTTGGGTTGCCGCACTCAACGGCATCACTGGCACCCGGCACTCTGCGGTGCACAGACCCAGCAGCGAAGCCGCGTATTTTGCACCTGCCGGGCTCGGCTCGGCAAACATAACCTGATGCAAGGGGATCAGGCGATCCTGCAAAGCACGCGCCGCCGCCCAATCGCCCGCCAGCGTCAGTTCTTGCACCTGAGCGACCAGCTTGGGAGCCACGTTCCCGGTCACCGAAATACAGCCAGTACCACCACCCACGTTATAGGCAACGGCGGTGGCATCCTCGCCCGATAACCAGGTGAAAGGCTTCTTGATCAGCTGACGCTCGCTCCAGGGGCGGGCGAGATCTCCGGTTGCATCCTTGACACCTATGATGCGCGGCAACTCGGCCAGGCGTGCCATGGTCTGCGGCTGAATATCGACAATCGCGCGCGGCGGTATGTTGTACAGAATAATCGGGATATTGGTCTCGTCGTGCACCATCTTGAAATGGTGATAGAGGCCATCCTGATTCGGACGGTTGTAATAACCCGCCACATGCAGGGTTGCATCGGCACCGGCACGCTCGGCTACCCGGGTGTATTCAATCGCTTCAATGGGATTATTCGAGCCAGCACCAGCAATCACCGGCACTCGACCCGCCGCCTGCTTGACGACTAATTCGATGACTCGGCAATGCTCATCATGAGACAGAGTCGGGCTCTCCCCGGTGGTCCCCACCGGCACTATGCCGTGGGTACCCTGCTCGATATGCCATTCCACCATTTTGGTGAGCGCTTCTTCATCCAGCCGACCATCACGGAAGGGGGTAATCAGCGCTACGATTGAACCTTGAATCATACAAACTCCTTTTTGAAAACTCGGTATCCGGAACAAAAAACCCCGGTTACGGGCTGCGTAACCGGGGTTTATGAATCTGCCAAGGGCGGACGACCGTTACGCGGAAACGAAAAAAACCTCAGGTTTCAGAGGTTTATTGTATTTTCGTTTCAGACTCAAATTTGTCATCGGCCAAACTACATAAGTGTGCAATGAATGAGCATAGTTCTGCATCGCTGCAGAAATGTCAAGCCTCTGTATCTCATGTATAATTCGCCCCCCATACCCCGCCGAGGCCCGAACATGTCCACAGCTCAAAGCCCTGTCAGCCAGTTGCTGGAACGCAATGCCGCCCAGTTTGCGGGCAAGCATCTGTTGATCGCCGGTTACATGGAAGACAACTACCCGCTAGCTCTGGCCTCCGCTGCGGCATCGGCCACCCTATTTACCACAGATTACGGCCGTTGGCGGCAACTCACGGCTCTGCATACTCCCGACGCGGGTCAGGTGCAGATCCCGTTCAGTCACCAGCTTAATGCGGCTCCGCCCGCCTTCGATGCGCTCTTGCTGCTGCTGCCCAAGGCCAAGGCCGAAATCCATTATCTGCTGGCAAATCTGCTGCCCCACCTGCACAGCGGCAGCGACATTTTCCTGGTCGGCGATAATCGTGGCGGCATCAATGGGGCCGACAAGCTGCTGGCCCAATACACCCGCCAGTGTCAGAAGCTGGATAGCGCCCGGCGCTGCTCGCTGATCCATGCCGCGCTCGAACACCCAGTCACGCCGTTTCAGCTCGAGAGCTGGCTGCAGCACTATACAGTGACGTTTGGTGACCGCGACTTGCAGGTCGTGGCACTACCGGGGGTGTTTAGCGCCGATGGGCTGGATGAAGGCACCCGCATGCTGCTGGAGCATTTGCCCCGCCTGCGAGGACGCGTGCTGGATATGGGCTGCGGCGCCGGAGTAATCGGCAGTGCCCTGTGTGCCCTGCATCCGGAACTGGAGGTCGAGATGTGTGACATCAATGCCCTGGCGCTGGAGAGTGCCCGCCGCACCCTGGCAGCCAATCAGCTCAGTGCCCAGGTTTACCCCTCCGATATGTTGTCGGACGTACAGGGAAAAGTGCAACATATTGTCACCAATCCACCGTTTCATGCCGGGCTCAAGACGCTGTATGGCCCCACGGAACAACTGATCGAGCAAGCCCCCCAGAAGCTGGCGCCTCGCGGGTCACTGTTGCTGGTCGCCAATGCCTTCCTGAAATACCAGCCCTTCCTGCAGAAGGCTTTTCGTCATCAGCAGATCCTGGCCGAAGACAAAAAGTTCAGGCTGTATCACAGCTTTTGACGGACAAAATTGTTTTAACAAGCGTTTGTTCAATCTGTTAGATTCAAAAAGCGATAATAATTACCTCAAGCGATTCGATGTAATTTTTTGTTAGCACAATGAAAGCGATTTCATCAGTTGGAGTATAGGCATGGCAGGTGTATTGGCGATGATACTGGCAGGCGGGGAAGGCACACGTCTGCAACCCCTGACGGTCACCCGCAGCAAACCTTCAGTCCCCTTCGGTGGCAGTTACCGGCTGATCGATTTTGTGCTGAACAATTTCGTGAATTCTGACTTCCTGCGCATCTATGTTCTGACCCAATTCAAGTCCCAATCCCTCTACTTGCATATGAAAAAAGGCTGGAACCTGACGGGGATCACCGGCCGCTTCATTGATCCGATCCCGGCGCAAATGCGGATGGGCAAGCGTTGGTACGATGGTACCGCCGATGCTATCTACCAAAACATGGGGTTTGTCGAGCTCACTGCCCCCGACCATGTCTGCGTCTTTGGCAGCGACCATATCTACAAGATGGACATTCGCCAGATGGTGGACTTCCACAAAGAAAAAAAAGCCGCTTTGACCGTGGCGGCTATCCGGGTTCCCATAGCCCAGGCCCATCTGTTTGGCATCATAGAAGTCAATGAAGCGGGCCAAATGATTGGCTTTGAAGAAAAACCCAAGCATCCCAAATCATTGCCCAATGATCCGGACCATGCCCTGGCTTCGATGGGCAACTATGTGTTCGAAACCCAGACCCTATATAGCGAGCTCACGCTGGATGCCGAGAACGAAGCCTCCAGCCATGATTTCGGCCGCGACATTATTCCCGACCTCTATCCCAGAGCCGCTGTCTATGTCTACGACTACAGCAATAACAAAGTCGAGGGTGAAAAGACCGCCGTGTATTGGCGCGATGTCGGCAACATCGACAGCTACTGGCAGGCCCATATGGATTTAGTCGCCGACAATCCACCCTTCTCCTTATATAACCGCAAGTGGCCGTTGCATACCTATTACCCGCCACTACCGCCGGCCACCTTTATCAATACCGCCGAACATCAGGCCTGCATTTCCCATTCATTGATCTCGGCAGGCTGCTACATCCAGGGCAGCAGCATAGAGCGGAGCGTGATGGGATTTCGCTGTAATCTGGCCTGTGGCAGCAAGATCGAGGAGTCGGTCCTGCTGGGGGATGTGAAGATTGGCGAAGGGTGCCGGATCCGGCGAACCATTATTGATAAGCATGTTGAAATTGCACCGGGCGTTGTGATCGGTGAGAATCTCGCCCACGATCGGGAACGGTTTACCGTTTCGGACCAGGGGATTGTTGTTGTGCCCAAGGGCGCCAGAGTTGGTTTCTAATTCATGAATATACTGTTCATTGCTTCCGAAGTTGAAAGCTTTGCCAAAACCGGGGGCCTCGCCGATGTGGCCAAAGCCCTGCCATTGGCTCTCAAACGCCGAGGCCATGACGTTCGTATCGTCATGCCTTACTACGCCAGTATTGCCGGACGGGAAAAATCCCAGCATCTCGGTGGTTTCACCCTGCCGACGCGTCCGGGTCATACCGACATCCCCTACCAGGTCCGACAGATGGATTTGGATGATGTCCCTGTCATGTTGATCGAGTTTCCGAACTACTTCGATCGCAAGAGTCTGTACGCCGAAAACAATAACGCCTATGCCGACAATGGCGAGCGCTTTGCATTTTTCTCCGCCGCCTGCCTACAGGTTGCCGAGCAGATTGGCTTCAAACCCGATATCGTCCATTGCAATGACTGGCATACAGCTCTGGTTCCCATGCTGCTGAAGACCCGTTATGCCAACAACTCCTTCTTTCAAGGTACCCGCAGTGTATTAACAGTGCACAACGGGGCGTTTCAGGGTGTGTTCGAGCGCAATCAATTATGGGCGCTGCCGGAAGTCACAGACACCTACAATGAATCGATCCTGCAAGGGCATGCCTACATCAACTTCCTCAAGTGCGGTGTGCTCTACGCTGACAAGATCAATGCCGTCAGCCCCAGTTACGCCTCTGAATTGATGACCTATCTGGGCGGCCATGGCATGGCCAAGAACTTCCAGGAACGATCCAGCGATGTGCGCGGTATCATCAATGGCTGCGACTATGCCGATTGGGATCCGAAAACCGATCCGCTGATCCCGGTGAACTACGATGCCAGCCGTCTAGCCGATAAAGAGCTGTGCAAGCACGCCTTGCAAAAGCGCGCCGGACTGGATATCGGTGATACGCCGCTGTTCGGCATGGTCTGTCGCCTGACCGAACAGAAGGGTCTGAACCTGCTGCTGCCGATCCTGGAAAAATTCCTGGTGCATCGGGTACAAGTGGTGATCGTGGGGACCGGCGAACCGTCGCTGGAAGAGCGGCTGACCGAGATGATGGCCGCCCACCCCGATCGCCTGGCCTATCTGAACGCCCATGACAATGGATTAGCCCATCTGGTCGAGGCGGGCAGCGACTTTTTCCTGATGCCCTCCCTGTTCGAACCCTGCGGTCTGAACCAGATGTACAGCCTGGCCTATGGCACCCTGCCGATTATCCGCGCGGTCGGTGGACTGCGGGATACAGTGGTCGACTACGATCATCAGGCCAAGCGCGCAACCGGGTTCAGTTTTCAGGAGCCAGAACCGCTGGCTTTACTGGCCACCTTGCGTCGGGCCTTGCTGTTCTTCCTGCAAGAACCCGAGGAATATCATCGCGTTCAACAGACTGCCATGCGCACCCGTTACCTGTGGAGCGATTCGGTGCTCAGTTACGAACAGATGTATAAAGATGCCCTGGGGTTAAGCGCTGGCCATTAATGCAGCGCTGCTGGCGATAAAAACCCCAGTCGCGAAAAAAACCAGTGGATCCGGCAATTATTCAGTGAGCAATGGTTGACGTCCCCGGCAGAATAGATAGAATGCCAGCCGCAAGATGCGATGGTGGCGGAATTGGTAGACGCGCTAGCTTCAGGTGTTAGTGCCTTCGGGTGTGAGGGTTCGAGTCCCTCCTATCGCACCAAGTAATCTGTTGATTGGCAACATAAAAACCAGGCGTTGGCTGACAACGATAAAAGCAGTGACAAGTTGTGCGATGGTGGCGGAATTGGTAGACGCGCTAGCTTCAGGTGTTAGT
>JBBRVG010000082.1:0-19261 GCA_038247115.1 Enterobacterales bacterium | reverse complement strand
TTGGTGCTCAATGAATTTTTGAATTAACTGTTGCCGATTATTTCTAATCGTCTTGGTCACTTCATCAGTCATTGCATATCAATTTTTTTGACATCCAATTCCTGTGAGTGCCCACACAGATTGCTTGATTTGATTGTTAAAGAGCTTACCGCTGGCGCTTGGCCGTTGGCTTATTTCTGTTGACCGGCGAACCCGCCGTGTCTGTGGGGTCGCATTATAGGGAGAATCCACCTCGCGACAAGCACTTTTTTGTGATCCACGTCCAACCGAACAAATAACAGTCACAGCTGATAGTTATTTGCTCGAACCGAGGGAAAATTCGACAAATGGCTAATTAGATAGAATATAAGACCGCAACTAAAACAACTTTCAGAATGGCAAACCTAGCGTATGAGATTGCAACCCCAGACGACATCCCTCGCCTCCGCCCAGGATTTTAACCAGCCCACAAAAAAGCCGCCTAACAACGGCGGCTTTTTCAAACCTGCAGCGAGGCTTATTTAGTTTCAGCAGCAGCCGAGGTAGCGGCAGCCGAGGTAGCGGCAGCCGAGGTAGCGGCAGCCGAGGTAGCGGCAGCAGCAGAAACAGTCGGTGCAGCGGCAGATACGGCAGCGGATGCAGCTGGAGCAGTCGCAACAGCAGCAGAAGCGGCAGGAGCCGGGGCAGCCTCTTCAGCTTTCTTCTCGCCACAACCAGTCAGAGCTACAACAACCATACCCGCCAGAATCAGTGCGTTCTTCATTCGCTTTGTCCTTTCATGTGTTAACAAAACCAGCCTTAGATAACATATCTAGAGGCTTAATAATTCGCGCCGCCATTTTAACAAGACCCGCCAGTTAAGCCAGTCCCAATTGTTTCCCATTATAGAGTCTTGCATTCTCATGGTGCATCAATCCACCAGGGTAGTGCATTAATTCAGCGCATATCACTACCAATAAGCCTGAATAGGGAGGTGAAAGCGTATTCGTTCAGCACATAGCCTCCAAAAAAATTTTCTTGCCTCGATCAGACGAGCTCAACACGGGTGCGTGAATAGCCCAGAGCTGGTTTAATAGCGTGATTTTCTCTCACGGAGCCATCATGACTAGTGCACTATCCCCTGATCAGCTTCTAGAGCTGGGCTATGAGCTATTTCTAACCCACGCCGCAGAACAGCTACCGGCCGAAGACATTGTCGATATTACACTGGAGTTTGAAGCTCGGGGCGCCGTAGAAAGTTGTACGCCATCCGCTGACTGGATAACCGAGATAGGGCCTTTTTGCGGATCTGAGTGGGTAGAAATATGGGTGGGATTACTGGATCATCAAGACGAATTCAGCGTGATCTACGCCAAAATTATTCTGCCTGTCACCGGTGAGCTAGACCGCGGACATATTCGCTGGAAACCGGCCAACTAGGCTTCTTGTCCCCGTGACTCACAACTGCTGGGTTGGTGCGCCAAACAACGGGCACACCAGCAGTTGGTTTGTGGCAGGGTAATCGCGACCGTCGGCATGTTCATACACCAACATGTTTGTGCATCTCTGCCCTCTGCAACAGCACAGCCAGAGGGCTCACCACATTGTGGGCAGATGGCAAGAGCCCTGTCGGTTGATTTGTCATCCGGTGTCCACTGCATCACATCGCACGGCGAACAAAGTGTATTTATATCACGCCTGAGCAAAGCCGCTAACAATGTCTCCTGCTCCTGTTCATTCATGCCGGGCCAGCGAGTTATTTCGTCTACCGTCCGCAAACAACCTCGGCAAATACCCGATTCGAGTCGGCATTCACCACAGCAGGGAGATTTCAGCACAGGTTTTACTCACCCTTTACCAGGCGAAGACCATCATCCTCAATCAGGATCTGGCCTTGCTTATACAGGGCACCAATTGCTTTTTTGAACGTTCCCTTGCTCATGGTAAATAGCTGATAGATCACTTCCGGGCTGCTCTTGTCACCAACCGGCAAAAAACCCCCTTGCTTCTGCAAACGAGCCATAATTTTCTCGGCAGCGGTTTCAGTACCGGCCTGACCCGGCTGGTTCAATGTCAGATCGATCTTGCCATCTTCACGGACTTGCTTGATAAAACCCCGGATCTCGCGGCCGGTCGTAACCTTGCCAAATAACTCATTGCGGTACAAGACTCCCCAATACCGGCTATCGACTACCGCCTTGATCCCCAGCGGCGTATGTTCACAAGGCAGAATGGAAACGGCATCTCCAGGCTTGTATTCAGGCCAGCCCTCGTCGAGAAAACGATCCAACTTGCTGGTCGCGGCGACCCGACCTTCCCGGTCCAGATATAGATACACGACGTAGTGCTTATCCACCTGCATGGCTTGGGCTTGTTCGCGAGCCGGAACAAAGAGATCTTTCTTGAGACCCCAATCCAGGAAAGCGCCTACCCGACTGGCACTCACCACTTTCAAACCGACAAACTCCCCCACTTGGGCGTAAGGCTTGAATCCTGTGACAACGAGCTCTTCATCCCCATCCAGATAGACAAAAACCTTGACGGCACTACCGGGCTTAGCGTCGCGAGGCAACTGTCGCATCGGCAGCAATATCTCACCAAAGTCTTCAGCATCCAACCAGCCCCCTTTATCATCACGGCGCAGGAGAGTCAGGGCGTTCATGGAACCTAGTCTAATCATGGGAATATGCTCTGTGTGGGGCTCGAAAAGCAGGGTGAAACAAGGGTAGCAAGAAGGCAACAAAAAAGGCGCTCGATGAGCGCCCTTTTGCCAAGCCAGAGGCTTAGACGCGAACGAAGTCCAGGTGGACAATCTTCGACTTGACCGGATGACGCTGAACAGCGACAACCTTCACGGCAACTTCTTTACCGTCGATAACCAGAGTGATGGTTTCGCTGTAAAAAGAGTCAAACGCTTGGGCAACGGTGATCTTGTTGAAGTCGACAGTTACGGAAACGGCTTCTTGGCCCGCACCGTAGACAACTGCCGGGACCTTCTCGTCACGACGCAGGCGGCGGCTCGCACCTTTCCCCAGGTCGGAACGTACTTGAGCTTCAAATGAATAAGCCATGATTAATCTCACTATTTCAATAGATGAATGGTTGGCAACCAGATGCGACCGTCCAATTGCCTCGGGTAAAACGGCTGCGGATATTAGCATTGGCGGGCCGCAGAAACAAGCCATTCAATCTCGCTTGAGACGCTCGCCGTAAGCGAGCAGGCGTTTATAGGTGGCGCGCCGTTCGGTTTCTGGCATCTGATCAAAATACGCAAACTCCCGAGCACCGGGGCAACGCAATTCATCGCCGATCCGTAACTCGTCTGGGTTGTTATCCAGAAGTTCCCGATTGGCTGCAAATAATGCCAAGACAAATAGATAAGGATCGCCACTACCGGCTAACTGGTGCCCGACATGCCACAGCGTCTCGCCCGGGCGCGTGACGCGATGACACACCAGCTCCCCGGGAGCTTGGGCCGCGGAGCTAGTATCAGGGGGGATATTCTCATCCAGATAAATCTGGACCGGGGCTGTGGTACGGACATGGAACAAAGCCCGCCATCCCTTTTCAGTACGTTCAACACGCTGGGCAATGTACGTCGAACCATCCAGCGATAATTGCAAAGCTTGAAGTTGCGGCCTGTAGTTCAACTGGCTAACCGGCAAGGTGACCCAACTCTCCTCGGCCTGCGGACGGACATACTGCGCGCTGATCCAGACTGAAAAGATCAATGCCATCATGGACCTACTCCTCCGCTATCGTGGGCTGACTTCTGTTCCCAGCATGGCAGAATCTTGGACTATGAGCCTATTTTTTCCTGGATAAATTGCTTGAATGCCAAGACCTTCGCCGGGGCTCGTTGGCCACCCAGAGTAATCATAAACAAGTCACTCCGCTCACCCTGCCAATCCGCCAATACCGGTACTAACTCATCCCGCTGTCGAGCGGCCTGGGCAATCAACGTAGGCATCAAGCCAATGCCTGCCCCCGCCAACGTCAAACGCAATACAGAGGCATAGCTATTCGAGCTAAAACGCGGGGTCAGCATCAGCGAGACCGGCTCTTGTTCAGGATCATCGCAGAACAGGCTTAACTTGTTGTGCACCGAGGTCCGCAGGATCAATCCATGCTCCAGCAGCGAATCCGGGGCTCGTGGCAGCGCCGCCTTGGCCAGATAGGCCGGTGTGGCAAAAAAGCCGAATCGTAAATCGGTGAGCCGACGCGCGCTATATCCCATATCCGGCAAACCGCCAGCTCCGGTAGCTCGCATCGCGATATCAATCTGGTGGGCCACCAAGTCGAGCCGTTCATCGGCACTCAATAATTCAATGGTTAATCGGGGATAGAGCGATTGAAACTCGACCAACAATGGCGATAGCCACTCCTGAGCCAAATCGATGGGGGCCGTGATCCTTAACAAGCCCCGGGGTTCATTTTTAGATTCACGGGCCAGCTCTGCCCCCTCCTCTAGCAGCAGTAAGCCCGCCCGAACCTTGGAAAAAAACAGCAGCCCCTCCGCTGTCGGCACCACGGAGCGAGGATGACGCGCCAGTAACTGGATCCCCAATTGTAATTCCAGCCGCGAAACCCGCCGGCTGATGCCCCCTTTGGTCTCGCCCTGCATCCGAGCCGCCGCCGAGATGGAGCCCAATTCCACCACGCGGCAAAAGGCACGCAGGTCATCCACAGGTCCGGCAATGGTTTCCGTTTTATCAACACTAAGTGCCATTTTTATGGACTTCCATGCATTTTTGTAAACCTTATTATGACACTCAATTATGCAATACCCAATGGAGACATAGATATGCGAATGCCGGTGTTGTTCGTCGCTCACGGTAATCCATTGATGTTGGATTTAGCCCATCGAATGCAAGAGTTGGCTCATTGGGGGCAGGCGCTGCCTCGGCCCACCGGGATCCTGGTGATATCCGCCCACTGGCAGAGTCAGCCGTTAACCATAGGAGCGAGTGAACCGACACCGTTGATCTACGATTTTTATGGTTTTCCCAACCAGTATTACCAACTCAGTTATGCCACGCCGCCGGCCACAGAGCTCGCAGCACGGGTACGCCGGTTACTACAAGCCGAGGTTGTCGCCTATCAGGAACAACCGGAACGCGGAACCGACCATGGTGTCTGGGTGCCGTTGCTAGGAATGTACCCGGCCGCCGATATTCCAGTACTGCAGCTGTCTCTACCTGGGGAAAACCCCAAGACGTTGCTGGAGCTGGGCCACACCCTGGCACCACTGCGCGATGAAGGGATCCTGATCCTGACCAGCGGTTATCTAACCCACAACTTGCGTCAGTGGACGGATGATGGCGTCATAGCCCCCTGGGCCGCGGCATTTGATGACTGGATTGCCACTCACTTGCTTGCACGGGATCAGCAATCCTTACTCGACTACCAGCGATTGGCGCCGGGTGTACAACAATCTGTGCCGACACCAGAGCATCTACTCCCCCTGTTTGTGGCCATGGGGGCCAGCACCGAAGCAGACCCAGTAAGCTTTCCCATAACGGGATTTGAATTTGGCTCTTTTTCTCACCGCTCAGTGCAATTTGGTTAATCAATTGACTGACATCAACGATCTGACTTCATTATTAAGGAACTACCTATGATTGATATTCGAACTGCCCCTTACGCCGCACTCATACTCCGTCTCACGCTGGGTGTCATGTTTGTCGCCCATGGTCTGATGAAAGTTCTGGTCTTCACACCGGCCGGAACCGTAGGCTTCTTTGCCTCGCTGGGTATTCCAGCTGCATTTGCCTGGTTGACCATGGCCGCAGAACTGGGTGGCGGTCTGCTGCTGTTACTGGGGGTCCAAACCCGCTGGATTGCCCTGCTACAACTGCCTGTACTGTTGGGCGCCTGGGTGGTTCACTCCGGCAACGGCTGGGGATTCGGTAACCCCAATGGCGGTTGGGAATATCCGGCGTTTCTCACCCTGGCCCAGGTGGTCTTAATCCTGCTCGGTGACGGCAAGTTTGCTCTTTCCCCAAGCTGGGATCTGCTTCGGAGCAACCGCAACCGGTAATGACATAGCGATAGCCGACTGATGGCAGAATAGGCTTTCAGTCGGCTGCATCTGCTTAGCCCCTTCGAACACCCCCTGACTTGCTCCCTTGACCCTGGGCCCCTGTCTAGCCCATGCTGGCTGCAACTGAGTCAGCTGAGGGTCTGTTTTTGCGTTTAAATTCCTATCACTCGGGGTTGCTATTGGCCACCCTGGCCGCCTGTGGTTTTGCCGCCAAAGCTATCTTTGCCAAACTGGCTTATCGCTACGGGGTGGATGGCGTCACCATGGTCACCCTGCGCTTATTGCTGGTCCTGCCACTGTTACTGATTTTTCGCGTCTTCCAGACACAACACAAGGGCCCGCTATCCCGTCAGGATAAGGGCTGGCTGATCGTCTTGGGATTGCTCGGGTATTATCTCTCCAGCCTGCTGGATTTTCTGGGACTGGAAACTGTCAGCGCCAGTGTCGAGCGCATGATCCTCTGTCTGTATCCTACCTTGACAGTGTTATTCAGCGCCTGGCTGACACGTAGCCCTATCTCCCGGGCAACCAGCAAAGCGCTACTGCTCTGCTATAGCGGCATGGCGCTGGTATTGATCCCGGATCTGCAGACCGCCGAAGCCCAGTGGCAAGGCGTGTTGCTCATTGCCGCCAGCACCCTGACCTATGCCCTCTATCTGACGTGGAGCCCTTCGGTCATTCACCGCGTTGGTAGCATGCGCTTTACTGAACTAGCCCTCGGGGTATCCGCCATCGCCATGTTTTTGCACTTTGCCGTTACCCGCTCACCACAGGCTTTATTGACTCAGCCCCTGCCGGTGTGGGGTTACGGATTGGCCATGGCACTGTTCTCGACCGTCTTGCCGTTGTACGCGCTTTCAGCGGCTATGGCACGCATCGGCGCCGGGAAAGCAGCCATCATCGGCAGCTTGGGGCCTGTGCTCACCATTATCATGAGTATGCAGCTGCTGGACGAATGGTTATCGCCTCTGCAATGGTGCGGCGTGGTTCTGGTGTTGGCGGGGATCTGGCAAGTAGGCAAGCGTCGGCATTCTCCGAGGGGCGAATGCCATCAAGCCGCAAAAATAAAAACCCCCGGATAACCGGGGGTTTAGCAAACATCGAGGATGGAATATTCATCTCAGCCTACAAATCGGCTCAGCAGATAGAACATGCCCCCCGAGAGCATTATGGTTGCAGGTAGTGTCAAAACCCAAGCCAGCAGGATGTTTTTGACCGTACCGGACTGTAAACCTGAGCGGTTAGCCACCATGGTACCCGCCACTGCCGAAGAGAGGACATGGGTCGTAGACACCGGCATTCCAGTCACGCTGGCAATACCAATAGCAGCGGCTGCCGTGATCTGGGCTGCCATGCCTTGGGAATAGGTCATGCCTTTTTGACCGATCTTCTCGCCAACGGTTAACACGATCCGCTTCCAGCCAATCATGGTGCCAACACCCAGCGCCAAGGCAACCGCAATGATGACCCAAGTCGGCGCATATTCAGTTGTCGCAGTCAGGTCTTTGCGCAGCTTGTTCAGATCGTCTTTTTCCTTGCTGGAAATAGAGTCCATCTTGCTGACTTTCTTGGCCGTATCATCAATACACAGCAGCAGGCGACGAACTTGACGACGCCCCTCGGTATCCAGCTGGTTGTAGTTGGTGATATTTTCAAGACGAACACCCAGTGTCTGGATAGCCGCAATCGTCTGTTGGGTATCACATTTGAAGATAGCGGGCAGCGTGTGGTTGGCATCCTTACCCAGCAGCATCAGTTCAGAAAGTTCCGCCTGATTGCCTTCATAGAAGGTCTGCATATGCAGCGCCGCGTCCCGGGTCCTAGCCACCTGATAGGCGGTACTTTCCAGATTCACCACGAAATGACCAGGAACGACCCCGATCAGTACCAGCATGATCATACCGATGCCTTTTTGGCCATCGTTGGAGCCATGAACAAAACTGACGCCCATCGCCGATGCGATCAAGGTAAAACGAGTCCAGAACGGTGGGTGTTTCTTGCCATCCACTAACTGTCGCTCTTCCGGGCTCTTGTGGATCTTGCTATCACGCCACACCCGTTTGGCCAGCAATAACAACAGACCCGCGACCAGCAGACCAACGGTAGGCGAAATAATCAGGGATAACATGATATCAATGGCTTTTTGCACATTGATACCACTGCTCAGCGGTGTGTCCGTGATAAAGGCATTGGCAGCACCAACCCCCAGGATGGCACCAATCAGGGTATGCGAACTCGAAGCGGGTAATCCCAGATACCAAGTTCCCAAATTCCACAAAATGGCCGAAGCCAACAGTGAAAACACCATGATCAGGCCATGAGCCGAGGCGACATTGAGCAATAAATCAACAGGAAGCAGATGCACAATAGCGTAAGCAACGCCCAATCCACCCAGCATGACCCCGGCAAAGTTGAAAATACCGGAGGCCACGACGGCCATATGCGGTGGCATTGCTTTGGTGTAGATGACAGTAGCGACAGCATTGGCGGTATCGTGGAAGCCATTGATAAACTCATAGGCCAATACGAACACCAAAGCCAGAAACAAGCTAATCCCGAGTTCAGGACTCAGGCCAGTAAACATATCTAACATAATAATATGACGGTTAGAGTCGGGAATTGACCGCGGCGGATTATGACAGAAAGATGAAGGTGCGGAAGACGATATATAGCCATTTAACGCAAAAAAAGGCGAAAAAAAAGCTTGCTCTGCCATCAAATGACGCTGAACTGAACATGAACAGCAGCGCTATTCAAGGATGCGAGATGCTCAAGAAGCAGTCGGCAAGCCCTGCTCTGCGCGCTCCTGCGGCAATAGGATTGCCGACATTTATCGACTATCGCAAGTCGAGTCGCAACGAGGGCTGTGGGCTATCGCTCGATTCCAGTTGCGGTAAAACCACGGATGCCAACCATCACCAATCATCAGCTTGTGAGCCACCTCATTGATGAAACAACTTTTCGACGCTGTCACGAGAGTTTCCGGATGCTGACACAAATCTGCCATCGACACCCCCTAGGATGGCAGCGCCTGGAACAACTGGAGAGGAGGCACGACATGATCAAGATATTTCGGTGGTTTCATCCCAAACAGATTGCGCGCTATGTAAAAACTTTTCATCAAGGCGTGTTTTTTATTGATGAGCAAGGACCGTTCCGCTTTGAAGGGGGCGTCGTTTGCTATGAGCCCCACCACGGTCATGGTTCATTACAATCGGTAGCCGAAATAAACCGTCAGGTCCGCGATCTCCGCCAATTTCGACCTTGAACCCCTATGCCAGCACTTCGTCTGAAATCTTTTTAAAAAAACTGTGTTTTTATACGGCTACGCTCAGTTGCGGGGGCCGTCTTCTATTTGTTGAATCACCCCATTGCGCACCGTCACAATCTGCATGAACATGCCCTTCCCCATATCAAAGGTCCAGCGTTCACCGGCCGTGACTTGCGTTAATTGCCCATCCTCACTCAACGCAGTTTGGGTCAAAGGTTCCACCAGCAATGGCTTGCCACATTTGGTCAATATCTCGGCTGTGCTATCGCCCGTGGTCAGTACCGAACTTTTACAACGCAAGACCGCGGCTTGGGCAGATGGGGCCAGGGCCCCCAAACTCGACATAACCACTACCAGAATCATAAAAATACGTTGCTGTAACATCATTTATATCCCTCAGTTCAACGGATCCACACCGCCCTATACACTGCCATAAGCTCCGTGTAGGTACCAGCCATCCAATGGTCGTGGAAAAAATAATTCCTAGTCCCTTATCAACCCCTCTGCGAAGCCGATAAATGAACAAGCGAATTACACAGGCTGACGATGCTGGCACTACCGATAGCATCATCACTGGATGTCCGAGGTGTAACATGAACGTTGAACAACTCAGAACCGATTTACACAGGACCTGTAAACAGATTGGCGCCAGTTTTACTCTGGAGGAAGCTGAAGGCGAAATCAGGGCGTGTATCGTATGCGGCACTACCTGGTGGCATCTGATACAACCAGAATCAGCGGATGGCTGGCTTTGGAATCAACAACTCTGTGAATTGCAACATCATCTGCTAAATTAGCCGCAGAATGATAACGCTTCGTTCGGCCCATCCTGCTCCAGCACCCGAGCAGGATAGATCCTTGAGTCGAACCGAACCTCCGAACGTTGCTGCCACAAGGAATTAGAATAGTGAAAATGCCCCACGAAAAAACAGGAAGTCACATCTCCCGCGACCATCACGCGGGAATAACGGGCGCCCCAGCACAGGCAGATAATCAGACAGTCGTTTATATAAGTCAGCACTTGCGCTCGAGCGCATTGATTATTGCGTTTGCCGCGCTGTTTACGATCAGCATTGGCTGTCTGCCGACGCTCAGCCACTGGGTTCAACAGAGTAATACACTCACTGTCAACGATGGCGCTGTACGTCTCGGTACCGTCTACAGCGAACAGATCTCCAGTCAACTGATTATCAGCCGGGTCATCGATAACAGTGAATTGCTACGTATCAGCGCAGATCCGGCGCACCTTTATGCTGTTGCGGTCGAACAGGTATTGCATAACATCCGACAAATCAATGACCAATCCAAGGCCTCAC
Organism: Enterobacterales bacterium; assembly: GCA_038247115.1. Classification (GTDB taxonomy): domain Bacteria; phylum Pseudomonadota; class Gammaproteobacteria; order Enterobacterales; family Aeromonadaceae; genus Pseudaeromonas. The sequence goes on along the minus strand of JBBRVG010000082.1, from coordinate 8,673 downwards.
AAGGGGAACACTTCACTCCGGTATTATTCGAATCAGCCATGTGGAGTGACGATATCCGTATCCAGCTTCGCACCCAGATTGAATACCAATCGGAATATCAGCATCCCTATCGCTTTACCTTGAATAGCAGTGACCGGATCGTCAAAAAAGATCAGGCTCGCATCAAGCCCATTCTCGATAGCATTCAACACTATGGGGATGAACAACTGACCGAATACCGGGCGCACTACAGCTTTATTCCCTTGCGCACCCCGTAACTTGTAGTGGTCACGTTATAGATGACAAGAGGCGCCCTCCTGGCGCCTCTTGACTTACATTGGGATGGAACATTTACCCCGGCATGGAACGCTTATGTCGCTATGCAATTAGCGTCGGCAATTCGACACCACCACAATACCTTGTGCCGTCACTGTGTGGCCCGCTTGCCGATCCGCCTCATGATCATAACCAATCACGCTGTCATCGGGGATGTGAACCCCTTCATCGATGATGGCCCGGCGGATCTTGGCATTACGGCCGACATTGGCTCCTTCGAGAAGAATGGAATCCTCTACCAGACTAAAGCTGTTAACGCGACAGCGTTGGCCCATGATCGAGCGTCGAACCGTTCCGCCACTGATGACACAACCACCACAAATATAAGAATCCAAGCTCTGGCCGCGCCGGGAGTCGTCATCGAACACTGTCTTGGCAGGCGGCAAATTACTGGGTTTAGTCAGAATCGGCCATTTGTAGTTATACAGATTGAGCTGGGGGGATACGGCGATCAGATCCATATTCGCTTCGTAGTAGGAGTCCAAAGTGCCAACATCTTTCCAATATCCCTTCTCTTCCGGGGTCATATCCGGGATCAGGTTGTCATTAAAGTTATAAGCAAATACGCGATCTCCCGCCTCCAGCATCATGGGGATCACATGTTTACCAAAATCCAGATCCGCATAACGCTTTTTACCTTCTTTGATCACATGGATCAGTTTTTCGCGGGAGAAGATATAATTGCCCATGGAAGCAAAGCAGGTATCACGCCCGGGAATCGTTTTAGGCTCGGCCGGTTTCTCGACAAACTCCTGTACCTTACCCTCCTCATCAACCCCGAAGACACCAAAGCGCCGGGCCTCAGCCTGAGCGACTTCCAGTGCAGCTATGGTAATGTCGGCACCGCGCTGAATATGAAAATCGATCATCTGGCGGATATCCATCTTGTAGATATGATCGCCACCGAAAACGGCGACATAGTCGGCGTCGGAATCCTCAATGAAACGCAGATAGTGGCCGATAGCATCGGCGGTGCCTTTGAACCACTCCTCACCATCGCTATTGGTTTCCGGTGAGATAGCTTCGAAGTGTTCATCCCAACCGGTCCATTTATCCCACGAGTCGCGGATATGTTTATTCAATAGATAGGATTTGTACTGGGTCAGGATATAAACATTCTTGATGTTGGAGTTGAAAAAATTACTCAGTACAAAGTCGATGATCTTGTACTTACCGCCAAATGCAACACCGGGCTTGGGCCGGGACAGGGTCAACGGACTGAGTCGTTCCCCTTTTCCTCCCGCCAGAACCATAGCAATGGTTTTGCGAGATGCAGGATTGATATAAGACATTTGGAGCTCCCACGAAAGTAGACTGTTCATTTGATTTATCATCTATTGGGGCCAATTGAAAGCGTTATCAGGCCACTTTCGAGTCTACCAAGGTGAGGCAACAATTCTGTTTGCTGGATCGAATTTTTTATGCACCGTGATGATGGTTACATTCTGTTGCTGCAACGAATGATGGTAGAGCCTTTGCCCATAAAACAGCGGCGACACCGAGGTCGCCGCATGGAATGTCCGTTGCCAGATGCCATAACCTACCGAGTTAGCGTGCCACCTCTTCTTCTAACGGCAGTACCAAGTTTGCTTCCAGCTCAGCCTCCATCTGCGCGTAAGCATGTTGCATAGTCGCAGAGGGTTGCTTATCCAGCAGACTCACGGTCACAATCGTCAGCGATGCGCCGATAAATCCCGGAACCATTTCATACAGACCCCACCAACCACCATTGCGCCAGATGATCACGGTAACGGCGCCCACCAGCATACCGAACAAGGCCCCATTGCGTGTCATGCGCGGCCACAACAGCGAAAACAACACCACAGGTCCAAACGCAGCACCAAAACCAGCCCAGGCATACCCGACCAAGCCCAATACCTGACTCTGGGGATTGCGTGCAATCAACAAGGCAATGACAGCAACCAGCAACACCATCAAGCGGCCGCACCAGACCAATTCGCGTTGTGAGGCTGCCGGGCGCAAGAACGCCTTATAGAAGTCTTCGGTCAGTGCCGATGCCGACACCAGTAACTGACATGACAGAGTACTCATGATGGCCGCCAGAATGGCAGAGAGCAGAATTCCGGCAATCCAGGGGTTAAACAGCACCTGAGCCAGGGTGATGAAGATGCGCTCCTGGTTTTCGACAACCGGCGTCGCCTGCTCCGGGTGAGCGGCAAAATAGGCAATACCGAAGAAACCAACTGCGACCGCGCCACCTAGACACAGGATCATCCAGGTCATGCCAATTTTGCGCGCGTTAGGAATGGCTTTCACCGAACTGGCCGCCATGAAACGCGCCAGAATGTGTGGTTGCCCCATATAGCCCAAACCCCAGGCCATCAACGACAATATGCCGATCCCGGTGGTACCGCTGAACATATTGCTGTAGTTGATATTAATGCTATCAATCACCGCCAGGGTTTCATCGAAACTGCCCAACTTCATCATCACGATCACCGGCGTCAGCAGCAGGGCAAAGATCATCAGGGTCGCCTGCACTGTATCCGTCCAGCTCACGGCCAGAAAACCACCCACGAACACATACAATATGGTTGCAGCAGCACCCGCCCACAGCGCCATATCGTAGCTCAGACCAAAGGTCTGCTCGAACAAACGAGCCCCGGCAACCATGCCGGAGGCACAGTAGATGGTGAAAAATAGCAGAATAATCACCGCCGACAGCACGCGTAACAAGCGACTGCGATCCTCAAAACGATGGGTAAAATAATCAGGTAACGTCAAGGCGTTATGGCTGATTTCGGTATAGACCCGGATGCGCCCGGCAATAAACAGCCAGTTGAACCAGGCGCCAAGAATCAAACCGATAGCAATCCAGCTCTCGGAGATCCCGGCGGCAAAAATAGCCCCGGGCAAGCCCAGTAGTAACCAGCCGCTCATATCCGAGGCGCCTGCACTCATGGCCGTGACGAAGCTGCCTAATGAGCGGCCACCCAGAATGTAGTCGGACAAATTGCGCGTATAACGCCAAGCGGCAAAACCGATACCGATCATCGCCAGAATATAAATAATGAAGGTAATAGTGGTGGGATTACTGAAGTTCATTGGCATCCTGCCCGTTGGTTATGCAAAAAAACGATTCTGCGGACTAGCGCCGACGCAGGCAAGCTGCTGACAAGAAACGCGAGCAAAAAATTACATGTTACCTGCGGCCGATCAATTTTCAAACGCCGCGTATAGGCCAGAAATCATAGGCCCATGACCGCACAGGAATCAGGCGCCAAATCCCCCGTTCACTTGCCAGAGGCCCGAGTGCTATTCTGGCGCTCGGGCTGTACACCTGATTTAATCCAGCCTTGGCGCCACGCATCACCACTCAACTCATCTGCTATTGGAGAAACCATGGGCTTCCGTTTATTTTTGGTTCTGATGTGCCTGCTTACAGGTTTGGTCACTGCTTGTTCAAGCCTGAACACACTGAAAGCACCCACGGCAACCGTCATGGCGGTTCGCCCGATGGCCAGCAAGGGACTGCTGCCCAACTTCGCCATTGACCTGCATCTGAGCAACCCGAATGCCCAAGAGCTGACGTTGCGAGGGGCTAGCTACTCGTTATCGCTGGAGGGCCAACCGCTCGTCAACGGTGTTGCCAGCAAATTGCCGGTGCTACCGGCCTATGGCGAGGCAGATGTGACGCTGACGGCCGTACCGGATGTTCTGGGGGCCTTAGGATTGGCGCAACAGCTGATGCAACAAGGCGATCTCGGTGCCTTGCACTACCGTCTGGAGGCCCGGCTGGACTTGGCTGCCTTAATGCCAGATCTCATCATTGAAAAAGAGGGTACCCTCAGCGCGCGCTAATCAGCGTTGCTTTGAGATGTTACTAGCACCAACAAAAAACCCCGGATTGCTCCGGGGTTTTTCTTTTACCGACTGTCACACCAGATGGTATTTAGAGGCTTGCCAGCACGCGGGCATGCAACTCTTGGACTGAGGTGACGTTGGCGGTTTCGTCCACCGGCATCGCCATGCAGCAAGCAAAAGCCGCATTCAAGGTCGTGGTGTAGGAAACCTTATGTTGCAAGGCACCGCGACGCAGCTGCTTGGAGTCCTGGATCGCCTGACGCCCTTCGGCGGTGTTGACGATATAGGTGTACTCACCACTCTTGATGCGGTCCAGAATGTGCGGACGCCCTTCGTGCACCTTGTTGACCAGACGCGGGTTGATGCTCGCCTCGCCCAGGATCACGGCGGTACCATGAGTGGCATCCAGATCAAAGCCCGCTTCAATCAGCTTGGAAGCCAGGTCGACGACCCGTTGCTTATCACCGTTGCGCACCGACAGCAGCACCCGACCTGAGCGCGGTATGGCACTGTTGGCACCCAACTGCGCCTTGGCATAGGCTTCGGCGAAGGTATCACCGACACCCATGACTTCACCGGTGGAGCGCATTTCCGGGCCAAGCAGCGGATCAACACCCGGGAACTTGTTGAACGGCAATACCACTTCCTTGACGGAGTAGAACGGCGGGATGATCTCCTTGGTGAAACCTTGGCTAGCCAGTGACTGACCCGCCATGACGCGGGCAGCAATCTTCGCCAACGGAGCACCGGTCGCCTTGGAGACAAACGGCACAGTCCGGGCAGCACGCGGGTTCACTTCAATGAGGTAGATCTCGTCATCCTTGATGGCGAACTGCACGTTCATCAGGCCGATAACACCCAGCTCCATGGCCAGCTTGCGTACCTGCTCGCGGATGCGATCCTGAACGTCAGCCGACAAGGTATAGGGAGGCAAGGAGCAACCGGAGTCACCGGAATGGATACCGCACTGCTCAATGTGCTCCATGATGCCGCCAATCACGACCTGCTCACCATCGCAGATGGCATCCACGTCCACCTCGATTGCATTATCCAAGTAGCGATCCAGCAGTACCGGCGACTCGTTAGAAACACTCACCGCCTCGTTGAAGTAACGACGCAGATCCTGTTCGTCATAGACGATTTCCATGGCCCGGCCACCCAGTACATAGGAGGGGCGAACCACCAGCGGATAGGTGATCTTGGCTGCCAGTTGCACTGCCTGCTCGATGGCCGTAACAGTAGCATTTTCCGGCTGTTTGAGACCCAGACGCTCGACGGCTTGTTGGAAACGTTCACGGTCTTCGGCGCGGTCAATCGCATCCGGGCTGGTACCAATAATCGGCACACCCGCCGCTTCCAGGGCACGAGACAGCTTCAATGGCGTTTGGCCACCGTACTGCACGATTACACCCTTGGGCTGTTCAACACGGACGATTTCTAGCACATCTTCCAGAGTAACCGGTTCGAAGTAGAGACGATCCGATGTGTCGTAATCGGTAGAAACGGTCTCCGGATTACAGTTGACCATGATGGTCTCGTAGCCGTCTTCGCGCAGTGCCAGAGCCGCATGCACACAGCAGTAATCAAATTCGATGCCCTGACCAATCCGGTTCGGGCCGCCACCCAACACCATGATCTTGTCACGGTTAGTCGGTGCCGCTTCGCACTCTTCATCATAAGTGGAGTACATGTAAGCCGTGTTGGTTGCGAACTCGGCGGCACAAGTATCTACACGCTTGTAGACCGGCAGAATGTTGTGCTTGTGACGCAGTTTGCGTACTTCACTCTCCGCCACGCCCAGCAAGGTGCCCAGACGCGCATCGGCAAAGCCCTTGCGCTTGAGCGCCCGCAGGAACTCAGGCGACAGGGTCAGCATGCTGCCCTCCATGACTTTCTCTTCGAGCTTGACGATCTCTTCGATCTGCACCAAGAACCAGGGATCAATCTTGGTCAGCTTGAAGACACCATCAACGGAGAGACCAGCCCGGAACGCATCGGCTATGTACCAAATTCGATCCGCGCCGGCATTTTGCAGCTCGTGGCTGATACGCGAAAAGCTTTCCGGATCCTTGGCATCCACCATGGGGTCGAAGCCGGTTTTGCCGGTTTCCAGACCACGTAGCGCCTTGTGCAGAGACTCCTGGAAGTTACGGCCAATCGCCATCACTTCACCGACCGACTTCATCTGGGTGGTCAGACGATCATTGGCACCCGCAAACTTCTCGAAGTTGAAGCGCGGAACCTTGGTCACTACGTAATCGATAGAAGGCTCGAACGATGCCGGAGTCTTGCCGCCGGTGATGTCATTCATCAGCTCATCCAGGGTGTAACCAATCGCCAGCTTGGCCGCAACCTTGGCAATCGGGAAACCGGTCGCTTTGGAAGCCAGCGCCGAGGAGCGGGAAACCCGTGGATTCATTTCGATGATGACCATGCGGCCATCCTTCGGATTGATACCGAATTGGACGTTGGAGCCGCCGGTTTCCACGCCGATCTCGCGCAGCACCGCCATGGAGGCGTTGCGCATCAGCTGGTATTCCTTGTCGGTCAGAGTCTGGGCCGGAGCTACCGTGATGGAGTCGCCAGTGTGGATACCCATAGGATCGAAGTTTTCGATGGCACAGACGATGATGCAGTTATCGTTGCGATCCCGCACCACTTCCATCTCGTACTCTTTCCAACCAATCAAGGATTCGTCGATCAGCAGCTCTTTGGTCGGCGACAAGTCCAGACCACGCTCGCAAATCTCGACAAACTCTTCCGGGTTGTAGGCGATGCCGCCACCGGAGCCACCCATGGTGAACGAGGGGCGTATGATGCAGGGGAACCCGACCATCTGCTGGACCCCCCAAGCCTCTTCCATATTGTGGGCGATACCCGCACGCGGGCATTCCAGGCCTATGCTGCGCATAGCGACGTCGAAACGGCGACGATCTTCGGCCTTGTCGATGGCATCGGCGGTAGCGCCGATCATTTGCACACCGAATTCAGCCAGCACGCCGTGGCGTTCCAGATCCAGAGCACAGTTCAGCGCCGTCTGGCCACCCATAGTCGGCAGTACGGCATCCGGACGCTCTTTCTTGATGATCTCGCGAACGACTTCCCAGGTGATGGGCTCGATATAGGTCGCATCGGCCATTTCCGGATCGGTCATGATGGTGGCCGGATTGGAGTTCACCAGAATGACACGGTAGCCCTCTTCACGCAGAGCTTTACAGGCTTGAGCGCCGGAGTAGTCAAATTCGCAAGCCTGACCGATAACGATGGGGCCTGCGCCCAGGATCAGGATGCTTTTAAGATCTGTACGTTTTGGCATGACTCTACCCTACTCCTTATGCGCGGTACTTCTTGATGAGCTCGATAAAATGGTCAAACAGCGGTGCGGCATCATGGGGCCCGGGACTGGCTTCCGGGTGTCCCTGGAAGCTGAACGCCGGCTTGTCCGTGCGATGAATGCCTTGCAGCGAGCCATCAAACAATGATTTATGCGTGGCGCGCAGATTATCTGGCAAGGTGGCTTCATCGACCGCAAAACCGTGGTTCTGGCTGGTGATCATCACCACATTGCGATCCAAATCCTTGACCGGATGGTTCCCGCCATGGTGACCAAATTTCATCTTGATGGTCTTGGCCCCTGAGGCCAGACCGAGCAACTGGTGCCCCAGACAGATACCGAATACCGGGATCTCCGTGGTGAGAAATTCTTGAATGGCAGCAATCGCATAATCACAAGGAGCAGGATCACCTGGACCGTTGGAGAGGAAAATACCGTCCGGATCCATCGCCAGCACCTCGGCGGCCGAAGTCTTGGCGGGCACCACCGTCAGGCGGCAACCACGGTCAGCCAGCATGCGCAGAATATTGCGCTTGGCACCGAAGTCGTAGGCCACCACATGGAACGGGTAACTTGCCGGCTTGGTGTGGCCCAGACCCAGCTTCCAGCTCCCTTCAGTCCATTCGTAGGCCTCAGCGACTGTGACTTCTTTGGCCAAGTCCATGCCCTTGAGCCCGGGGAACGCCTTGGCCTGAGCCAACGCTTGCGCTTCATCCAGCTCTTTACCCGTCATGATGCAACCCGCCAAAGCCCCTTTCTCACGCAAAATCCGCGTCAGTTTGCGGGTATCGATATCAGCGATACCCACCACATTTTGACGCTTGAGATAATCGGAGAGAGTTTCTTGAGAGCGGAAGTTGGAAGCAATGAGGGGGAGATCACGAATGATGAGGCCTTGAGCATGAACGCTTGGGGATTCTTCGTCTTCGCTGTTGGTGCCGGTGTTGCCGATGTGAGGATAGGTGAGGGTAACAATTTGACGGGAATAAGAAGGATCAGTAAGTATTTCCTGATATCCCGTCATTGAGGTATTGAATACCACCTCACCAACAGAACAACCTTCTGCGCCAATTGAAACGCCCTTGAATACCGTGCCATCTTCCAACACGAGTAAGGCAGAATGAGTCAAGACGACCTCCAATTTCGTGATTCTTGAGTGATTTTGCTGTCGAAAAGCCATGAACCCCTGATTTTTAACT
>JBBRVG010000081.1:0-19425 GCA_038247115.1 Enterobacterales bacterium | reverse complement strand
GACTATATTCAGTCACAACCAGCGGCGGCACTCGCTTACAAAAAGTACAAAGCCGCCCATCCGGCGGCTTTGTACGAGAGATGCAAGCTCGCTGAGCCTTGGTTCAGGCAGCCTCGGTCTGCATCATATTTTTGCTACGCTCCAGAGCCTCTTCCAGCGTGGAGGTAAACTCCAGTTGCCCCGGAATGGCTTGGAAACTGGCGCGCGCCAGGGTTTTGAGCGGTTGGAACTGCACTTCGGCCACCAGCACGCGGATCCCCAAGCGCTGCAAATCTTCGCAAAAATGCTGAAATCCTGTGAGTCCACCGGCATCCAGCACCGAGACCCCATCCAGCATCAGGATCACCCCCTGCTTGGATTTGACCCGGGCCATCAATTCGGCAAACACATGATCGGCCGCGGCGAAAAACAGAGGTCCGGTGATCTTGTAGGCCGCCCAGTCTGCGGCTACCTGATGGCTCCAGCGTTTGTGGGTGCTCAGGTCGGAAATCAGCGTCATCTTCGACATTTCGCGCATAAACAGCAAGGAAGCCAGTACGATACCGAAGGTGATCGCCACCACCATATCAAACAGCACCGTCAAGCTGATGCACAATATCATCACCAGCACATCACTATGGGGAGCCTTGCGGCATAGCTCGACGACTTTGTGCGCCTCGCTCATGTTCCAAGCCACCATCAACAGCAGTGCCGCCATGGCCGATAGCGGCAACCAGGAGAGCCAGGGCGCCAACAGCAAGATAGCCGCCAGTACCACTAGCGAGTGGAAGACCGCCGCTAGCGGTGAAGTGGCGCCAGCGCGCACATTCGCCGCCGAGCGGGCAATGGCCGCGGTGGCCGTGATGCCGCCAAAAAAAGGCGCCAGTAGATTACCGATCCCCTGCCCCAGCAATTCACCGTTGGAATGGTGTTTCTTACCCGTCATGCCATCGAGCACGACGGCACACAACAGTGATTCGATGGCACCGAGCACCGCCATGGTAAAAGCGGCCACCAGCAATTTTTCGATGGTGATCAGATCCCAGTGCAACGGCTGCCCCTGAGGACCTGGCAACTCCCAAGGCCATGCGAAGGTGGGCGCAAAAGGAGGAATACCATGACCCAGGTCACCGTTGGGCAGTAGATAACTGAACCGGCTGCCGATGGTGGCCACCTCCTGATCGGCGAAACCAACCAACCAGGCCACCAACATGCCGATCAAGACGGCAGGCAGATGGCCGGGAATACGCAGCCGTAATCGGGGCCAGAGGATCAGCATCGCCAGGGTCACCACACCGACCAGCGTGTCCCCCCATTGCCAGCTCGGTAATGCCTGCCAAAGCACGGCTACCTTCTGGTGGAACTTCTCCGGCATCTCGGTGACGGTCAGACCGAAAAAATCCTTCAGCTGCAAGGTGGCGATGACGATACCAATCCCCATGGTAAAGCCCAGTGTCACCTGCAGTGGAATGTAACCAATCAGACGGCCGAGACGACCGACCGCCATGCCGATCAGCATAAGGCCACACAACAAGGTAGCCACCAGCAGACCGGCAACCCCGAACTGTTGTGACACCGGATAGAGGATCACCACGAAGGCGGCCGTCGGTCCAGAGACGCTATAGCGAGACCCACCGGTCAGGGCAATGGAGATACCGGCAATGATCGCGGTATAGAGGCCATATTGCGGCGGCACACCACTGGCAATCGCCAGCGCCATGGCCAGCGGGATAGCAATGATGCCGACGGTCAGACCAGCGAGTAGATCGCGGGTCAGGCGGGTCAGCGAATAGGGTTCACTCAGACAGGCATCGCGTAGTGCGCTGCAGATTTTGAGCAGATGACGTTGAGATAAGGTATGCATGGAGCCCTCGGGCAAATGTCACGGTACGTCACGGCGGCCGTGACCCCGTGACCCGTCACACAGAATACCCTTAACGCTCGATTACGAACAGAATAAGTTCCATTTTGCTGCGTAACGGGTGAAAACACTCACTCAGCCGCTCGCTTGTGAACGCTCGGCCAAAAACGCACATAAAGCAAAAGCGGCTCATCGCCAGAGCCGCCTTCACCCATCATTCGAGCATGCCCCTTCCTGTCCCGACTCGATAAGTGTTGATGCACAATCAAGGTTCAAGTTCGAAACTTGGCCACCAATTCACCCAGTTCGTTACTGAGTAGACGCAAGTCATGGCTAATCACCTGAACCTGACCATTCTGCCGCGCCACTTCCCCGGACAGCTCCGAAATATTCACCACGTTACGATTAATTTCCCCGGAGGCCAGACTCTGCTCCTCGGCAGCACTGGCAATCTGGGCGTTTCGATCGGTGATCGTCAAGACAGCCTCGGAGATGACCTGCAGCGCCGAACCCGTCTCCTGCGAGTGCACCAGAGTCTGATCACTCAATAGCAAGGTCTGTTGCATACTCTTGGCAGCCGCCTGGACCCCATTTTGTAAGCGACTAATCATCCCCTGGATCTCGTTGGTGGATGCCTGGGTCTGATTGGCCAGCGTCCGCACTTCATCGGCGACCACTGCAAACCCTCGCCCTAATTCTCCAGCTCGAGCCGCTTCAATTGCAGCGTTCAACGCGAGCAGATTGGTTTGATCGGCAATACGGCGGATCACCTCCAGTACCGAGCCGATATGCCCGGTCTCAGTCACCAGCACCTCGATCAAGCGATTACTCTGCCCCACCTCATGGGAGAGCGAGTGCATGGCGGCAACAGCATCTGTGACGATCTGATTTCCGGCCATCAGTCTTCTCTTTGCCTCTTCGGCGGCGTCAGCGGCTTGGACCGCGCTACTGGCGACTTCCCGTGTCGTTGCTGCCATCTCGTTCATGGCGGTGGCAACCCCTTCGGTTTCATGGTGTTGTCGATCAACATTCCGTTGCCCCGCCTCAACAGCCATCTCCAGTTGCACCGCCGCCTGATGACTCCGCGAACTGGCGGTCGCTATATTCCGTACCGTGGTTGCCAGTGAGCTGGTAAACACATTGAAAGAGAGGGCTAAACGCGCCAGCTCATCACGGCCACTGGCATCCAGTTGCCGGGTTAGGTCACCTCCGCCTTGTGCTATGTCATGCAAACTCTGTTCGGTATGCCGTAAGGGACGGATGATGCTCTGGGCAATCAGCCAGGAAGCGAAGATCAGTACCGTCAGCAGGGGGAGTAAAATCTTCAGTACCAGGATCAGCAATTCCGTAAAAAATGCCCATGCATCATCCGCATATTGACCGGTACCCAGCACCCACCCCCACTCGGGCAACAGCCTGACATAAGAAACCTTCAGGATAGGCTCGGACATTCCCGGTTTTGGCCAGTAATAATCGACAAAGCCACCCGTTGGATTGGCTTGGGCAACTCGTACAAACTCCATAAAAATGGACTTGCCATTGGTGTCCCGAATCGCAGAGAGATCCTGTCCTTCTAATTCCGGTTTAGCCGCATGCATCACAGCTTTGGGGGTCAGATCATTGATCCAGAAATATCCCCCTTGCCCATAATGCATATGGCGCAGAAGCTCCTTGGCTTGTTGCTGAGCTTGCACCTCGGTCAGCGCTCCCGAACTGACCAACTGTCGATAATGACCCAGCGTGGCAAAGGCGGTATCCACCTGCTCCCGGGTTGCATCCCGACGATTCTGCAACATAGCTTCATAGGAGTAATACAAGGTACTACTACATAAAATGGCAATGCCAATCAGCATCAGCAAAGCATTGGTCAGCAAGCGTTGATAGATGGTTAGTTGCCGTAGTGCATTCATGATGGCGAGCTCATCTGATGAGGGAACTAGCTAGAGCTATGCAGAAGACTAGCCAAGGTGCAGGCAGGAGGGAAAATTGAGCTAATTGATTGAAAAAATAGAGATAAATACAGCGGCACGCCTTGCCACCCGCCGCGATGACGAGTCCAATTCTCGCAATTCGCGACTGTGGGCCCACCAACACCAGAGTAATTTAGCAAAATGCAAAAACACAACCCAAGTACCTGATGGGGTTTTACTCTCCCCATCAGCCACTGAACAATCCCCCGGATCAGACCTCCAGAATATCCTCGGGTGGCGTGCTATCAATGCCTTGGGCCAGGCTCTGGATGGCAAAGAACAGATATCCCTGACTCAACAGAAACAGCACCATCCCCAACAAGCCAAAACTGATCCCGAGCCAGGCCAACAAGGTGCCGAGCACTATCCCCGGGGTGAGCGCAACGCAGGTGACCCGCAACAGCACACCATAGGGCAGACGCACCTTGAGCCAGGCAGCAAAGACCAGACCACCCACGGCATAGATGACCGCCTGCAAGGCGCGATAGATGAATTCCCCCACGAGCAGTGGCAGGTAGGCCAGAGGTTTGACGATGGCGATGAGTTTGTCGGACCAAGCATAGAGCTCTGCCTTATCCAGTTGGAAATGTTCGATGTTCTCGAAGGGATAACTCCGCACTTCACCCTGGTTATCAATAATCATACGGTCGGCCTGCAAGACCACGGGCGCCACAAATTCGGCCGCACTGGCCTGGCTCTGCCGGGTGTCGATCACCAAAAACGGCTCTTCATCATCCGGCAAATTGATCACAAAGGGCTGTGCGACCTCGGTCTGCAACAGGCCTTGCTCGATGCGCAGATCCGGTAAGCGCTCGATCACATGCTGGATATAGGTGTTCTTCATCGTATCCAGCAGGGCCGCTACCTGAATGGTCATGGGGATGGTCGTCACGCACAACAACAAAAACAGATAGCCAAGCCCAGTGCCCTTCCACTGTCTGCCAACCTCCTGATATAGATGGCGGGAAAAAAACGAGTGATAGACAGCTTGCCAGCAACGAAGAAGATACAGCACGTTCAAATTCCTTCTGAGGATCATGGGGCTAAGTTTCGCAGCAGCAGTCACTGCGCCGGGTGGCCTCCATGATAGCCTATTGGTCCTAAGCACCCAACGTTGTTGATGCCTCAGCGCCGACTCAGCATTGACATACGGAGCATGATTCCAGATAGTCCCTTCCATTCTTGATGACTGGATAGGGATGTCATGGACCATATTGATCGATTTACCCGGACTCTGGCCGCCTTTGATGCGGCTAACCGTCAGGATCCCCGGCAAGTGATGGACGAAAGCGGAGTCTTGTACCCCAGCGAGCTACTCTATGCCATGCGCATGAGCGCAACCCTGGCCGAGTTCCAGGCGGATGCCTCCGAGGCTCTGCAACTGGCCGTCCGTAGTCAGCATCTGCAGCGCTGGAAAATTCCACGGGCCAGTTACCCGATGGACCGCACTGGCTATCTGAGCTGGCGCGCGGCGCTCAAGCAATTTCATGCCGAACAGGCGGGTATCATTTTGCAGGCCGAGGGCTATGACGATGTCATGATCGCCCGAGTCGCCAGTTTGTTGAAAAAAGAGCAGCTCAAACGCGACAGCGACAGCCAGGCACTGGAAGACGTCGCCTGTCTGGTGTTTATGCGCTACTACTTTGCCGAATTTTCCGCCGCGCATAGCGAAGAAAAAATTATCGCCATAGTGCAGAAAACCTGGCGCAAGATGTCGGAGACGGGCCATCAGGCGGCACTCGCATTACCCTTCACGCTCCAGCAGCAACAGCTGTTGGCGCGCGCTCTCGGCAGCGAGTAACAGGCGTGTCTCGCTACTGCTAAAAAAGGCACCTGAGGTGCCTTTTTCATCGGTTATGCACCAGTGACATGGTTGGAATCACTCAATACATCACAGAAACTGGGCCTGTTCATAGGGCAAGAACATTAGCCGTGTCTGGCTGATCGGCGTATGGTAGGGCCGCTCGCCGAAACCACCCTCCGAAAAGCAGGGTGTCAACACCCCTTGAGGAACCAGGATCATGACCCCCCCATCGACCATTCCAGTCGAATTGCTCGATCAGGACCCAGACATTGACTGCAGTCGCTGCGCCGCCTGCTGCTGCCGCATGCCCGTATTGGTGATTTGCGATCCCGATGTTCCAGAGCGCTTCACCCAGGAAGATGAAAGTGGCATGACCTTTATGGCACAGGGAGAGGATGGCTGGTGCGTGGCGCTGGATCGAAACACATTGCGCTGCACCATCTACGAGATCCGGCCCCAGATCTGCCGCGACTTTGATATGGGCGGCATCGACTGTCAGGAAGTCCGGGCCCTCACGAATGCCCGATAATGGCCCCTCACCGTGATCGTGCCTCGCCATTAATATGCCGATACAGACGCCAGAGCAGCAGTAAAGCGGCAACAGCTAGATAGAGCACGGGTTTGATGGTGATGGCTTTCACTGACCAGAGATAGTGAATGGGTGCCAGTACGGCAACAACATAGACAGCACGGTGCAAGCTGGCCCAACCCCGGCCGAGCCGCTGTTGCGACCAGCGATTAGAAGTAACGGCCAGGGCCAGGAGCAGTAACCAGCTCAGAGAGCCCAACAGCATATAGGGTCGTTTGACCACTTCTTCCAGCAACAGGCTCAGATCCCAACCCAGCTCCAGTGCCGCAAAGGCCAGCAGATGCAAGCATGCCCAGAAAAAACACCAGAGGCCAACGAGTCGGCGCAGCCGGATCAGCGCCGGGGTCCGGGTCCACCGCGCCAGAGGCGAGATCAGCAAGGTGAGGAACAAAAACTCCAGGGCAGTGCGACCGCAGTATTTGATCAGCTCCTTGGCCGCATCTGCCCCGAAATAGTCTTGTTGAACGGCAAGGATTAACCAACCGAGCAGAGCGCCACCCAACAGGTGTATCCCGATCTTGAGTACGCTCATTGCCTTGGGTGTGAGCCCCATCAGAACGACCTCCGCAGATCCATGCCCGCATAGAGCCCGGCCACCGCATCAGCATACCCATTAAATGGCAGAGTCGGCTGGCGCGTCACATCCAGTAGGCCACCGGATGAGATCACCCGCTCGCTGGCCTGTGACCAACGGGGATGATCCACCTGCGGATTCACATTGGCATAAAAACCATATTCATCGGGAGCAGCCAGGTTCCAGGTCGTGGGAGGCTGTTTTTCCAGCAAACGGATCCGGACGATAGACTTGATGCTTTTGAAACCATATTTCCAGGGCACCACCAGACGCAGTGGCGCGCCATTTTGCGGTGGCAAGGTTTTTCCATACACCCCAACAGCAAGCAGGCTCAACGGGTGCATGGCCTCATCCAATCGTAGTCCTTCGACATAGGGAAACTGAATACCACTCCCGAATTGGCCATCGGCTTGGCCCGGCATCTGCTTTGGATCATACAAGGTCTGGAAGGCCACATAGCGAGCCCGCGACGTTGGCTGCACCCATTTGAGTAATGCCCCAAGCTCAAAGCCAATCCAGGGGATCACCATGGACCAGGCCTCTACACAGCGGAAGCGGTAGATACGCTCCTCCAGTGTAAATCGCTTACGCAGCTCATCGACATCCAGCGTCATGGGCTTTGCCACTTCACCATCGATCACCACCTGCCAGGGCGATGTTTGTAACCCTTGGGCATTGGCCTTGGGCGCTGCCTTATCCAGACCAAACTCGTAGTAGTTGTTATAACCGATCACCTTCTCTTCCGGAGTCCAGGGCAGATCGGGCCTATAGGCCGCCGGTTTTTGATAGTTCAATGGGTCTCGTCGAGCCGGAGGTGAGCTGGTATCCGCAAATAGATCCCACAAGGCGCCGCTAGCCGATGGCGCCAGACTCAAGGCGGCAGCGGAGATACCTAGCGCCTTGAGGACTCGCCGACGGGAATAAAACAGGGATTCGGGAGTCACCTCTTGCTCGGTCGGTTGTTGCCAGGAGCGATTGCGCATATAGCCTTATCTCCATTATCCAGCCCGTGATTGACCAAGGGGTTTAAAGATAATTGATCATGATCAATGTTTAGCGTCGAGACAGAGCATAGGAAATAATGGCAAGCCATAGCAAGCACAACCAACGGCCAAGGCGCCTCATGGTGTCTGAGAGATGGAGAACCAGCGTTGATGCAGCTTGTCGATTTCACCTTCGAGGATCAATTGATGCAACGCCAGGTCCAACTGGTGCAACAATTCCTGATCCCCTTTGCGTACCGCTATAGCCACGGGAGACCCCAACCGGGGCTTTGCCAGTACGCGCACCTCTACCTGCAGTGACTTCGCCAACACTATGCCCACTTCCAGCGGCATGATAGCCGCCTGGACTGCACCATCTTTTAGTTGTTGCATGGCTTCTGCCTTGGTTTCCAACTCCAATACCCGGAACTGCTGCCGTATCCCCTGTCTAAGCCAATCCTGTTCGATCAGCCCGGAACGGTCACCGCTGACAATCAGCCCTTGCAGCTGTTCCAATGCCGAAATACCGGAACCAGCGCCCACAAAAATGACACTCTCCCGGCTGTAGTAAGGCTCGGTAAACGCAAAATAGCGTTGCCGTAAGGCATTCATTTCCATACCCACGATCAGATCCAGCTTGCCAAACCGCAGCTGATTGAATACCTGGTTCCACTCATCTTGCACAAACTCACAGGGTTTCCCCAAGCGGGCCATAACCAGACGGGCCACATCGGCATCAAACCCCTGAGCCTGATGTTGTTCCCGGTACTGATAGGGAGGAAAACCTAACGCAATACCGCAACGCAACTCAGCCGCCACCGCAAGGGTAGACAAGTTCCATGTCAGCAAAAACAGAACCAACACCCTCCATGGGCCATACGGCATAGTAACAGTCCTCTTGGGAGTGATAATCACGCTGTCTGTCTCGTGCCAAGGCACTTCCAATATCAGACAAACCTCTATTCTGTGATTGCGCCTGGTGTCATCTGGATTAATACCCATATAGTATATATGCACACTATAACCAACTGATTTATTGATATTAATATCATGAAGTTCCGCAATGGATTTACCCTGATTGAACTGGTTATTGTCATCGTCATATTAGCGATCCTGGCCGTTGTTGCGGTGCCTAAATTCATCTCGTTGCGCAAAGAATCTCTCACCAATACCCTACTGGGTATGCGTTCGGCTATCGGTGGCGCGGGCAATCAGACCTTCGCGATGGCTGCTATTCGCGGCATAGAAAAATCCGCCTCCGCCACGATTTCGACACAAGGACTGACAGTGCCCTTGGTGTATGGTTATCCGGCTGGCGGTGTCAGTGTTGGACTTCCAGCCTTGATCGAGTTTCCTGAAGGCGACTGGAACCAGCGGGCCAGTGTCTATGCTGGCGCTTGGGTCTACTGGCACGGTACTCTGCAAGAGGATGCCGGAGTCGGCCAATGTTATTTGCGCTATCGGCAACCGACAGCGGCAGGACTCAAGCCGGTGATCGATATCCAGACAACGGGCTGCAAATGAGTAATCAACAGGGGCGCAGGCCAAGAGGCACAACGGCCCTGGACGTACCCATCAGTCCCTGAAAAGCGACATACAATCTGCAGACTCGGGAAAGCCCCGCAGTCCATTGTTACAGCAAGAACAAAGGAGTTCTTATGCGTTCCGGTAATCCATTTCTTGGCGACAAGAGTTTTGATCTCGTTGATCGGGGCGAAGCCCGCATGACCCTGATGGGCACGGTCAACAAAACCGCCATCCTGTTGGCCTTGACCCTGATTTCAGCCCTCTGGGTCTGGAACAAGTACTACGAGTTGCAAGATCCGGCCGCCATCATGCCGCTGATGTGGATTGGTATCATAGGGGGTCTGGTATTGGCCCTGATTACTACGTTTGCTAAAAAAGCCGCCCCCTTTACTGCACCCGCTTATGCGCTGCTCGAGGGGTTGGCGTTAGGCGGCATATCGGCCTTCTATGAAACTCGTTATCCGGGGATTGTCATCCAAGGCGTGGGCTTGACCTTCGGCACGCTAGCTTGCCTGCTGCTGGCCTATCGCACCGGCCTGGTGAAGGCCACCGAGAACTTCAAACTGGGCGTCGTTGCCGCCACCGGCGCCATTGCCTTGCTGTATGTCGTCAATCTGGTGATGGGCATGTTCGGCCATTCGATGGGCTTTATTCATGAAGGGGGCACCATCGGCATTCTGTTCAGCCTGGTGGTGGTTACGGTAGCCGCGCTGAATCTGGTGCTGGATTTCGACTTCATCGAACAAGGTGTGGCGGCCGGAAGCCCCAAGTACATGGAGTGGTTCGGTGCCTTTGGCCTGCTGGTCACCCTGGTCTGGTTGTATCTGGAAATGCTGCGTCTGCTCTCCAAGCTGCGCAAATAACCTGGCGTACTTCGCTGGATCAATAAGCGGAGCCCTTGTGGCTCCGCTGTTGTTTCTGGAGATTTGCAACCTGAAGGCCTTCGCCATACAAGCGGGCGAGCCGTGGGGACCCTACTCAGTGCCCGCTCAGAAATAGCGTCTCATGGCACTTATGGCGCCGTCTCCCACGCCTCGGCCTCCCCTTCATGCTTGTTATAAGCTTCTACCGACAAGCCCAGCAACTCCTGCACCGTCGAGGCGATGGTGATGGAGGACAGGGTCCCGACCAGAATGCCGATAAACAGCGTGAATGCAAAGCCATAGAGCGCCTCACCCCCGAACAACAGTAGGGCTCCGACGGTAAACAGCGTGGTTCCTGAGGTGATCAGGGTGCGGCTGAAGGTGGCCTTGATGGCCCGATCCGAACAAGCATAGATATCCTGCTGGGTTCGTGATTGCAGCAGATCCCGCAACCGATCCGAGATCACGATACTGTCGTTGAGTGAATAACCGATCACCGCCATCAGCCCGGCAATGATGTTCAAGTCAAACTCGATTTGCAGCAAAGAGAGCAACCCCAGCGCCATCAAGGCATCATGCAACACCGACAGCAAGACGCCGATGGCCTGCCGCCACTCGAAGCGTAACGCCAGATAACCGGCAATGGCGATGGAGGCTACCAGTAACGCCAGCATCCCCTGTTCGAATAATTCACCGCCGACTTGCGGACCCACTAGCGTGGTTCGTGATAACTCAACCTGCATCCCCAGATCCCGCGCCAGCCACTGCGCCAACTCATTGGCACTGTGACTCAACTCCTGAGGTGGCAACTTGATCAGCCACTCACCAGGCACTCCTGCCGGTTGTAACTCGATGAGAGCCGCCAACTCGGCTGAGAGCATGGCATTGAGTTCGGCACTACTCTTGAGGGTCTGGATCTTCAACTCCAGCAAGATACCGCCAGTAAAATCCAGCCCCAAATGCAAACCACGGGTGATCAGGATATAGACGCAAGCGAGCGTCAAAATTCCGGAGAGAACCAAGCCAATGTAACGCCAGCGGGTTAATCCCAACTGCAAAATAAAATTCAACATGCTTAGACCCTCAACAGTTTACGGGTGCTCTGACCCCAGATTGGATTGATGATGGCGCGGGTGCCCCAGATACCGGTGATCATGCTGGAAAGTAGGCCCAGGATCAGCGTGATGGAGAAACCCTGTAGCGGACCGGAACCAATGGCGTACAGAACCACGGCACTGATCAGGGTGGTGATGTTGGCGTCAAAGATGGTGCTGAACGCCGAGCGATAACCAAAGTCGATGGCATTGGCCAGACTCCCCCCTTCACGCAATCGATCATGGATCCGCTCGAAAATCAGCACATTGGTATCCACCGCCATGCCGACTGTCAGTACCAGACCGGCAATCCCGGGCAATGTCAGTACAGCCCCCGGCAGCAAAGCCAATAACCCCATCTGCATCAGCAAATTAGCCACCAATCCGACGATCGCCACCCAGCCAAATTTGCGATACCACAGCAGCATGAACAACATCATGCCTGCCATGCCAAACAGCAGGGCGCTAAAACCGGCTTCAATATTCTGCATACCCAGAGTCGGACCAATGGAGCGCTCTTCGAGTATCTTCAACGGGGCGGTCAGGGCCCCTGCCCGCAGCAACATGGCCAACTCTTGCGCGGCAGGTAGATTGTCCAGCCCTGTGATGCGGAATTGATTGCCCAGCGCCGTCTGGATAGTCGCCACATTGATCACATCACTGCGCGCCCGCAATGGTCCTCCCGCTTCACTCTTGTACTCGGTGAAGACAGTTGCCATGGACTGTCCGACATGACCACGGCTGAACTGGCTCATCTTGGCGCCGCCCAGACGATCCAGCGTGATACTGACCTGAGGCTTGCCCATTTCATCCATGCCGGCGCGGGCATCGACGATATGCTCACCGCTGAGTACCGGTTGGCGCACCATGGGCACCGATCGGCCTTGCCGATCATTCAGTACAAACCCACTGCTTGCCTCGCCAACGCGGGCTGGGTGAAACGCCAATGAGGCGGTAGCGCCAATCACCTCCTTGGCCTGTTTCGGGTTATGGACCCCTGGCAGCTCGATGCGGATCCCCTCCTGTCCCTGGCGTTGCACCGAGGCTTCGGTAATACCCAGTTCGTTGATCCGCTTTTTCAAAATCGCCAGGTTTTGCGTTACCCCGTTATTGATCAGCAGGTTGCGCTCGGCCTCCGTCAGGCTCATGGTCCATACATTGCCGTTGCGCTGCAGGCTCCAGGCTTCCGGTTGGCCACCACTATGCGGCTTGACTATCGCCAGCCAAGGCTCCGGGTTCATGGCCTCGGGAACCACGATCCGGACTTGACCGGCCTGTACCCGACTCAGCGTGGTGCCGCGCAGTTTGGCTTCGCGAAATTGCGTGCGCAGGGTATCCAGCAGATTGCGGGTCTGGGCCTCGATGATGAACTCACTATCTACGCCAATCAGCAGTTGTGAGCCGCCCCGTAAGTCCAGACCCAGCTTGATCGGTGCCGCCCCCAAACTCTGCAACCAGGTTGGGGCGTTAGCATGAAATTCCAGCGTAATGCTGCTGTCCTTTGGCAACAGGGGCTCGAGCAGGGGTTTGGCACGTTGCTGCTCATCTTGGCTACTGAAAACCAGTTGCACCTTGTCGGCGCTGCTAATAATTTTCTCGGGCTCTAATCCCTGTGACGCCAATAGTTGCTGTTGCGCCGGGCTCCAAGCCCCTGCGCCGTGCAGGCCCAATGCCGGTTGTTCGCCGAAAAAGGTCGGTAACGAATAAAAACTGAAGGTCACCAGCATCAAGAGCAGCAATGCATATTGCCACTTGCTCATGCGATTAAGGCGAGCGCGTTCTGATGGTTTGAATTTCATGGTGTCGTCCCATGTGAAGAGAAGAAGGCGTGACGCAGACCACCGAGCGCTACTCGGCGGCGTCAATTCAATACAGGCAGGCGATGACACTCAGGCAACTATTTGTACCCACTAGCGACGGGTGTTAATACAGTGCTAGCGCTCGGTTCGATGTACTGCAGCCACATACCGGATGCGGTCGTGTGCAGAGTAGGCTGAACCTAAACGTTGGGTACCAGGTTGATAGACGAATTCAATCGCGCCGCAAGACGGCGAAATCAACCAGCGGTATGGCAGAAGCGGTATTGCAGATGTTTTGGGTTCCAGAAACGGGAGGTCAACTGACCAAACCGATCTCGCAAGGCATGTTTTTTGTACAGCAGTGGCAGGCAAAGCGCCAAGCCACTCAATAGCAGCCAGACCAGTTGCATCGACCATTCACAAAGCAACACATAGGGGATCAAGGGCTGATCCTCGCGCAGGCGCTGCATATGTTCGGTGCGTAATCCCGACTGTTGCGAGGTTACAACTCCGTCATGGTCGGGACTAACCTGGCGTTGGGCCTGGTGTCCAGCAGAGATGGGGGTTATCACCCCATGGGAGGCAGTATTCTGCCATTCCTGAGACTTAACGGCGCTCTGCGACCATGAAGCGGTCACCAGCCCGCCACTGCTGTTATTCGGATACGGGTGAGCCACAGAATAACTATCTGATAATAAAACGCCAAGCAGCATAATGCATACAGCTGTTGACCATTTTACCCACTGAGGCACTAACAACCCACACCATCTCCCATAACAATGACTGCGACCCTACCATAGCCGCCGCTGCAGGGTCAAACCCGCAGAGCACAACCAACAGACCCAGCGAGTAGATGTGCCAGACGATTCTTAGCGCGTCGGCCAGCTGATGCTTATCATATTGCGATGCACCATAGCTCTGGCCCCAGTCCCTTGCGGGTGACTAGGCACGATCCCGGATCCTTGTTACCGTGGACGCATCACACCTAAATTTGCTTGTGGCTGCCATGTCGTCTTCCCGGATCCATTTTCGTTTTGAAGCTCGCCAGTACCAGCGTTTACACCGTGTATCCTTCATGGCTCCAACCTTGATTTGGGTTCGCCACGGCACCAAGCAGATACAAACTCACGGTTCGCCATTGCGTTGCATAGCCGACGAGTGTCTCTGCCTACCAGCTGGCGAGATCTTTGAAATGGAAAACCTACCGGCGAGCAAGGGTCACTACCAGGCGGATATTTTTACCGCTCCCCGTGGCTGGACCGAACAATTTTTACAGCAATATGCTCAGGCCTTGCCAACCCGCTGGCATGCAGCACCACATTTTCCTTGTGATGCCGAGCTGGCACAGACTTTGTCCACGTTAATGGGGTATGCCGCCGAGGATACTCCATTGAGTCAGGCACAAAGCCAACACGCATGGCATGGCGTCCTGCTGCGGTTGGCTGGCAAAGGGTTGGCCGCCCCGCTGTTTCACTTGCAGCCATTGGATCTGACTCAACGCATCCAGACCTTGTTACATCTGGATCTGGCTCGCCCCTGGCGGGTGATGGACGTCGCCCAACGTCTCGGAAGCAGTGAATCGACGCTGCGCCGTCACTTGCGACAGAACAAGACCTGTTTTAGCGTCATTTTAAGTGATCTACGGCTGCATGAAGCCTTTTCCCGTGTGATGACCACAAGCCAACCCCTGATGCAGGTAGCGCTGGATTGCGGATTTCAATCTCCTTCCCGTTTTAGCCATAACTTTCGTCAGCGCTACGGCATGAGTCCCAGCGCCTTGCGGCAAGGACGAGGACGAGGACTGGACATGGGGGTCGACGTTCGAAATGGCGACGAAAACAGCCCGCAGCCACTGGCACATGCGATGATTGATGGCTGAGGATCCGGCAGCCCACATCACAATGACCGCATCCGCACAGTGATTGGCTGTTTACGGACAGCGGCAACTTGCCATGGGCTTGATACTAAGCGTCCTCAGTATCACATCCATCAGCAAGAGAATGAGCATGCATCCAGACAGATCCTATCCGCCCATATCCACCTTACGACTCAGCGCTCTATGGGTAAGCACTGTATTGAGCAGCACTGTGTTAGCAACCTCGGCTCAGGCTGCCACTCTCCCGTCATTCACTCTTAGCAGTCCGGAGATCCACGCCAATGCCACCCTGAGCGAGCAGCAGGTTTTTAATGGTTTTGGCTGCCATGGCAGTAACATATCACCAGCCCTGAACTGGCAAGGTGCACCCAAGGGAACTCAAAGCTATGCACTGACCGTATATGACCCCGATGCCCCCACGGGAAGTGGCTGGTGGCATTGGGTGGTGTTCAATATTCCGGCAACCAGTAGCGGGCTACCGGCACATGTGAGCGCCACGGGAGACGGCTTACCGGCCGGAGCAGTACAGGGGCAAACCGATTATGGCCAGCCCGGGTTTGGCGGCGCCTGCCCACCTGTGGGAGACAAGCCGCACCGTTATCAATTTACCCTGCATGCGCTGAAAGTACCCAAGCTCGACTTACCTGCGACCAGTATGCCCGCCCTGGTAGGATTTATGATCCATGCCAACGAGCTGGCCAGTACTCGTTTCACCGCCTACTACGGTCGCTAGACACAGCACCCGATGACGCAAGCCGCGAGCGCCCCAACAGACACATGTGAGCGCTCGCAGGCTTGCTCAACAAGCATCCAAACCGGTATCCGGTTAACGCTTCCCGATCTTCATTCAGCCCTGTTTTTACTTTCTTGACCCCCGTCGTGTGAAAAAAGCCAGCCGCCCCGTATCCTCTTGTCGTGATTGAGAAAATCCGGATGCAATCGCCTGATCCACCGAGAGCCAGCTGCACAAGATACGGGCATGGAGTTGCCCTTAAGCCCGCCGAATAAAGGAAGCCCGAGCGCGTATGGAAGCCAAGAACGCAGAATATTTTCACATTCACC
The DNA here is from genome assembly GCA_038247115.1 of Enterobacterales bacterium. Taxonomy (GTDB): domain Bacteria; phylum Pseudomonadota; class Gammaproteobacteria; order Enterobacterales; family Aeromonadaceae; genus Pseudaeromonas. The sequence goes on along the minus strand of JBBRVG010000081.1, from coordinate 3,444 downwards.
GGCTGGGGCAATATACGCCCATGTGGCAGGTTGGGCGCCGTATCAACTGGGTTCAAAAACGGAATAATCTGTTTTACGACCACTTCAATGAGCAGGGTTTATTCTACGACGATGGCATTGAGGATCTGCCCTTCTGCCAGGCGCTGGACAAATTCTTCGCCAGCAGTATCGACTACCAGCGTCTTGAAGCACTGAGCCTGCTCAAGGCCGCCCGCGAAGCGACCAAGAGTCAGTCCATTTTTATTCGCGAAGAGATATTCGAGGAAGTTCGCAGTAACTACTTTCCCCATCTACCGTCACGCAAAACCTGTATCTGGGTCTGTACCCGTGACGCCGTCGATTTCTGGTGGAAGACACTCAATCCCGGTAATCAGAAACTATTGAAACTGAATCTGACCGGCTCTTTATACATAGCCGATCAACGCCACCTATTGGCCGATACCTATCGGCACAATGATATTCGCGCCCGCGCGTTCGAATACTGGACCGGCAGTGATGGCATCAAGGCCCAGGATCAGGAAGTGCTCTTCGAAGGCATCATCGATGTGGTGGGCGAATACAACTCACCTGACGAGCTATGACGGCGGTTTACCACCAGCCATATTGTTGCCCCAACAACTTGGTGGAGATCGCCAGCGACATGATGACGATCAAAGGGCGGATAATTTTGCCGCCTTGCTTGATCACCATCCGCGAGCCCAAGCGGGCACCGATGAATTGCCCCAACGCCATACACAAACCCACACTCCAGACCAATTTGCCCCCCAAGGCAAAGAACAGCAAGGAGGCTAGGTTAGAGGTGAAATTCAGTAATTTGCTGTGCGCGGTTGCCTTGGCAATATTAAAACCGGCCAGCGCCACGAAGGCGATGGCAAAGAAGGAGCCGGTACCAGGACCAAAAAAACCGTCGTAAAAACCGACGCCGAGCCCAATAGTGCCAGCAAAGGCATGGATCCCCAGGCGCCGCTGGGAATCCTTATCGCCCACTCGTGGCGAAAGCAGAAAATAGAGTGCGAATCCCATCAGCAAAAATGGTAGCACCCGACTCAAGGCACTGGCATCAATCTGCTGGACCAAAATAGTCCCCAGCGCACTACCGATGAAGGTCAATACCACAGTCAGCTTGATGGACGAAAAGTCGATATAACCTCGGCGAGCAAAATACCAGGTTGCAGAAAAACTGCCGAAACTACTCTGCAGCTTATTGGTACCCAAAGCCTGAGCGGGTGGCAGACCTGCCGCCAATAATGCCGGCAGAGTGATCAGGCCGCCGCCTCCGGCAATTGCATCGATAAAGCCAGCGCATAAGCCACTCAAGGCCAACAACAGCAGGGTACTCAGTTCAAATTCCATTTATTGACATTCCTTGATAACCACATCAGGCAAAGAGTCACCCCGGCGAGCCGACACTGTGCGGTAAAATAAACGGCGTAGCGTGGCAACAAAACGCATACGCAACGAGAGCGGAATACCATACCCCAGCGAATGCCTTATCGCAGCACCGACAACGCTGTGGTACTGATTTTCATCGATAAATGGCTCCGCAGAGCCATAAAAAAAGGCAACCCTGGAGGGTTGCCCTAAAATCGCTGATCAAGGATCAGTTACAACAAGACCCGTCGATAAAACACCTCAGGGGTGGAGATGAATTATCTAAGGAAAACAACAACATAAGGAAACAGGTTTCAATCCAGGTACTCGTAGTGATGGGAGGCTCTACGGCTACCAAACGCCCGTTGAATGATACGGCGCGCCTTGTTCAATTCTCTTTGCTGTAAAACGGTCATTTTCAAATCAAATATACCCATGATGCTCTCCTTCCTATAGCTTTCGAATTCAACTCCGAAAAACACTATCCATGTAGAATCACGTTACTGGGTGACACTCAGCAAGTAGGTGCATTGTTGATCGCCGTCACACTTTTGTCCAGCCACCACGTTGCATATTTCGTTATATTTTTACCTATCCAGAGAAAAAAGGCGCCGCAAGAGGCCCTTTTGCTTCATTGTTAGTCATTCGTTCGTTATCTACTTACAGAACGGGAATCTAATTACGTGGCAATCGATTTGCAGTTTTATGATGAATAAAAAAACGAATCCTGGGCCTAGCCACTGCCTTCCATTGCGCCCTTGAGTTATAATTCAGAACGAATATTCATCGGCATAGATCAAATAAGTGATTGAATTAAAATCAGAAAGCCTACTCCCTCATTTTCCGGCACTTCAACATGAACGCTTGTCTCAGATTGAGCCGCTGCGTTTTGCCGAAGCGCAACCCCGCGCCGCTTCTGCGATTAATCGTCTCATCAGCATGCGCCGCGGCTGCCAAACCCTGCTACTGAGCGGGTTTCCCGGTGTCGATTACGAACAGACGGTGATGGATCTGATTGATGAGTGCTCACCTGATAACACCCAACTGTTCGATCTCTGCTATGCCGAGAACCTGCAAAACCCCTATCGTCCGCTATGGCTCAAACTCAAACCCGGCAGTGGTATCGAATTCTGTGAACTGATCGGAGAGCTGCTACGGCTACTCAATCTGCATCTGGATGCAGAAGCCGTGGTCACCAAGATCCTGCGCAAGCAGGATCAGGATCAGAAGATCGCCGACTATCTGGGTGAGCTGGCAGCTCACGTCGCGCAAGGCGGTAGTTTTATCCATCCGATCCTGATCAATTTACTCATTCACCATGAAACCGAAACCCCCCCGGTGATCTACGGTCGTGACTTGAGTTGGTCCAATCTGTTCGGTGCCGTGAACTACCAGACCGAACAGGGAACTGTTTATAGCCATCACCACCTGCTGGAAGCTGGTTTGTTGCGTGAGGCCAATGGCGGCTTTCTCATACTGCCGCTGGAAGAGTTGATGGATCAACCGGAACTCTGGTTCAAATTACGCAACGCACTGGAAACCGGATTCCTGGATTGGAGCACGCCAAGCGACGCGGTAACCACAACGCCATTTTTCATTCCCGAGCCCTCCCCACTCAATGTCAAATTGATTCTGGTCGGTGATCGACTCACCTCTGCAGAGTTCAACCTGCTGGATCGGGAGATATCGGAACGCATCTTTTTGCGCACCGACCTGATCTCTGAATTGCCTCTGGAAGACAATTACGAGCTGTTCCTCGGTCTGCTCAGTGGCATTCGGCAGAGCGACGAGTTGCTGGATTTTGATCACCAAGCCATAGAGGTTCTGAGCCGCTTTGCCTGTCGACTCTGCGAACACCAGCAGATCCTCTCCATTGCCGAAACCCAGTTAGGCGCCCTGATGCGTTTGGCCGATAGCGTGGCTCGCGAGGAGCAAAGTGATGTGGTTGGCAAGAGCCATGTCCATGCCGCGTTGGCAGAGCAGGAATATCGACTGAACTACATTGTGGAGCAATCGGATCAGGGCGTCGTCGATGGTCAGATCCTGCTGCAAACCGAAGGCGAAGTGATTGGT
>JBBRVG010000080.1:0-19723 GCA_038247115.1 Enterobacterales bacterium | reverse complement strand
TCGAGCCGATGCACGGGATAGACATGCTTGCCCACCAGATCACGGGTCATCTGCATGGCAAATCGGGTTTCATGTTTATCCAGCCAACTGCGGTGCACCAGCAGCCCCGCAGGCTTATCAATCGCCACCAGGTATTCATCCTGATACAACAGCCGCAGACTCATAGCAGACGATCCACTGGCTGGCCGGTCAAGGCTTCATCCAGCTCAGCCAATAGCTCGATCAAGGTACTATGATAGCCAAGTTCCTGCTTATAGACCTCGGTCGCCATGGGATAGAGCGCACTGTGAGCCGGCAATGTCATCTGCAGCATCATCATCTGCCGCAAGCGGGCAATCAGGACAAACTGCAACCACTGATGAAAATCCAGGGTATCCATGCAAAAAGGCAGAGTGCTGGCCATCGCCTCCGCAGTGGGCGGGAACATCTGCCACAGTGAGCGCTGCTTTAATTCCAGCTCCAGTTGTTCAAGAATATGGGTGACACGCAAGAGTTGATTCATCTTCCATTCTCCAAAAATCGCCGCGCACTATAGCATTAGCGGCAACGGCTCCCTATATTGCCCATCTGATGTCATTCGCGTTCGGCCACCATCGAGGAAAGCGCCATGAATGAATACTGGTTTTTATGCGGCTTACTCGTCATCGCCATGGAGTTCTGGCAACGTCGTCGACAGTCTGAATTGGCGGAACGACTGGTCAATCAATACTGCGGCCGTGAACAGTGGCAATTCATATCCATAGCCCGCCACGAGGCAGAAATTCTGCCACTACTGCTACGAATGTTGCTGCGCAAACCCTCGTGTTTTACGTTCGAGTACAGCGAAGCCGGGGAAGACAGATCTCAGGGCGAATTATTTTTGACCGGCTTGCGCCATCCGTTGTTTCGGGTGCTTCGCCACAGGGAGCATGCTGACAACGTCATCCCCTTCCCGACCGTTCATCATTGAAACTCGACTTGTCCGGAGAACGCCAAATGTCGATAGAAACCGTCATGCAGATTGCACGACAACTGCATGCTGAAGGCAAGCAACCATCCGTCGCCTTGATCAAGGCACGCCTGCCCGCGCCCTGCCCGATGCCGGATGTGATTACCGGGATCCAGCGCTGGCGCCAGCAAGCAGTGGCAGTCCAACCCGCTGCGACCCCATCTGACCCACAGGCCAACATCCAGCCTGCGAGTACAGAACCTGAGATGATACCCGCCAACTTACAGGCCGAAATCCGGCAATTACGCGATGAAGTCGCCCAATTGCGGGAAGAAGTCGTGATGCTAAGGCGTAGCGTTCGTGGCATGACGGAACGAGGCGAGTAAACGCCATCAGGCCCATATAAAGCAGAAGCCTTCACCAGGAGGGCTTTATTCACCCCGTAACGGTTCCAGACGCGCCAAGAAAGTCACCAAATTAGGCGCCAGTAGCTGGCGTTCCTTGCGGCCAACCCGCTCATAACAAATCTCGCCGCTCACGTTATCCAGGCTGATCACATGAGAATCCAAGCGCGTTGCGGCTAAAAAGAAGGTCGGCTGTAAACGCAGGCGCCGCTGCATCAATGCATGACCAATCAAGTTTTCCTGCAAACGCTCAAAATCAGAGGAATTCCAGGCTAAAACGGGCTCAACGCGTAATCCCTTGAATGAAAAAGCCAATGCTCCCGCGTACCAATGACCAAAATAGCTCCCCAGATCTTCATGCAGTGTCATCTCCAGACCCGCCTCGACATTCGCCATGCTCCCCGCCTCTGCCCTGACGACAGGTTGCCAGCTAATCTGTTGCCCCCAAACATCACCGACTTCGCAGGGTGAGCGCCATTCGGCATCAAAGCTACGTCTAGGTAGCCCTCCGGACTGCCGTTGGTAGCGTATCCAGCGCACAAACAATTCAGACATTGCTGAAACAACTTGATTCGACATCGCTTTTTCCCACAATGAGGCAAAGCCGTATTTTAACTCGAGGCCGAGCGCCATGACACACAAAGCTCGCTACCATGACAGCCCCGCCTTGCAAGGATTGTCGCTTGGCAAAAGCCAGGATTACATGGCGCACTATGCGCCAGACTTGTTGCAACCCGTGCCCCGCAGTCTGAATCGCGAAGACCTGCAACTGGGTGCTGCATTGCCGTTTACCGGAGTCGATCTCTGGACCTTGTATGAGCTCTCATGGTTGAATGCTAAAGGCAAGCCCCAGGTGGCTATTGGCGAGGTGGCAGTACCGGCCAGCAGCAGCAACCTCATCGAGTCCAAGTCGTTCAAACTATATCTCAACAGCTTCAATCAGACGCAGTTTGCCGATATCGACACAGTTCGCGCCACCCTGCAGCGGGATCTGTCCGCCTGTGCTGGGGGACCTGTCGAGGTCAGTCTCCATTCACTCTCTGATGCCCCCCATGAGATCGCACGATTTCCCGGGACCTGCATCGATGACTTGGATATCGCTATCGATAGCTATCAATTTGATCCTGAGCTGTTGCTCCATGCAACAACCGATGTCGAGGTCGACGAGGTATTACACTCCCATTTACTGAAATCAAATTGCCTGGTCACCAGTCAACCGGATTGGGGCAGCCTGGTGGTACACTACCGGGGCAAGCAGATCCACCATGAGGCACTGTTGCGCTATCTGGTTTCATTCCGCCAACACAATGAATTTCACGAACAATGTGTGGAGCGTATTTTCGTCGACCTGATGCACTACTGTCAGCCTGAGCAATTGACCGTCTATGCGCGTTACACCCGACGGGGGGGATTAGATATCAATCCATTCCGGAGTAACTGGCAGCCCGTACCCGCCAATCTTCGTTTGATCCGGCAATAAGGCGGCTCATGAATGCAATCGCTGTAATCAGGATGGTGCCCGCGTGTTGTCGCTGACTCTACTTCTTTCAAGTTTTGCGCTGCCCTCGCTGCCGCTGGAGACCACGCTGATGCCCGGTCCCCTGGTCGAAGCACAGCAGCAGGAAAGCTCGCATCCTGAACACTGCATTCAACTCTCCCAACAGTTCTTACAACGGGAGCTCGTGGATAAAGTGCTACCGGCATTGACACAAAATCCGAGCGCCTACCGGGAAACCACCGAGCATTACCGCACCCGCCAACAGAGCGTGGAAGCAACCCTGATCTACGGCCACTGTCTGACCCGGCAATCACAGGATGTCTTGGCACAACAGATGTTTACCCAGGCGGCCCGAGAAGCACACCAGTTCAAGCTACCCACTCTTGAGGCCATCGCCTATTTCCAGCTCGGACGCCAGGCTCTACTGGCGAATAACGACTATAAAACTGCACAGGCCCAACTGCAGAAACTACAACAGCAGCTGCGAACCTCAACCGTCAGCAACACGCTACTGCCGTTATATGCCCAGTTATTGCAAACCAGCCTGAATGTTGAATTACACCGTTTCGAGATCGCACAAAAAGAGCTCGCCAACTTGCGCGATCTGCTCACGACCAACACCTTGCCGGCCCCGCTCGAAATCGCGATCCTAACCCTCTCGGGTGACTATCATGATGCGCGGCAACAAAACGAGATGGCCTTGGCCAATTACGCAGACGCCTTGCGAATCGCCATCACCCAAAATGAAACACTGCTACAAGCACAACTTGCCGAAAAAATGAGCCTGATTTTTGAACAGAACGGCAATCTGTCCCAGGCACTCCACTTCAGCGAGATGGCCTGTGACCAACTACAACGGATTGGCAATGGCGACTGGTTGGCACAAGGCTTGATCCGCCTGGCGGCCCTGAACCGTGAGGCCAATGATCCTAATCTGGCACTCTCCCTGCTTTTTAACGCCCTGGATATTTATCGCAATATCAATCGCCCCCTGTCATTGGCTCATCTCAATCATGAAATTGGCAAGACCTATCTGAAGATCGGTAATAGAGCCGCCGCCCGGACCTATCTCATAGCGGCACGCAATAGTTATAAACTCAACCGGGATCGACAAGGCGAGTTGGCGACCCTGATTACTCTCAGCGCACTGCATCTGCAGCAACATGAGCCAGAATTAGCCATCGCCTTGCTGGAGAGCGTGCCGACACAATCGGATTTATCCGCCCCTGCCATCCCCGAATTGCATTACCAGCTTTCCCAGGCCTATGAGCAAAAAGGGCTATTCCGGCAGGCACTCAGTCACTTCAAACAGTTTGCTGCCGGTAGTGAGGCAGCCTCGGATCGCTATCAACATCAGGGGAACGAACAGTTCCGCGACAACTATTTACGTGTCGAGCTGGAGAACAATGTCAACAACCTGAAACAGCAACAACAACAGTTGGCTCAAGAGCGCACCCGTTATCTCTGGTTGACCGCCGTAACCACATTATTGATTGGCGTGCTGTGCTATGTGTTGTTGCGTATGAATCGGCGACAGACCCAATCCAGCGCCAGTGTGTATCGGCTGAAACAGCAGCTGGGACAAGCGCCTTTCAGTCATCTCCCCAATCAGTACCAACTACAGGAAACACTGGCACAGCTGGATCAGCGTCCGGAACTGGATGTCTGTGAACCCGATGATTATTTAACGCATAATGCGCGGCACTTTATCCATATCAGCTTGCCAGCACTGCGCCGACTCTGCGAACGCGTAGGAACCGAACAGGCTGAACAATTGCAGCAAACGTTGACGGATAGGCTCATCGCCATGTGCACTGAGCATGAACAGCTGTATCAATTGGCGGAGAGCCGCTTTTTGCTGCTGCAGCCGCACACACAAGGTAGCAGTCTGGTGGCGAGTGCAGAGTTCTGGATTTCTCGCTTAACCGAGATGCTGATCGAACTGGAACTGGATAACCGCGTCGTGATGGGATTGGTGCACTTTCCGTTCCTCGCGCGCTGCCCGCGGGCGATAGAAAGCCACAATGTGGTCGAATTGAGTCTTATCGCTCTGGCGGCAGCAGACCAAATTGCCGAAAAGTGCCAACTAACATCATGGGTTGAGCTTTCTGCTATTGACTGTCAGCAAGCGGCATTTTTCAATGGTGTGTTCAGAGCCCGGGCTCTGGAGGCCATTGACAAAGGACTTGTCAAAGTCAACGCGCTACATGGCAAACAGCTGATCGAGTGGCAGCACATTGTCTAATGGGTGAGCCGATTCACCTCTTTGCTTTTCAGCCAGCCATGGCGTAATACCGTATGGAATTTGGACATGAATGATGTATCTGCCATCGCTGGGCAACTCAGTAAACTCAGAGAACGGCTGGACCAAAAAGAACTGGAGCTAGGCGAGCTTGCCGAACAGACGGATTCCGAACGGGTCTGTTCCATCCAGTTTATCACGCGCTTGACCCATGCTTGTCGTGGCCATGACCGCGAGCTGGATAACAAGCTGGCCAAGCTGCGGCAGCGCTTTGAAGAGTCAACGCCACTGCATCAGCTTTCCGATGATATCCAGGTGGTCGAGAAGCTATTGCAGCAACATGCGGCCGCCCTCGAAGAATCGCTACGCGTGACCCGGGAAACCATCAAGGAAGGTGGCCGTCATCTGAGTGCCATCAAAGAGATCCCGGAAAAAATTCGCAAGGAAGCCCGTGACTTCCTGCATCAAGATACCCCCTATGCCATTGCCGACCATCAACGGCAGGTGGCTCGTTTGCTGGAGCTCTACCAGCAGGCGATGCGTGCCATGTTATTGCGGCCTGGCCTGCTTAAACCGGCAGTACCACCACAAGATCCGCAAGAAATAGAAAACACCAAGCATGATGAACAACTGCGCAATAAGTTATGTGATGAGTTGCAGCGGCTGATCACCGAGCTCGACTTTACCGGTCCGGTCGGTGAAGAGCTGGCCGAAGTGCGTCGCAAGTTACTGACGGGGATTGATTTTGCGCAACTACCGGAGCTCTGCCTGCAACTGGTGGAGCTGATCATTGAAGGCGCGCGTCAGGAACGTCGTGAATCCCATCTGTTTCTTTCCGGTTTGAATGACAGCCTGAATGCCGTTCATTTACGCTTACACGAGTCCTTGGATGAAGGCCAAAACCTGCATCAACAACACTTGCGCAATGGTGACGATATTCATGCCCGCCTGGATGAAATCAGTAATCAGCTGGATCAGCAACAAACGCTGGAGCTGCTCAAGAGCAGTATCCGCAGTAACCTGAGCCAGTTACAGAGCCTGCTCATAGAGCGCCAGGGCCATCTTCAGCGCGAACAGCAACTGCTGGAAACCATGAGCGCGATGGAAAACCGGCTCAACCAGATGAAGGAAGAGACTTCCGAATATAAGAAGCGGATGGCCCAGCAGAAACATAAACTGCTGCTGGATAGTCTGACCCAAGTCTTTAACCGTGCAGCCTTTGATGAACGATTCGATTTGGAATACAAGCGCTGGCTGCGCTATCAGGCACCTTTATGTCTCGCCATCATCGACATCGACCACTTCAAATCCATCAATGACCGCTTTGGTCATCTGGCGGGTGATAAGGCCCTGAAGGTGATCGCCCGAGCCATGAGCCGGACCCTGCGGGAAACTGATTTTATCGCCCGCTACGGTGGCGAGGAATTTGTGGTGCTATTACCCGGCATCGATGCCGCCAACATACAAATGCCGCTGGATAAACTGCGAAACGTGGTCAAGGGCATACCGTTCCGTTTCAAAGATGACAAGGTTGAAATCACGATTTCCATCGGAACCACGCTGTTCCGGAGTGGTGACTCCCCTATCGAAGCCTTTGAACGTGCGGACAAGGCTCTTTATGAAGCCAAAAATGGTGGTCGTGACCGGATTATTTATACGGACTGAACCATGATCTGCCCGCGAGAGCGGATTCCGATCCCGAGGGGTTTATCATGTCCCATCGAGATAGTACAACGCACAGTGACAGGTGGATAAGCCACCGCCCTGGAAACATAAACACAACAAGAAGCGGTATCAGGGGGTCTCATGATTACCTATGTCAATCCGGCCGGCAGCCTAGAGCTGCTGACCCAGATCGAAGTCGATCAACTTAAACTTGCCGCAGCCGGCGAAACCTATCAGTTGTTCCGTAACTGCTCCTTGGCAGTCCTTAATTGCGGCAGTCAAACTGATAGCTCCAAAGAGATACTTGAAAAGCACAAATCCTTTGATATCAACGTTATTCGTCGGGAGCGCGGTGTCAAGCTAGAGCTGTTCAATGCCCCGGAAGCGGCCTTTGTCGATGGCGAACTGATCCGTGGTATCCAGGAGCACCTGTTCTCGGTGTTGCGCGACATCCTGTATGTCAGCAACCGGATGGATGCCGATTGCACGCTGAATCTCACTCGCTCTGTGCATATCACCAACTGGATTTTCTCGATCCTGCGCAATGCCCGGGTTGTTCGTTCCGGCGATGAGCCCAATCTGGTGGTCTGTTGGGGCGGCCACTCCATCAATCCGACCGAGTATCGCTATACCCGTGAAGTCGGACATCAGATGGGATTGCGGGAGCTTAATATCTGTACCGGTTGCGGCCCTGGCGCCATGGAAGGACCGATGAAGGGAGCGGCAGTCGGTCACGCCAAGCAGCGCCATGCCAGTCCCCGTTTTCTTGGCCTGACCGAACCCTCCATTATTGCCGCCGAGCCACCCAATCCAATTGTCACCGAGTTGGTCATACTGCCGGATATCGAAAAACGTCTGGAAGCATTCGTGCGCCTGGGACATGGCATCATCATATTCCCCGGCGGGGTCGGCACGGCCGAGGAGTTGCTCTACATTCTCGGTATCAAGATGAATCCCGCTAACGCGCACCATCCGATGCCGCTGATCCTCACCGGACCGAAGGAAAGTGCCGCCTACTTCGACACGCTCGACAGTTTTATTCGTCAGACCTTGGGGGAAGCGGCCACCCGTCACTATCAGATCATCATCGATGATCCTATGGCCGTGGCTCAGCAGATGAAACAGGCCATGCCGAATGTCCGGGAGCACCGCAAGGCCACCGGGGATGCCTACTCCTTCAACTGGTCGTTGAAGATTGAGCCGGAGTTTCAACTGCCGTTCGAACCCGACCATGACACCATGGCCGGCCTGGATCTGCATTGGGATCAACCGCCCGCACAACTCGCCGCCAACCTACGGCGGGCGTTTTCGGGGATTGTCGCTGGCAATGTCAAGGAGTCGGGGATCCGCGCCATCGAGCGTCATGGACCATTCCAGCTGCATGGTGACAAGGAGTTGATGAAGCTGATGGACAAGCTGCTCAAGAGTTTCGTTCATCAAGGACGCATGAAACTACCCGGCAGCGAATATATCCCCTGTTACGAAATAGTCCGTTAATCATCGGGCTCCTGCGGGAGCCCGTTTACTTTGATGAATCACGCCATGGCCCATCTGCTGATTTTTGATGCTCTGAACCTGATCCGCCGTCTGCACGCTGCTCTGGGCAAACAGCCTCTGGATGCGGCCGCCCTGCTGCTGGCTACCCGGCAACGTTTGCTGAGTACAGTCCAAGGTATTCTGAGCGAAGTTCGCCCAAGCCATGTGATTGCAGTCTTCGACGGTGAGCAACCCAGCTGGCGACATAGTATCTATCCAGACTACAAGCTGGGTCGTACTCCCATGCCCGAAGAGCTGGAGCAAGGCATGGAGCAGTTGCAAGCCACCCTGTGGGAGTGCGGGGTCGACTCCCTGTTGACCGCCGGGGATGAAGCAGACGATCTGATTGCCACCCTGAGCCATCAGCTCACCCAACGGCACCAGCAGGTGACACTGATTTCCACCGACAAGGGATTCTGCCAACTGCTACCCAGCGGACTGCAGATCCGCGATTACTTCAACCGCCGCTGGTTGGATCAGGAGTTTGTGCTGAGCCAGTACGGCATCAAAGCGGAACAACTGGTCGATTATTGGGCCTTGTGCGGTGTGAGCGGCAGTCATATCAAGGGCGTTGCCGGCATTGGTGCCAAGAGTGCAACCGCACTGCTGCAAGAGTTCGGCTCCCTGCAACGGATACTGGCCCAACAGCCTGATACCCATCGTTTGGTCAAGCGGGTGCAGGAACAAGCGGCCGCAGCGCAACTTGCGCAAACTTTGGTACGCCTGCGGCTGGATATTCCACTAGGCTTTAACTTGAAAGCCATTCGTTACTCGCCGCCCGCTGACGGTTCATCCCGCTAGTCGGCCGCACGAACCACATAGACCCACCACCTCGACCAAGGAGGCCATATGAGCCAGACCATACTGATCACCGGCGCCAACCGGGGCATAGGTCTTGCCCTGACGCACGCCTGTCTACGGCGTGATGATCAGGTCATCGCCTGCTGTCGAGACCCCTACCATGCGCGGGCTCTGCATCAGCTGTCCGAGATTTACCCCAGCCTGTCCATCCACCAGCTGGATGTCAGCCGCGGCGAGGATTATCTGGAACTCAAACACGCCATCGGCGATCAGGTGATTGACTTACTGATTGCCAACGCCGGGGTTCTGGGCCCGCAACTACAAGGCTTCGGCCAAGTGGATTATCACGCCTGGGCCGAGGTGTTTGCCATCAACAGCATGGCACCGCTGCGGCTAGCCGAGCACTTTTTCGATAATCTCAAGGACAGCGAACGCCGCACCCTGATCTGCATCAGCAGCGTCATGGGCTCCATTGACTTGAATCAGGAGGGCGGGAGTTATCTCTATCGCTCCAGCAAGGCCGCACTCAATGCGGTGGTCAAGAGTATGTCCATCGACCTGGCTGGCGATGGCGTCCATGTTCTGGCAGTCCACCCCGGCTGGGTGAAAACCCAGATGGGTGGCGATGGTGCCGTGGTGGAAGCCGATGAGTGTGCCGTGACTCTGCTGGAGACGCTGGACCGGCTGCCCGCAGGAACCAGCGGCCAATTTCTAAGCTACGATGGCAAACCACTGGCCTGGTGACAAGGACCTCATAGCGGGCCTGAAACAGCAACGCCGTCCAGAGGACGGCGTTTCAATGCTGACAGCGCGAAGAACCAGGCCTGATTATTGATAGGCGCCGGATTTGCGACGAGCCAACTGATGCAAGTCATAGACATGCACAGTGACCTCTTCCCGATCGTGGTACAGCTGTTTCGCCTGGACCACAAAGTCCCCATCCAGCTCACGCAGCCACTCGCGTAACACTTCCAGATTGTGCTCAACCTCGCTGTAGCGACGTTTCATCGGCAACTTCAGATTGAACATGGCCTCTTCGCACAAGCCATCACGGAACCAGGATGCAATCAGGTGGGTGACACGCGCCGGTTTTTCCACCATGTCGCACACCAGCCAGTAGGTATTTTTCTTGGATGGGCGGTAACGGAAGCCATCATCCCGGATGTGCTTGACCTGACCACTATCCATCAGCGACTCGGCCATAGGGCCGTTATCCACAGCACTGACCATCATGCCGCGTCGTACCAGTTGGTAGGTCCAACCGCCAGGACTAGCCCCCAGATCGACCGCATTCAAACCCGATGTCAGACGCACCTCCCACTCATCTTCCGGTACGAAGACATGGAACGCTTCCTCGAGTTTCAACGTCGAACGACTCGGGGCGTCGGATGGGAACTTCAGTCGCGGGATCCCCATATGGAAGGGCGAGTTATTGTTGGTGTAGGAGTAACCGATCACCGCATGGTCATTGGCCAGAAACAGTACATGCAGCACAGGGCGACGATGGGTCTCTTCCTTGGTCAACTTGCCAGCCGCACGCAGCGCCTGGCGTAGAGGCACACTGAATTTGCGGCAGAAGGTGGTCAGCTCCTTGGCATCATTGGTATCCGGCGTCTCAACTCGCACTTCACCACAGACACTGTACTCGGCCGTGGCGGCTATGATGGGAGTGATTCGATCCGCCAGATCCATGCCGGTCAGTTCATGGGTTATCACCATCATTTGACGGGCAAAAACCAGCTCACGGAATGGCAAACGCCGCGCCAGCTTATCGGCATCCGCGGCCTCGTAACATTCGAAGATCGCATAACCGGAGTTATCCTTGACCCGCGAAAAGCCAAAGCACTCCAGAGCCACTGCTTTATCCTGGATCTCGGCCGCAATCTCTTTTTCAAAGCCGGGACGGCAATAAAACAATAAATTATTCATCTCTTCCTCCGCAGTACCAGTCGCCTGGTTCTACTTATCATGGTGACCCTGAGGTCATAAATGGTGGCTGATCAGCCGTGAGCCAGCAGACGATTGCGCCGTTGTAACTCTTCCTGCTCGACCAGCGCCAGCATCCAGTCACGGAATGCGGCAATCTTGCCCTGTTCAGCCTGGTTTTCCTGACACACCAGGTAAAAGGCGTTCTTACTCTCCAGAACCTGCTCGAATGGACAAACCAGACGACCTGCCTCGATTTCGGGTTGTGACAACACACTGTGACCCAAAGCCACGCCCTGTCCATGCACGGCCGCCTGGATCACCATACTGGAATGGCTGAAAATGGGTCCCTGACTGACATTGGGGATCTCGACCCCGACTTCCTTGAGCCAGTTATGCCAATCCCGCCGCGAGCCATCGTGGAGCAGGGTTTGCCACTCCAGATCCGCCGGTTGTCGTAGCGGACGACCACTGGCCAACAGCAGAGGCGAGCAGACCGGCATCAAAAATTCAGTATGCAACTTGTAGCAACGCAAGCCGGGCCAGTGACCTCGACCGTAATAAATCGCTACGTCCACATCATCACTCAGCGATCCCTCATCCATATCGACCGCCTTGATTCGGACGTCGATCTCGGGATGTCGTTCACTGAAGCGAACCAGACGTGGGACCAGCCACTGGATGGCAAAACTCGGTTGCAGGGTGACGGTCAGGGAGCCTTTCGCACTGCGCGCGACCAGCTTATCGGTGGCATCGACGATGGCACCAAAAATATCTTTGATATCCAGAAAATAGCTCTGCCCTTCTTCGGTCAGCAGCAGGGTGCGATTGCGACGCCGGAATAGTTTGATCCCTAGAAAATCTTCCAGCCCCTTGATCTGGTGGCTGATGGCCGCCTGGGTGACAAACAGCTCTTCGGCAGCACGGGTGAAACTCAGATGACGAGCTGCCGCTTCAAATGCCTTGAGCGCATTGAGCGGCGGAAGACGACGGGACATGGGCTCTTCGCATAACTTTTCCTAATGCGCGGGATTATAGGGTGCCCCCTCGCCCCACTCCAGAAAAATCGGGAAACGGGCAAGAATAAACCAGCTCGCCACTCGAACAACACAAACCAGGAGTCACTCAGACCCCGATTCTTGATCCGCCGAGGGCATGAGACCGATTTAAGACCATTTTTAGACCATGAAAAACCGGGGGCACTGCCATGCCCCCGGTTATTATTATCGCAGCCGTCAAGAGGATGCATACTGCGCGACCGGCAGTCGGGCTGACGCGGCAAATGCCCAATGCGGGGATAGCAAAACACCTACCCAAGCAAGCCACGAAGCAACCAAGCTGCCGGGATTAGAGTTGGCTTATCGACGACTCGACGATAAGCCATACACAGACAATTGCTGATTAACGACTTTCCAGCGCTTGCAGCAAATGGACCGCCACCGCCTCGGAAGAGGCCGGATTTTGTCCGGTGATCAACTGCCCATCGGTCACCACAAACGGCAGCCAATCCGCACCTTTGAAATACTCGCCACCATTGGCCTTGAGCATGTCCTCGACCAGAAATGGCACCACATCGGTGAGCTCGACCGCAGCTTCTTCTGTGTTGGTAAAACCGGTCACGCGCTTACCTGCTACCAACGGCTGACCATCAGCCCGGCGCGTATGGCGAAACACGCCCGGAGCATGACAGACCGCAGCCACAGGTTTTTGCGCGGCATAGAACTGTTCAATCAAGGCAATCGACAATGGGTCTTCGGCCAGATCCCACAGCGGGCCATGGCCACCTGGATAGAAAACCGCCGCGTAGTCGACGGCGTTCACATCGGCCAGTCGTTGGGTGTTCGCCAGCAATGCCTGACCTTCGACATCCTGTTTGAATCTATGGGTCGCTTCAGTCTGGAAGGCCGGATCATCACTCTTGGGATCCAGAGGGGGTTGCCCACCCAGCGGGGAAGCCAATGTCACCGTCATCCCGGCGTCTTTGAAGACGTAATAAGGTGCCGCAAACTCTTCCAGCCAGAAGCCGGTTTTCAAGCCTGTATTTCCTAAATCCTCGTGTGAGGTCAAAACCATCAATATGTTCATCAGTTGCTACCTATATGCAAAATGGAGGTTTATCCAGCCCAGAGTCTCGGAATTAGCACTGGCCCTAGTGCGACAGACAAGTTCAACTTGCTGCGTGAATGGCTGAACTCTATTCGCAATTAGACCAGTCGTCTAGTGCTAAATCAAAAAATAACTCGGTATCAACGAGCTAAAAAACGGAATCAGCAGCCACTTCGTTAGTTTTAGTGAGCTGCGTCACATAAAATAAAGACTCTTTTGAGTTCTCTTGCTATTCGTTTTCAGGGTTTTGAAAACGAATTCATAATAAAAACAATGGTTTTCACATAAATTTAACTTGCTTGCCGAAATAACCCGCACTAGCATGATTTGTGAGGGCAGTCACAAAACCGTGAAACCTCAGACACTCACTCTAGGAGCTACACCATGAAAAATATTCTGAAGAACGTTTCTGAACTGCTGAACGGTAAGTCCGACACCGAACGTCTGGCTCCGGCAACTCGCCAATACTTCTTCCGCTACGAGCGTTAAGAAATCGGCAGCACCCACTTCATCTGCGACACGAGGATATGACCATGAAAAACATCATCAAGAACGTCACCGACCGGTTACACAGCAAGACCGATGCCCCACGTCTGGCCCCGGCTACCCGTCAATACCACTTCGGGTATGTTCGCTAATAGTAAGTCGACCTCATCCAGTCTATGACGCGGATGAGAGATAACGGATACAAGGTCGCCCGACGAGGTGACAACACCTAGAAATTCCGCACAATATTTCCCGATCAGGGTCAAACGCTGACCCACAGTTCATCATTCACCCAGCCTGTGCCAAAAACACCTGATTCGCATCGATTCTGTATCATCCATGATCCGCGTAGATCATTGACGCCAATCCCGGCGACATCATCGGCATTCTTTGGATTTCTTTGCCCGTTGTACCAGCCCGGATGGAAATCCCAACCAACAACTGGACGTTCAGAAGCCCACTCGCTGGTATCCGGGCCGAGCGACCAAGAACAAATCATCCTCCGTGGGTACCGCTAGCGGCCAAGATTACCGCGCCGAATGATGCAGCTACTCATAACGTGACACAGATCACAATATTTGCAGCCTCAAACAAAACCCAATGAATGCGTTTTCAACGATTATGAAAACGAATTCATAATAAAAACAATGAGATTAACAAAAAATTAACTTGATCCTGGCCCCATAGATCCCTACGATTATTCGTGAGCTGGGTCACAAATTTACCAAGCTCAAGTTAATCGTTAACCAAGGAGTTCATGATGAAAAACATCTTCAAGAATGTAACCGTACTGCTCGGTAGCAAAGAAACTGACGACCGCTATTCAACCCCGGCAACTCGTCAATATTTCTTCCGCTACGAGCGTTAATTCCCCTCCCTTCATCCCATGCGGATGTCCAGGGAGTTTCCTCCCACATAACAATCCCAATACCGGAAATGCAGTACAAGAAACCTAGTACTTGAGCCATAAAAAAGCCCCGGCATACCGGGGCTTCTTTTCATTAGAGATGCTAGTCACATCCGCGAATTAGCAGCGGGTATCCAGTTCAGCAAATCCTTTCACCAACTCATCGATCGCCTTCATCTGCTGCAGGAAAGGTTCCAGCTTGGCCAACGGCAGCGCGCTGGGACCATCACAACGGGCTGCATCAGGATTAGGATGCGATTCGATAAACAAGCCCCCCAGCCCCACAGCCATACCGGCACGAGCCAGCTCGACGACCTGTTCACGGCGTCCACCCGAGGCGGCCCCCAGCGGATCCCGGCACTGCAAGGCATGGGTCACATCAAAGATCACCGGCGAACCCTGGCTAGCCTGTTTCATGACCCCAAAGCCCAGCATGTCCACGACCAGGTTGTCATAACCGAAGTTGACACCCCGTTCGCACAGGATCACCCGTTCATTGCCGCATTCCGCAAACTTCTCGACGATATTCTTCACCTGACCCGGGCTCAGGAACTGGGGCTTTTTGACGTTGATGGCATTTCCGGTCCGCGCCAGAGCCTCGACCAGATCGGTTTGCCGCGCCAGAAACGCCGGCAGTTGCAGCACATCCACCACTTCAGACACAGGTTTTGCCTGCCAGGTTTCATGGACATCGGTGATCAGAGAGACGCCGAAGGTCTGCTTCAACTCCTGGAAAATCTTCAAGCCTTCTTCAAGCCCAGGCCCACGATAGGAGTGCACAGAGGAGCGGTTGGCTTTGTCCCAACTGGCTTTGAAAATCAATGGAATACCCAGTTTCTGGGTCACCTCGACATAGGCCTCGCACATGGACATAGCCAGATCACGAGACTCCAGCACATTCATGCCGCCAAATAACACGAAGGGTTTGTCGTTGGCGATCTCGATCCCATTCACATTCACGACTTTTTGCATCATCTTGCTCCGACTAAGGTCCGGCTACTGCCCGACTCATGACTAATGTAGGGTGGGCGCCCGGGTGTTGAGGCGCGCCAGCTGTTCTTTGAGTAATTCGGCCACCGGATCGGAGGGACACTGCTCAATGAAAAAAGAGAGATCATCTGCCGCCAAGGCATCGCATTCCAACTGTTCATACAGCAGGCCGCGATCACGAACTTCATAGGGATCGTCGGGATCGAGACACAAAAGGAGCTCGCTACAGCGTAATGCCAGTAACGTCTGGTCCGCCTGCACGGTCGACCCCTTAGCCACATTGAGCAGGCGTGCCATTATGTCCCGCTGCTCAGCCGTTTGCAGGTGCTTGCCCTGCAAGCGCGCCAGATCGCCCAGACTGCCGCGCAAGCGCAGCTCGAGCTGGTTCCGATCCAGAAATTCGCCACTGCAGGGATCCAGCATCCGGGCTTGCTTACCCGAGCCCAATCGCACCATGAAATGACCGGGAAAGCAGACACCGGCCACCGGGATCACCAGCGCCTGCGCCAGATGGATCAGCAAGATGCCTAGTGTCACCGGGATACCAGTGCGTTTGTGTAACACTTGCTCCAGCAAACAATTCTCGGGCTGGAAAAAGTTCTCCCAGTCACCATGAAAACCCAGCTCCTGGAAAAAAGCCTGCCGCAACTGCTCGATCCGCTCGGCCTCGTTGCTGGCCGTCACTCGGGGCAGCACATACTGGCGCAACTCGGCCAGCGCCTGCAAACCGGTGAGCAGGATCGGCTCATCTTGCAGATCTTCGGACACCATCAGTGCCAGCAACGCCAGATCCAGCTGTTCAAAATCAGTCTCCGGGGTCACATTTTTCATGCTATCCCCTGCCACTGTCCCAGAGTCACTCGCTCCTGATCGCCATAATCCCGCACGGTAGCCACGGCATGAAATCCCCGTTGCTGCAACAGCGCACGAACCGCCTCCCCCTGCTGCCAACCGTGCTCCAATAGCAACCAGCCCCCGGGCAACAAGTGGTCCGGGGCCTGCGCCACTAGATGCTGCAAATCGGCAAGCCCTTGGCTGGCGGCGACCAGGGCCGAACGGGGTTCAAAGCGCACATCACCCTGGCCCAGATGGGGATCTTGCTCATCGATATAGGGTGGATTAGAGACAATCAGCGTGAAATGCTCCTGCTGGACGGGTTCAAACCAACTGCCATGCCGCACCTCGATAGTGAGTGCTAACCGGGTGGCATTGTCACGAGCCAGCTCGCACGCCTCGGCAATGCGATCCACAGCCCATACGTCGAGGGCAGGACGCTCCGACTTCAAGGCCAAAGCAATGGCACCGGTGCCGGTGCCTAAGTCCAGCACCCGCACGCCGCTGGCATCCAGGGGTAAAAGTGCCAACGCCTGTTCAACCAACACTTCGGTGTCCGGGCGCGGTATCAGGGTGGCCGCCGAGACCTGTAACGGCAGCGACCAGAACTCACGCTCACCCAGCAGATGAGCGATGGGCTCTCCTGCAGCACGTCGCTCCGCCAGCGTCAGCAAGCGCTTGTGCTGCTCGTCGGTGAGTGTTCGCTCAGGCCAGGTCCGCAACCAGGTGCGGCTGCAATCCAGCACGGCACAGAGCAGACAATCGGCATCCGCAGCAGGAGAGTCGCTGCCGCTGAACTGTGCGATCAGGGCCTGACGCGCCTCGGCAATCTGCATCAGTAGTTGTCCGACAAGGCGGCCAGCTGATCGGCCTGATATTCATGCAAAATGGGTTGTACCAAGGTATCCAGATCCCCTTCCATCACCTCATTCAGGCGATAAACCGTCAGGTTGATGCGGTGATCGGTGACCCGACCTTGTGGATAGTTGTAGGTGCGGATCCGATCCGAGCGATCGCCGGTACTCAGCAGGCTGCGACGGGTATTGGCCTCTTCGGCACGACGCTTATCCTCTTCCAGCTGCACCAGGCGCGCGGTCAGTACCGCCATCGCCTTGGCCCGGTTCTTGTGCTGGGAGCGCTCATCCTGACACTCCACCACTAAACCGGAGGGCAAGTGAGTCAAGCGCACCGCTGAGTCCGTTTTGTTGATGTGCTGGCCACCGGCGCCGGAGGCGCGGAAGGTATCGACCCGCAGATCCGCCGGATTGATCTCCGGAGCCTGGGACTCGGGAACCTCGGGCAACACCATCACGGTACAGGCCGAAGTATGAATGCGGCCCTGGGATTCGGTCTCCGGCACCCGCTGCACGCGATGGCCACCGGACTCAAACTTCATGATGCCATAGACACCCTGACCATCGACTTTGACGATCACTTCCTTGAAGCCGCCGTGTTCACCCTCATTGGCATTGACGATTTCGGAGCGCCAGCCTTTGCGTTCGGCAAAACGGGAATAGAGCCGGAACAGATCACCGGCAAAGATAGCCGCTTCATCGCCACCGGTACCGGCACGAATTTCCAGATAGCAGTTGTTGTCATCCTTAGGATCTTTCGGCAACAGCAGGATCTGTAATTCCTGTTCGATCTGCTCCACAGTCGCTTTCGCGTCGGAGAGCTCCTCCTGGGCCATGGCGCGCATGTCAGCATCCTCGCCATCCAGCATCTCGAGGACCGCCTGTAAGTCAGCACTCACCTGCTGGAAGCGCAGAAAGCCGCTGACCACATCCTCCAACTGGGAATATTCCTTGTTCAGGTTGCGAAAGCGCTCCTGATCGCTGATTACACTCGGCTCCCCCATCAGAGCCTGCACTTCTTCATAACGTTCCAGCAAGCCTTCAAGCTTTCTGATCACCGATTCTTTCATACTATTTCCGCTAAAGAGGCCTGGGCAACAGGTGCCCGAAACCGGGGGTCATGGGTGGTCCAGGTCGAGACTCTGGCTAAGAATTGCCAGCGTTTCCCGATCACCGGTCTCACCGGCCTGGCGCAGAGCCTCGGTCGGCGAGTGAATAAGTTTATTGGTCAGGCGATGAGCTAATTCGACCATTACCTGTTGTGCATCCTGGCCCTGGGCCAGCAACTGCTGGGCGCGCAGCACTTCATCCTGCTGAAGCCGCTGTGCCTGTTGGCGATAGGCACGGATCAGCTCGACCGATGGCAGCCCCTGATACCAGGCCATGAAACTGGCTTTTTCGTCGCCGATCAGCAGCTCCGCCTGCCTCGCCGCCTGTTGCCGGGCGGACTGATTCTCGGCCACTATGCCTTGCAGATCATCGACCGTATAAAGATAGGCATCGGCCAGGGTGCCGACCTCTTCTTCAATATCCCGCGGCACCGCCAGATCAATCAGCAGCATAGGCTTGTGACGACGCTGTTTGAGCACCCGCTCCATCAAGCCTTTACCCAGCAGCGGCAAAGGGCTAGCGGTGGAGGTCACCACCATATCCACCAAAGGTAAAACCGAGGGTATCTCGTCCAGGGTGATCACATCGGCCTGCCATTCACTGGCCAAGGCTTGGGCGCGCGCCAGGGTACGATTGGCGACCGTCATGTGGCACACCTGTTGGGCTTGTAAATGGCGCCCGGCCAACTCGATCGTTTCCCCAGCCCCGATCAACAGCACCCGGGTCTGGCTGAGATCGGCAAAGATCTGCTTGGCCAGGGTAATCGCCACAAAGGCAACTGACACCCCATTGGCGCCAATATCAGTCTCGGATCGTACGCGCTTGGCCACAGAAAAGCTGCGCTGGAACAAGCGACCTAACAGGGATTTTAACGAGCCACTCTGCCGGGCCTGTTCAAATGCATGCTTGAGCTGCCCCAGGATCTGCGGCTCCCCCAAGACCAGGGAATCCAGCCCACAGGCGACCCGCATCAGATGGCGAACCGCCTCACCTTCCTGATGTTGATACAGACTGGCATCCAGCTCACCCCGGCTCACCCGGCAAAACTCGGCCCACCACTGCGGTAGCGTCGGCTGAACCGCGCTATCCACCTCGGCGTAGATCTCGGTCCTATTACAGGTCGATAGAATGCAGGCTTCGCGCACACCCTCCAGTCGTCGTAATTTCTCCAGCGCCTGTGGCAGGTTCTCCGGGCCAAAGGCCAGTCGCTCTCGTAGCGAAAGGGAAGCTGTCTTATGGTTGAGACCGAGCACGAAAAGCGGCATGCAGCAAAGAACTCTGGCTTAGGGGCCCTTATTTTACGCAAAAAGGGCAAGGCTTTGAAAGCAATGGGGCTGCGCCTATACTGTTCGTCTCGCAATCCTGGAGTCAATATGTCCTCTTCTCGTCTTATCTGGCTGCTTTTTGCTCTGTTGTTGAGTGGTTGCTCTACCCTT
>JBBRVG010000079.1:0-19732 GCA_038247115.1 Enterobacterales bacterium | reverse complement strand
AGCTCTTCTTTCAAGATGGCGGTGAGGGAGGGATTCGAACCCTCGATACGTTGCCGTATACACACTTTCCAGGCGTGCTCCTTCAGCCACTCGGACACCTCACCGTTGTTGAACTCTTATTTAGGCGTGAGTTCATCACCTTTTTCATTCCCTCATTCTGGCGTGGGACCTCGCCTTGTCCATCAGCTTTGGCTGACGACGGGCGGCATAATAGGGAAACGAGGCGCCGATTACAATAGAAATTTCTGATAAAACAATGCGTTTGGCTATTAATGCGACAAGGGAGGCGAGTCGCCTCCCCCACGGGTGCTTAATCGACGGTTTTTACATCGACGGGTTGCAGGATCGCCTTCCAGTGGGCCGGGCCTATCTCGTGAATATTGTTGCCCTGACTGTCGACGGCTACTGTCACCGGCATATCCACCACCTCGAATTCATAGATGGCTTCCATCCCCAAGTCTTCAAATGCCACCTTGCGCGCCTTCTTGATCGCCTTGGAAACCAGATACGCAGCGCCGCCCACGGCCATCAGATAAGCAGCCTTATGCTGTTTGATGGCGGCAATGGCCACGGGGCCGCGCTCGGACTTGCCAATCATGCCGAACAGACCCGCCTCGCCCAACATGGTCTCGCTGAATTTGTCCATCCGGGTGGAGGTAGTGGGACCGGCGGGGCCGACCACCTCGTCACGCACCGGATCCACAGGGCCGACGTAGTAGATGAAGCGCCCGTCAAAATTGACGCCATCCGGCAGCGGCTCACCGGCCTTGAGCAGATCCTGGATCCGCTTATGGGCGGCATCACGACCAGTCAGTATGGTGCCATTGAGCAGCAGGGTCTCGCCCACGGTCCAGCTGGCGATCTCGGCCTTGGTGATGCCATCGAGCTGCACACGGCGGGCGCTCTTGGCGCCTTCCCACTGGATCTCGGGCCAGGCAGAGAGCGGTGGCGGCACCAATTCAGCAGGGCCTGAGCCATCCAGAGTGAAATGAATATGCCGGGTGGCGGCACAGTTGGGGATCAGGGCGACGGGCAGCGAGACGGCGTGCGTCGGGCAGGATTTGATTTTGACATCCAGCACGGTCGTCAGGCCACCGAGGCCCTGCGCGCCTATCCCGAGCTGGTTGATCTTCTGATACAACTCCAGCCGCAGCTCTTCTTCCCGATTCTGGGCGCCGCGCTCCTGCAGCTCGGTCATATCGATGGCATCCATCAAGGACTCTTTGGCCATCAGGGCGGCTTTTTCTACCGTGCCGCCTATGCCAATGCCGAGCATACCCGGTGGACACCAGCCTGCGCCCATAGTCGGAATGGTTTTGAGCACCCAGTCCACCACAGAATCGGAGGGGTTGAGCATCACCACCTTGGACTTATTCTCGGAGCCACCGCCCTTGGCGGCAATCATCACCTCGACCTGGTTGCCCCGCACCAGCTCGGTATGCACCACAGCCGGGGTATTATCCCTGGTGTTCAGGCGTTTGCCGGCTGGGTCGGCCAACACCGACAACCGCAATGGATTATCCGGATGGTTATAGGCACGGCGAGTGCCGATATCGACCATCTCCTGCACCGTCAGCTCACCATCCCACTGGGTCTGCATCCCCACTTTAACAAAGCAGGTGACGATACCTGTGTCCTGGCACAGGGGACGATGCCCTTCGGCGGACATACGGGAGTTGATCAGGATCTGGGCAATGGCATCTTTGGCCGCCGGACTCTGCTCCCGGTCGTAGGCCTGCTTCATGGCCTCGACAAAATCCAGGGGGTGGTAATAGGAGATGAATTGCAGAGCATCGAAAATGGAGTCAATAAAATCCTGTTGTTTGATCACAGCCATGTGGGTCTCCGAGTGCTGGGCGGAACAGACGACAACCGGCACGGTGCCATCCCATTCCTCAGGTCGAGAGGCAGGTTTTTGCCCCATCACGGGCTTATGATACGCTGCGGCTCGATCCGGCGCCATTTATGCGCCGCTAATCCCGCTCGCCAGGTTAAAAAATGTTGAATGCGCTCACCATCAAGCAGTTTTCTTTCAAGGAGTTATCGCTCAGCGATACGGCGGCAGGCCGCGAACTGTTCGCTCCCCTCGCTCAGCTGCCTTGGGCCCTGTTACTCGAATCGGCCAGCTCCCGGCATCCCGATAGCCGCTACCATATTCTGAGCGCCGAGCCGCTGGCCACCCTGCAAACCCTTGGTGCCGAGACCCGTATCGACCATCACCAACTGACATCCGTCAGTCTCGACGACCCACTCACCTTGCTGGCGCAGTGGCAATCCCGATTACTAGGGGATGTGACCGCCTATCGCGGCGAACTGCCGTTTATCGGCGGTGCGCTGGGGCTCTGGGGCTATGATTTGGGCCGACGCTTCGAGCGGCTGCCCGTTCGCAGCCATGCCGACATCCAGTTGGCGGATATGGCCATCGGCATCTACAACTGGGCCTGGGTGCTGGATAAGCAGCAACAAATCGCCTCCTTGGTGGTGCTGGGTGATGAACAGGCCTGGCAGCGTCGCTATGACTGGTTTATGCAACAACAAGCACAGCCATTGTCGACTACGCCACTCAGGCTGACTGCCCCCTGGTTGAGCAATATGGATGAAGCTAGTTATCGCCAGCGCTTCGAGCAAGTTCAGGCCTATCTGGCCGCTGGGGATTGTTACCAGATCAATCTGACCCAACGCTTTAGCGCCCCCTATCAAGGCGATGAGTGGTCAGCCTACTGCCAGCTCAGTGAGCACAATCAGGCTCCTTTCTCGGCGTTTATTCGCCTACCAGATGCCTGCGTCCTCAGCCTGTCGCCGGAGCGCTTTCTGGCATTGGCGGACCGGGCGGTCAGCACCAAGCCGATCAAGGGCACTCGCCCACGCCGTCACGACCTCGCGGAGGATGCCGCGGCCGCCGATGAACTGCGGCATGCTCCCAAGGATAGGGCCGAGAATCTGATGATTGTCGACTTGCTGCGCAACGACATTGGCCGGGTCTCTCAGCCCGGATCGGTACGAGTTCCCAGTCTGTTTGCCATCGAATCCTTTCCCGCCGTGCATCATCTGGTTTCGACCATAGAGGGCGAGCTGTTGCCCGGGCTCAATGCCACGGATCTGCTGCGCGCCTGCTTTCCTGGCGGCTCCATCACAGGAGCGCCGAAGATCCGCGCGATGGAAATTATCGAAGAGTTGGAGCCCCATAGGCGCAACGCCTATTGCGGCAGCATCGGCTATATCAGCCAGCACGGGCACATGGATACCAGCATCACAATCCGCACCCTGATCGCCGAAGCCGGCCAACTGTATGTCTGGGCCGGTGGCGGCCTGGTCGCGGACTCCAACGTGATCGATGAATACGCGGAAACCTTCCACAAGCTGGCGAAGATACTGCCGATCCTGACGGGCGGGGAAACATGCTAGTCAGACTGCGGGATTTGAACGCGCCCTCATACGGGCGCCCTGTAGCGCCCATTTTCTCGTCGGCATCGGGCCAGAGTGACGTCTGGACCCTGCCCCGTCTGCTGACCGCGTTTCATCTCTTGACCCCAGGTGCGGGCGAACCGGCTTGGCGCGAGGTTGCCACTGCATCCCTTAAACCAGCAGCGGTGCTGATCCCGATCATTGCTCGGGGGGACCAATTGTCGGTGCTGTTCACTCGCCGCAGTGCACAACTGCGCCATCATCCGGGCCAGATCAGTTTTCCCGGTGGACGGCAGGATCCGGACGATGGGACCCTGGCCGTTACAGCGCTGCGCGAGACTTGGGAAGAGCTGGGCATTCCTCCGGCCTGCGTTCGCCTGCTGGGCCAGTTACCCGCCCATATCACGGTCAGCCACTATCGCATGGTGCCCTTTCTCGGGCTATTGGCGGCGGACTATCCGCTAATCCCCGCTCTGGATGAAGTGGCCGAGGCATTCGAACTACCGCTGGCACCGTTACTCGACCCCGCCAACTACGGGCGCTGGCGGGTACAGCGGGGATCACAGCAGCACACTGTGTTCGGCATCACGCTGCAGCAACGTCTGGTGTGGGGGGCAACGGCGCGGATCTTGTGGCAGTTGGCGCGGCAAGTCAGTGGCACGAAATAAACAATCCAGCACAGAAAAGCACGGCATAGAAAACAAGACATTGAAAAACGATTGCTTAGCCGGATTTTCCAAAATATATCGCCAACAGATAGCGGCAATCACCGGATCATATTTTATAATCGGCGACTCCTGTAGCATCCATCCCTTGTTACTTAAGCTTTCACCTCTTTTCGAACCGGTGGCGTATTCATGATCTCTATTTTCGATCTGT
Organism: Enterobacterales bacterium; assembly: GCA_038247115.1. Taxonomy (GTDB): domain Bacteria; phylum Pseudomonadota; class Gammaproteobacteria; order Enterobacterales; family Aeromonadaceae; genus Pseudaeromonas. The sequence goes on along the minus strand of JBBRVG010000079.1, from coordinate 15,448 downwards.
TCAAGATCGGCATTGGCCCCTCCTCATCCCATACCGTAGGGCCCATGAAGGCTGCCTATGCCTTTGTGCAGTCTCTTCAGCAGCAGCAACTGCTGGCACGCGTGACCCGATTGCAGATCGGCGTCTATGGATCCTTGGCACTGACAGGACGCGGCCACAACACCGATACGGCGCTCATTCTGGGCCTCGCCGGGTATCTGCCCGAAACTGTGGTGATCGAGCAGATCCCTCACTTATTGCAAGAGATCCGCGACTCCGGCGACCTGCCTCTGGCTGGCGGCCAGAAGCAGATCCGCTTTTCCGAGCAGGACTTGACCTTTCACAGCACAGCATTGCCGGAACATGAAAATGGCATGCGCTTTGAAGCCTTCGCCGGAGATCAATCGCTGCTCCAGCAGACCTGGTTTTCGCCGGGCGGTGGCTTTATTGTCGCCGCCGATCAACTGCAAAGCTCCGATGTCACCCAGACGACCGTGGCCTGGCCATTTGCCAGTGCCGAGCAGTTGTTGGCCCATTGCCAACGCCAAGGCTTTTCCATCTCCTATCTGATGCAGCAAAACGAGCTGAGTTTCCAGTCGGAGGCCGCAACCCAGCAGCGCTGCCAGCAACTGTGGGAGATCATGCAGCACTCCATGACCCGGGGCTGCCAGACTGAAGGGGTATTAGCGGGGCCGTTGCGGGTGCCGCGCCGAGCGGCGGCGCTCAGGCGGCAACTGGTCACCAATACCCACCTGTCGACGGATCCGATGGCGGTGATCGATTGGGTCAACATGTTTGCCATGGCGGTCAGTGAAGAAAATGCCGCCGGGGGGCGCATGGTCACGGCCCCTACCAATGGCGCTGCCGGTATCATTCCCGCCGTCATGGCCTATTACGATAAATTCATCCAGCCGTTGGCTGCCGACGAGGCCCGCAAGTTCCTGCTGGCTGCTGGCGGTATCGGCTTGTTGTATAAGATGAATGCCTCGCTCTCCGGCGCGGAGGTCGGCTGTCAGGGTGAAGTCGGGGTCGCCTGCTCGATGGCGGCGGCGGGCCTGACTGAACTCATGGGCGGCAGTCCCGAGCAGGTGTGTCAGGCGGCAGAGATTGCCATGGAGCACAATCTGGGGCTGACCTGTGATCCGGTTGCCGGCCAAGTGCAGGTCCCCTGCATCGAGCGCAATGCGATTGCTGCGGTCAAGGCCATCAATGCCTCGCGCATGGCGTTGCGTCGCACCAGCAAAGCCTGTGTGTCGCTGGATAAAGTCATTGCCACCATGTATGCCACCGGTAAGGATATGAACGCCAAATATCGGGAGACCTCCCAGGGCGGTCTGGCGATTAAGGTCTCATTCTGTGACTAGCCGACCGGCGGCAGTATGACAGAAGGCCACCTTGAGGTGGCCTTCTTCAGGACTATCACTTGGGTTGCCATGACCGGCAGCCAGGGTTTAACGCACCGGCAACTCGACATTCTCGAATAGCTGCTCCACCTCGTAGGTGGTTTTGAGCGCCAGGGCCTTATCGACCAGAGCCCGCGTCAGATGGGGCGCAAAACGCTCCATGAAATCGTACATATAGCTGCGCAGGAAGATGCCACGACGAAAACAGATCTTGGTGGTGCTGGATTGGAACAGATGGGAGGCATCGAGCTTCACCAGATCGGTATCCACCGCCGGATCTATGGCCATGCTGGCAATCACACCAACGCCCAGTCCCATCTTGACGTAGGTCTTGATCACATCGGCATCGGTCGCGGTAAAGACGATCCGCGGCTCGAGTCCGGCACGGCCAAACGCCGAATCCAGCTCGGAACGACCGGTAAAGCCGAAGGTGTAAGTGACCAGCGGGAAACGCGCCAGATCTTCAATTTCTACCCGCGAAAGCTCGGCCAGCGGATGCCCCTTGGGCACCAGCAGACAGCGAGTCCAGTGATAACAAGGCAGCATCACCAGATCCTGATACAGGTGCAAGGCTTCGGTGGCAATGGCAAAGTCGGTTGTTCCCTTGGCCACAGATTCGCTCAACTGGGCCGGTGAGCCTTGATGCATATGCAAGGATACCTTGGGGTAGCGCTTGATAAAGGCTCGTATCACCTCGGGCAGCGCATAGCGCGCCTGGGTATGGGTGGTTGAAATGTTCAGCGTCCCCTGATCTGGATTGGTAAACTGACCCGCCACCGACTTGATACTCTCAACTTTGGCCAGTATCTCCTGGGAGATCCGCAGTATGTCCCGCCCCGCCGGTGTAACCTGGGTCAGGTGTTTACCGCTGCGTTCGAAGATCTGCACCCCCAACTCGTCTTCCAGCATGCGGACTTGCTTGCTGATCCCCGGTTGCGAGGTATAGAGGCTTTCGGCGGTAGCGGAGACATTCAGACTGTGGTTCGCCACCTCGACGATATAGCGTAATTGCTGAAGTTTCATAGCGTTCCAGAATAAGAGACGGTTTATTAATACTAACAAATATTAGATGAATATCTCTGTTTTCCTCAATCGCTCTCAAATGACCATCTTTGTGCCGATCCAGCACCAGCTCCTGCTGGTCATAGCTTTCCCGGCGTGCGATAGCGTTCAAAGTACCGCCTTTGGGCTGTGTCACTCGTTCGTCTAACTGAGTTATAGTAGTATCAAGAGATTAGAGCTCGAAATGATCAGGAGAGGTCCGGAATCAGTATGGTATTAACACTGGTGCTATTATCCATCGGGGCCCTGCTGTTCCTGGTGATTGCGTACAACATCATGCAGCAATACAAGCAGCGGCAGGAAGCGGATCGCCGGGTTCTGATGACCAAACAAAAACTCATCATTGATGAGTCCGATGAACTATTGCTCAATGCCAGCCGCCTGCCCTACACCAAGGCGTTGGTACTCCTGTTGCAGAATCGCATTCTGGATGCCTTGCGCGCTATATCCCAAGCGAATCCGGCGTTAAATTCAGTGCGCCAACGGATCCAGGATGTCACCGCGCAAATCAACTATGTGCAAGAGCATTATCAGTCCAATGAAGAGAGCGCCTTTCGCGCCCCGGATTCCGATCGTCAGGCTCTGCAGATGCTGCAACTGGTGAAAAAAATCCGGGCCGTGATGCGTGTCGAGCAAAACAAGGGCAAGATCGACCCGCAAGCCTTTGTCGCCGAGGATCGCCGACTTGAACTGCTGCTGTTGAAAATCAACATCGCCAATTTGATCCAGCGGGCACTCGACGCTCGGGTGCAACGCCAATTTGGCAGTGCCAAGCAGATGCTGACCAAAGGCATTACCACCCTCGCCGCCATCCACGACAAGGATGCCTGGCTGGTCACCCGTGAAGAAGAGATGCGCATGGCTCTGCGAGAAATGGCCGAGCAACTGGAGAAAGCCAACCAGAAAGAGCTCGATCAGCTCAACGAGAAAAAAGACGATCTGGATGTGTTGTTTCAACCTAAACGTATGTGGTAACCAGCATCCATCGTTACTGCTCATCAGGCCGCTCTGCGGCCTTTTTTATGTCGCGATATTAAGCAAGTCTGTTGATGCTATAACCAGTACAACAGCACAACAACCCAAGGCGTGGCACGGCGATGCTCGAAGCGAGGGTGGATCTGCTGCTCATGCGTTAATAGCAACGGCATGTCGAAGCCTGATCGTTGATAGCCAGGCTCTTGCCGGCCCAAAACAAGAAGGCTGCCCGTAGGCAGCCTTCTATGGTATCCATGACTTAGTCCGCTTACTGAATCGTGACTAGCTGCGTCTGTTGTACCAGTTCCAGCAAGGGTTGCGGGAACAATCCCAACAACAAAACGACCAGCGCAGACAACAGCACCACGACCCCACCGGCCGACAGAGCCCAGTCGTGCTCGGCATCGCGGGCCTGCATGCCAGGCTCACGCAGGTAAAGTGTCACCATCACCCGCAGGTAATAGAAGAGGCCCAAGCCAGAGCCCAGGATCACAGCCGCCGTCACCCACCACAGGCCGGATGTCACACCGACAGCTATGATGTAGAACTTGCCGATAAAACCTAACGTGGTCGGTATACCGGCCAACGACAGCATCATGACGGTCAACACAGCGGTCAGGTAGGGCCGGTGCCAGAACAGACCCCGGTAACTATGCAGGGAGTCCGCATCCTTGCCCCGATAAGGGCTGGACATCAGACTCACTACCCCGAATGCCCCCAGGCTGGTAAACAGATACATCAGCAGATAGACACCGGCTGCTTCCAGGGGGATCAGTTGCTGACGGCTGGCGATGACCACCGCCAGCAGATAGCCAAAGTGAGCAATTGAAGAGTAACCCAGCATCCGTTTGATGTTGCTCTGCACCAAGGCCAGCAGGTTACCGACCAGGATCGACAGAATTGCAATCACCGAGAGCAACAGATGCATCATCTGGGCTTCGGCCGCCGGTATGGCCAGATAAAAGCGCAACAAGGCACAGAAGATGGCCACCTTGCTGGCTGTTGCCAGAAAAGAGGCCACGGGTGCGGGTGCGCCTTCATACACATCGGGAGTCCACAGGTGAAACGGTGCCATCGACAGCTTGAACGCAAATCCCACCAACATCATACCCAGTCCTGCCAGGAACAGAGGCTGGAATTCAGGGCTGGCCGCCAACGCTGTGCCGAGCTGGGCAAAACTCAAGCTGCCAGATTGGGCATACAAGAGTGCCATGCCAAAGAGCAAGAATCCGGTCGCTGCCGCCGATAGCACCATGTACTTGACCCCGGCTTCCAGCGAGCGCCGCTCACGGTAGGCATAGGCCACCAAGCCGAACATTGGCAACGAGATGAGCTCGATGCCGATGAACAGCGACGCCAGATGCTGGGTCATCGCCAACACCAGACCACCGCAGGTGGCAATCAGCAACAGCAGATAGAACTCTTCCCGATTATCCGGATAGAGGCGTAACCAGGCGCGGGCGAATGTGCAACTGGCCAGAGAGGCAATCAGCACCAGAGCCATATAAAAAATCGCGTAGTGATCCAGCCGTAGCAGCGGCGTCAATTCCTGAACGGGTAACCGCACCAGCAGAAATAAGGAAAGCAGCGCTATATTCAAGCCACCTATGGTGACAAAGAAGGCCACATCAATACTGCGACGCCAGGCAATCGCCAGCATCAACACCACCATAGTGGCGGCGGTAAGAGCCAGCGGTAAACCCGCCATGAGTTGTTCTAGAGTAAACGTCATCAAAGCACTCCTTCACTGACGGCGGGAAGAGAGACTAACCAGTGCTGCACAGCTCCGACGGTCCCGCTGGCGGTATCGATCACCGGCTGCGGGTACAAGCCCAACAGGATCAGCAACCCGGCCAGCAGTAGCATCATACCCAGCTCCCGTGGGCGCATAGCCAACAGCACGCTCTCGCTCTTACCCGGCCCGAAGCAGGCACGCTGCAACATGATGAGGGAGTAGACAGAAGCCAGTACCAGACCTGTGGTGGCCACTACCGTCACCACTGGGACACGGGAGAAACTGCCCATCAGGATCAGAAACTCACCGACAAAGTTGCCGGTACCCGGCAGCCCCAACGAGGCGACCGAGAAGAACAACATGACGCCTGGTAGATAGCGAATGCGTCCCCACAGGCCGCCCATTTGTCGCAGATCACGAGTATGCAGACGCTCATAAAGCTGACCGCACAGGATAAACAGTGCCGCCGCCGATAGACCGTGGGCAATCATCTGGATCACGGCGCCCTGCAGGGCCATCTCGGTACCGGCATAGATGGCAATCAACACAAAGCCCATGTGCGAGATACTGGTGTAAGCAATCAGGCGTTTGATATCGGTCTGGCTAAACGCCAGCACAGCACCATAGATGATGCCACCAATACCCAGCCACATGGCAATCGGCGCAAACTCGGCGGAGGCATGAGGAAACAGCGGCAAGCTGAAACGTAACAAGCCATACGCGGCTGTCTTCAACAAGATCCCGGCTAAATCCACAGAGCCAGCGGTCGGAGCCTGACTGTGGGCATCCGGCAACCAGCCATGCAGCGGCACCACCGGCATCTTGACCGCAAAGGCGATAAAGAACCCCAGCATCAGCAGGTATTCGACACCAGCCGACATAGGGGTATTGAGCAATTCCTCATAGCTGAACGTCAGGGTATTCGTTGCCTGATAGTGAACAAACACCAGCCCGAGGATCGCCACCAACATGATCAAACCGCTGACCTGGGTATAGATAAAGAACTTGGTGGCGGCATTGATCCGGGAACGGCCATCGGAGGCGGCATGCCCCCACAGCGCAATCAGGAAATACATCGGCACCAGCATCATCTCCCAGAAGAAGAAGAACAGGAACAGATCCATCGCCATGAACACGCCGATAACGCCCCCCAGGATCCACAACAGATTGAGATGGAAGAAACCAATCCGTTGCGCGATTTCACTCCAGGAGCACAGCACCGCCATGACCCCGAGGAAGCCGGTCAGCATCACCATCAGCAGCGACAAACCATCGATGGCCAGATGGATGCTGATGCCAAAGCGCGGGATCCAGGGCACCAGGAACTCGGAAGTCCAGGCCGGAACCCCTTGCGCACTCAGCGAAAAATCACCTTGCCACCAGAGCCCTATGCTCAGCACTAACACGGTTAACATGGACAGGAGTGCAATCCAGCGCGGCAATTGGCTGCCTTGCCGCTCGGTCTGCCAGCAGAGTAATCCCCCCACAAATGGGGTCAAAAGTATCCATAATAGCGTCACGATCCGTACTCTCTCTTCAGACCAACAGCAACAGCGCCAGTATCATCAGCGCCCCCAAGCCCATCGAGGCCGCATACCAGCGCAGCTTACCCGTGACGGTTGTCACCAGCAGTTTGTTACCCAGTTGTGCCAGTCCACCCGGTAGCTCCATCAGCCGATCACAAGGATCCCGGGCCAAGACGCGGGCGAGGAACAAATAAGGCCGGACAAACAGCTGATGATAGAGCCAGTCAAAACCCCAAGCATGAAGCCAGAGTCCGCCCAGCAGACGGCCCGGTGCCGAGTTGGCGACCCGGGTGATGAATCTACGTTCGCCGAGGAACAACCAAGCCGCCAGCGCAATACCAGATAACGCCACTCCCGCCGAGACAAACTCAAGCAGATGCTTACCCTCTTCGATATGATCCCCAGGACCCGCGGGTAACACACCCGCCAAAGGCGGCACAATCCAGGCCCCAACCAAGGTCGAGAGTGTCATCAGCACCACAAGCGGAATATGGTGCGACAAGCCTTTACCGGCGTGGGCACTGGTTTGGGCTTTACCATGAAAGACGATAAAAATCAGTCGGAAGGTATACAGCGAGGTCAATAACGCCCCAACCAGACCGGCAATCAGCAACGGCTGCTGACCGGCAGCCTGCACTTGCCACAGGATGGCATCCTTACTGTAAAAACCAGCGGTCACCAGCGGCAGTGCTGCCAGCGCCGAGCCCCCGACCAGGAAGCAGGCATAGACCAAGGGTAGCGAACGGCGCAGGCCACCCATCTTGAAAATGTTCTGCTCATGGTGACAGGCCACTATGACGGAGCCGGCGGAGAGGAACAGCAACGCCTTGAAAAAGGCATGGGTCATCAGATGGAAAATAGCGCCATCCCAGGCCCCCACCCCCAGCGCCAGAAACATGTACCCGATCTGGCTCATGGTGGAGTAAGCCAGGATCCTCTTGATATCGGTCTGCACCAGTGCAGCAAAACCGGAGAGCAGCAAGGTGACAGCACCAACAATGGCGACCAGCAACAAGATATCCGGTGCCAGTAAGAACAGCCCATGAGTGCGGGCGATCAGATAGACACCGGCCGTCACCATGGTCGCCGCGTGGATCAGCGCCGACACCGGAGTTGGACCCGCCATGGCATCCGCCAACCAGGTCTGTAACGGCAATTGGGCTGATTTACCCACAGCACCACCCAACAGCATCAGACAGGCCAGACGGATCGTCGGATCACCCACTTGCCAGAGTTGCTGGCCACGGATCACCAGCTCCTGAATGTTCAAGGTGCCCAATTCGCGGTACAGAATGAACATGCCAATCGCCAGGAAGACATCGCCGACCCGGGTCACGATAAAAGCTTTGAGTGCCGCGGCGCCATTAGCCGGGTGCTTATAGTAAAACCCGATCAGCAGATAGCTACACAGACCGACGCCTTCCCAGCCCAAGTACACAAACAGCAGGTCATCGGCCAGGATCAAGAACAGCATGCTGGCAATAAACAGATTGGTGTAGGCGAAAAAGCGTGAATAGCCCTCTTCCCCCCGCATATACCAGGAGGCAAACAGATGGATGAAAAAACCGACGCCGGTGACCACACCCAACATGGTCAGCGATAGGCCATCCAGGTGCAATTGCAGTGCTGGCTGGAAGGTGCCGATACTCATCCACTGCCACAGGGTTTGCGAGAAAACGCCCCCCTTCGGCACAGTACCGAGGAAATCCACCCCTACAACCAGGGCAGTCAGCGCGGACAAGCCGATACTGCCGACCCCGACCAGTGCGGCCCGATTTTCACTCCAGCGTCCAGCCGAAAAGGCCAGGAGCAGCGCGCTGAGCAAAGGAAACAAGCAGGTTAGAAACAGTAGATTCATCATCCGCGCATCTCGCTCACAATATCCACATCCAGTGTGTGATGACGGCGATACAGCATCAGCAATAACGCCAACCCGATACTGGCTTCAGCCGCCGCCAGTGAAATCACGAGTATGTACATGATCTGGCCATCCGCCTGACCCCAGCGACTGCCAGCCACCACGAACGCCAATGCCGCTGCATTCATCATGATTTCAATGCTCATCAGGATGAAGAGCAGATTTCGCCGCATGATGAGGCCACACAGCCCCAGACAGAAAAGAATGGCTGCTACCAGCAGGCCATGCTCCATGGGTAATCCACTCATCGTTTGCCTCCTTCATCCCGATGGGAAAGAATTTCGCCTTGCTTATCTTCGCGTCCCAGGTGATAGGCGGTGACCAAACCGGCCAGCAACAAAATGGATGCCAGCTCCACGGCTATCACATAGGGACCAAACAGAGCTATGCCCACGGCTTTGGCCGTGACGTCTGTGGTTCCCAACTCCCCACCCGTGGCGGAGAAGATGGCATTAGCCAAAAAGATCAGCAGGATAAACGCCAACACGGCCGGGAAAACCACACTCCCCGGTGTCAGCCACAACTTCTCCTGGACTTGGGCACTGCCCAGGTTGAGCATCATGACCACGAACACAAACAGCACCATGATGGCGCCGGCATAAACGATGACCTGCATGGCACCGGCGAAACCGGCCCCCAGGCAGAAAAAGATCATCGCCACCGCTATGAGTGAAATGATGAGATTCAGTAACGCATGCATGGGGTTACTGTTACTGATGACCCGCAAGGTCGCCACTATGGCGACCAGTGCCGAGACATAAAAAGCCAATTCCATGGTGAACTCCTCAGGGCAGCAGACTCTTGACATCAATCGGCTTGGCTTCGTGTTCAGCCTCGCCTTTGGCTTTACCCGCTATGGCCATGCCACTCACCCGGTAAAAGTTGTAATCGGGATATTTGCCGGGTCCACTGATCAACAGGTCCTCCTTCTCGTACACCAGATCCTGTCGTCGGTACTCACCCATCTCGAAATCGGGAGTCAGCTGGATGGCAGTGGTGGGACATGCCTCTTCACACATGCCACAGAAAATACACCGTGAAAAATTGATGCGGAAAAATTCTGGATACCAGCGGCCATCTTCCCGCTCTGATTTTTGCAACGAGATGCAGGAGACCGGGCAAGCCACAGCACACAGGTTGCACGCCACGCAACGCTCATCACCGTCCGGATCCCGCGTCAACACAATGCGTCCGCGGTAACGCGGTGCCGTGTAGACACTCTCCTCGGGATAACACAGGGTGTCGCGTTTACGCCAGGAGTGGGAAAAAACCATGGCAATACTGCGGATCTGAGTGCCAACACCTTTAATAATTTCATTGATAATCATACAGCTAGCCTCAGTTTGAACGGATCAGTACCCAAGCGGCTGTTGCCAGCATATTGAGCAAGGTCAACGGCAAACACACCTTCCAGCCAAACGCCATCACCTGGTCAAAACGGGGCCGTGGTAACGAAGCGCGTAGCAGGATAAAGAACATCATGAAAAAGCCGGTCTTGAGGGCAAACCAGACGATGGGGGGCAACCAGGGACCCTGCCAGCCGCCGAAGAACAGGCTGACCAACATGGCAGAAACCAGCACTATGCCGATGTACTCACCGACAAAGAACAGCCCCCATTTCATACCGGCGTATTCAATGTGATAGCCATCTGCCAATTCTTGCTCCGCTTCGGGCTGATCAAAGGGATGACGGTGAGTCACAGCAATCCCGGCGATCACGAAGGTCGCAAAGCCAAAGAATTGCGGAATTATGTTCCACAAATCCGCTTGGGCTTCGACAATTTCCCGCAGATTGAAGGTGCCTGTCTGGATCACGATACCCATCAGGGACAAGCCCAGAAAGACCTCGTAGCTCAGAGTCTGGGCCGAGGCCCGCAGGCTGCCCAGCAAGGCATATTTGTTGTTGCTCGACCAACCGGCGAATAGCACGGCATAAACCGCCAGCCCGGCGATGGCGAAGAAATAGAGGATACCGATATTCAAATCGGCAATGCCCCAGGTGGGAGTGATCGGCACTATCACAAACGCCATCAAAAACGCGGTGAACGCTATGATGGGCGCCAACATGAAGATGCGTCGATCGGCAAACGGTGGTATCCAGTCCTCTTTGAAGAACATCTTCAACATATCGGCGACCAGCTGAAAAATACCGAAGGGTCCGACCCGGTTTGGCCCGTATCTATCTTGCCAGAGCCCCAACAGTCGTCGTTCGATGAAGCTCATGAAGGCTCCGGCTCCGATCATCACCACCAGGATGAGCAGTGCCTTGGCCACGGCAATGATGATCTCCCAGGTTGCATCCGACAAAATCATAGAATGGCCTCCTGCAGATCACGGATCTGCTGATGATGCAAAGCGGTAGGAATTCCGCTTAGTCCCAGCGGCAACCCCAATAAGCCCGGAGCCAGACGCTCACTCAGCACTACCGGCAAACGCCAGTGACTGCCTTCCCACGTGAGTTGCACCCGGGTGCCCGCATTCACGGCCAAACGGGCCGCATCATCCGGATTCAGATACACGGTTGCGGGCATGATGCGTTGCTGGAAGACCGGTGATTTTTGCGACAGCTCCTCCGATCCGAATAGCTGCGGGTAATCCACTACACACAACTCTGTGATATGAGGCTGAAACGGCGCCGGAATATGGGTGGCATAGCTCAATGATGGCGAATCGCTAACCTCGAATAACCGCAAGCCAGGATCGCCAGCCCGTAGATGACCACCAACCTCATCCTGAAATTTGTTCCAGGCTGATGGTGAGTTCCAGCCCGGAGCCCAGGCAAAAGGTACTTGCTGGAATGGCTCTTGGGTGCCGGAGTAACCCTCCATCGAGAAGGCAAATGGCGAATCAGGGTCTTGTGAGACTCGCGGCTCATGGACATCGATATCAGCGCGCATCGCGGTGCGACCACTATAACGATGAGGCTCTCGTGCCAGTTTCAGTCCCTTGATCCGGAAACGGGCATTGGGGGCGGCATGAATGATAGGGTTCAACGCCGGGATCGCTTCGGCGCACGCCGTTGTCACTTCTTCAAACTGGTTCCATGCCAAGTGGCGGTGACTAAGCACCCCGGCAATAGCCCGTAACCAGCGCCAGCCCTCTTTAATGCTGACGGCGTCGTCGTAGTAGGCCGGATCATAGACCTGGAAGTAACGTTGAACACGGCCTTCGCTGCTCACGACTGTACCGTCCCCTTCGGCAAAACTGGCGACTGGCAGCACAAAGTTCGCCCCCTGCGCAGTGGCGGTATCCTGGTGATCGAGCACCAGCACGCTGCTTGCCTGGGCGAATGCAGCATCGACACGGGCCTTGCTGGCACGACGATAGAGATCATTTTCCAGCACCACAACGGCGGTTCGACCCGCCTGCTCTTGCAAACGGCTCAGGGCGGACTCCAACGGCTGACCACCGAGGAGGGCCAAGCCCATGCTGTTTACCTCTTGCGCCACCAAGAACAATGAAACGGCTTGCTGGCGTTGCTGCAGCGCCTTGGCAATATTAGCGGCTGCATCCAGCAGCGACAGCGAACCGGCACTGGTACCCGCTATGACTAACGGTCGTTTAGCGGCTATCAACTGCTCATACATGGCCTGCGCGGCCACTTGCTCGCTGTCTCGAAGATCGGCAACTGGCGGTGCCGATGAATCCAGCAGATGGGCCAATGCGAAACCGATGCGCGCTTGATCCTCATAGGCACCGCTGAAGCTCACTTCGGCTACATCATCCAGCCGTGTCGCGTCCACGCTAGTCACCAACAGCGGGTAGCGGGCGTTCTGACCTATGGTCTGGATCGCCGCCGCCTGCCAGGTATCGACCTTGAGCTCGGCCGCCATCTGCCGGGCTTTGCCCTTCACGGCTTGGCGAACGGCCAGAGCCAAACGGGCGGCCGTCTGGGTAATGTCTTCCCCGAGGATCACCACTGCATCGTGTTCTTCTACTTCACGCAAGGTGGCCAGCGGGATCCCGCTCTCGCGCTGGATATGCTGCAAACGATGCAGACAAGCCCACTCGCGCAATTCGATGCCGCTGTAGAAATTCTCCTCACCGACCAATTCCCGCAGCGCAAAGTTGCTCTCCAGGCTGGCACGAGGTGAGCCGATGCCGATCACCTGCTCGCTGCTGCGCAAGGCATCGGCAATCCGATCCAGAGCGCCGTTGACCGATAGGGTGATCCGGCTCTGCGCCGTATCCCCTTCTCGCCAGAGTGGCTGTTTGGGGCGATCTGGATTATTGACATAACCGTAACCGAACCGGCCACGGTCACACAGGAAATAGCGATTCACAGCGCCATTAAAGCGGTTTTCGATGCGCCGCAGTTCACCATAACGCTCGCCGGGGCTGATATTGCAGCCCATGCTGCATTGCTGACAGATGCTGGGTGCAAACTGCATATCCCACTTGCGATTGAAACGCTCGGAGTGAGTCTTGTCGGTGAACACTCCTGTGGGACATACCTCAACCAGGTTGCCCGAGAACTCGCTCTCCAAGGTTCCGTCTTCAGTCCGCCCAAAGTAGATATTATCGTGGGCGCCATACACGCCCAGATCCCCACCGTCCGCATAATCCTTGTAATAGCGCACACAGCGATAACAGGCGATGCAGCGGTTCATTTCATGGGAGATAAAGGGACCCAGATCCTGATTCTTATGGGTGCGCTTGGTGAAACGATAACGCCGACTATTTTGTCCAGCCATCACCGTCATATCTTGAAGGTGACAGGCTCCGCCCTCCTCGCACACAGGGCAATCGTGGGGGTGATTGGTCATCAGCCATTCGACAACACCCTTGCGAAACGCTTTGGCCTCCTCGTCTTCCACCGAGATATAGGTGCCATCGCTCGCCGGTGTCATGCAGGACATGACCAGACGTCCCCGCTTGTCATCTGCGTTCTGGTACTGTTTGACCGCGCATTGCCGACAGGCACCGACACTGCCCAACGCTGGATGCCAGCAAAAATAAGGCACATCCAACCCTAACGAGAGACAAGCCTGTAACAGGTTATCGGCGCCATTTACTTCAAACTCTTTGCCGTCTACATGAATCGTGGCCATAGCAACTTTGATTCCTTGTTCAATCATTCCGGATGCAATCACCCGACTAAAAACTCATCCATTACCAACGCTGTTGCAGCAAATTGGGCTGGATCCCAGCGATTGCATGCTTGTTATCGGAAAACGTAGGCGATATCCCGGCCTCAAATTCACTGCGAAAATACTTGATCGCACTCTGCAGAGGCTCCACAGCGCCGGGAGCATGAGCACAGAAGGTTTTACCCGGGCCCAAAGCGCGGCACAGCTGCTCCAGGGTTTCGATATCCCCCGGCTGGCCCTCACCCCGCTCCAAGGCCCGCAGTATCTTCACACTCCAGGGCAATCCATCCCGACAGGGCGTGCACCAACCGCAAGATTCGCGTGCAAAAAATTCTTCCAGATTGCGAGTCAGGGCCACCATATTGACGGTGTGATCCACTGCCATTGCCAGCGCGGTACCCAGCCGACTGCCAGCCTTGCCGATGGAGTCGAAATCCATCGGCAGATCCAGGTGTTGTCCGGTGAGAAAATCGGTCCCGGCGCCGCCGGGTTGCCAAGCCTTGAGGGTCAAGCCATCCGCCATCCCACCGGCATAGTCCTCGAGAATTTCTCGCGCCGTAGTACCAAAGGGCAGTTCCCATAAACCAGGGCGTTTCACCCGGCCGGAAAAACCCATCAGCTTGGTGCCGTTATCGGTGCTCTTGCCCTGGTTCAGGCCCTTGTACCAATCCGAGCCGTTCAGCACGATGCAGGGAATATTGTTCAGGGTCTCGACGTTGTTGACGCAAGTCGGCTTGCCCCAGGCACCGACGACTGCCGGAAACGGCGGTTTGGCTCTTGGATTCGCGCGACGGCCTTCCAGCGAGCTGATGAGGGCCGTTTCTTCGCCACAGATGTAACGGCCCGCGCCGGTATGCACGAACAGTTCGAAGCTGAAGCCCGAACCCAGAATATTCTTCCCCAGATACCCGGCCGCTTCAGCCTCGCGAATAGCCTGACGCAGGCGCTCGGCCGCCACCACATACTCTCCCCGCAAGAAGATGTAACCGCGGTAGGTTTGCAAGGCCCAGGCCGACAAAATCATGCCCTCGATCAGTTGATGAGGCAGTTGCTCCATCAAGAGCCGGTCCTTATAGGTGCCCGGCTCCATTTCATCGGCATTGCAGAGCAGATATTTGCGATCAAACTTGGGATCCATGGGCATCAGGCTCCACTTCACCCCGGTCGGAAAGCCAGCCCCGCCGCGTCCCCGTAACCCGGCATCCTTCACCACCTGAGTCACCTCTTGGGGAGCCATGCCCTTGTAGGCCTTCTCCACGGCGGCATAGCCCTGTTTGGCTTTATATTCGTCGAGCCAAACCGGCGCAGCGTCGGAGCGTAAACGCCAAGTCAGTGGGTGCTTCTCTGCAGTCAGAATCATGGATAGGCCTCCAGCAACAGCGCCAAATCAGCGGCCGATAACTGTTCGCCACGCCCAAAGGCGTGGGTATCGTCATCGATCATCAGGGTTGGTCCCTTGTCACAATTGCCCAGACAACACACCGGCAGCAGGGTAAAGCGCCCGTCCGGTGTGGTTTGCCCAAGCCCTATCCCCAGCTGGCTCTCCAGTGCCTGCAGCACCGATTGATAACCGGTGATAAAGCAGACCACGCTGTCGCACAAGCGGATGATGTGACGCCCGACCGGCTGACGGAAAATCTGGCTATAGAAAGTAGCAACCCCCTCGACATCACTGGCCGGAATACCCAGTTGTGTGGCAATCGCCGGGATAGCGCCATCGGGTACCCAGCCCCGCTCCTTCTGGACAATTTTTAGCGCTT
>JBBRVG010000078.1:0-20507 GCA_038247115.1 Enterobacterales bacterium | reverse complement strand
ATGTTGCAGGCATCAGAACGCTGGACGCTCCCCATACAGAACTGGAATCTGACGCTGTCACAGCTATCGATCCATTTCCCCAGCAGACTGGATGACCATATTGACCTATGATCGGCTGACACAGAATATTGAACACCCTCAGTTGGACTGGAACGTGAAAAACTGAAAAAGCTATGCCTCTAAATCATCAGGGAGTGGAAAAGCAGCATGAAACCAGCAATGAATATACTGCTGATGCTATTGCTTATTAGCGGCCATAACGTATGCAGGGCCGACACTAGCGATTCAATAGCAGAGATAAAGGAAACCGAAAACTGGACCATGGCATATCTAATTGCCAACCCAGACATAAGAAACAAAGTAGAAGAATTAAATGATCAAATAAAAGCTGGGAAAGTGAACCCTCAATCAGTGAATTACTTTATAGATAAACCGCCTGGAGTGCGCTCATTTGTTTCATCAATAATATTGCGGCACAACACATCAACTTTTTATGAGTTAATTGAAGGCAAGCGACTCGAATGGCCCTGTGATGCTCTGATTGAAAATAGCCCGACTAATGGCTGGTATTATCCAGTATTGGCCTATTTACCTAAAGGCCAGAATATGAATGCCATCCTGGAACAGTGCATTACCGAGAAGAATATGAACACCTGGGCATCATTTGTTTCCAGCGTTGAGCCGAACGTCAATGACTCGGTCAAGCCGGTGTTCGACAAAATCCGCTCGGTTATTACAGCACTCAAAGCAGGCAACAAACTGGAGCAATAAGAAAAGGCGAAAATCAGCCATTCAGAGAATATCGATCCATGTGACACGCTAACTCGCGGTTCCACATCGCCGATCACTCAGCACAACGAGGCGGTAGCGCTTAACAAGGGCCTCCGCGAGTGCTTCCCCATCGATATCGCAGGATGGGGACTACGCGCAGACCGTTATGCGGAAGCCTTTGTTCTGGGGCCTCTACTCCGCGTCCGCTATTTCAGCGGTCGGCTGCGGCTGGCGCCAGCGGCGTTGCAGTGCGGGGGCGTAGCGCCACAGGGCATAGCCGGCGGCAAGCAGCAGGGCGTAGAGCGCCTGTTCGGCCAGGGCCAGCAACACCAGGCCACACAAGAGGCAGCTGATCGCCGCCAGCAGCCGTCCGGTGGCTGGCAACAGTCGCCATCCGGCCGCCATGCACAGCAGGTAGACAAGAATGAAGTTGCCGTTGGCGTAGCGGATCAGCTGATCCAGCGGCAGATGCCAGACCCGGGTCACCCCGGTCGCCAGTACGCATACCAGCAAGATGCACAGCAGGGCGCGCACCGGAGTGCCGCGGGAGGAGAGACGCGCCAGGGGGCGCGGTAGCTTGCCCTCGTCGGCCAGACTCCAGATCAGTCGGGCAAAGCCCTGCAGGTAGATGTTGATGCTGGCAAAACAGGAGAGATAGCCCAGGATCGCCGCCAGCCATTTCGCCGAAGGGCCCAGCAGTTGCGCCAGCAACATGGGAATGGCACTGCCATTGGTGGCCTCATCGCCATAGAGACCGAACTTCACCACCGCCACCGAGTTGGCCCAGTAGATGGCACCGGCCAGCAGCACACCGCACAGCAACGCCAGCGGGTAATCCCGCCGCGGATTGCGAAACTCCTCCCCCATATGGGCGAAAGCCTCCAGTCCGACAAAACACCAGAACATCACCGCCATGGCGCTGCCCAGTGCCGGCAAGCCCGCCAACTGGGGTAACGGCTGCAGACCATCATGCCAGCTCAAGTCCCCCAGCCACCAAATCAGCCCCGTCATGACGACTATGGCCCCCGCAATCAGCAACTGCAAACTGCCGGACGACCCAGCGCCGCGCAGACCGAGCAGTAACACGCCGCACAGGGTCAGCAACTGCACCGCCCACAGGCTCCAATCGTTCATCGCAAACAGGGCATGCCAGAAACCGGCCGCCATATTCAGCGCCGCCGGCAAGCCAACCGGCAGCACAGCCAAAAACAAAAATGCCGAGAAACGTTCGGCGCCCGGGCCAAAGGCCAGGCCAATCAGGTGGGGGGCACCCCCGGCATGGGGGTAGCGGCGTCCGAGACGGGCGAAGGTAAAGGCAATCGGCAGCACCAACGCGATCAGCAGCAGCCAGATCCACACCGAGGACGGGCCCGCCAGTGCCGCCGAGGTGGCCGGCACCACAAAAATCCCAGTCCCCAGCAGCGAGGTGGCCAGCAAGCCAATTCCCTGCCACAGCCCTAACTCCTTCTTTAATCTCGGCATATCCATAGTCCGTTAACCTTACTTTCTGCTATGTTAACGCCGCCAGCTTGCCCTGTAACGGCGCAAATTGGCGGCGATGACGGTCAAAATGACGGTTTTGACCGTCATAGTGAGTGCGCGGCGCGGCAGGCTCAGAACCGGGAGTGTGGTTGTTGGATAAGTACGATCAGAAGATCATGGCCCTGCTGCAGGATGACGGGCGCATGAGCATCAGCCAGTTGGCGCGGGAGGTCAGCCTCTCCCGCTCCGCCGTGACCGAGCGCCTGAAACGGCTGGAAGAGCAGCAGATCATTAGCGGCTATCACGCCCGGCTGGGCAGCGTACAGCAACCGCCGATCCGCGCCTATTTCGAGCTGTTTTACCAGGTGGCGCGTTGTGAACAATATGCCGAACAGTTACGGCTGCTGCCGGAAGTGCAGCTGTGTCACAGCATCAGTGGTCAGACCGATATGCTGGTCTATGTCGAAGTGGCGGACATGACGCGGCTGGAATCTTTGCGCCGCGAGATAGAAAACCTGCCGAATATCACCATGGTCAAAACCCATATGGTGCTCAGCGAGCTGATTAACCGCAAATTCTAGGCGGATCCAGAAGCCATCCCGTTACGCGATGCTGGCTTATACTTGCAGCATCGCCTTGGCAGGTTCAGGGCATACTCGAACCCCCTCCCCACGCGGAGTAAGCGCCTTATGAAGCAGCTAAGGTCCTGGATCTGGATATGCCTGTTAAGCTCGGGGCTCGCACCGGCCGAGATATTGAGTGCTGGCACGGCGCCGTGGCGGCCATTCGCGTTTTACGACGAGCAGCATCAACTCAAGGGCATTGCGGTGGATATTGCCCGTGAATTGGCTCAACGAACCCATAACCAACTCCAACTCGAACTTTACCCGGCCAAACGGCTGAATCAGTTATTCGATACCCGACAACTGGATATCAACATCGCCGACTCGCCGCTGTGGAATCCACAACCGTCGCAGATCCGCTTTACTCGGCACTATATGGAAATCCGTGAGTATCTCTATTTTGCCCGTGATCATGGGAGCAAGGCCCGGAGCGTCGATGAGCTCAAGGATCTGGATATTGGCCTGATCCTGGGTTACGCCTATCCCAAGCTGGAGCCGCTGTTTGTCTCCGGTCAATTGCGTAAACATGAATATGCCGATGAAGCAACACTGCTCAAACTGCTGCAACGCCATCGTCTGGATGCCATTGTGATGGACGAGGTGCTGTTCAATCATCTGGTGCAACAAAATCCCCAGCTCGCTCATCAATATCAACAAGGGCTGCAGCTGAGCACGGCCCCCTTGGCCCTGAAACTGCACAACGTCGATGACAAACTGATGCATGAACTGGATGAAGCTCTGCTGCAGATGGAACAGGAACAGGTCATTCAACAGATCATTCAACGCTACATAGGCCCCGACTCCTCCGCGGGATCGCACTAACCCAGTCACGGCCACACCCGAGAATAAAAAGGCACTATCCCAGTTATCTGTTGTAAATCGAGAGGGATGGAGTCTGGACGAAAAGCAGACCGTTGGCGGCAGGGATGCCGCCGTCGAGCCTACACGGATGTATTCACGGCGTGTCTGCGTTCGCCCTGACTCCTGAATACAGGCTTGATGCCGGGTTTTGATCCGAACAACCCATAATTGGGACAGAACCAATAAAAAGCCCCCGCCAGTCATGGCAGGGGCTTTTGGCTTGCAGCCTGAAACAGGCTGGTATCAGGTCGAACGCTTATTGTGCGGAGATGCTGTACTTCAAGGTACTGTCGTTGAAGGTCACCTTATAGGTGCCGACCATAGTCGTCGCAATGTCCTTACCGGCTTTTTCAGCTACGCCATCGGCATTGTTGTCACCATAATTGGTGGCCCAATCGCCGTTCACGTCCAGCTTGAAGCGCTGGGCGCCATTGGCATCCCCTGCTCCGCTGAAGCTGATGTTGACCTGCCAGGTATTGTCAGCCACCAGCGTCATGGCACTCTTGCCCCAGCTATTGGGCGTGCCACGGAAGTAGAGCTGAGCCAGGTTCTTCTTGAACGTCACCACATCCTGCACCGTCACCACTGAGCTGGCGGTACTGGTCTGGCCGTCATTATCCGTGACCGTGACGGTCACAGTATAGGTACCGGCTGCCGTGAAGGTCCGCGTCACCGAACTGGTGGTTTCACCCGTGTTCCAGCTATAGCTCTGGATGGTGCCATCACTGTCGGTAGAGCCGGCAGCACTGAAGGTCACACTGCTCCCTGTACTGACTGTAGTACTGGAGGGTGTGAGCACAGCAACCGGAGGTTTCGGCGTCACCGGGCAAGTCACCCGATAAGCCAGGGTTGCATCGTTGACTTCAACAATACAGGTCCCCACCAGGGTGGTGTAGATATCAGTGCCGGTCAGATCCAGCTTGCCATCCTTGTTGGTATCGCCATAGTTCTGCGACCAGTCACCTTTCACGTCAAACTTGAAGCGCTGATTGGCTTGACCATCCAGGACCACGCTGGTGCGCCAGGTATTGGCGGCCACTAGCGTCATAGGCGTCGCCACCCAGGCGTTCGGAGTTCCACGGAAGTAGAGCTGGGCAAAGTTATGGACCGGGGTCGTATCCTTGAGGGTCAAGGTCACTTGCGCGGTATTGGTTGCGCCCTGGTTGTCGGTTACCGTCACACTGATGGTCTGGGTCTGGTTGACCGTGACCGCAATGCTGGCGGTGGTTGCACCCGTGCTCCACAGATAGCTGGCAATAGAACCATCGCTATCGGTAGAGCCCGCGGCGCTCAGGGTCACTACTGTGCCCTTGTCCACGGTTTGACTGGCCGGAGTAATGCTGGCCACAGGAGCCTTGTTAACCGGAACCGTCAAAGTCACAGATGCCGAAGCAGTAGCGCCCTGATTGTCAGTGACCGTCAAGGTCACCGTCTGGGTGCTATTCACCGTCAAATTAATAGACGCTGTAGTCGCACCTGTACTCCACTTGTAGCTAGCAATAGAACCATCCGGGTCGCTAGAGCCCGCACCACTGAGGGCAACCACAGTGCCTGCAGTAACGGTCTGGCTCGCCGGAGTAATAACCGCAACCGGAAGCTTGTTCACATTAACTTTCGGCTCCCCTTCGCTGATCACGCCGCTGCTCAGTGACCAGACTCCAGCCGCTGTCTTGTAGTTGGAGCCGCCATTGTTATCCCAGGTGCCGCTGCAATTGTTGGGTACAAACTCCAGTTGTGTCCCTGTGCTCAGATCCACGGTATAGGAATACCAACCTTCGCCGAGACTGTTCATCACAGCGCCCGGAGACGTGGTCCAGGTTCCGGCATCGACACGATAGTGCAGGCAGGCCTTGGTCCAGCTGGTGTTCTTGTAGTAGATGGTGGTGTTGAGCACCAGATCCGCCGGTTTACCGGAAGTGACTGAGCCATCGTCATTGATGGTGTAAGTCCCTTCGGTCAGCAGAATACCACTGGCACTCGGCTTGTAGTTGCTGTCCATCGGTTCCAGATAACGCACATAGAGGCCATTGACATCGCCGCTATAGGTATCGCTCAGGCGGAAGTAGCGATCACTGCCATTGAGCGGAGCAACCGACTGATTCTCCCAGCTGGGAGCGCCATCTTCCTTGGTATCCACGCTCAGGCCGGTGAGGTTATCTTCACTGCCTTCGACATAGACGGTCACCTTCTTGGCCGGAGCCTTGTCGCTAAAGAAGGCATGTTCACCGGCGATGGGGCCGTTGATGTCCTCAACCTTCTTGGTGCCTTCCATCTTGTAGCGGCCCGCGCCGACATAGACCTGCTGGATATCACTCTTGGTGACGTTGCCCTTGGCATCGGTCGCCTCTATGTAATAGTCGAGCAGTTGATCGCGATAGCTATTGAGATAGGTGTAATAGAGATTACCGATCTTCTTGGCCGGAACGACCTGGAAGGCGGCGGTACTGGAGGCCTGCCAGCTGACACCATTGATGTCGGCGGAGAGATCCCGCTCCTTCATGCTGTAGCTGACCCAATCGCCCACGTTGGCCGGATTGACATTCTCTTTCCCGGCATGAGCCACAGGATCATACAGCTGGTAGGTCTTGTCCTTGGGATCGGCACTCTTGCTGGTGTGCACCCGAACCTTGACCTGGATGTCGGCCACATCGCTGACGTCATAGGCGTAGGTGTAGATGGCAAACTCGTTGTCCATATACATCTTGGCCCAGCCTTCCGCCTTGGAGGCGTTGGCACTACCCGGATTGTACGGATAACGCTGTGGCCACCAGACAGAAGGCCCGGTCTTGTCCTTGGCCAGATTGGCCGCGACATAGGGTTCGGTAAAGTGCAGTGACTGGTTGAACGAGATGGTAGGTTTGACGCCATCATCAACGTTTTCGTCATAGTAACCGAAGCCGGAGTCGATACTGGCCATCAGGAAGTACCAGCCCAGCTCTGCCGGGTTGGCGCCACCTGCATAGTCCTTGCTGGCATCGCCCTTCACCGGATAGGAGAGCATCCAGGGGTTCAACTGGTTGCCAGGATAGGTGACCTGCTTATCCAGCGCCGAGGTCGGTGACCAGTAGGTCGGATGGGTATCCAGCCAGATTTGCTCGGCGGTCTTGGCATAGTTCTCCGCTGCCTGCAGCAGGGCGAAGTTGCGCTCCAGATAGTGGTAGCCATATTCCAGGGATGGCAGATGCTGACGCAGATCGCCGTTGGCGGCATATTGCGAGGTATAGCTGGTGCCGTGGGCGGTATTGAAAGCCGCTAACTGACCATTCCAGACCCCCATCGGCAGATGCCAGTGGTACCAGGTCGGATCGGCAGAAGAATCCCGCGTATCGATCCAGGAACCATCCTGCACATGCACCACATCGGCGGCCGGGATCGGGTTGGCTTTCAGGTATTCATCGACCCCTTGCCCCACCACGCCCGAATCGGAATAGGTGACATAACCGGAGTTCTTCCAGGTACCGCCGTCGCCGGCACGACCCGAGCTGTTATCGCCATCATGGGCGATGACGAAGTACTGGGTCCGGCCCATGGCCGCAGCAGCGGACTCATAGGGTTTGATGGCCGCAGCCGTTACCGAGCCCTGATAGCCCTCTTCCCAGGAGCTGGCCTGTTCAACCGGAATACCGGCGACCTTGGAGACAGCGCCGGTTTCCGGGTTGACGTACTGCACCCAGTGAGGAATGGAGGCAAACGGGAACTTGTTATGGGTGACTTGTTTCTCGTTAAACATCGCCAGCGACACCCAGGATCCGACATTACTTTCGTTCTGCAGATCGGCGCGGTTCGGCGGTGAAATCACGGTATCGACACCCGGATCATTCAGATACGGATAGTCCTTCAAAGTCCGCGAATAGTGGACGTTGCCCAGTACCGACCAGGTGATACCCAACTTGTTGAGCACCGGGATCAGGCGCTCGGAGAAGCCCAACTCGGTGGGGAAAAAGCCCTTGGACGAGGTGAAGCTACTGCCGAGAAAATAGGGCTGGGCCAGGGTGACGTTGTGGTAGATCAGATCCTTGAGGAAATAATCATTGCCCACCAGCGGCCCCATGCTGTGGTGACCGGTGAAGTGAATGGTATCCAGCGCCTTGAAACCATTGCTGGTCTTGTAGGTCTGCTGGGTGGAGCGCCAGTAGTTACCCCAGCCGGAGGGGTAGCCATCCTGGTTGCCGAGCTCGGCGAAGCTCTGCACGTTGTTGATCACAGCCGCCGACATGGTGACGTGGGTCTGA
Organism: Enterobacterales bacterium; assembly: GCA_038247115.1. Taxonomy (GTDB): domain Bacteria; phylum Pseudomonadota; class Gammaproteobacteria; order Enterobacterales; family Aeromonadaceae; genus Pseudaeromonas. The sequence continues at coordinate 12,538 of JBBRVG010000078.1, read as the reverse complement.
CTCATGGGATGGTTGCCACTGTTACTGGCGGCGGTTTCCATCGGCCAGCTCAGATAGGCGCCCTTCTTGGCATGATGCGAATAGTAGGACTCCAGATCGTCGTGAGGCATCGGGGTCGTAGTCTTCGGAATGTAGAAACTGTAGCCAGCGGGCGGGCTGGCCTTGAGCTGTTTGACCTGACCGTCATACATGTAACGGACGGCAGACCCTACCGCCTGATTGTCATACTTGCTGACATCATAGTAGGGCCAGAAATTGGGCATGTGATTGTGATAGATATGGGTGGCTGATACGGTGGCCTGAGCGGGAGTCGCCGCTAGCCCCATCAGCACGCCCACAGCGACGGCCGAGGCTTTAAGCCCCCACCATTGCGGTTGCGCTACTTTCATGTTTTGCATTATTAAACGCTTTCCTTGTCATATCGGGCCAGTCCCTTACTCGGTATCGATCTGCCGCGTAGCAGATCAACCTGACATGCGGTTGAATAACCCCAAGATGCAGGTCCCACAGAGAAGACAACAGCAAGAGCGACTATGGGTCTCATCAAGCCCGGGTGAAATGAAGCCGGATGCATCGGCATCCGGCTTGTGGGTTCGGCCATACTCCAGGCCGAACATCTTTTACTCGGCCACTAGGCCTTGGTTGTTACTTCAACCAGTTGCCATCGGCACCGACTTTACCCGGGCCATTCAGCACATAGGCACCTACGGAGTAGGGGCTGACGGTGAAGGTCAGGCTGCCGTTGCTGACAGTGACTTCACGACCGGTGACCGCATCCCGATAGGTACCGTTCTTGACGCCGGAGGCAGTGATGCTCTGGCTGGAGCCCGTGGCCAAACCCACCACCGCATAGCTGGTGCCGGCATCGCGCACGAAGCTCATGCCATTGCCCCACTCATTCACATTCAGCATGGTCCCCTTCTGCAGGGCCGGAATGGCCTTGCGGATCTGGTTCAGACGCTTGATGTGTTGATAGAGCGGATGAGCTTGCAAGGTGGCACGATTGGCCAACTTGTCGCCGAAGTAGGCGCGACCGGTTTGATCCACAGTGTCACTGTTGCCACTGATATCCTGGGGCAAGCCCGCCTGGAACATGACTTCCTCACCGTAATACAGGGAAGGAATACCGCGTGCCGTCCACAACAGGTTGTAGGCCAGAGCCGCATTGGCTGGCTCACCGCCATAACGATATTTGAAGTCGTTATCCGGGCCCACATCATGGTTCTGGAAGAAGGTCACCAGTTGCGTCGGGTCAGCATAGGTCCAGTCATAGTCCAGCACGCCCTTGACACCACCGAGCGAACCCTTGGTGACGTTGTCACGGAAGGTCGAGAACAGCGGGAAGTCAAACACGGACAGCTTGGAGTCGCCGCTGGGCTGGGACTTGCTGCTGCCGGTACGGGTGAACCACCAGGGGCGGATCTCAGCGGACGCGTTATCGTTGGTGATCTCGGAGCCAAAACCGGCGCCCTTGACCAGCACTTCGCCGAACACAAACAGCCCTGGCTTATGAGCCTGCCAGTTCTGGGTGTAGGTCAGCAGTTCATTGCGCTCTATATGCTTGGCGGTATCCAGACGGATGGCATCGACACCCATGTCCAGATACTTGTGGATAGCACCATTCATATAATCTTTGACGTTCTGGTTTTCAGTGGCCAGATCGACGCAGTCACCGGCCATATGCTTGCGTTGCAGGGAGCGCGGGTTTTCCCAATCGCCACCGGACATGAAGCCATCCAGGTGGTACCAGGCCGGATCCAGAGTCGCGGCATCGATCCCGAAGAAACGATTGGCATCGAAGCCCGCTTTCGGCAATGTGGTGCCGGTCTTGGGATCGACAAACGGCGTCACACCTTGCGGATCGCTGTTGTGCAACGCCTGGAACCAAGACGGCGCCACGGCATTGTCATTGTCATCGCGGTTGACTGACTTGTAATCACCTAGGTTGCCCTGATAAGGACCGTTATTCACCTTGCCCTGAGTGGAACCGGTCGGCACGTAATACTTGACCGGCAGGTGGTCAATCCACACCTCATCCCGAATACCGTATTGGCTGGAGTGGTTGATGACCACATCCTGGATCACCTTCATCCCCTTGGCGTGAGCCGCATTGATAAAGTCCTGATAGGTGGCATCCGGTGATTCCAGGCGAGGATCCACCTTATACCAGTCGTAGGCATGGTAACCGTGGTAGTCGAGACCGGAGCGGTTCTCCACCGGAGGCGTCACCCAAATCGCGGTAAAGCCCAGATCCTTGATGTAATCCAGCTGCGCAATCAAGCCCTTGAAGTCACCACGCCAGTGGGGATCCCCGGCCTTGTAACGGTCACGGTTATAGTAGTTGTTGCTGGTATCCCCATCATTGAAGCGCGCTGTCAGCACGAAATAGATGGTCTCGCCACGGAAATCACCGCTGATGATCTCGGGTCCCACCGTATAGGTGAAGGTGCTCTTGCCCTGATTCTTGGCGGCATCGACCGCTAGCGTCTTCACCGTCAGATCGGCGGCAGAACCAGAAACCTTATCCTCAGCGGTAAAGGTCTGGCCGCTGTAGAGGGTTGAACTGGTGGTCGGTTCAGTGCCATCCAGAGTGAAATAGAGCTTGGGAGCGGCATCGGTATTGTCGGTCACCGTCAGTTTCACGAACTGGGTTGTGGTGTAGCGCCCGGCAGCCGGATCCGCGTTCACCACCGGAGCCTGGGTATCCACCACGCCTTGCGCTGCGGCGGTCACTTGCTTGCTGGTGGCGTTGAAGCAGACCTTGTAACTGGTGTCGGCAGAAACCACATAGTCCGCAGTCGGGTAGGCCTCGGTCCAGTCGCCCTTATGGTCGATCTTGAAGCGTGGATTGGTGCTGGCGGCGCCAAACTGCTGGATCGTACAGTAAAGTCCATCGGTCCCCAGGGTCATGGCCGTGGTGGCCCAGCCATTGGGGGTGCCACGGAAATACCAGTTATCGAGCGGAGCGGCCGTGATGGTAAAGGCAAAGCTCTGTTGCTGCTGGTTACCGCTGGCATCCACACTCAGTGTCTTGATGGTCAGGGAGCCCGTCGCAGGGGAGAGGATGGTTTCACCGGCATACAGCTTGGACGCCTTCGTCGGTGTTGTCCCATCCAGGGTGTAATAAACCTTGGCAGCCGTATCCTTGTTGTCACTGACGGTCAACTTGATGGATTGTGCGCCTGTATAGCTGCCCGCGGCCGGCGTTGTAGCGGCGACGGGAGCCTGGGTATCGGCAACCTGGCTGGCGGTGGCCGTCACGACCTTGCTGGTCGGATTGATACACAGCTTATAGCTGGTATTCGCCGCGACCCCATAATCAGCCGCCGGATAGGATTCTTTCCAATCGCCATAGCGATCAATCTTGAAGCGCGGGTTGGTACTGGCCGCACCGAAGGTCTGGTCACTGCAATACTGGCCATCAGCCTGCAGCGTCATCGCTGTGGTACCCCAATTATTCGGAGTACCCCGGAAGTAATAATCCGCCATGGCTGGCAGACTCACGCCAACGAGCAGGCAGGCGCCCGCTGGCATCATCCATTTTTTCATGACATTTCCTTGTTGTTGTTGAGCCTGGGTGAACGAACGCTGTGTGCTGCCTCGCCTTGTTATTTTTTTAGGGTGGGGGGTTGCATACGCGTCTACGCCAGAAAGGCTAAACCTATTGCCTGCTTATTTTCCTCTCTATCAACAGTTCTGTGATCGCTGATTTAGTAACCGCTTACAATTTGCGAGCGGTAGCGCTTTCAAGCATGACAGGCCGCGCGACAAAGATAAAAAAAACCAATGGAGACAATAAGTAATAGGAGTGATGACCGCGAAAAACAGGCGCGAAAACGGGGGGTAACAGCTTGTCGAAGCCGGACATTAAAACGAAGGGTGGAATAGCAGATGAAGTGAATAACGAGGCTATTAAAGCCTCGTTTTATGCAGTTAAAACTGGTAGTTGAATACCACTCCCTGTGCCTCATCCCCAAGGATGGCGGGATACAAAGAGAACTGCTGACCACTCGGCGTGGTAAATAAATAGTCAAAACCAACGGCAATCGCGGCCCCGGCAATCACATCACGCCAGTAGTGCTCATGGGCACTGACCCGGGACCAACCGACAGCACCAGCGGCGAGATAAGCCGGAACCCCATATTCCCAGCCATAGCGCATCTGCAAATAGCCAGCGCCGCTGAAAGCCAGGGCACTATGGCCAGACGGAAAGCTCTGCTCCTCGCCATTGGGCCGGGTCGCATCCACCGTATGTTTGAGCACTTCGACCGTCACCACGGTAGAGCCCAGGGCATAGCCAAACTGCTGCAGCCCTTCGGTATCGCCCTGATACCAGGAGAAACCGGCGGCCAGCGCTGGCAATGCATACTGACCTATGTCGCCATAGGTTTCGAAACTACTTTTGGCCTGTACCGGTAAGGTCAGAAGGCTTGCCAGTAACAGATATCCAGCTCTCATCCCTGCGTCCTATGCTGATCCGGAGCCTGCCACTATGGCGGCCCGAAGGGCGCTTATCCTAGCATCGGGATCGGCAAAGAGAAGAGAAAATACGCATCTGAATCAAGCCGCAGGAGTAAGGAGAAAAAGTCCCTATGCCACAAGAGCATCTGGCAACAGGCCCTGCAACCAACACAGAGTCGGCGCTATGACCTCGGCGGCCGGGATCTCGTCGCCAGACTCGTATTCCAGACTCAGCATGCCCTGATACCCCGACTGCTGCAGGGTGGACAAAAAACGATGCCAGAAGGCGGCGTCATGCCCCTGCCCCGGCAGGCAATAGCGCCAGCTGCGTGGCCCCTGCCGCTCATCTCGCGGATCCAGCAGCCCCCACATCGCCTGCTGCTGCGGATCGGCACACCAATCCTTGAGATGGACATGAGCTAGCGCCTCTCCCAGCAGGGGAATGGCCTGCACCGGATCCATCCCCTGCCACCAGAAATGGCTCGGGTCCAGATTACCCGCTATGGCCGGGCCACAGGCGGCACGCAACTGCAGCAGAGTCCCCGGCGAATGCACCAGAAAGCCGCCGTGCATCTCCAGGGCTATAGTGACCCCCGAGTCAGCCGCCAGGCGAGCTATGGCCTGCCAGTAGGGGATCAGTTGCTGCTCCCACACCTGATGGTAGTAATCGCTGTTTTCATAGGGCCAGCTGACCACGGGCCAGTTCAACTGGGGCAGTGCGCCCGCTACGGCCGATGCCCCGCCGACGCCGGAGAAGGTGACGACAGTGCGGATCCCCAATGCCGAGGCCAGGGCTATGGTCTGTCGCAGGGTCTGATCGGCGAGGGCCGTCTGCACCGGATCCGGGTGTAGCGGATTACTATGGCAGGAGAGCACCTGAGGGCGCACCCCCGCATCCAGGCACTGTTGCCACCATTGCTGGCGCAAGGTCGGGTTGGCGAGTAAGCGCTCGCGTGGACAGTGGCAAGCACCCGGATAGCCGCCGGTGCCGAGCTCAAGATGGGTGATGTTATGGCGGCGGGCATAATCCAGCACGGCAGCCAGGGGTTGCGGATTGAAGGCGGCGCTGAAAAAACCCCATTGCCATGGCGCTGGAACCGGAGCCGGGACTGGCACCGGGGTCGTCACCGGGACTAGCGTCTGAGGCGACTCAGGCCACGCCACGGGCGCTTCCCAGAAACTGCATCAATTCATCGGCAGGCAGAGGGCGGGAGAAGTGATAGCCCTGCAAGACCTCGACGCCGAGGGATTCCACAAACGCCAACTCTTCGGTGGTTTCAACCCCTTCGGCCACCAGGCTCAGGGAGAGGGAGCGCGCCAGCTGGATGATCGCCTTGACGATCTGCTGATTGTCCTGATGCTGATGAATATTGGTGACAAAACTGCGATCAATTTTCAGGGCATCCAGCGGAAAGCGGCTCAGATAGCCGAGATTGGAGTAGCCGGTGCCGAAGTCGTCGATGCTGATCTTGACCCCCAGTTGCCGCAGTTGCTCGAAGTAGCGTCGCACCGGGGTCGCCCCCTCCATCACCACGCCTTCTGTCAGCTCCAGCTCCAACCGGGATCCCGGATACCCCAGCCGCGCCATCCGGCTGATCAGTCGGGGCACAAAATCATGCTGGTGCACCTGCACCGCCGACATATTCACCGCTATGGGCAACAGGGGTAAGCCCTGGCGCTGCCAGGCCAGATTCTGCTTCATTGCCTCTTCCAGCACCCAGTCGCCGATGTCCAGGATCAGTCGGGATTGTTCGGCGACAGGAATGAACTGGTCAGGCGGCACCACACCCAGCTCGGCATTATGCCAACGCAGCAGCACCTCCATGCCGACCATCTCATGGCTGCCAGCCTGGATCTTCGGCTGATAATGCAGGTAGAACTCGTCGCGGCGGATCGCCTCCTTGAGATGCTGTTCGATACCGATGCGTCGCAGGTTCTCCTGCCCCATTCGCGAATTGAACTCCACCAACCGGTTCTTGCCATGGGTCTTGGCATAGTACATGGCCATGTCGGCATTGCGGATCAGGGTATCGTAGTCGTTGCCATCTTCCGGGTAGGTACTCATGCCAATGCTGCAGGAGATGCCGAACTCGACCTCATTGAGAGTTACCGGCACCTCGAACAGATGGCGCAATTGTTGTCCGGCGCGCAGCGCGGCCAGACGATTGGGCTGCTGGCCCAGCACCACCACAAATTCATCACCGCCAAAACGCCCCAGCGCGTCATAGGGGCCAATGAAGCCCTCCAGCCGCTCGGCGATCTGCTTGAGGATACTATCCCCCACCCCGTGACCCCGGGTGTCATTGAGATCCTTGAAATTATCCAGATCGATGAAGAACAGCGCCACGCACTGATGGGCCAGCTGCGCCCGCTGCAAAATAGATTCAAAACTGGCGGCTAGGGCAGGACGATTGGTCAGATTAGTCAGGTAATCGTGGTGCGCCATATGCCGCAACATCAGTTCGGCCCGTTTACGCTCGGTAATATCCCGGGCCATACCCGCAGTGCCAATCACTTTGCCCTTGCGATCAAACAGCGGCACCTTCAAGGTCTCGGCCCAAGCTTCCCGTCCATCTTCAGCGGTAATGGTCTCCTCACGCTGCAAGGGCTCGCCACTTTGTAACACCAACTGATCATCGGCAATGTAAGCGGCGGCAGCGTCTGGAGAAGAGAGGTTATAGTCGGTGAGGCCTACCAGCGACTTGGGTTGGCGGCCGAAGGTTTTTCCGAACTGGGCGTTGACAAACATGAAGCGCGACTGGGTATCCTTGACCCAGGTCAGATCCGGGATGCTGTCCATCAGGGCCTGCATGTGCTCACCAATCTGCAGCAGATGACGATTCTGACGCCAGGCCCGGACCAGCACCAACAAGAGTACGGCCAGTATCAGCAATAGAGCGGGAACCACCCAAGAATTCATATCCAAACCCGGCAACATACTAGCTTCCTGCTGATGAAAGATGAATGCGGCGACCAGCAACCGGAGTTCGATAGCTCAACCGCTCGTTGCGGCGCCAAGACAGCAACAGTTCCATTAGAGTGGATCCGGCAAGAAAGGCATACTCTGACCCGTCATTCATGTTCGGAGTTGCTGATGCCATCACGATTCAGGACGGTGCCAACCCGCAGAAAGTGAATTAACCCTGGTTTATGTAGTTGAATTGCAACATAAAAAGCCTCATATAGAGCCCTATTTTGTTCCCGTCATACCGCCACGAAACTGGCCTGCCACCACTCATTAACGCCATCGGAACGCGATGCACTTATTCAGCTTATGGATCTTATTGAGTCATGCATCAACACCGCCACTCTGGCCATGAGTGACGGGCTCGACCGCCCACGGAATCGATGACCCATATACCCCCGTTAATCGTTAGCCAGATCTCGCACCAGACGCAGAGCATTCGGCAGATTCTTATCATCCTGTCCACGGGAGCCACTGGAAAAATCGAGGTACCAGACTGCATAGAGATCACCAGGATCCCGGCTGCTACTCCAGAACCAGACCGCCGGAGTATTCGGGAACCATCGCAGATCTATACTTGGAGCCACACAATCAGGGCGTCGCAGGCTCTGCAGTTCGTCCACTGTCGGCAAACGCCAGTCGGAGTGACCCATGAACCCCTGCTGATTCAATCGATAAACCAGATCTTCGGCCTGCATGACACTCAGACGCTGCCACTGTCCCTGGGCACAATCCTGACCCGACTGACCATAACTGCAGCGCTGCCACTGCAAGTGACGCCCTTGATCGACCAGGGTTCCATCGGCTTGTCGTACCCAGGTGGCAGGGGCCCCGATCCGATGCGCGCCCGGCTGGCAAATTTGTTCAGCCCGGAGTTGAGTGCTACCACCGAGCATCAAACCGGCAACCCAAAGCATCCGCACGACCCATGTTACTGCTTGCATCCTATTTTCCCCCTGGTGGCCACGGATCACGACGACCCATGGCGCAGCTAAAAAAAATCAGGCCGCGAAGGCGGCCTGACAGAGATCCCGCAACAGGGAAGCTTATTTGCTGCTGGCTGCAACCAGGTTGGCTTGCAGCGCCTTGAACACATCTGTGTTGTCGATATAGCTGCCATCGGCGTTATGACCCACCACTTCGGCAAATTTTGCGTCCTTGCCTTTCACCAAAGCGGTCAGCTTGTCGCTGCCCTGACCGCGAGCCCACAGACGGACGACTTCATTGGTGTGGTTTTCACTCCAGAAGCGGGCGTCAGGCATCACGGCCGTGCCGTTGTTCTTGATGGGCTCAAACGCCTTGGTATCCGATGCCAAGCCTAATGGCAGGGCATTGCCATGGTCGGTAGTGACAATCAACAGGGTTTCATCCCAGCTGCTGGTCTTTTCGACCCAGGCTTCCACGGCCGCGACGGCATGATCGAAATCTGACGACTCCTCCACCAGTCGACCGGCCTGATTGGCATGGGCCGCCCAATCTGTGGCTCCACCTTCGACCATCATAAACAGGCCATTCTTGTTCTTGCCCAGATAATTCAATGCCCCCCTGGTCATGGTGGGCAGATCCGGCACATTGGCAATCATCTTGGTACCACTCGGCTGGCTTGGATCCTTACCGACAACCGCCTCATCCCGTCCCTGTTGCAACGTCCAGCGCACTTGCGGGATCCCGACCAGGGGCCCATCGACACTCAAGTTGTCATCCGCCAACAGCTCGAAAGTCGCCTTGTCTTCAATCAGAGTCCAGGGCGCAGTCGCCCCCGTGGGTTTGAGGATGCCTTTTCTCAGCGCGGTCCATTCGGTCTGGCCTATGGTGTCATACGGAGTCTTACACGCAGAATTGGCGGCACAAGCCGTTGCATCAAGCCCGGTGACTGAAACTCCATTGCCATCGAAATCAGGATTCCCGGTGCCCATCAGCAGATCGACAGTCCCGTTGGTCAGCATATCCTTGGCAATGGCGGTCATATTCTTGCGGGAGATATTCTGCGCAGAAAAGGTGGCAGGGGTGGCATGAGACAGCTGAACCGACGTGACCACACCCGTCGCCTTACCCTGCTGCTTGGCGATTTGGGTAATAAAGCTCATCGGCTGACCGAAGTTATCGAAATTGATGGCGTTGTTATAGGTCTTGTGGCCGGTGGCGAGTGCCGTACCGGCGGCGGCAGAGTCGGTGTAGTTTTGTTTCAGATACTTGTAGCCCGCGATGGCCACCTGATACCGGGTATCAGCGGGATCTGCCGTACCCAGGGCGCTATCCCACGCCTTGCTGGCATCGTAACTAATCAGCGCTTTATCATCATTGGTCGGCGTGTTGCTGGTGTTCAGAGGATAGGTGGTCATCCCCAATCGCACCGGCAGACTCTGGTAGACCGGCAAGTCATTCGCCTTGACGCCTTGCTGCCAATTGGCGGCCATATCCCAGGTTGCCCAGCTGGCGCCATCATTGATCATCAGGATCACGTTCTTGGGTAATTTTGCAACTGGCGGGGTGACAGCGGTTGTATCAGGGTCATCGCTATTGCATGCGGTCAGAAATAAAGAGCCAACGACGAGCGATGCCAGCAACGAATAACGAATAGGTGTAGAACCATGAATCAACATAAGGGCCTCCCAGCCAATAAAGAGCCCCAAAAGTAGAAGAGTTTTATGTCCGGGAGGTGACATCCAGATGTTAATTCAGTGACGTCAAATCATGCAAAAATAATACATTTTTCAATATGTTGGATAACTTTGATAACAATGCCGTGACGGTCCCGGCACCGGAGCCGGGACCGTCAGGAGACTTAACCCAGAGTCGGCTTTTTCACCCATTCAGCACTCGGTGCCGACCAGCGTTTGGGCCACAGCACTCGCAAATCCAGTGGCGATTGCAGACGCCCGGCCAATTCATCGGCCAAGTCACCATGCCCCAGGAACAGGTCAGCACGCACTCGTCCCTTGATGGCACCGCCCTTATCCTGGGCAATCACCAGACGGGAAAACGGCGTCTGATCTGGCCACTGGCTGCGGATCTTCAGCGGCGTCCCCAAGGGTATGTGGCGCGAGTCCACCGCCACACTACGATAGGGCGTCAGCCCCGACTTCAACGCCATAGCACCGGGCGGACCTACATGCTTCTCCTGCCGCCGGTCGATGTCATAGAAAACATAGGATTCGTTGTGCTGGAACAGCCAGTCCACCCGATCCGGATTGCGCTGCACCCAGGCCTTGATCGCCTGCATGCTCATCTGCTCGCGGGGCACTTCACCGGCATCGATCAGCACACGGCCAATCGAGGTGTAACCATGATTATTCTTGGTGGCATAGGTCAGTTTCACCGTGCTGTTGTCCGGCAACACCACCCGTCCTGAGCCCTGCACGCCGAGGCTGTAGGCATCAAATTTGTCGCAATACATTAGCACCGCCCGTTGCAGCGCCGGAGATGGCGACGTCTCGATCTGGCGTCGGGTCAGGTAGGGCACCCCTTTGCGCAGATCGCTGGGCGTGCCATACACCGGATAGTTGAGCTGTGCCGTCGGCCGCCAGTTGCAGCGCAGTTGCGCCTCCATATAGCCGGTCAAGAGGCCATGACCATCATCCAGGGCATACTCATCAAAGTTCTGCTGGAAGAAACGGGCGGCCGCAGCGGGCGTCTTGGCGGTGCGCTGGGCCTGCCAGCACAGGCTCTGCCACTGCATGCCCAGGCGCGAACAGGAATTCAAAAATGCCTGTAAGGCTTCGTGCTGCTGACGATCCTCACCGACCAACGAGGCCGGGAGTCGATGGGTGACCGGCTTGGCGGCCGGACGGGAAACCTGGGCCGTGGGAGCTGGCGGCGTGGAGGAGCAGGCGGCCACCAGCAACAGGCAGCCGATTAACTTCTTGGACATAGGTGGATCCTGATAACAGTCGAATGGCCGGGAGCGGCACAACTGGCGCACAGCATAATCCATTTGCCCCCGCCGGCAGAAGCATGAGTCTTTGATCACACTCCTTTACAAAAATCAGAGCCCTTAATGAGTCTTTGCATGACTGCTGTGGCACGCTAGCGACCGTGGTTCAATTATTAACCACAAACTCAATTCGCACTCACTCGTTCCATTCATAACAACGTCAATAAAACCCAGCAAGGATGACGCCATGACGATAAAAACAGCACAGGGATCTCAGCGCCCCACCGCAAAACTGGTTCCTATGATGGTAAGCGCACTGTTACTGGCCGCCTGTGGTGGCGGCGGCAATAAAGAACTGCACACCGACGTTTACCAGGCGACCAGCCAACCCAGCGATCCGGCCGCTACCCTGGCGACAAAGAGCGTCATGAACTATCTGGCAGCGCTGAGTAACGGCACCCTCCCCGGCGTGCTGGCGGGTCAGAATACCGGCCACGGCGATCAGATCCTCAATGCCAGCGGCACTGTCGGCTATGCGCCGCTCATCGATGAGCTGGAGCGGCAGACCGGCGAGGCCCCGGCCATGGTCGGTCTGGATTACGAATATGACCAGATCTTCACCCCGACCCAGCTGAGCAACGCCAACCAGAAGCTGATCGAGCACTGGCAGGCCGGAGGTCTCGTCACCGTCAACTGGAGCCCGAATAACCCCTGGTGGAATGACGAAAGCGACCTGGCTAACAATCCCGGCAGCGGCAATTTGACCCGCACCTCAGGTGGCGATATGACCCAGGTCAAGCTGGCCGATCTGGTCACGACTGGAACCAGCGCACATACCGTCTGGCGCACCAAGCTCGACCGTATCGCCGCCGCACTCAAAGAGTTGCAAGATGCGGGAGTCGTGGTGCTGTGGCGACCCATGCAGGAGATGAATGGCAGCTGGTTCTGGTGGGGCATCAGCACCCAGTCCACCAACTGCAGTGGCTATACCAATGCCTGGAAAGACATGTATACCTATTTCACCCAGGTGAAAGGGCTGCACAACCTGCTGTGGGTCTACTCCCCGAACCGGGGACCGGAAACCACCAACGAAAGTTACGGCATTGCCTCGGTCGACTGGTGCTATCCAGGTGCTGACTATGTGGATGTGGTCGCTGGTACCCGCTACCACGACTCCCTCTCTATCGCCGATTACAACAAATACCAATCTTTCGACAAACCGCTGGGCATGGCCGAGT
>JBBRVG010000077.1:0-20955 GCA_038247115.1 Enterobacterales bacterium | reverse complement strand
TCATTGCATATCAATTTTTTTGACATCCAATTCCTGTGAGTGCCCACACAGATTGCTTGATTTGATTGTTAAAGAGCGTGACAGCCTTGGCTGTCGTGGGATGCGTAGTCTACGCAACCCGCGTTGTCAGTCAAGCATTTTTTGCTTTGCTTTCAACGCTGCCGGACATCTCGTCCGTCGATGAGGGCGCATTATAGGGAGTCAGCTCCGCCTGACAAGAGCTTTTTGCAAAAACCACACCGTTCGCGCAAATATCCACCACAACGCGGTGAATATAAACAAAACTACTCAGCAACTGCTGTTGGAACGCCGAGAAAGCGCTTGGCAAAACCATCAACTCGCTGCCAATCAGTGAATTCTATGTCCTGAGTTTTGTCTGTACTGCCGCCGGTGAGTAGCATGATGAACTGGATAATTAGGCTCTGCCACCAGCGATAGCGCGAATAGCGTAAAGCCCCGGCAAAAACTGCACAGTGTTCTGGTTGCCATGGCGAGCGAGCCAACCACTTACGGACATACAGATTACTATGCGGCTCACTCTTCTCCGGTTTACGTGCGGTGAGACAGACACCGATGAATGCTGCATGGCATCTTGCCAACTCTGAAGCATGACGTTTCACTTGCTGATCCAGCGCCTTGGGAAAATGCCCATAACGAATGGATGCACCCACCAGCACTTTGTCATAGACAGACAAAGTAGCGCTGGGCTCTGCATCCAGGCAACACCATTCGACGTCATAATCTGCATATGGAGACACAATGCGCTCCAGGATTTTGCGTGTCTGCCCTTCATGGGTGGCATACCACACCAATAATTTTGCCATTAGCCCCTCTATATATGTTTTCAAAGCCATTGCACGACTACTCGGCCATGACTCCGGTTGGTGAGTGCTGTATCCATGTCACGACAGTTGGATAGTGGACAGTTGCCAGTGATTCGAATTAGAGCGCCGTAGTCGCACAGCACGTCTTCACAGGAGAATTGCTCCATTAGCCGCTGGCTCATAGCTAAGTCGTCATAACCACAGTCTAGTAAGAATGCAGCACTGGATACTATGAGCCGGGTCGGAGCTACCTTTAATAACCCTGTCACGCCACTGCTGTACGCCCAAACTAAGCCACCGGTACCTAACTTGATGCCGCCATAATAACGTATGACGATGACACCCACCTCGCCCAAGCCACTGCCCAGTAAAAGATTGAGCAAGGGTTTTCCGGCTGTTCCCGACGGTTCACCGTCATCACTGAAGCCGTACTGTTGTCCATCCCAGGGGGCTCCAGCTACACAAGCCCAGCAGTAGTGTCGCGCCGAACTGTGTTGTTGGCGAAGAGTAAGTAACCACTCCCGCATTTGCTCCTTATCAGCAGCCGGAGCGAGAAATGTCAGAAAACGACTCTTTTTGATCTCTTCACTGACATCCAGGATCTCGGTTGGCATCCGGTAATTTCCCATCCCCATCATGGTGTCACTCAGCAGGGAGCAGGAACTCTGTCCCACTCTAGATAAATGTTAAACAAATGTTTTAAATGAGCGTTGAAAAAATCAGCAGCTGTTTCCATAGTTTCTATCACAAGGTGGTCCATTCGCTAGTCGGGATCTGGGAGACAGTCATGCTGTATGAAGCGAGTTCTCTGGCAGTAAAAAAAATTGACGATGGTTTTGCCGAACTCGTCTTCCGCTCTCCCGGCGCAGTCAACAAACTGGATCGGCTGACACTGCTCGCATTGGAGGAGGCCGTCACCTTGCTCGAACAACAGCATGAGCTGCGTGGTTTACTCATCACCTCCACCAAACCGCACTTCATCGTGGGAGCCGATATTACTGAGTTTTTAATCCTGTTTTCACTCCCAGAAGCGCAATTGGCGGCGTGGCTAACCCAGATCAACCAACTGTTTTGCCGTATCGAACGGCTTCCCTATCCTACTTTAGTGACGTTGCAGGGGCATACTTTGGGTGGCGGCTGCGAACTAGCGTTAGCGATTGACTACCGGATTGCCGACCAGACCTTACGCATCGGGTTACCGGAAACAAGGCTCGGCATTATGCCCGGTTGGGGAGGAACAGTGCGCCTACCCCGACTGATTGGCGGCGACCCGGCGGCGACGATGATAGCCACCGGCAAAGAGCAAACCAGCGCCGAGGCGCTGCAGCTGGGGCTGATTGACGCAACCGCAAGCACCGAAAAGTTACGAGACATTGGCTTGCGCATGCTAGAAATGGCGGCCAACAAGGCACTGGATTGGCAAGCCAGGCGGCGGCGGAAGCAAGAACCCTTAGCGCTTGGCGGTATTGAAGCCCGTCTCGGTGAACAAACGATTCTAGCCAGAGTGTTTCAACAGGTCGGCCCTCACTATCCAGCACCCATGCAGGCTGTTCGCACCTTATTTACCTCCCGGCAGATGCCGCAAGACGCCGCTTTGGCCCAAGAACAGCAGGATTTTATTCGCCTGACCCGGACTCCAGAGGCTCATGCCCTGGTCGGTAACTTCCTGAATGAACAGTTCATCAAGAACAAAGCCAAGTCTCTGGCGGGCCAGCATAAAACCGGTGCCGTGGCGGTCCTCGGCGCGGGCATCATGGGCGCGGGTATTGCCTATCAATCGGCCAGCAGGGGTATTCCGGTGTGGCTTAAGGATGTTCGCCACAGTGCGCTGCAACTCGGGATGACAGAGGTCACCTCGATCCTGACCAAGGCGTTGGCTCGAGGAGTGATCACAATTCAGGGGTTAGCCCAGACCTTACAAACCATCACCCCGACACTGAACGATGATCATCTTGAACACCAGGAACTGGTCATTGAAGCTGTTGTGGAAAACGTAGCCATCAAGCAGCAGGTATTGGCCGAAACAGAACAAAAGCTAGCTGCCCACGGGATCTTGGCCAGTAATACCTCCACCATTCCCATCACTGAATTGGCCTCGGTGCTACGTCATCCGGAATCATTCTGCGGTCTGCATTTCTTTAATCCAGTCCCCAAGATGCCATTGGTCGAGGTCATTCGCGGCGCACAGACCAGCAACGACACTGTAGGACGAGTTGTTGCCTATGCCCTAGCGCTGGGGAAATTGCCCATTGTCGTCAATGATGGTCCTGGTTTTTTCGTCAATCGCGTCCTATTTGCCTATCTCAGTGGTTTCCGCCTGTTGTTGGCCGAAGGACAGGATCCCTATCGCATCGATCAAATTATGGAACAGAGCTTCGGCTGGCCCATGGGACCAGCCCGACTGCTAGATGTCATAGGGCTGGATACGGCTCATCACGCCGCTCACATCATGGCGCAGGGTTTCCCCGAGCGCATGGCCATCCGGGGCGTGGACCCTGTAGCCCTGTTATATGCGGCGGGGCATCTCGGGCAGAAAAGCCAACAAGGTTTCTACCGCTATCATCTGGACTCTCGCGGTAAGCAGAGGGAAGAACCGGACCCGCACCTGGCACACCAGTGGTATCCGCCCACACAGCCGGTACCATGTTGCAACGATGACGTCATAGAGGCCCGCATGATGATCCCCTTGCTGACCGAGGTGGTTCGCTGCCTAGAAGAGGAGATTATTGCTACCCCGGCAGAAGCCGATATGGCTCTGCTCGCGGGTCTGGGCTTTCCGGCCTTCCGCGGCGGGCCCTGTCGCTATCTGGATCAATTTGGACTCGCCCGCTTTATCGATCTGCTCGACAACCATGTCGCATTAGGCCCCTTATACACAGCAACAGCCAGACTCAGCGCCATGGCAAACCAGGGTGAGCATTTTTATTCCGGAGGTTCCCATGCATGAGGTGGTAATCATCGACGCCGTCCGTACGGCCATGGGCAAATCCAAAGCCGGTGGCTTTCGTCATGTGCGAGCAGAAACTCTTTCGGCTGAATTAATGAAGGCTCTGTTACGCCGCAATCCGGTACTCGCCGCTACGGAGATTGACGATGTCTATTGGGGCTGCGTTCAGCAAACCCTGGAACAAGGCTTCAATATTGCACGCAATGCCCTGCTATTGGCCGGATTACCCGTCACCACGGCTGGCGTGACCATCAACCGCCTGTGCGGCTCATCCATGCAAGCGCTGCACGACGCCGCCCGCGCTATCATGGTCGGCGATGCCACCGTCTGCCTGGTGGGTGGTGTCGAACATATGGGGCATATCCCCATGTCCCAGGGCGTTGATTTCCATCCGGGTCTCAGCCATCAGGTTGCCCAAGCGTCCACCATGATGGGGCTGACCGGCGAGTTGCTCGGCCGACGATACGCTATCAGTCGCGAGCAGCAGGATGCGTTTGCTCTGCGCTCCCATCAACGAGCCGCCGCAGCAGCACAGCGCGGTGCCTTCACCCGGCAAGTGGTCTCCGTGCTGGGGCACGATGCCGATGGGGCTCTGCTACCGATCAGCCAGGATGAAGTCATCCGTTTCGATGCTACCCTGGCCGGGCTGTCTCAACTCAAGCCCGCATTTGATCCTGTGCACGGCACCCTCACGGCTGGCAACTCTTCCGCACTGTCCGATGGTGCCGCTGCCTTGCTCATCATGTCGGCTGAACATGCACATAATCTGGGATTGCAACCCATGGCCCGGATCCGCGCCATGGCGGTAGCGGGCTGCGAGGCCGCGCTCATGGGCTATGGCCCTGTGCCGGCTAGCCGCAAAGCCTTGCAGCGTGCCGGGTTACAGATGACGGATATTGACCTGGTTGAGCTCAATGAGGCGTTCGCTGCCCAATGCCTGCCCTGTCTACGCGACTTGCAACTGGAAGAGCTCATCGAGCAGAAAGTAAATCTGAATGGCGGCGCCATAGCACTAGGGCATCCCCTGGGTTGTTCCGGAGCTCGCATCCTGACCAGTCTGGTCTATTTGATGGCCGAACGTCAGGCCAGCCTCGGCTTGGCCACCATGTGTATCGGTCTGGGACAAGGCATCACCACCATTTTGGAAAAATATTGAGACAGGACTCGTTCTGGCTTGTCATGAACAGCAGCTCCAAGCCTCTTACCTCCACCTTAATAGCTTTTAGGTGGTTTAGTGGCGGATACAGAGTCCACACGGCCTATCGCTGTCCCTGCAGTCTCACATCTTGTCGGCCATTTTCTTGCATTTTAGTCAACAAATGTGTTCAATCTGCGCACTTGTTGCGGGAGCTCGGGAAAGATGGCGAAAGGTAAGCAAATCCTCATCGTGGATGACGACCAGGAGATCCGTGAACTGCTCAAGGAGTACCTCACTCGCTCGGGCTTCGATGTACTGGCTGCCGCAGAAGGCGGCGAGATGTATCAACACCTGAGTAATAACACTCCAGACCTGATTATTCTCGACATCATGATGCCGGGAGATGATGGTTTCAGCCTGTGTCAGCAGATCCGCCGCTCGTCGCAAGTCCCCATCATCATGCTGACAGCAGCTTCAGACGAAGCGGATCGAGTCATTGGTCTCGAACTGGGGGCCGACGACTACATTGCCAAGCCCTTCAGTCCACGGGAGTTGATGGCCCGCATCAAGGCCCTGCTGCGTCGCGCCGAATTCCGTCAGCCGGAAAAAGAGAGTGGTCGCCGTATCCGCTTCGCCGATTGGGTACTTGACACCCTGAGCCAGCATCTGATGAACGATGATGGAAACGAGATGGACCTGACCGGCAGCGATTTCCTGCTGCTGTCACTGTTTCTGCAACATCCCGGCCAGGTCATGGATCGTGACAGCATCAGCGATGCTACCCGCGGACGGGAAACCCTGCCGATGGAGCGTGGGATCGATGTACAAATCAGCCGCCTGCGCCAGAAGCTGGGCGATAATGGCAAAAGCCCTCGCATCATCAAGACTATCCGCGGCAGTGGCTACATGCTGATTGCCGAAGTCAGCCATGAAGATTAGACGACTCTTTCTGAAACTGGTTCCGCGTTCCCTGCTCTCCCGCATGCTCTGGTTACTGCTGCTGGCTATAGTGCTGGCGCAGAGTCTGATCTCCGGCCTGTGGATGCAGCAACTACAAAAACATGAGTTGGACGGCATGATGAGTGCCACCCGCAACCTGGCCAACTCCGCCGCCTCGACCATCACCTTTTTCCAATCCTTGCCGCTGCAATATCGTCAGATTGCGCTCGACCAGCTACGCAACATGGGTGGCAGCCGTTTTTTCGTGTCCCTCAATAAAGAAGAAATACAGCTCGATGTGCTCCCGGATTCCAATCGCAAGAATCTGATCATCAACGAGGTGCGGAATGTGCTGCACCACAAGCTGGGTTATGGTCTGACCCTGCATGTGGACTTTTCCTATCCGGAAGAGTTGCACGTCTTCGACAACCAGACCCTGTTAGCGGATATCCCCCCCTCCTGGGCCCGTCACTCCTTGCTAATGGAACCGCTGAATCCGCCCATACTGGTGACCCAAATCGAGCTGGCCAAAGGGGAATGGCTCTATCTGGCCGCCCTGCTGCCCGCCCCTTATATGACGCTGGAAGAGGCCACATTACCGCCCCATCAGTTCCGCTTCATAGTACTGCTCAGTGCCATTTTGTTTCTGTTCACCTTCCTGCTAGTCCGCTGGCAGACCCGGCCATTACGCCGCCTGGCCTCGGCCGCTGTCACCCTGGGTAAGGATATCGATCAAGCTGCACTACCCGAGGAGGGCGCCAGCGAAATCGTCGCCGTGACCCGCGCCATCAATGTGATGCAGCATCGGATTCGCCGTTATATTGATGATCGGGAGCGGTTGTTCAGCTCCATTTCCCACGATTTGAAAACCCCGATCACCCGTCTGCGGCTGCGGGTCGAGCTATTGGATGATGAAGAGCAAATCGTTAAATTCAGCAAGGATCTCAACGACCTGGAGATGATGGTCAAGGGTGCGCTGCAAACGGTGAAAGATACCGATATTCACGAGAACGTCGAACTGATCGATATAAATCTACTGCTGGAACACACGGCGGAGGACTACAACCTTGGCGGCAAAGCGCTGATGAGGATTGAAGGTCGCTGCAAGAAACCCTATCGCGGTAAGCCGCTGGCCTTGAAGCGCTGCATCGGCAACCTGGCGGATAATGCCATCAAATATGGGCAACGGGTGCGGATCATCGTCATGGACGATATTGAGGAACAGGATGAAGCCGAAGTGGTGATCCTCTACTTCATCGATGAAGGCCCGGGTCTGCCGCCAGATCAGCTGGAAAAGATCTTCGAACCCTACTATCGACTCAGCCACGATACCCCAGGTACCGGTCTGGGACTGGGGATTGCCCGCAGCATAGCCCATGCCCATGGTGGCGACCTGGTACTGGAAAATCGCCCGCAAGGCGGACTCCAGGCCGTGCTGTCGTTACCGAGACACTAGCCATGCGCCTGCCTGTGGCTCTGCTCATCGCGCTGCTTGGCACACCGGCAACCGCCAGTGACATCGAGGTTCTGCACTGGTGGACCGCCGGTGGCGAGGCTCGTGCCGCCGATGTGTTGCGTCAGCGCTGGCAAGCGCTGGGACACCACTGGGTGGATGCCGCCATTGTCGGTGGCGGCGGCAACTCCGCCATGCTGGTGCTCCGCAGCCGAGCCCTGAATCACAATCCGCCTCAAGCGGCCCATCTGAAAGGCGTAGAGCTGCATGAATGGGCCAAGCGTGGCTTTTTACGCCATCTGGACGATGTCGCCCGCCGTGGACAATGGCAACTGAGACTCTACCCCTTTATCAGCTCGACCCTGAACCATCAGGGCCATTTTGTGGCGGTGCCGGTCGGTCTGCATCGCGTCAACTGGTTGTGGATCAATCAAGCTCTGTTTCAGCGCCTGAAGCTGAGCCCGCCTCGCGATTGGGAAGAGATGATGCAGGTAGCCCGACGCTTCAAACAGGCCGGGATCACGCCATTGGCGATGGGAGATGATCCCTGGCAACTGGCGATCCTGTTCGAGGCCATAGCTCTGGGTGAAGGGGGCAGTGATTTTTTCCGCCGAGCCTTCGTCAATCTGGAACCTGAAGCCCTCGCCGGAGCACAAATGCAACAGGTGCTACGACGCTTTCATAGCCTGCGCCCCTTCCTGCCCGCCAACCACATCGGCTTAAAATGGAATCAGGCCAGCCAGATGCTGGTCAATGGTCAGGCCGCCATGCAATTGATGGGCGATTGGGTCAAGGGGGAACTGACTGAGCCGGGTAGCATAGCCATTCGGTGTCTGCCAGCCCCGGGGACTGCGGGTAAATTCAGCTATAACCTGGACTCGTTAGCACTATTCCAGCAGCAGGATGCGGAGCACGACCAGGCGCAGCAGCAGTTTGCTGAATTGTTGATGAGTGCCGACTTTCAGCAACAATTCAATCGAGTCAAGGGGTCCATCCCCCCGCTGGCCGATGCCGACCTGAGCCAGTTTGATGCCTGTGGTCAGGCGTCAGCCAAAGCATTGCAACATGCCACCCAGCATGGCGATCTGGTGCCCAGCATGGCAGAAGGCATGGCCATTCCATCCAATGTGCAACAAGCCATTTTTGACCTGCTGGCCAGCTATTTCAGTGATCCACAGGGCGATGCGGTGGCCACCGCGCGGCAACTGGCGCGCGCTGTCCGTGCAGTCAGTGCTGAACAATGAACAGTGGCGACTACTCGGCTTCCGGATAGTCGCTCAACTCCCACCATAACCCTATGCCACAGAGCACAATGGCCGCTAACCAGACACCACTACTGCCTATCGGGCTCTCCAGCACCAACAACGCGAATGCCAAAGCAGCCATGGCCGCATACACCTTGATTCGTCCCCAATAGCCGAGCATACGACCTCCCTGGTCTGCGTGATGTCGCCCCGTCATCCTGTCGGGAGCGCTTATTTCTTTGTAACGCGAGCCACCTCCTGATTGCAATCTGATTCACATTGCAGGTAAAACGACATGGTAGACTCGGAGACTCGCTAATGAACGAACATGAGAGGTGGAAATGACTGGACAAGGCTCTGCTGGCAACGTGATTGCCGCTTTATGCAGTTTTTTTATACCCGGGCTGGGACAGCTGGTACAGGGACGCTTGCTGATGGCGGCCATACACTTTGTGCTCGCAGCCGTGCTGTGGATCATACTGCTCGGCTGGATCATCCATCTGTGGTCCATTATTGATGCCGCTCTGTGGAAGCCCAAAACCACAGGCTAACGAGAGGCCAAATCCTTGCTTCATGACCATCAGCGGGTATTATCCGCAGCTCGCCCGCGGAGGAATGCCCCATGACTGATCTGTTTACCCAAGCACAACACCAGCTTGATGCGTTAGGCCTACGCTGCCCGGAGCCCGTCATGATGATCCGCAAGACGGTACGCAGCATGGAGATGGGTGAAACCTTGCTGATCCTGGCCGATGATCCGGCCACTACCCGCGATATCCCCAGCTTCTGCCTGCATATGGACCATACCCTGCTGGCCAGTGACACAGAGCAGAAGCCCTATCGCTATCTGATCCGCAAAGGGCTCTAGACCATAACCGCGGTCACAGCCAACGGTGCAGACGCAGCCAGATCCCCAATCCGGTAATCAGGCTGGCCAGGATCGACACAAACACCAGAAAGCCAATCGCCGAATTCCCACCCGGAATGCCGCCCAGATTGACGCCGAACAAACCGGTCAAGAAGGTAGCGGGTAAGAACACCATGGCCATGATGGACATGATATAGGTGCGCCGCGTCATCGCCTCGGTCAGGCGGGCATTGATCTCATCCGCCAGCAGCGAGGTGCGAGCGATACTGGAGTCCAGGTCTTCCAGCCAGCGTCCCAACCGGTCGGCAATTTCCTGCAAACGCCGCAAATCATCCGCCTCCAGCCAGCCGATTTTTTCATTGGCCAGACGACTGAACAGATCCCGCTGCGGAGCCAGATAACGGCGGGAGACGATCAGCTGCCTCCGGATATCCGCCAAATCCACCCGATCAATGGTGCGCTCGTTGAGCAGATGCTCCTCCAGCAGGGCAATCTTCTCCTGTAACTCGTCGATGAAATCTCCCGCCTGCTCGGTGATGTGCTCGCACAGATCGACCAACCAGTCTGCCGTGTTCAATGGCCCCATGCGCTTGGCCAAATCCTGCACTATCTCTTCCACCGCATGCACGCGACGCCGCCGGGTCGAGACTATGATGCGGTCATTGATGTAAAAGCGCACCGCCACCATGTGATCCGGCCGCTGCCCCTCGTTGGCATTGATACAACGCAGGGTCAGCAGCATGCCGCCGTTGGCCTTGACCAACTTGGGGCGGCTACTGTCCCCTTGCAGGGACTCCCGCACGCCGTCCGGCAATAGGTCGGAGGTCTTGATCCATTCATAGGCATGGGGTGAGGAGTAATCCAGATGCATCCAGACATCCTGCTCCGGTAACTCGGCACCCGGCAGCAGGGGATCGGCCCCGCCCTCACCGTCGAGCCGCAACGCCAGTACCGCAGCTAGAGGAACATGATGGCTCATGCGCGACCTCGCTCACGGGCCTGATGCACACATTCGGCATGACAGGGGCAGCTCACCTCATGATCATTGACCATGCCGACCGCCTGCATAAAGGCATAGCAGATGGTGGAGCCGACAAAATTGAAACCGCGCTTTTTCAATGCTTTGGACATGGCATCCGATTCCGGGGTACTGGTAGGCGCGTCACGCATGCTCTGCCAGTGATTGATTTGGCTCTTGCCGCCGACAAATGCCCACAGAAACTCGGCAAAATCGACGCCTTCCGCCTGCATAGCCAGATAGGCACGGGCATTTTTGATGATCGACTGCACCTTGAGACGATTGCGGATGATGCCGGTATCCTGCAGCAAGCGCTCGACATCGGCGTCGGTGAACGCCGCAATCCGCACCGGATCAAAGTCCGCAAACGCCCGCCGGTAACTGGCAGTACGCTTGAGAATGGTGATCCAGGAAAGCCCGGCCTGCTGGCCATCGAGACACAATTTTTCGAACAGCTCCAGGCTGTCATTGACCGGACGCCCCCACTGCTGATCATGGTAGGCAATGTACTCCGCATCCTGAGTCACCCAGGGACAACGACCTTGCATCTTGATCTCCTTTTGGATTGCCATAGCTCAGGAACCGGGAAAACCCGCGAAATAGATGTTTTCCCTAACGATATGGGCACAAAAACAATTCAACCTATATTCCCGCCAGTGCAGACGGTATACTCTTGCGGTTTATTTCCGCTCAGTATGCACTGAACTAATCGCGCGAACAAAATCATGCAAAAATTCGATATCAAGACCTTTCAGGGACTGATCCTGACCCTTCAAGATTATTGGGCCAGGCAAGGTTGCGTTATCGTGCAGCCCCTCGATATGGAGGTGGGTGCCGGTACTTCACATCCAATGACATTCTTGCGCGCCATCGGCCCCGAGCCGATGAACTGCGCCTACGTTCAGCCCTCACGCCGTCCGACCGATGGCCGTTATGGCGAGAACCCGAACCGCCTGCAGCACTACTACCAGTTTCAGGTAATGCTCAAGCCATCCCCGTCCAACATTCAGGAGCTGTATCTCGGCTCGCTGCGTGAACTCGGCTTCGACACGCAAGTGCATGACATACGTTTCGTTGAAGACAACTGGGAAAACCCGACGCTGGGTGCCTGGGGCCTGGGCTGGGAAGTCTGGTTGAACGGTATGGAAGTCACCCAATTCACCTACTTTCAGCAAGTCGGTGGTCTGGAGTGCGCTCCGGTAACCGGCGAGATCACCTACGGACTCGAACGTCTGGCCATGTACATTCAGGGCGTCAACAGCCTGTATGATCTGGTCTGGGCCGATGGCCCGCTGGGCAAGATCACCTATGGCGATGTGTTCCACCAGAATGAAGTGGAGCAATCCACCTACAACTTCGAACACGCCGATGTTCCCTTCCTGTTCCAGATGTTCGATCAGAGCGAGAAGGATTGTCAGCATCTGCTGGCCCTGGAAACACCACTGCCGTTGCCGGCCTACGAGCGGATCTTGAAAGCAGCACACGCCTTCAACATGCTCGATGCCCGTCACGCCATCTCTGTCACCGAGCGCCAGCGCTATATTCTGCGCATTCGCACCCTCTCCAAGGCGGTGGCTGAAGCCTACTACGCAGCCCGCGAAGCGCTGGGTTTCCCGATGTGTAAGGAAAAGGTGTGAGCATGGTCACTGAGAATCTGTTGATTGAACTCGGCACCGAAGAGCTGCCACCTAAGGCGCTGCGCAAACTGGCAGAAGCCTTTGCCGAGAACTTTACCCAAGAATTGACCAAGGCCGAGCTGGCCTTCGAGCGAGTCGAGTGGTTTGCGTCTCCCCGTCGTCTGGCACTGAAAGTGCACCAGTTAGCGGCCACGCAGCAAGACAAGCAGGTCGAAAAACGCGGTCCGGCCGTCAGCGCAGCCTTTGTTGATGGCAAGCCAACCCAGGCAGCTGCCGGCTGGGCCCGTTCCAATGGCATCGAAGTCGAGCAGGCTGATCGTCTGGTCACTGACAAGGGTGAGTGGTTGGTATTTCGCGCCACTGTAGCCGGTCAACCGACCAAAAACCTGATCGCCACCATGACCGCCACTGCACTGGCCGGTTTGCCGATCCCGAAACTGATGCGCTGGGGTACCTCCCGCACCCAGTTTGTGCGTCCGGTGCATACCCTGTGTCTACTCTTCGGTGGCACATTAGTCCCCGGCGAAGTCCTCGGTCTGCAATCGGCACGCATCATCCGGGGTCATCGCTTCATGGGCGAAGCCGAATTCGAAATCGAGCATGCCGACCAGTATCCTGGCTTGCTCGAAACTCGCGGCATGGTCATTGCCGACTTCGAACGCCGTAAGGCGTTGATCAAGGCCGGAGCCGAAAAAGCAGCCGCTGAACTGGGTGGTGTTGCCGATCTGGAAGAATCCTTGCTGGAAGAGGTGGCATCCCTGGTCGAATGGCCCGTGGTGCTCACCGCCGCCTTCGAAGAGAAATTCCTGGCCGTGCCCGCCGAGGCGCTGGTTTACACCATGAAGGGTGACCAAAAGTACTTCCCGGTCTATGACAAGGCTGGCAAGTTGATGCCGAACTTCATCTTCGTCACCAATATCGAGTCCAAGGATCCGAGCCAAATCATCGGCGGTAACGAGCGGGTGGTTCGTCCCCGTCTCTCCGACGCCGAGTTCTTCTTCAAGACCGACAAGAAGCAGACTCTGGCGGCTCGCCTGGAAAGCCTGGAAACCGTGCTGTTCCAGCAACAGCTGGGAACCCTGAAAGACAAGTCGGTGCGGATCGCAGAACTGGCGGCTTTCATCGCACCCCGTATTGGTGCCGATGTAGAACACGCCACCCGGGCCGGTCTGCTTTCCAAGTGCGATCTGATGACCAACATGGTGATGGAGTTTACCGACACCCAGGGCGTCATGGGCATGCACTATGCTCGCCACGATGGAGAAGCCGAAGACGTAGCCGTTGCACTGAATGAGCAATACATGCCGCGCTTCGCCGGCGACGCTCTGCCGAATGGTCTGGTGGCCTGTGCCGTGGCGATTGCCGATAAACTCGACTCACTGGTCGGTATTTTCGGGATCGGTCAGGCACCCAAGGGCGATAAGGATCCATTTGCCTTGCGTCGTGCGGCGATAGGTACCCTGCGTATTGCCGTTGAAAAGCAGCTGGATCTGGATTTGGCCGATCTCGTTGCCAAGGCCACGGAGTTGTACGGCAGCAAGCTGTCCAATGCCAAGGTCACTGACGAGGTCATCGACTTCATGTTGGCTCGCTTCCGCGCTGCCTACCAGGAAGAAGGCATCGATGTGGATGTGGTTCAAGCCGTATTGGCCCGTCGCCCAACCCGCCCTGCCGATTTTGACCAGCGCGTGAAAGCCGTGAGTCACTTCCGGACTCTGGATGCTGCCGATGCGCTGGCAGCCGCCAACAAGCGGGTTTCCAACATTCTGGCCAAGTTCGATGGCACGCTCAATCCAGCCGTCAATGATGCCTTGCTGCAAGATGCTGCAGAACAAGCACTGGCTCGCCAGGTTGCCGAACTGGAGCTGCAACTTGCACCCGTCTTTGCCGCCGGTGATTACCAGCAGGCTCTGACTCGCCTGGCTAGCTTGCGGGAAGTCGTGGATACCTTCTTCAACGATGTGATGGTCATGGCCGACGATGAGGCATTGAAGCTCAATCGCCTGACCCTGCTCTCTCGTCTGCGCAACCTGTTTCTCGAAGTGGCTGACATCTCTGTCCTGCAGAAGTAATCACCGCAACGACTACGCCAAAAGCCCGGATATTCCGGGCTTTTTTATTCACACAGATTTAATATTCCAGCCATCTGACAATCATCAGCCAGATCCACTATTCACATCCAAGCGCTACGTTTCACGTGAAACAGCTTATTTACTGCGGCAGGCTTGACTAATCACCCCAGCGCGTTAAAACAGATCCCCTCTTCTTGAACGATTAGGCAACTGCCCCTTTTTGCTGTTTGGATACCACCATGGACTTCTCGCTGTTTGGCCGTAAATTTACTCGTCACGCCGGTATCACCCAACTCATGGATGATTTGAATCAGGGCTTACTGGATCCCCAGGCCATCATGCTGGGAGGTGGCAATCCAGCCGCCATCCCAGACATGCTACAAGCCTTTCATGACGAAGCCAGCCAACAGTTAGCCTCTGGCGAACTGCTTAAATCGATGATCAATTACGATGGTCCGCAGGGCAAAGATAAATTCACCGCCGCATTAGCCGCATTACTGCGCAAGGAATATGGCTGGGATATCAGTGCCAAGAATATAGCTCTGACCAACGGTAGCCAGAATGCATTCTTTTATCTCTTCAACTTGCTGGCGGGTGAGTTCAGCGATGGCCGCAAGAAAAAAGTGCTATTTCCGCTGGCGCCCGAATATATCGGCTACGCCGATTCAGCGTTGAGCGAGGAGATGTTCGTCGCCTGCAAACCGGCCATCACCCTATTGGATAATGGTCTGTTCAAGTACAACGTCAATTTTGAGGCCTTAGAGATTGGTGATGATATAGGCCTGATCTGTGTTTCCCGCCCGACCAATCCAACCGGTAATGTACTGACCGATGAAGAGATCCGCCATCTGGATGAACTGGCTCGCGCCAAAGGGATACCGCTGCTGATCGACAACGCCTATGGAACGCCCTTCCCGAACATCATCTTCACCGAGGTGAAACCTTTCTGGAATAGCAACACCATACTCTGTATGAGCCTCTCCAAACTGGGTTTACCGGGCACTCGCTGCGGTATCGTTATAGGTCCGGAGACCTTAATCCAGGCCATCGGAAATTTGTCCGGCATTATCAATCTGGCGCCGGGTGGCGTGGGTCCGACCATGGTGCAGCGCTGGGTTGAGAATGGCGATATTATTCGCTTGAGCGAGCAGCATATTCGCCCCTTCTATGAGGCAAAGGCCCAGCAAGCGGTACAGTGGCTTCAGGCAGCGATTCCGCACCCTAAACTACGGATCCATAAACCCGAAGGGGCACTATTCCTCTGGCTCTGGTTTGAGGGGCTACCGATTCATAGCCAGGAGCTGTATCAACGCCTGAAACAACGTGGCTTGATCGTGGTTCCTGGTCACTACTTCTTTCCCGGTATCACGGATACCCATTGGCAGCACCAATATGAATGTTTACGCTTGAACTATGCCCAGGATGCCGACAAGGTCCGGAATGGAATCGCTATTTTGGCCGAGGTATTAGCTGAAATTTGCTGAAATTTAGGTTGAATGTCGCCTGAAGCAAGCTGAACCACTGCGGTTTAGCGACTTGGTACGCAATTTGAATCGTCGTTCGATCCACTGCGTTGTAAAACCAAGCAGGCGTGACACAATGGACTTTGTCATAACCGGATTGCCAAAACCTCATGTCGTATTCAGTCATTGTCTGTGATGATTCCCGCTTCGCCCGCCAGCAGTTGATCCGCGGCCTTCCAGCCGGGCTGGCGCGGGAAGTATTAAGCGCCTGCCAAGGCGAGGAAGCATTGCAACTACTGCGTACCGGTAAGGGCGAGTTACTGTTTTTGGATCTGAATATGCCAGGACTGGATGGTTACCAGGTTCTGGAGGCCATCCGTGACGAAGGACTCAACGTGCTGGTGATTGTGGTTTCGGGCGATATTCAAGCTCAAGCCCATCAACGCATTCTCGAGCTCGGGGCGCTGGCGTTTCTGCAGAAACCGCTGAATAACACCCAACTGCTCCATTTGCTGGATCAATTCGGGCTTATGCCGGCAATCAGTGACACCCTGATTGCCCCTCCATTGGCATCCCCCCTCGAGTTTGCACCTGTAAGTTACCAGGAAAGTTTGCAAGAGATCGTCAATATCGCCATGGGACAAGCGGCACGTCAGCTGGCCGACTTGTTGAACTTGTTTATCCACTTACCCATCCCCAAGGTACAACTCTGCACCAGTCAGCGTTTACACCGCCAGGTTGAGGAGTGGTTAGAGATGCCGGGCAATATGGTCGTGAGCCAGGGCTTTGTCGGCTCCAGCATCGCCGGGGAATGCCTGATCCACTTTGCGGAGCAGGATATCAGCCGTATAGCTCCCCTACTTGGCTTCAATGAGCAGGATGAGCTGGATCGCAAGTCGTTGCTGATTGAGCTTTCCAGTATGTTAGCGGGAACCTTGCTGCTAGGCCTCTCCGACCTGCTGGGTTTACGCTTCAGCCGCAGTCACCCGGCTTTGATCAGTTTGGGCAGCGACAGCATACTGGCCCAGCAGGCACAGGCGCAGAAAATTCTCAGCGTCAGTCTGACCTATACCATACCGGCGCAACAAATCAGTTGTACTCTGTTGTTGCTGTTGACCGATACCTCCTTGTCGGCGCTTGAGCGTCGACTCAGCCTGATTGCCGAGTAATGTATGGATCTAATCGAACTAGATGACTTTCATTGGTTGATGGATATTCTACAGACCATAGATGTCGGCCTGGTGGTGATCGATCGCCAGTACCAGGTGCAATTGTGGAACGGCTTTATGGAAAACCACAGTGGTCAGCTTGCAAGCCATATCCGTGGCAATAATCTTCTGACCCAGTTTCCAGACCTGCCCATCCCCTGGTTGCAGCGTAAAGTAGAAGAGGTCTTTGCCTTACATAGCCCTGTGTTCAGCTCTTGGGAGCAACGGCCCCGGCTGTTTGACTTTGCCAGCACACGCCCTTTCACCAGCAACAGTGCACTGATGTATCAGAATATCACCCTGATGCCGCTGGTTTCTCGCCATGGCCTCTGCAACCATATCTGCATCATTATCTATGATGTGACTGATGCCGCCATGGGTAAGCAGGGGTTACAAGATGCCAATCAGCAACTCAAGGCGCTCTCCATTACCGATCGATTAACCGGGCTCTACAACCGGGGTCACTGGGAAGAGTGCATGCGGCAAGAGTATCAACGCCATTTCCGTAGTGGTTCTCCCGTCACCTTGCTGATGTTTGATATCGATTTTTTCAAAAAAATTAATGACACCTATGGTCACCCGGCCGGCGATGCCGTGCTCCGGGATGTGGCATCAATTCTGCACCAGCAACTGCGGGCTACCGATGTGGCGGGGCGTTATGGTGGCGAGGAGTTTGGGATACTACTCCTGGATTCCGACAGTCAAACCGCCTGGCTGATTGCCGAACGTCTGCGGCAAGCGATTGCCCAGCATATCGTTCAGCATGATAACCGGATGATCGAATTCACCATCAGTATTGGCCTGGCCATTCTCGATGGGGCGACGACAACTCCAGCACAATGGTTGATTCGGGCCGATGAAGCACTTTATCACTCCAAGCGCACAGGCCGTAACCGTGTCACAATCGCCAATGCTCTGCCCTCCCAGTCAGCAGCAGCCGACATAGAGTCATCCAGCGTCGTAGTCGCGCAGTAAGCGATCGACTCCGTTTCACGTGAAACAAAAAAGCCAGTCATTTCTGACTGGCTTTTTTATTACTGCTGACAAACCGCTATTAGTAATCCAGGTTGGCCACTCGCAGCGCATTGGTCTCGATAAACTCACGCCGCGGCTCCACCACATCCCCCATCAGGGTAGCAAAGAGCTGATCGGCAGAGATGGCATCATCAATGGTGACACGCAACATGCGGCGGGTAGATGGATCCATAGTGGTTTCCCACAACTGATCCGGATTCATCTCGCCCAACCCTTTGTAGCGCTGGATATAGACGCCACGCTTACCTTCATCAACGAGCCAGCTGATGGCTTCATCAAAGCTGGTGACAGGTTTGACCTTCTCGCCACGCTTCACATAACCACCCTCTTCCATCAGGTTCGCGATCTGGGAACCCAGAGTGACGATCTGCTTGTACTCATTGGAATTGAGGAAATCGTAGCTCAGCAGGTACCTATGATCGATCCCGTGCTGACGCAGACTAACAACCGGTAAATACAACTGTCGCTCGACATTGTGCTCGACCGCGATATTGAACTGGGAACCGTTGGTACCCTGATCCAGCAACACCTGATGCAGTTTGCTAACCCAAGCCTGAACCTGAGCTTCGTCCTGCAACAACTCGGGAGAGAGGGTCGGTTGATAGATCAGCTGGGTCAGAACGGCCTCAGGCAGGCGCCGCGACAAGCGACCAATCAGGCTTTGTACCGCACGATATTGCAGCACCAAACGCTCCAGCTGCTCACCTCCGATACCAGGCGCCGAGTCATTGACGTGGATGGAGGCACCATCCAGCGCAAGCGTCGTCTGATACTGAACCAGTACATCTTCATCCTTGATGTACTGTTCCTGTTTACCCTTCTTAACCTTATACAGCGGAGGTTGGGCAATATAGATGTAACCACGCTCGATCAGTTCCGGCATCTGACGGTAAAAGAAGGTGAGCAGCAGGGTGCGAATGTGGGCACCATCCACGTCAGCATCCGTCATGATAATGATGTTGTGGTAACGCGTTTTATCTGGATTGTACTCATCTCGCCCGATACCACAGCCCAGGGCCGTGATCAGGGTAGCGACTTCCTGAGAGGAGAGCATCTTGTCAAATCGCGCTTTTTCCACGTTAAGGATTTTACCCTTCAGCGGCAGTATGGCCTGATTCTTACGATTGCGCCCCTGTTTGGCGGAGCCACCCGCCGAGTCACCTTCCACGATATAGAGTTCAGAGAGTGCCGGATCGCGTTCCTGGCAATCGGCTAACTTGCCGGGCAAGCCAGCCAGATCCAAGGCGCCCTTGCGACGAGTCATTTCACGGGCCTTGCGGGCCGCTTCACGCGCCCGTGCGGCATCAATGATCTTACTCACCACCACCTTGGCATCACCCGGATTTTCCAGCAGATACTCATCCAGACGCTCGGCCATGCACTGCTCGACGGCCGTTTTTACTTCGGAAGAGACCAGCTTTTCCTTGGTCTGGGAGGAGAATTTAGGATCAGGCACCTTGACCGAAACCACAGCGGTTAACCCTTCACGAGCATCGTCACCCGAGGTGGCTGTCTTGGCCTTCTTACTGTACCCCTCCTTGTCCATGTAGTTGTTCAAGGTACGGGTCAATGCAGCACGGAAACCAGCCAAGTGGGTACCACCATCCCGCTGCGGGATGTTGTTGGTAAAGCAGTAGACGTTCTCCTGATACGCATCATTCCACTGCATGGCAACCTCTACCGAGATGCCATCGTCACGCTCTTGGGAGAAATAGAACACCTTGGGATGGATCGGCGTCTTATTGTGGTTCAGGTATTCAACGAAGGCACGGATACCCCCTTCGTAATGAAAGTGCTGCTCACGATTATCGCGCTCATCTTCGAGACGAATAGACACGCCGGAATTCAGGAAAGAGAGTTCCCGCAGCCGTTTCGCCAAGATCTCGTAGTGAAACTCGATGTTGGTGAAGATGGTTGGGCTTGGCCAGAAACGGATTTCGGTCCCGGTCTGATCCGAGTCACCAATCGGTCTGAGCGGCGCTTCAGGGTCACCCAGATGATAGGTCTGCTCATAGACATGGCCACCACGACGAATAGTCAGCAGCAGTTTATCCGAGAGCGCGTTGACCACAGAGACACCTACGCCGTGCAGGCCACCGGAGACCTTGTAGGAGTTATCATCAAACTTACCGCCAGCATGCAGTATGGTCATGATGACTTCTGCTGCGGAGCGACCCTCCTCTTCATGGATATCCACCGGGATACCGCGACCGTTGTCACGGACGGAGACTGAGTTATCGCCGTGGATCTTGACCAGGATGTCGCTGCAGTAGCCCGCCAAGGCTTCATCGATGGAGTTATCGACCACCTCGAACACCATATGGTGCAGGCCTGAGCCGTCATCAGTGTCACCGATGTACATGCCGGGACGCTTACGAACCGCATCCAACCCCTTCAATACCTTGATATTCGAAGAGTCGTAAGTGTTGTGTTCACTCATGTCTTACTCTCGCTCTCGTGCTTGATATTCGGTGATAGCGCCCTGTTCCACATGAAACAGATGACACTCGAGTTCCGACATCATGTCGGCCAATGGCGCCTCATCAATCGCGGTGATGAAGACCTGGCTGGCGCACTGCTTTAACCGCTGTGCCAGCCGACGCCGTTTCTCCGAGTCGAGCTCGGAGGCAAAATCGTCGATCAAAAAAATACATTGCCGCTCACCCTGACGATTCAGAAACAGTCCCTGAGCGAGCCGCATGGCACAGACCAGCAACTTGAGCTGACCACGCGACAACATATCTTGAACCGGCACACCATTGGCCTTCAGCCGCAGGTCTGCCTTGTGGGGTCCGATGGCGGTATGACCCATCAGCCGGTCTCGCTCAAACCCCTCCTGTAATAGTTCATCCAGTGGTCGTTGCCGATCCCAACCGGGATAAAACACAATCTTGAACTCGAATTCGGGTAAAAAATCTGCCGTAATTTCCTGCAGCAACGGCAGTATGGCCGCACAATAGCTGGCTCGATACTCGGCTAATTCCAGCCCGAGACGCGCCAACTCCTGATCCCAAAACGCCAGCGGTGCATAGCTTTGGCTCTGCCGCAGCAAGGCATTGCGTTGCTTCAGCAAGCGTCGAACCCGAGCCCAGAGCGGGAAAAATCCCTG
>JBBRVG010000076.1:0-21040 GCA_038247115.1 Enterobacterales bacterium | reverse complement strand
GGTAGCGAACCTCGACCAGGTAGGGCGGCTTATGGCTGAGCCACTGGATGATCTCGACCCTTTCTATCCCTTCGGCAACAAACTGCAACTCCCCATTCCCCGAGCTGGCCTGCAGAATACGCACTGCGCAGCCGGTGCGTGGCGTCACCTCGGGCAGGGGTTTTACATGTTCTTGCTCCTGTTCATCGGTGATGCGAAACAGGGCCACCATTTTGTGGGGAGAGTTGGCCACCCGCTCTATGGTCTTCTGCCAGGGGTCGGACTGGATTTGTACCGGCAGTATCTGGGACGGTAAAAAAGGACGGCCAAAAATCGGGATCACATACAACTGATTTGGACGCTCCTGTCCCGGCAATACCAGACCAGTCGTCCTGTTCTCTGGTGTGTGAGCTGTGTCATTACTCATGGGTGTCACCACCGATAAAGAGGCTAGGTGATAGTGATGATCGTGAAGTCAAAACGGCTGATAGGGTGCAGATGCCGTTTGCATGAGTGTAGGAAGATTTTCCGTTCACCTGCCGGATATGACTCACAACAATGGCAATTCCTGAATGGTGATCCGAGCCATATCAGCTCGGCGGCCATAAAAAAACCGCAGCCAGTATCGGCTGCGGTTGTCATTGGCTCAGGATGAGTGCGAACAAATCCGGGTTTAGAACTTCAAACCACGTAACAATTGATCCAGCTCGTTAGCGGTAATTTTCAGATTCTGTGTGCCGCCCACAGTGGCGGCAGCTGATTCTTCGACCTGCATGGATTGCTGGCGTACTTCTTCCAGATTCTGCGAGATCTCTGCCGCGACCGAGCTTTGTTGCTCGGCCGAAGTGGCGATCTGCGCACTCATCTCGAACACAGATTCGCTATAAGAAGCAATGCGCTCAATGTCGTGACCCACGCCGGTGATCAGCTCACGGCTGGTTGCCGCCTGATGCACGGTTTTATCCATGATCTGGTTCAAGACACCGGTACCGCTTTGTAGCTCCTCGATCATCTTCTGAATTTCGACGGTCGCTTGCTGGGTGCGACCGGCCAAGGTACGCACTTCATCGGCGACCACCGCAAAGCCACGCCCCTGTTCTCCGGCTCGAGCCGCTTCAATAGCGGCGTTCAAGGCCAACAGATTGGTCTGTCCGGAGATGGAGTTGATGACGGTGACGACCTCACTGATCTTGTTGGCGCGATTGGTCAGTTGCTCAACCGCACTGGAAGCCTGGCTGATTTCATCCGCCAACGCCTGGATAGCGTCGATAGTCCGATTGATATTGGCGGCGCCTTGGCTGGCTTCCTCGCTGGAGTGCCGGGTCTGGCCCGAGGTGTCATTGGCATTGCGTGCCACTTCCCGGATCGCGGCCGTCATCTCTTCCATGGCGGTGGCCAGGGAGTCAAGGTATTGGCGTTGTGAGGCCGCAGTCGTCTGTCCTTCCTGAGCGGCTTCCCGGAATTCATCGGCAAACAGCTCCAGGGCTTCGGCACTGTCATGCACTAGTTTTAGCGTGTGTTGTTGACGTCCCACTAGCGTATCGATGCTTTGCGCCAGAGCGCTGAACTCATCCCGCGAGCTGAGGAAGTTCAGTCGTTCCGTCAAATCACCATCGGCAACCCGGCTCAAGGCTTTATTCAACGCGAAAATGGAGTTAGATATGAAGGAGCTCAAGTAGTAGCTCACAATCGCCATCACCAGAATGGCTAACACAATCAAGGTGAAGGTGGTGTTATGCCCATTCCACAATGACAGTTGGCTCAGATCAGCCGTTCCGCTCAAGAAGCGCTGGTTGGCGGTTTGCACGGTAATGGTCATGGCATCACCGACTTGATGCTGACCGACCACACCACTGTCCGCCAGACGGATGCCGGCAGGTAATTGGATATCCGCGACGTCTTTCACCTGATCCAGCAAGACCACCGCATTTTGCAGTTTTAACTCCAGGCCTTCGATCAGATCGGTACGTCGCAGCTGATTATTTTGGTGAATTAATACAGTCGTGATGAGCAGAATGAGTAACAAAGGGAACCAGAAGAGAACGTGGAATTTTTCCTGAATGGTCATATTAATCAGAATACGGTCTACCCAGCGAAATTTGACTTCTTTCATGATGCGCGGAATCCTAATGATGAAACTGCTTTCATCATACCGTGATGGCCTAAAAACCGAAGCTGGGAGGATCACAAAATGTCGGATAAAGCCGTGCATATTCAGGTTTTTGGCCAGGTTCAGGGGGTCGGTTTTCGTTATTTCACCCGGCAACGGGCGATGGAGCTGGGATTATGTGGTCGAGCGAGTAACCTGGCCGATGGTACTGTGGAAGTTTTGGCGGTGGGTGAAGCCGCCGATGTGGACCTGTTAATCCAGTGGCTGCAGCAGGGGCCACCTTCGGCGACCGTTGAACGTCTTGTGGTCAGCCAACTCGATGCCCTACCACGAGGTGAGCATGGTGATGAATTTCGCGCTTATTGAACCCCGCCACCTGTTTATTCAACGGTGTGACGTGCTGGCTACCCTGACTGCGGCCGAGGTCTGGGATACTGATTCGCTGCACCAGTTTCGGGTGAATTTGCGTGCCTGTCTTGCCTGGCAGCCATTGTGGCAAATTACCGCTTTGCACGGGAATTTCGGATGTCAGGTTGAGCAGTGGCGGAGCTTACTCAAAAGCGTGAGTCGACAACGCAATAATGATGTCTTCCATACTTATTTGCAGGGCCTGCCTCACAGTCGAGCCCTGTGCAGGAAGTTGAGCCGTCAAGACACCAACCCCCGGAAACAACCCGACCAACAGTTGCAGGCTTTGTTGCTGGGGCTACAGCAGATGCTGTCGGCCTGGCAACAGTGGATGACGCCGCTGTTATTTCAGCAGCAGTTGGCTGTGGTGCGAGCCATCTATGTTGCTCATATCAGGGAATCTTTGCAGCAAGGGCTGCAGGCGTCACAGCGAAACTTGCACGGATTGCGTTTGACCATCAAAGCATTGCGTTATCTGCTGGATCTGATAGCAACCGTAGCTCCGGACTATCAAGCGCTGGGCTCTCATTGCCGACTCTGGCAGGACAAATTGGGGCATTTTGCTGATCTGGATGCGCTGGCCCGTTGGCTGAAACGGCAGGAGGAACCAGCACTGGCGGCACTGGTGCGGGGACGGCGGCGAGTTCTGGCCAAAATACTATGGGCCGAGCGTGAGGATATCGAGCAGTTGCTAACCCAGGTTATGGCGACGCAGTTACCCGATCGTCAGCAGTTGGCGCTGGTATTCGGTCTGCGCACTGATGTCCGTATGGCGTAACCAGCTGCCTTGGATGGTGTGGTTCGGTAATAAAAAACGGCCCGTAGGCCGTTTAGCATTAATCCGGTGTTCGGTTTACTTCACGCGCATACCCGGTTGGGCGCCGTCGTGAGGCTCGAGAATATAGAGCTCTTTGCCACCCGGGCCAGCCGCCAGCACCATACCTTCGGACATGCCGAAACGCATCTTGCGCGGAGCCAGATTAGCGACCATCACCGTCAATTTACCCACCAGCGTCGCCGGATCGTAGGCGGAGCGAATACCGGCAAACACCTGACGGGTTTCACCCCCGATATCCAGTTGCAGCTTCAGCAATTTATCGGCATCGGCGACCAGCTCGGCATTCACGATACGGGCGATACGCAGATCCAGTTTTGCAAAATCGTCGTAGGCAATTTCCGGTGCAATCGGCTCGATCTCGGTACTGTCCTTACCCGGAGCGCTCTGATGCTGGGACTTGTTGCCCTGGGTTTTGCTGGCTTCGGCGACCAGATCTTCTTTGGATGCGCTGACCATCTCCTCGATCTTTTTCGGATCGATGCGGCTGAACAGTGCTTTGAAGGTGGCGATCGGTTGCGCTAACAGCGGGGTATCAATTGCATCCCAGCTCAGGCTGGTCTGCAAGAAGGCAGCGCTGCGCTCGGCCAGTTGTGGCAACACCGGCTGCAGGTAGGTCATCAGCACCCGGAACAGGTTCAGCGACACGGTACAAACTTCCTGCAATTCGGCTTCACGGCCCTCTTGCTTGGCGATGACCCAGGGTGCTTTTTCATCCACATAGCGGTTGGCGATATCCGCCAGCGCCATGATGTCACGAATGGCACGGCTAAATTCACGGGCTTCATAGGCTTCGGCGATGCGTTCCCGGGCGGCAACAAATTCGCTATACAAAGCAGGCTCGGTATTGGTCGCGGCCAACTGGCCCTCAAAGCGCTTGCTGATGAAACCCGCGGTCCGTGAGGCCAGATTGACCAGCTTGTTGACTACATCGGCATTCACCCGGGCGACGAAGTCGTCCAGATTCAAATCCAGATCATCGATGCGGCTATTGAGTTTGGCGGCGTAGTAGTAACGCAGGTATTCCGGATCCAAGTGTTGCAGATAGGTCCCGGCCTTGATGAAGGTGCCCTTGGATTTGGACATCTTGGCGCCATTGACCGTTACATAACCATGAACGAAGACATTGCTGGGTTTGCGGAAACCGGCGCCTTCGAGCATGGCGGGCCAGAACAGAGTGTGGAAGTAGAGGATGTCCTTGCCGATAAAGTGATACAGCTCGGCATCGCTCTCCTTGCTCCAGAAGGCATCAAAGTCGAGCTCCGGACGCTTGGCGCACAGGTTCTTGAACGAGCCCATGTAGCCGATGGGGGCATCCAGCCAGACATAAAAATACTTGCCCGGGGCGTCGGGGATCTCGAAGCCGAAATAGGGCGCGTCGCGGGTGATATCCCACTGCTGCAAGCCGGATTCGAACCACTCTTTGAGCTTGTTGGCCATCTCTTCTTGCAAGGCACCGGAGGTGGTCCAGTTTTGCAGCATGTCGGCAAATTGCGGCAAGTCGAAGAAGAAGTGCTCTGTCTCTTTCATCACCGGCGTCGCACCGGAGACTGCGGATTTGGGGTTGATCAGTTCAGTGGGGCTATAGGTGGCGCCACAGACATCGCAGTTATCGCCGTACTGATCGACCGCCTTGCACTTGGGACAGGTACCCTTGACGAAACGATCGGGCAGGAACATCGACTTTTCCGGATCAAACAGCTGGGAAATACCCCGGCTCTTGATATAGCCACCATCGCGCAGACGGGTATAGATGAGGCTCGCCAACTCGCGATTCTCATCGCTATGGGTGGAGTGATAATTGTCAAAGCTGATGCCAAAACCGGCAAAGTCCGCCTGATGCTCGGTGGATACCTCGGCAATCATCTGCTCCGGCGTGATCCCCAGCTGCTGGGCTTTGAGCATGATCGGGGTGCCATGGGCATCATCGGCACAGATAAAGTGGATGGTGTTGCCACGCAAACGCTGGTAGCGCACCCAGATATCAGCCTGAATGTGTTCGAGCATATGCCCGAGGTGGATAGAGCCGTTTGCATAAGGCAAGGCACAGGTAACCAGAATTTTACGAGCTGCGTTGGCCATAGTTCCTGTCTGTGTCGGGAAAATGAAGTGGAGCAACATGTTACCCGATGCAACGGCGATCTGCCTAGGCGCAATGCCATGGCAAGCGGCAATTGCCTCTGTTTCCATGACACTTTTCTTGTACACTCGGCCGAGATCCCGGCGGTCAGCCCATGGTTTGTGGCCGCATGTTTAGTTCCAGTACGGTTGGTGTTGGCCGTTACGGCGAGCCCGCCGGGTATTGGCTGTTTATGAGGAGATTACATGCAGGAAGTCCGTCAACTACTGAGTCAGTTCAAACCCGAAGGTTGGGCGCAGGATCTGGTCGCCGCCGGGTTCGTTACCGCCATCTCGCAACAGGATGAAACCTTACACATCACGCTGCGCATTCCGTTTGCCGGTCACAGCTGGCTGGCGCTGATCCAGGAACAATTGGACGATAGACTGCGGCAACAGACAGGCGCCAAGGCGGTGGCCTGGCTCTGGCAACAGGATGTGGCGACTATGGCGCGCATGACGCCAATCCCTGGCATCGCCGGAGTGAGGAATATTGTTGCAGTCGCCTCCGGCAAGGGTGGGGTGGGTAAATCGACCACGGCGGTGAATCTGGCGTTGGCGCTGCAGCGCGAAGGCGCCCGGGTCGGGTTGCTGGATGCGGATATCTATGGTCCCTCCATTCCTTTGATGTTGGGTTGCTCGGATGAGCGGCCGGTTTCCCATGATGGCAAGTTCATGCAACCGGTGCAGGCCCATGGTATCGGTTGTAACAGTATCGGTTTTCTGGTTCCTGAAGGGGAAGCCGCTGTGTGGCGTGGCCCTATGGCCAGCAAGGCGCTGGCGCAGATCCTTCATGAAACCCATTGGGGTGAGCTGGACTATCTGGTGGTGGATATGCCGCCCGGAACCGGCGACATCCAGTTGACGCTGGCGCAACAGGTCCCCACCACCGCCGTGGTGATGGTCACCACGCCCCAGGATGTGGCGCTGATCGATGTGCGCAAAGGCATTGCCATGTTCAACAAGGTGACGGTTCCTGTGCTCGGTATCATCGAGAATATGAGCTATCACACCTGCAGTCACTGCGGTCATCAAGAGGCGATTTTTGGTTGTGGAGGCGGTCAGCAGTTGGCCCTACAGCAGGGATTGACCCTGCTAGCCGAATTGCCGTTGCATATTCAAGTTCGCGAGTGGATGGATGCCGGTCGTCCCCCGGTCGTGGCTGAGCCGGATAGCGCCTTGGCGCTGAATTACCAGCGATTGGCGCGCAAAGTAGCCGCCATGCTCTATTTTGGCGGTAAGGCGATCCCGAGCACGATTCTGACCGTGAATAAAAGCTGAGCTGTGCCCGGCAAGAGGATGATTCTGCTGGCCGGGCAAATTTAGTATCATGCCGCCGTCCGTGGGCAATATCGCCGTAGTTGAGAATTTACACCATGTCTGAATCGCAACGTTCCTGTGTCATCATTGGGATCGCCGGGGCCTCGGCCTCCGGCAAGAGTCTGATCGCGCATACCATCTTTGAAGAGTTGGTACAGGAGCAAGGCGAGGATCAAATTGGCGTCATCACGGAAGATTGTTATTACAAGGATCAGACCCATCTGTCCATGGAGGAGCGGGTCAAAACCAATTATGACCACCCCAGTGCGTTTGATCACAGCCTGCTGGCCCAGCATCTGACCTGCTTGCTCAAAGGGGAAGCGGTCGATATTCCGAGTTACTCCTACACCGAACATACTCGCTTGACCGAAACCTCACGTTTCAGCCCGAAACGCATCATCATTCTGGAGGGGATCCTGCTACTTAATGAACCCCGACTGCGCGAACTGATGGATGTCAGCATCTTCATGGACACCCCGCTGGACATTTGCCTGATCCGGCGTCTGGTACGGGATGTACAAGAGCGGGGCAGGACCATGGAGTCGGTGCTGAAACAGTACCAGAACACAGTTCGACCGATGTTTTTACAATTTATTGAGCCATCCAAACAATATGCGGATGTGATAGTGCCCCGTGGCGGCCGCAACCGCATCGCCATCGATATGCTCAAAGCCCGTATCCTGCATATGTTGCAGTCTTGATACGCGCACTTTTACCAGGAGAAGGGAATGCGTCTTTGCGATAGTGATATCGAGAAACATCTGGCTGAAGGCAAGATTGTTATCGACCCCATGCCGGGCCAGGATCGGATCAGCGGCGTCAGCGTCGATGTCTTGCTCGGCAATGAATTCCGGGTGTTTCAGGCCCATACCGCGGCTTTTATCGACTTGAGTGGCCCGAAAGAAGAAGTCGCGGATGCCATCAATCGGGTGATGAGTGACGAAATCATCATCCCTGACGGTGAAGCCTTCATTTTGCATCCGGGCGAGCTGGCTCTGGCCGTCACCCTGGAGTCAGTTACTCTGCCTCCGGATATTGTCGGCTGGCTGGATGGCCGCTCCTCATTGGCTCGCTTGGGTTTGATGGTGCATGTGACTGCCCATCGTATCGATCCGGGTTGGTCTGGCCGCATCGTATTGGAATTTTACAACGGCGGCAGGCTGCCATTGGCATTACGGCCTAAGATGGTCATAGGTGCGCTGAATTTTGAACTGTTATCCGGGCCTGCAGCTCGCCCCTATAACAAACGCGCCAATGCCAAGTACAAGAGCCAACAAGGAGCTGTTGCCAGCCGTATTGGTCAGGATTAACGGTGCCTGACCCATGTCGGCTGAACGAGGCATCAAGCTGGGCTTGATGGATCCGGAGGCCCCATGAAAAAGGTACTGTATCTGCTGCTGACGCTGATCCTGCTCGCGTTGGCGGGAATGTTGACGCTGACCCTGCTGATCAGCAGCGATGACATCAAGCAGGCGCTGATCAGCCAGGTCAAGCAACAAACCGGACGCGAGTTGTTTATCGAGGGTCCTGTGTCCTGGTCGTTTTATCCATCACTGGGATTGTCCATCGAGCAAGTCCGCTTGCTCAATCCGGCTGGCTTTGCGGCTAAGCCAACTGTGGCGGTGGCGAGTGGTCGCATTCGTGTTGCCCTGCTGCCGCTGTTTTCTGGTCAACTCACGATTGAGCAGTTGACTCTAAACAAACCACAGATCCATCTGCTGCGTAGCGCGCAAGGGCGCAGCAATCTGGATGATCTGCTAGCCCTGTCGAGTCACCCTGCCACATCTCCTAGTCCACTGCCTGCAAAGAGTGCTGATGGTTTTCAGATCCAGTTGGCCGGGATCCGGATCGAGGATGCAGAACTGACACTGCACGACCAGGCTACAGGACAAGAGTACAGCCTCGCGCATTTCACCCTGGAAACAGGTGCCTGGTCCGCCGATCAACCCGTGGCTATTACCCTGGCAACCGACTGGCGCCTGGCGCAGATAACGGGTCATCTGGAAACCCAATTACAGTTGCAACAGCAGGCTCAGGGCTCGCGGTGGCAGGTGCAAGACTGGAAGCTAAACATGCGGGTGATTCCTGCCGATGGTGAGCTATTGCAGCTGATGAGCCAAGGGAATGCCCAGCTGGATCTGCGAGCCGATGGGGGGTATGACGCGGCGGTAACCGGCTGGCAACTGACCACCCAGTTCACATCCCCGGATCTAACCGGCAGTTGGAAAAGTCAGGGCGATCTGCGCGCGCATTGGGGCGGTAACAATCCTCACGTGCAGTTAGAGAAGTGGCAGCTCAGTGGCCAGCAAACAGGACTCTCGATCCCCAAGGCGTTGGAAACGTTGGCGCTGACGGGTGACTGGCACTATGAGCAGGCGGCATCACGCCTGAGCCTTGAGCAGGGTACCGGCCAACTGGGGCCACTGCAGTGGCAAGGGACTATCTCGGCGCTATGGCAGCAGGTCCCGCGGGTGATGCTGGATCTTCAGTTGCCGTTGCTGGATCTGGCCTGGTTCGAAAGCGATTCAGGAACGGCTGCCACCAAAAAATCACCCGCGACGGCTACCGAGCCTTCACTGGCATGGCTCAACCGCGTGAACGGGGAGGGACGTCTGCGGATTGGGCACCTGAAGGGTCCCCGACTGGAGGCCCGTGAGTTCACACTGGCAGCCCGACTGGATGCCGGTGTCTTGCATCTGACGGATGTTTCAACCCGACTCTATCAGGGCCTGGTGGCCGCATCCGGGCGTTTAGATGGCACTGCGATGCCGGTGCGCTGGCAGTTATCCCCCCACATTCGAGGCTTACAGATCCAGCCGCTCCTCAAAGAGTGGATGGGCAAGGAGCCTCTGTCAGGGGCCGCGACCGTCCAGGGTTCTCTCAAGGGGGTCGGCTTACTCCCGGTGGCCATACGGCGAACCATCAGCGGTAAGTTGAGTGTGGCATTGGCCGATGGCTCCGTGAACGGTTATAACCTGGCCGCCAAACTTCGGAGTGCCAAAGCCATGTTGCGGGGCGAGACGCAAGTCCAGGAGGCGAAGAAGACCGATTTCTCGGCATTGACCGCCGACGTGCAGCTGCAAT
This sequence comes from Enterobacterales bacterium, assembly GCA_038247115.1. Taxonomy (GTDB): domain Bacteria; phylum Pseudomonadota; class Gammaproteobacteria; order Enterobacterales; family Aeromonadaceae; genus Pseudaeromonas. The sequence continues at coordinate 11,186 of JBBRVG010000076.1, read as the reverse complement.
CGGGGGTGGCATCCAGCAACAACATCGCCATGCAGTCGCCGCTGCTGCGCGTTCGCGGTCGGGGCAGCAGCCATCTGGTTCAAGAGAGCCTGGATTTCAAGCTGGATGTTTCCGTCGTTGCGACCAGCAAGGGGCAGGGCGGCAAGGGGTTGGAGAGTCTGGCTCACCTGACGATCCCATTACGGATCAGTGGCACCTGGAGTGCCCCTGATTATGCGCTGGATATGAGTAGCCAACTGACCCAAGGGTTGCAACAGCAGCTCAAGGGGATGGCGCCACAACGACTCCCTACGAAGTTAGGCGACCTTTTCAATTGAGTCGGTAAACATCCAATGGCGGCCTCAATCTGGCCAGCCGCTGACCGCTTGCAGAACAGTCTGGAAACCGGTGGCGCACAGTTGCTCGGCTTGCTGGTTATCCATGACGAAGAAGGAGCCGACAAACGCCAGGCTATTGATGGAGATCCCGTTCCAGTAGGCGCTATGCCGGGGTACCAGTAACAGCCATTGTCGGGTCAGCAGCAGGTTATAGGCCAGACCCGGCCGCCAGGCTAAAGCGCGCAGAGCCTGCTGATAGCGCTCGTAAAGAGTGGCGGCCGTTTCGTCGCCCTGTAGTGGCAACCACTGATGGCTAAAGTGCAGTTCCTGCAAGCCGGGCTCGAGCGGTAACGACTCCCGGCATTCGCCCAGAGTCCTGGGTACCCATTGCAGGTGTTTGTGCGACTGGCTGGCTCCGGCGCTGGCACCACAGTTGTAAAACACCAGGCCATCGGCTTCATCGAGCAGCTGGGTCAGCGCCATGAAATCTTGCTCGGTCAGCATGCTTTCCTGGGGCTCAAAATCACGGGTGATCAGCAGCAGGTGATTGGCGATCACAGGGTACTTATTCAGCAGGCAGACATGCGCTGGCGCAATATTGGCAACATACAGCTCGGCCTCATAGGGCAGAAATGGATCCGGTTTCGGATTAGAAGTCCCGGTTGGCTGAGGCTTATGCTTGAGTCCCTCGGCGATGCGCAGCACGTAGTGAATGCTCTCCTCGACATGATCATGAGTCGAGACTTTAATTGGTCTCATATGACGCGAAGCGATAGCAAGGCGGGTGACCTGCGTGGCTTTTTCTAATAAAAACATAACGATTGACCTCTTTGTTCAGGTTCCTGGCTGAAAATCACCTAAAATAGCCGTAGGAGTTTTCTCCATCCGGTGTGGCCTTGGCGTTCATGTCAGTTTCTCTGACCTATAAAAACCAAAGAACCCTGGGATCTGAATACATAACGAATTAGAAGGAAATATCTGCATGAAGCTGACAATCAAAGTGGGGATCGCGTTTGCCATTCTCTGTGGACTCATGGCCTTGGGTGGAGGTTTCTCGTATTTCAATATGGCGAGAATCAACGATGCATTCACCTTTGTAGTCAAGGATATCAGCGCTCTGAGCGAGGATGCTAATTCCATTGGTCAGGAATTACTCCGCATCAATAAAACCGCCACAGACATGATGTTTGCCAACACCAAACCGGAACTCGAGCAAGAGCGGCAACGTTTCGATTCACAGTCTAAAGCTCTGAATGCGCAATTGCAGGCACTATTAGACAAGCTCAATGCCATGGAGCAGCAAGGGGGCGAGGCGTCTCGTGCGGCACAGGCATTGCAGGTATCGCTGAGGTCCATCGTAGAAGGTGGGAATGATATCAACCGGATCCGCTCGGAGGTCATGACCGAGGCTGCGTTGATCGATAAAATAAAAGCCGATTTTTTGACGAAAATTAGTTTTGCCAAGGTTGCTGTGGATCTGACATTCAAGCCTTATGCCGATGAAGACCCTTATATTTCGTCGCTGACGAAACAGATGGTTTCCCAGATTGGCACCATGGAATACATGGTGAATGCTATTTTCAGCACTCAGTCACTCAAAGAGATGCAGGCTATTCAACGTAACTCTGTGGCTGTGTCGCAGATGATTCTGAAAAACAGTGAGGTGCTGCAACAGGAAGTTCCAGCGACCAAGGACAATAGTGATTTCACCACCGGGATTGTCGCACTTAAAGAAAACGATGGGATGAAGCAGGGGGCTATCGCCCGTTATGTCGCCTTGCAGGACAAGCGCGCGCAACTACTGGCCCGAGTCGCACAAGTTTCTACGACCGTAGAAACGGCAATGAAGCAGGTTCAGTCTCTGCAGAAAGCCGCCAAAACTATCGGTGCCGAGGCATTTGCCAAAGCGAATGCCAGTATCAGCAGTACCACCATGAGCCTGATGTTGTCCTTGCTGTTCAGCCTGGTGTTTGCCGGTGTGGTCGGGTGGCGGCTATCCAGCACCATCAATGCACCTATGTCCGTGTTGCAGCGAATTTTGCGGCAACTGGCGACCGGGGATTTCACCCAGCGGGTCGAGGGCAAATTCAGTGGTGAGTTTGCCGAGTTGCAGCGTGATATCAATGCGGTGATCCATGAGTTCAACCACACCCTCACCATCGTTAAGCAGGGGGCGGCACAGACACGCAACACCGCCAACAAGAACCGGGAGTTTGCCAATACTCTTGCGGCCCAGGTGCAGGTGCAATCCGGCACCATGAATACCCTGGCCGCGACCGTGACCGAAATGGAACATGCCATCCAGGATGTGAACAACAATACCGAATCCAGCCTCAACATGGTGCTGTCGGTCGATGAGCAGGTCCAGGCGGGACGCAATCTGGTCGAAGAAAACAGCCGCCTGGTCTCATCTTTATTTGAGAATCTCCAACATAGCGAATCAGTCATCCAGCAGGTCTATGTCCAGAGTGAACACATTGGCGGCATTCTGGAAGTCATCTCCGGCATCTCGGAACAAACCAATTTGCTGGCGTTGAACGCGGCGATTGAAGCCGCGCGTGCCGGTGAACATGGACGGGGATTTGCGGTGGTGGCGGATGAGGTTCGGAATCTGGCCAGCCGGACCAACAAGAGCACACAAGAGATCAATACCATGATCTCCGATTTGCAAAACAAGTCCTCGGGCGCCGTATCCAGCATGCGCGACAGTCTGCATCTGATGCAGGATGGCCGGGCTAAGATGGATCAGGTGAATGGCTCCATTGGTCTGATTGCCGATCATATGCTGAATGTCAGAAACTCGGCGGAGTTGATCGCTACAGCAACACGTGAGCAAACCATCGCCAGCCGCGAAATCAGCCGCAGTATCAATGAGATGTCCGAGGTGGTCGAACTCAGCAGCAAGACCATGCATGATATGGCCGGGCAGACCGAAGCCCTGGATCTTCTGTGTGAACAGCAAGAAAAAACGGTCCAGCAATTTAAACTGGGGCGAGTGGATTAAGGATCCATTCTTCCATCTACAAAGAGGGGCTCATAAAAATGAGCCCCTCTTTTTTTCACCTCAATGGTGTCAGATCAGTTGTCGGGCGGCTTCAATCACGATCCGTACCGCCTGGCTCTCGGTGTGTTGCAAGGTTGCCGCATCCGGGATTTCCTGTTGTGTCCGGTTGACAATCACACCCGCGACCATGCCGGCCCGCAGACCCTGGCTGGCACACATGGTCAGTAGGGTGGCGGATTCCATTTCGTAATTCATCACGCCCATGGCTTGCCATTCGGCCATGGAGCCTTTGAAGCGGCTAACCACCCGGCCTGAATAGGTATCGTAGCGTTCCTGGCCCGGATAGAAGGTATCGGATGACGCAGTGACACCGACATGTACCTGCGCCTGCAGCTGTTTCGCAGCCGCAACCAGCGCCGTGGTACAGGTAAAATCGGCCACGGCCGGAAACTCCAGCGGTGCAAAATGCAAGGAAGCGCCATCCAGTCGCACCGCGGCCGTGGTCACCAGCACGTCGCCCACTGCGATATGGGGCTGGATGGCCCCTGTGGTGCCGATACGCAAGAAGGTTGAGACACCGAGCTGTGCCAGCTCTTCAACGGCGATCGAGGTGGAGGGGCCACCGATACCGGTCGAGCAAACGACCACCGGTTTGCCGTCCAGCTCGGCCAACCAACTGGTAAATTCACGGTGGCTGGCCAAAGGCCGGGGATTATCCATCAGCTCGGCTATTTTTTTGACCCGATCCGGATCCCCGGGGACTATAGCCAAGGTTGCGCCTTGTAAGTCCTGTTTCGCCAGCCCAAGGTGAAAGACATCGACGGTTTTGTTCATGATAAGACTCCGGTAGCAGATTGAATGACAGCATGTGGCTCTTCATGGCCGCCAGTCTAGACAGCGTTTTCAAGAAAAAGCGTGACGAAGATCAACCGAAAAATTGAACCTAGTACAGCAAAAAAAAGTGCTATTGCGAAAAATACGCGGCCGACATCCTGGAATACGTTTGCCTGGACTGGGAAAACGTATTCGACTGGATGAGGCCTACTGGGGTGGATTTGGGAACATCAGCAGAGAAGCTTTTGAATGTGTGAACTATATCGCTATTGGCTGCTACACAATGTCACCGATGGCAGCCGGGACATGCTGCGAGTCATGGTGTGTTGTGCGCTCTGATAACAGGCATCCCGTTGCTTGAGCGCCGCAGTCCCGATATGACTCATTTCGCAGTCATTGCGATCACTGAGGTATTGCTCTTCAATTCGCCGTTGCAGATAGGACTCTTTGTCTTGTTGTAACTGCTGGCAGGTCTGCTCGGCGCCTGCGGCCGAAGGTGGGATGGAGCTTTGCTGCAACACTTGTTTCTGCAAACGTTCACGCTCGGCCTCGGCGATCAAGGCTTGTTGGGCCGGGGTGAAGGCGGTGTTGATTTTACCGAAGCGTTGCTGGCTATTGGGGGGCGGTAGCTGGCTATAGTGGGCGACACCCTTGTCATCCACCCAGCGATACACCTCGGCGGCGTCCAGATTTTGCAGGCCGCACGACAGTGAGCATAAGGCCATGATCAAGGTATTCCATCGCATAGCTAGCTCCATGTCCATGCGGGTAACCAGCGGTTCCTGCTGATGCTTCATCGGGTCTGGCTGGTGAACCATTCAGATCCCAGCATGGTTTCTGCCGCTCAAAATGACAACCAGTTTTCTGTCTAGATGTGGAGTGATACAAAATTTGTTGGTGGTATGACCACAAACCCAGTGCTCAATGGATGGTGGTCAACCCTTGAGCACTGGGCTCGTAGCCCCGATGATGCTTGGCCTTGCGTTGATAACTGCCCTTGCCTTTTTTATTGGTTTCGATTCGGCAGCGAAATAGCGGGTCGTGCACCAAGGCAGCCAAGGCGTTATCGGTTATGACACCGCGGCTATGCTGGTAGCCAGTGTTCTCTTTTTTCATCATCACTCCGTCATGAGCTGAATATTAAAATGGGGTGCAACTGCGGGCGAATGTCGATACATTCCCAACCGGTGCAGGATAGCGCGGTTCGCGAGAGCCTGCAGTAAGTATCAAGTCAATTGGCAAGAGGATAACGTGATGGCGGGATGGCAGACCTTGGGCTCCAGACAACTTTTTTCCAACCCGTGGCTGGGTTTACGTCAGGATGAGGTCATAACCCCTGCCGGAACACCCGGTCAGTATGTGGTAGTGGAGTTTAAAAATCGGGCGGTTGGCGTGGTACCGCTCACCGACGACGGCCAGCTTATTCTGGTGCGCCAGACACGCTACGCCATCGGTAATATCAGCTCACTGGAAATACCCAAAGGCGGCTGTCCGGAAGGCGAGGCATGGCAAGACACCGCCAGTCGGGAATTGGCCGAGGAAACCGGTTATCGCGCCGGAAGCATAATGCCGTTGTTTGAGGGGGTACATCTTTCCAACTCCATCAGCAATGAAATCGGGGCCCTGTTTGTCGCCACTGGGCTGGAGCCCGGGGAGCAATCGCTGGAGGAGAGTGAAGATATCGAGGTCGAGATTTATCCGTTCGATGAGGCCTTATCGATGGTGCTGACCGGCCAGATCACCGATGCCATGTCGGTGATGGGGATACTGTTACTCGCCCAGCGCCGTCACCAATTCTCACTACCCGCCAGCCCGGAACAAGCCGCATAACGCTGCAGATAGAGATCGGCCGCGGTTATACCTTGCTGATAGCCGCGTTCTAATGTTTGCCGATCCCGGGTCAATCGTCCGACCTTGAAGTCAGGCGGCGGCGCCAGCAGCCGAACCTCGCAATCAGCCGGTGGGTTGCGGATAAAGTCTAATGCCGCATTGTATTGTCGATGCCGTATCAGCATGGCCTCCGCCAATACTGGCTGTTGTCGCAACAGATAGCGCAGCAGTTGCGGATAACGAGCCGGGCGTTTGCGATATCCCCACGGTTGGGATAAGAGCACAGTGATCTGCCGGGCGCCTCGTCGATAGGCTTCGATGACGGGAATGGAATCGGCCACGCCACCATCGGTATGGGCATCGCCATTAAGCAGGACAAAATTCCGGTAGGCCACAGGCACCGAGCAAGAGGCTTTGGCAATCGTCATCATCGACTCCGGCTCGGCGAGGTGGTAGCAAGGCGTGGCATCCGCAACCCGAGTGGTCACTATGATCAGAGGTGTGTTTCTGCGATTGAACTCAACCACATCGAAGGGGTACTCCGCCAGACTCACCGGCCATAACCAATCCAGATCCAGCCAATGGCCACCACGCAAGAAGCGGGGCAGGCTGATAAAGGATTTACGGCAGGAGACGTCGGTGATCACCCCGTGGGTACGACCAATCTGCCCAGAGAGGTAGGCCGCCAGCGCGGTTGAGCCAGCAGAGACACCCAGGCAGAGAGCAAACGGGTAATAGTTAGCCCGACTCCAGGTATCGAGGACTCCGGCGGCAAAGATACCGCGCATGGCACCCCCTTCGACGATCAGTGCCGCAGAGCCTCCGCCAGAAATCGGGCTAACTGAATTCACCAATCAATCCCTTGTTGAGCCTTGATACCAGCATCAAATGCATGTTTCACATTTTTAACCTCGCTGACGGTATCGGCCAGCTCCAGCAGCGCCCGGTGGCAACCCCGGCCAGTGATGACCACATGTTGCATCGGCGGACGATGGACCAGAGCGTCCAGCACCTCATCGAGATCCAGGTAGTCATAGGCCACCATGTAGGTCAGTTCATCCAGCAGTACCAACTGGATTTGGGGATCGGCCAGCAAGCGCTTGGCTTCTTGCCAGACCGCCTGGGCCGCCTGTGAATCGGCTTGCCGATCCTGGGTTTCCCAGGTAAAGCCGGTGGCCATGACATGAAATTTCACCCCGGCAGAACTTAACAGATTGCGTTCACCACAGGCCCAGGTGCCTTTGATAAATTGCACCACGGCCGCGTTAAGACCATGTCCAACCGCGCGACAGACGGTGCCAAATCCGGAGGTACTCTTGCCCTTGCCATCACCCGTGATGACAATCAGCAGGCCCCGATCCTCCTGTGCTGCCGCAATCCGCGCATCGACCTGTTCTTTCAGGCGCTGTTGTCGGGCCTTGTGCCGCTCATCCCGCTGCTGTTCATTCACCATGATTTTGTCTCCAGTTGCTATGGAACAGCGACTCCAGCTTCGCCATATCCAGGTGTTGTTCTACACAATCAGCCAGACGCTCAATAGCGTCCTGCTGCTGTTGTGCATAAGAAACGGGTGTTGTCACGCTATGCCCAAGCCAAGTCATCAGTGCAGACAGCGCCTCGGGGGTGTCGAATAAGCCGTGCAGGTAACAACCGGCAACCTGCTGATCGCCACTGATGGTGCCGTCGGTCGAGCCATCGTCATAGGTGACGAGTGGTGTCGAGCCTGGGGCAACACGGCTACGGCCAACATGGATTTCATAGCCATGCACCGGCACTGTTTCGTTATGGAGGCGAAGTTGGCCCTGGCGTTGACATAATTGTTTATCCGGCATCAGCTCGGTGTCGATCGGCAGCAGATCCAGGCCGGCACTCTCACCGGGCGTATCTTCGATACCGAGAGGGTCCTCGATACGCCGCCCCAGCATCTGGTAGCCGCCACAGATGCCGAATACCTTGCCACCGTACCTGAGATGACGGCGCAACATAGCTTCCCAACCTTGCTCACGGAATAGCGCCAAGTCAGCTCTTACGTTTTTGCTGCCGGGAAGGATCACCAAATCACAAGCTGGTAAGGGCTGATGCAAGGGGATGAACTGCAAATCGATATCCGGATGCAGGCGCAAGGCATCAAAGTCGGTATGGTTGCTGATCCGGGGTAATACCGGCACCACAATCCGGATCTGGCTCACTTGTGTGGTTTGACGGGTAGCAATTGCATCTTCAGCGGCGATCTCCAGACCCTGCAGGTAAGGGATGACGCCCAGTACCGGTTTACCGGTTTCTTGCTCCAGCCAGTCGAGGCCCGATTGCAATAACGCCAGCTCGCCGCGAAATTTATTGATGACAAAACCCTGTACTCGCGCACGCTCGGACTCTGAAAGCAGCGCCAGGGTGCCCACCAGTTGGGCAAATACACCACCGCGATCTATGTCGGCAATCAGGATCACCGGGCAATCGACCACTTCGGCGAACCCCATGTTGGCAATGTCCCCGGCTCGCAGATTGATCTCGGCAGGACTGCCGGCGCCTTCGACGATAATGCGCCCATACTGCTGCCGCAGCCGTTGGTGGGAGTCCAGCACCGCCGCCATCGCGACCGGCTTGTAATCGTGATACGCCTCGGCCTCCATGTTGCCGAGGGCGCGTCCTTGCAGGATCACCTGACAGCCGGTATCCGAGTTGGGTTTGAGCAGGACAGGATTGAAATGAACACTCGGCGCCAGACCTGCGGCCAGGGCTTGCACCGCTTGGGCACGACCAATCTCGCCGCCATCAGCGGTTACCGCACTGTTCAGCGCCATATTTTGCGGTTTGAAGGGCGCCACGCTATGGCCCTGACGAGCGTAAATTCGGCACAGGGCGGTCACCAGCAGGCTTTTACCGGCATCAGAGCTGGTACCTTGCACCATCAGAGTGGGTTGGGTAGCTGGTTGTTGAAGCAACATGGTTATACCTCGGCAGGAAGAGCTGCCAACTGGCGGATCTGGAGTGCCGGTTGGCCATCACCATGCCAGACAGTCAGTTGCGTCAGCGACGCATAGGGGATATTCAGGCGCTGATAGAAATCTCCACGCCGCCAATCAGCATGGAGCAATTGGGCCAGGATCAGGCGAATGACGCCGCCGTGGGTGACCAACAGCAGCGACTGCTGTTGGCTCAGGGTCAGGACGCGTTCCCAAGCCTGAGAGATACGGGCATGAAAATCGCCAAGATGTTCTGCCTCTGGCAGCGGAAAACGCAAGGGGTCACTCCAGAAACGCTCCAGCCTGGGCCACTCCGCAACCAGCTCGTCATAGGGAGTCCCATCCCAGCGACCAAAATCCATCTCCGCTAGCTCAGGCCAAATCTCCAGCGGCAGATTAAATTTTTGTGCTAAAGGCTCGGCGACCTGGCGGCAACGGAGGCGAGGGGAGCAGAGTATGCGCTGCCAGGGCAGCTGCTGAGCCCCGAATAATGTTTCAAACGCTTGCCACCCTTCAGTGGAGAGTGGCGGATCGCTACGCCCGTAGAGGGCCGGCGCGGCATCCAGACTGCCGTGGCGCAACAGCCCTATGTGCCGTGGTGTGATATCAGCCATACAGTTCTCATCATGATTATGTGTTGGGCACTCTAACCTTTTAAGGTCAGAGGAAGTCCGGCGGCAACAAAAAAGACATGATCGGCCAAACGCGCCAGACGCTGATTCAGTCGCCCGGCCTCATCCACGAAACGCCGCGTCAGTTCACCGAGCGGAATAATGCCGAGCCCCACCTCATTACTAACCAGCAAAATGGTGCCATCAGCCTGTTCCAGCGCTTGCTCCAGAGCCCCAAAATGCTCGCTCAGCACTGTATCAGGCTGCGGTTGTCCGTTGGCATCGTGCAGCAGATTCGTGAGCCAAAGCGTCAGACAATCCACAATCAGGCACTGGTCATTGCCAGCATGAACGGCAATGGTCTGGGCCAACGCCACAGGCGCTTCGACCAGTCGCCAATGAGCAGGGCGCTCCTGCTGATGGCGCTGGATCCGGGTCGTCATTTCAGCATCCCGTGCCGTGGCGGTTGCCACATAGGTCACCGCCATTTCACTCTGTGCGGCGAGTTGACAGGCCAGTGCTGATTTTCCGGAGCGGGCACCGCCGAGTATCAAGGTAATTTTTGCCATCTGGTACCTTAAGAAAACAAGAGCGAGTCGATCAGTGGATTCAGGCGAATGATCTGCAATTGTTGTAGCGAAAGCCAGATCAGATAACCCAATACCTCGCTGATCTGCTGTGCAGCACCCAGACAATCCCCGGTATAACCACCCAACTGCCGAATGAGCCAGTGCTTGATCCAGTAGCGCAGAGCTATGAAGATCACCAGGAATATAAGTGCACTGGAAATATCCAGTAATAACAAGGGTAAGGTGCCAAAAAATAGCAATACAACCAGATCAGTCATGGACTGATTTTGCGCCAGTGGTTTGGCCTTTCCGCTGTCATCACGCACATAATGCATATCGAAAATCAGGCTCCCCGCCAATGCGCGTGATGTAGTGTGCAACAGGATCAAAGCTAGCAAACCTTCGATCAGAGAAAGCCTACTGATCTCAAGTAAAGAGACATACTTGATCAAGACAGCCAGCAGCAGCGTGATGGCGCCATAGGTACCGAGTCGCGAGTCCTTCATGATCTCCAGCTTGCGGGCGGTATCCATGCCACCGCCCAAACCGTCACTCATATCGGCCAATCCATCTTCATGAAAGGCGCCGGTGATCTTGATCGTGGCGGCCATGCTGATCAAAATGGCAACCGAGAGCGGCAGCAACGACTGGGCCAGCAGCCAGACGCCAGCCCCCCAGAGCCCGACCAGTAGACCGATGGCGGAAAAGTAGCGGCTGGCGTGATTGAGGCGCTCTGCTGAAAACGGCGTCGAGGCCGGGATCGGGATCCGGGTAAAAAAGGCCAGCGCCAGCAGGAAGTAGTTTCCCTGCCGCCGCGCTGCAGCCAGGAATTTGCCTCCAGACATCAGACCGTGACTCCGGCGCTGCTGAAGCTGGCCATATCGTTATAAAAGCAGCAGGCAGCACGCAGCAGAGGTAATGCCAGCGCCGCGCCCGTTCCTTCGCCCAGGCGCAGGCCTAAATCCAGCAAGGGGCGAGCGCGCAGCGACTCCAGCATCATGCCGTGTCCACTCTCGGCTGAGCCATGGCTGAAAATCATATATTCACGGCAGGCAGGG
>JBBRVG010000075.1:0-21395 GCA_038247115.1 Enterobacterales bacterium | reverse complement strand
GCCCATCGCAGCCATGTGATCAACATGCTCGATGGGGCGGCGTTACGGCAGCTGATTGAGCAAGAGCAGCCCCATTACATCATTCCGGAAATTGAAGCCATCGCCACCGAAACCTTGCAAGAGCTGGAAACCGAAGGTTTCAACGTCATACCCACCGCCAGAGCGACGCGTTTGACCATGGATCGTGAAGGGATCCGCCGCCTGGCGGCCGAGACGCTGGGGTTGAGTACCTCGCCCTACCGGTTTGCCGATACCGCTGCTGATTATGAGGCCGCCGTTCAATTCGTGGGCCTGCCCTGCGTGGTCAAACCCGTGATGAGCTCCTCCGGCAAGGGACAAAGTGTCGTCAGACGTCCCGAGCAGATTGCAGCGGCATGGCAGTATGCACAGGAAGGTGGCCGCGCCGGCCGTGGCAAAGTCATAGTAGAAGGTTTCGTTCCTTTCGATTACGAGATCACCCTGCTGACGGTCAGCGCCGTGGATGGCATTCATTTCTGTGCGCCCATTGGTCACCGCCAGGAAGATGGTGACTACCGGGAGTCTTGGCAGCCACAGGTGATGTCAGCCGAGGTTCTGGAAAAATCCAAGCATATAGCACGGGAAGTGGTAGCAGCACTGGGTGGCTATGGCCTCTTCGGTGTCGAATTGTTTATCCGTGATAACGACGTCTATTTCAGTGAAGTCTCTCCCCGTCCCCATGACACTGGCATGGTGACACTGATTTCTCAGGATCTCTCCGAGTTCGCACTCCACGCGCGCGCCATCCTGGGTTTACCAATTGGCCAGATCCAGCAGCATGGGCCATCGGCCTCCGCGGTCGTGCTTCGTGAAGGCGAGTCGACGAACATCCGTTTTGACGGCGTGGCCGATGCCTTGCGTCTGATCCCGGGTGCACAGGTGCGGTTATTCGGCAAACCAGAAATTCACGGCCGTCGCCGCCTCGGCGTGGCACTGGTCCGTGCCGAAAACACTGAAACAGCGGTGACCCAGGCCATCGCGGTAGCAGCTGCTATTCAGGTGAAGTTCTAATAAGCCCTTGGTGTAACGGCCCGCGCGGTCGTTACACCACAAGGTCCACACCGCGAGTTTACTTTCTCCCTCTATCCTCGACGCCCATCCCTTGTTACCCTTTGCTGAACAAATCGTTCTGCGGATTTCATTCATATTCCCACACTCATCAAGCAGGAGTTTCTATGCTGTGGTTCATATTGATCGCGCTGATGGTCTTCAGCGTTGCGGTATTTTCAGCTTATTTTCATGCTCATACCGCCACCGGCTGTCGCAGCGTTCGTCTGAATCGCGGAGCCTTGCTGCTGATATCGGTGGTGAGTTTTGCCAGTTTTTATCCGTTACTGATCGTCTATTTTCGGCTCTATCCTGTCAGTTCACCCAATCACTTCACCCTGACCCTCAGTACCATGATGCTGGTATGGGTGGGTTTGCTCATCAGCCTGTTTCCGAAGCGATTGATCAACTTGCACACTCAGGGCTGGCGGCGCAAGCAGGTCTTGTTGCGCACAGGTTTACTGCTGTGTTGCAGCTTTGCTAGTGGCTGGCTATTACGTGCCGATATGGCATCCGGGAGTCTCTTATCCTGGTGGAGTCCGCTTTTCCTGGTGCTATTTGTTATCGAAGCCTTTTGCTTCTGGGAGCTGCTGTTGCAAACGCCGGCACAGCTGCACAATCGCCGATTAGCCGAACAAAATCGCCAAGAATCAGCCCCTGGTGATATGTCATCTACCGGAGAATAACTGTGTTTTCTTTGACGCGATTTGCCGCCCTACCCGCCCCCATGCTGCTCAGCCTGGTCAATACCCAGTTGAGGGATCACTTCTTCTCTTTGGAGGAGTTAGTGCGCTATCACGATATCGATGCTGCTGAACTGATCGATTATCTGGCCGCCGCCAATTTCCACTACGTCGCCGAGCAAAATCAATTCAAGTCAAGCTAGCACCAGTTCGATTCCCCCATAAAAAAACGCCCGTCATCAAGACGGGCGTTTTTGTATTGTCAACACATAGATATAGAGTGATTACTTGTTGCCGTGGGGTTTGACAGCCTGATTGGCATGGCGATCCGGCGCCCGTTGCGGAGCACGACGGCCACCTTCGGCGGCTGGTTTGCCACTGCGAGCACCATTACCATTGCCTGCACCAGCAGGAGCAGAGCGCTTCTGGCCTTCCCCCGGCCGACCATTTTGACGAGCTTGTCCCGGACGACCCGAGCCAGAGCGCGCTGGACGCCCTTCTTGCTCCTGGCCTTTGCGTACCGGTTGACCCGTGCCTTGCTCGATGGCTCGCATGGTTTGAGCATCTGGCTCAAAACCAGCAATGATCTCCCGTGGCAATTCCTGTTTGGTCAGTCGTTCGATACCGCGCAGCAGCTTACCCTCATCCGCACTGACCAGGGAGATAGCATGACCTGCAGCACCGGCCCGGCCGGTACGACCAATACGGTGAACATAATCTTCGGCCACATTGGGCAGCTCAAAGTTGACGACCTGCGGCAACTTGTCGATATCCAGGCCGCGCGCCGCAATGTCGGTGGCAACCAGCACCCGCACATCGCCACTCTTGAAACCAGCCAAAGCCTTGGTCCGTGCGCCCTGACTCTTGTTGCCATGGATCGCTGCAGCGCTGATGCCATCGCGCTCCAGACGCTCCGCCAGACGGTTGGCGATGTGCTTGGTACGGGTAAAGACCAGCACCTGTTCCCAGTTATGGCTGCTCACCAGATGGGACAGTAATGCCGGCTTGTTGGCTTTATCCACCGGATGCACCAGTTGCTCGATGCGATCGGCAGTACTATTGCGCGGCGCGACTTCGACCAGCAGCGGGTTATTCAGCATACCGGTCGCCAGCTCACGGATTTCATCGGCAAAGGTGGCGGAGAACATCAGATTCTGGCGCTTCTGCGGCAGTAACTTCAGGATGCGGCGAATATCGTGGATGAAGCCCATATCGAGCATGCGATCCGCTTCATCCAGCACCAGAATTTCCAGCTCATCAAAACGCACCGCATTCTGGGAATAGAGATCCAGCAGACGCCCCGGGCACGCCACCAGTACGTCCAGCCCCTTGCGCAACGCCATCATTTGCGGATTGATACCGACGCCACCGAACACCACGCTGTGACGCAACGGCAGGTGTTTGCCATAAGTCGCCACGCTCTCGCCGACTTGTGCGGCCAATTCACGGGTTGGGGTCAACACCAATGCCCGAACGCGATTGGGCGAGACTTTCTTGCGGGGCTGATCTGGGGCCCCCATCAGACGTTGCAGCATAGGCAAGGTAAAACCAGCGGTCTTGCCGGTACCCGTCTGGGCCGCCGCCATCAAATCACGGCCATCCAGCACGGCCGGGATCGCCTGTAACTGAATGGGAGATGGGGTTTCATAACCCTGATCGGCAACGGCGCGCAGCAAGGATTCGGAAAGACCGAGGGAGGAAAAACTCATAACAACCTACTTGAGAGTAATAAGGCAGCTCCGCCCCGTGGACGGATGATGCCGGACAAAAAGGGAAGTCCGGCCCTTTCTGCGGAATGGATCCGGGAGGAAGAGAAGACTTCAATCAGCACAGCGGGGGGCTTGATCGGCCGCGAAAAACAAGGCGAACTCAACCAGGCGCAGTATCAGCGGGGATACCCAGTGCGCGCGCAAGCATACTCCTTTTGGTCTGGCGTGACGAGAAAAACGTGATCGCCTTCATTGTTTTGTAGTCCGCAACAGGATCTTATGAACTGTCGTCTCAGATGCAACAGCAACCCCATCGTTACAGCTGATGTAGCATTTATCGTCTGGTTGAGGCCGCACAGGAGCACAATCGAGCCCATAATCAAACCTGATGACCCACAAGGAGCTCACTCATGGAACCCACTCCGCTGCCATGGCACGCGCAGGACTACGACACTATTTTGTCGACGCTAGAGAGCCACACCGCGGGGTTGAGCCACGCCGAAGCGCAGTCGCGCTTGGCCGTACAGGGTCCCAACCGGTTGACACCGGCACCCGGAGTCCCCGGGTGGCGACGTTTTGCCCGCCAATTCCATAATCTGCTGATCTATGTCTTGTTGCTGGCGGCTCTATTGAGCTGGCTGTCCGGACACTGGACCGATGGTCTGGTGATCCTGGGTGTTGTGATCATCAATGCCATCGTGGGTCTGATCCAGGAAGGAAAAGCCGAACACGCCTTGGCGGCTATACGCCAGCTATTAAAAATTCGCTGCATGACCCTACGGGAGGGGCAACACCATCAATTGGATGCCGATCTGCTGGTTACCGGAGATATCGTCTTGCTGGAGTCCGGCGACAAGGTTCCGGCCGATCTGCGGCTGATAGAGGTCATCAACCTACTCGTTCAGGAAAGCGCGCTGACCGGCGAATCGCTGAGTATCAGCAAACAAGTTCAACCCCTACCCGCAGATACCCCGTTGGCCGAGCGAACCAACATGCTCTATGCCGGAACCCTGATCACGCAAGGCCGGGCCAAAGCGGTGGTAGTTGCCACCGCCGATAACACCGAATTGGGCCAGATCGGCCAGATGCTGCAGCATGTTGAACCCATGACGACGCCATTACTGCAGCAACTGGAGAAGCTAGCGCGCCAGCTCACCATCTGGATCCTGATCCTGGCCGTCGCCACCTTTGCATTTGGCTGGCTGTGGCGTAACTACCCCCTGGACCAACTCTTCATGGCAGCAGTCGGATTGGCCGTTGCCGCCATTCCGGAGGGGCTCCCGGCCGTCATCACCATCACGTTGGCCATCGGTGTGCAACGGATGGCCAGCCGCAATGCTATCGTGCGCAGACTTCCGGCGGTGGAAACTCTCGGTGCCGTCACCATCATCTGTAGCGATAAAACTGGCACTCTGACCCGGAACGAGATGACAGTTCAGCAAGTGGCGTTACCCGATGAACAGATCACAGTGACGGGGGTTGGCTATGCGCCACAAGGTGAGCTGAATGCCGCGCACTGGCCCAGCGCCACAAGTTCTGAAATCACCGCCTATCAGCCTAGGCACTTAGCAACACCGGATGCTACCGACGCCCTAGGGTCACTCCTCGAAGCGGCCATATTATGTAACGATGCCCGTTTCGAAGCGCAGAGCCAGGATGCGAAGCACCCGCATCAGCTCCATGGCGATCCGACCGAAGGGGCCCTGTTGGTGCTGGCGGCCAAAGCCGGAGTCGATGACCAGCCGTTACGGGCTGCCAATCCACGCCTGGCCGAATTGCCCTTTGAATCGACGATCGGCTATATGGCCACCCTCAACCAGCAACAGAATGGACAGCACCTCTTCATCAAGGGAGCACCGGAGCGGATCATTCCACTGTGTGAGCCAGCAGATGCCGCCTCGCAGCAGACCCAGAGTTGGCAACAACGCGCCGAAAGCATGGCCGCAGAAGGCCTGCGTATACTGGCTTTTGCCTCCTATCAAAACTACAACCCCACCACGCCTGTGACAGGCCATCTTGCCAGCGCACAACTCCCCGGCAATGGCTGGAGATTATTAGGTCTGGTCGGCATGGCCGATCCGGCCCGCGCAGAGGCTAGAGACGCGGTGACCGAATGTCAGCGCGCCGGGATCCGCATCCTGATGATCACCGGCGATCATGCCGTCACTGCCCGCGCCATCGGCCAGCAGTTGGGATTGGCGAAAGACCCGATCGTCATCACCGGCTCCGAGCTGGATCAACTCTCCGAACCCGAGTTAGCGCAACGACTCAAGGAGGCCCATATCATTGCCCGAGCAACACCAAGCCATAAACTACGCCTGATCAAGGCCCTGCAAGCGGCAGGCCACGTAACCGCCATGACAGGTGACGGGGTCAATGATGCGCCGGCCCTCAAACGTGCTGATATTGGCGTGGCCATGGGGTTACATGGCACGGAAGCGGCGAAAGAAGCCGCCAGCATGGTGTTGGCTGATGATAATTTTGCCACCCTCCGTGATGCAGTGAGTGAAGGGCGCACCATCTATGAGAATCTGCGCAAAGCCCTGGTATTCCTGCTACCGACCAATGGCGCCCAGGCGCTGGTATTGCTGTCGGCCATCTTGCTAGGGATTGCCTTACCCATCACACCAGTGCAGATCCTCTGGGTCAATATGGTCAGTGCTATTACCCTCTCGTTACCCCTGGCGTTTGAAAAACCCTATCGGGCCTTAATGTTACGACCACCTCGTCGCCCGGATGAAGCACTGCTATCCCCACAGCTCTGGTTACTGATCATCGCCAGCGCGCTACTGATGAGTGTGCTGACGCTGGGGATCTACCAGTGGACTGTGATGCAAGAGATGGCACTCGGCACCAGCCGTACGGTGGCGATCAATACGCTGATCATGGCTGAAATGTTTTTCCTGATCAGTTGTCGCCAATTGGAAGCTCATACCTTCCATTGGCAAGCCTGGAGCGGCAATCCTCTGGTCTGGTGGGCCATTAGCACCCTGCTACTGCTGCAAGGCCTGCAGACCAATGTTCCGTTCATGAATCAGTTATTCGGCACTACACCCCTAGCCTGGACACTCTGGATCTCTATTTTCTTGGCGGCATGCAGTTACTACCTGGCGATTGAGGGGGTGAAGTGGTTATTCAGGCGACTGGCCCCAGCGACGCCAGCTGGCAAGGCTTGAGCCATAGCAGCGCAGCCGATACACTGCGCGCGCCTAGTTCAGGTCATTCTCGTCAATCAGCAAGGTTTTTATGTCTGCAGCACCAACCCCTATTCCACTCGAGATCGCCATCATTGGTGGTGGTCCTGCCGGCTTGATGGCCGCAGATCACCTCAGCGCCCGGGGATATAGCGTCGATCTGTTCGATGCCATGCCCTCGGTGGGCCGGAAGTTCCTGCAAGCAGGTAAAGGCGGCATGAACCTGACCCATGCCGAGCCCTTTGCCGAATTTGTGCAACGCTATGGCGACGCCGCAAGCTGGATCCGTCCTTTGCTGGCCGATTTTGGAGCCGAGCAGTTGCGGCAATGGGCACTGGGACTTGGTTTTGAAACCTTTGTTGGCTCCTCGGGCCGAGTCTTTCCGACCGACATGAAAGCAGCCCCCCTGCTGCGGGCCTGGCTACAACGGCTGCGTGAGCAAGGGGTGCATTTTCACGTTCGCCATCAATGGCAGGGAGCACCGGACAAAGATCGGCTGAGTTTTATCACCCCGGAGGGTATCCAGCACTACCAGGCGCGGGCGGTGTTATTTGCCTTGGGCGGGGCCAGTTGGCCACGTCTGGGATCAACCGGTGCCTGGGTTGCCCCCTTTACCGCACATGGCATTGCGGTGATGCCCTTGAAACCTAGTAATTGCGGCTTCGAGATGCTCTGGAGCGAGCATTTCCGTGACAAATTTTCCGGAGCACCGCTCAAGAGCATAGTGCTAAGTCATACCAATGCGGCAGGAGAGCTGATCACGCGTCAAGGCGAATGCGTGATCACCCAGCATGGCATGGAAGGCAGCCTGCTCTACCCCTTCACACCCGCCTTGCGTCATGAACTGGAGCAAAACGGTAGCGCCTGTTTCTATCTGGATCTGTTACCAGGGCGTTCCTTGGCACGGGTTGAGCAGGAGCTGCGCCAGCCGCGAGGCTCCAAATCAATGGCCAATCACCTGCGAAGCCGCTTGAGCCTTGAAGGCGCAAAGGCTGGGTTATTGCGGGAATGTACCAGTGCCGAGGTGTTTGCCGATCCCACATTGCTAGCCGCCCACATCAAGGCGTTGCCCATTCATGTCCGTGCTACACGGCCGATTGACGAAGCAATCAGCAGTGCCGGTGGCGTAGAACTCCATAGTTTGACCGATGAGTTGATGCTGGCAAATGAGCCCGGAGTCTTCTGTGCCGGTGAAATGCTGGATTGGGAAGCGCCGACTGGAGGCTATCTGCTAACCGCTTGCTTCTCCACCGGCTTGCGTGCCGCGTTAGGGATCGAACAGTGGCTGCAAAACCGGCCAGCGGTATGAGTCGTCAAGCTGTCATACTGATCGGCCATGATTAGCACAGGCTGATCTGGCAGATCCCGACGCTGTGATCGCTTATTGATAAGTTACTCGATCCAGGTCGCAAAAGTGGGCCCCCGCAGGCTTGTGATTTTGACAGTGGGGCTTATTTGTACAATAAAGATACGACTCAACCAAAAGAGGGATAACCAATGCAACGAATTGACTACCCACGCCTGAAAGACCAAGTGTTCGACGTGCTGGACAATTGTGGTTCTCCCTATCAGGAGACCAAGACCCTGTGTATCGACAATAAGCTGCCATTCGGCCTCCGCGAGGAGGAGATGGTTTGTTTGGCGATCAGTGAGTACCACGGCTGGCATTCAACCTCCCAGACCAGTTTCATGGGCTAACCAGCCCCACCCCTTTCATCGTGTTGAACATATGAAGAGGCCATGCCTCTTCTTTTTTTGTCTGCGATTCAGACTATCATCCAGTTCTATTGTCGGTAGAGGGTCCAGTAACCTGCGGCGAGGATCGGCAGACCGAGTCGGCCGTGTTAGAATCAGCAACCAATGTCTGTCGGTTTCTGACCCCAAACGCTCACCATGAACTCCGAGCAGAAACCCTTAACTTGTAGACGAGCAACCGCCGTGAATAACAGCCCGCAGCCCACATTCTACGTCCACGATTACGAAACCTTCGGCATCCACCCAGGACGAGATCGTCCGGCACAGTTTGCCGGTATCCGCACGGATGCCGAGCTCAATCCCATTGGCGAGCCGCTGATGATCTACTGCCAGATGCCAGTGGACTATCTGCCCGATCCGGAAAGCTGCCTGATCACCGGGATCACCCCGCAAGTCGTAAATCAGAACGGACTACCGGAAGCAGAATTTATGGCGCGGATCCACGCCGAATTCAGCCAGCCCGAGACCTGTATTCTCGGCTATAACAACATTCGCTTTGACGATGAATTTACCCGCTATGGCCTGTATCGGAACTATTTTGATCCCTACGCCTACAGCTGGCAGCGCGGTAATTCACGGTGGGATCTGCTGGATGTGGTGCGCGCCTGTTATGCACTACGCCCCGAGGGGATCAACTGGGTGTTTGATGAGGAGGGCAAGCCGAGTTTCCGCCTCGAGCTGCTGACCAAAGCCAACGGCATTGGCCATGAGCAGGCTCATGATGCCCTCTCCGACGTCGATGCCACCATCCAGATCGCTAAGCTACTGCGCACCAAGCAGCCGAAGTTATTCAACTACTTGTTCAGCATGCGCCAGAAAAACAAGATCAAAACCCTGATCGACGTGATCGGCATGAAACCGCTGGTCCATGTCTCGGGTATGTTTTCGCCCTTGCAAGGCTGTGTCAGCTGGGTATCGCCCGTGGCATGGCACCCGACCAATGCCAATGCGGTGATCGTGGTCGATCTGAACAAGGATGTCAGCCCGCTCGTCACACTCAGCGCGGAGCAAATTCGCGAACGTCTGTATACCAAGCGCGATGAGCTGGGTGATGAGCTTCCCATCGGTGTCAAGTTGGTGCATATCAACAAGTGCCCGGTACTCGCCCCTGCGGCCACCTTGAGTGAGCAAAGGGCCGATGAGCTGGGCCTGGATCGGCAACAATGCCGGCAAAGCCTGAACCTGCTGCGCCAACATCCCGAGATTCGGGAAAAACTACTCGAGGTGTTTGCTCCATCTCCGGAGCATGAGGATCCGGTACAGCAAGAAGCAGAATTGCAGTTGTATGCCGGTTTCTTTCAGGATGGGGATAAAGCCACCATGGAGCTGGTGCGCACCACACCGCCCGAGCAACTGGCGGATCGTACGTTCGTCTTCAATGATGCCCGGTTGCAACAGATGCTATTCCGCTATCGCGCCAGGAACTACCCGTTGAGCCTATCGGCCAGCGAGTTGGCGGTGTGGCAACGCCATTGTGCGGATTATCTGAATCAACATGCCGATCAGTATGTCTTCAAACTGGAGTTACTGCTGGAGCAGCACGCTCAGGATACCCGTAAGATGGCGATCCTCAAGGCACTGGCTCGTTATCTGCAACAACTCTAGCCATCTTAACTGACAGTTCATCCCGCCAAGCGTGAATAAAAAAGCCCGAAGTTTTGCTTCGGGCTTTTCTCATCCGGCAGAATCGACTTATCAGGCTTGGGTTTTCTCTTTCCCCAGCTCAACCAGCTTCTGGCTCAGCTCGCGGCGCTCCTTGGAGAGCTCGGCATTGACGATGACATATTCATCGACCCGATCTTCATAATCGCTCTTCATGCTGGCGATGATGGCCTGGATTTCTTCAACACTCATGCCCGGCTTGATGTAATCGGAGAGGTTTTCCAGCAACAGCACCCGTTTCTGGTTGTCACGGATCTTCTTCTCGTTATCAACGATTTCGCGCTTCAGCTTGTTTTTGCGACGAGACATACGCACATATTCCAGTACATCGGTAAAAGTTGATTTGCTTACTTGTTCCATAGTAACCCCATGAACGATTGTGGATGCGGCGAACACAGCGCACCCTGGCGATTGGAAAGCTTTTCAATACTACTTTAGGAAACAGCACCTTGAGCCGGAATGTCCCTTACTTTACTGAGTTTTTTGCTGGATACAACCAGGACGCCAGACCATAACGCCTCTGTCATCCACCACCATAGCAAAAATGGCACGGTAAGCCTGCCATCGTTACCACAGCTTTGCGCTGTGTTACCTTTTGATACGCAATACAGCACCTAAAACGGCGTCCAACGCCTAGACCCGACTCAGCCTCTGCTTGCCTCACGCCAGCAGACCCCTATAATTCAGCGCCAGCAATAGGCAAGAGAATAAGGGGATCCTGATGAGCGAATTGAAATTTCTGGCGGGATACCCGGCATCGATCCAGGCCCAGGTTCAAGCGTTGATCTCGGCAGGCAAACTCACCGACTGGCTCAGCCAACGCTATGGGGGAAAAACACATCTCATCAAGAGCGACAAGGCGTTGTACCAGTACACCATGGAGTTGAAAAACCAGTATCTACGCAGTTCAGCGCCGATCTCTAAAGTCGCATTTGATAGCAAGATCAATGTGATCCAGCATGCCTTGGGTCTACATACCGCCATCTCGCGTGTTCAGGGTGGCAAGCTCAAGGCCAAGGCCGAAATCCAGATCGCCGCACTTTTCAAGGAAGCGCCCGCACCTTTTTTAAAGATGATAGTGGTCCACGAGTTAGCCCATTTGCGCGAGAAGGAGCACAACAAGGCCTTCTATCAGCTGTGTGAGCATATGACGGCCGACTACCACCAATTAGAGTTCGACTTGCGCCTGTATCTGACCCAACTGCAACTCTTCGGCCCACTCGTCTAATACACGGAAGCTTTGGTGCCCTTCATGGAGGCCGGTCAATTCCAGACATAGCTCTCACCCCGGAGCATAAACATCGGTATCCGAGTGCAGCCATGGCGCCAGCAGGTCCCTTGATTCTGCGAAGATCCAATAAAAAAGCCGCCCAAGGCGGCTTACTGTGTCATTTGGCGCTAAGGATCGAAGCTGAAGGATTAGAGCAAAATTCGCGCGCGAATGGTGCCATCAATCCCCTTGAGCATGGCCAGAGCCTCTTCACTGCGCTCGCTTTCAATATCTACCACTACATAACCAATATTGGCGCTGGTTTGCAGATATTGGGCGGCAATGTTGATCCCTTCGCTGGCGAAGGTCTGGTTGATACGATTGAGCACACCCGGCTGATTGTGATGGATGTGCAGCAAACGACTGACCTGCCCCTGTACCGGCAACGATACTTCTGGAAAGTTGACTGCTGTCAGTGTGGAGCCGTTATCGGAATAGCGGATCAGCTTGTTGGCGACTTCCGAACCGATATTTTGCTGGGCTTCAAAGGTTGAAGCGCCGATATGAGGTGTCAGCAAGACGTTGTCAAAACGCTGTAATGGCGAACTGAACGGATCCTTGTTGGTAGCAGGCTCCATCGGGAACACATCGATTGCAGCACCGGCCAGATGACCGATCTCCAGAGCCGACACCAAGGCATCAATATCCACCACGGTTCCCCGTGACGCATTGAGGAAGATGGCTCCGGATTTCATGGCCGCAAACTGCTCAACGCCCATCATATCCCGGGTCTCCGGGGTTTCCGGCACATGCATGCTGACTACATCAGCCTTGGCCAGCAACTCGTGCAAGCTGGAGACCTGGCGTGCATTCCCCAACGACAGCTTGTTTTCTATGTCGTAGTAACAGACTTGCATCCCCAGACTCTCGGCAATGATCCCGACCTGAGTCCCGATATGGCCATAACCGATAATCCCTAAGGTTTTACCCCGCGCCTCAACCGAGTTCGCTGCGCTCTTGTCCCACTCTCCGCGATGCGCTTTGGCGTTCTTCGCCGGAATACCGCGTAACAGCAGCAGGTACTCGCCCGTCACTAACTCGGCCACGCTGCGTGTATTGGAGTAAGGAGCATTGAACACCGGGATGCCCCGCGTTTCCGCTGCAGCCAAGTCCACCTGGTTGGTACCAATACAGAAGCAACCAATCGCAACCAGCTTTTCTGCCTGGGACAATACGGCTTCGGTCAGATGGGTGCGGGAACGAATGCCTAAAAAGTGCACGTCACGAATTTTATGCTGCAATTCGGCTTCATCCAAGGCGCCCTTGAGATATTCCACCTGGCTGTAGCCAGCCTGATGAAACAATTCAACGGCGCTCGGGTCTACCCCTTCGAGCAATAACACTTTGATCTTGGATTTATCCAGGGAATAACGGGTCATCTGTGTTCCTCAACTGAGTTTCTAGTCGTGAGGCGCCGCAAGGACGTCTTTTGGTAAAATTACGACAGTTTGTATCCCTACACGGCAGTTCACCACCCGGCAAGAGCTACCGCTTTCGTGCCAGTGTTTCTGTTTTGACAAGAGACAAAATCAGACTCACCTATGAAATTACCTTGTCACAGCAAGATGTTAGTCTCCAATTTAGGCACCAGGCACCCATGTTTGACAAGTAAAAATTTCATCTGTGTCACAAACGACATAGGGTCGGACGCCCTAGAGAAGCGACAAATGCTTGTAATCAAATTACATTTTGCCATCCATCAGTGTTGCCCCAATAGATTGCCTTGCACCATCACTGCCATCCATAACGGGCAGGACAGACCCGAATCAACAGACACACCAGGCAACTTTATGGTTTTGCATCAACTGGCACAGGCTTTGCGGGGGTTCAGCATCGGTAAATAGCACATCCACCTGCGAGATAGAGCCCAGAGTGACCATGGCATGGCGGCCGAATTTAGCATGGTCCGCCAGCAAGAATACCGAGCGGGAGTGGGCCAGGATGGCTTGGGACACTCGTACCTCGGGATGATGATGATTCAACAGATCCCCGAGCGCATCGATAGCCGCAATACCCACGACACCAAAATCCATGCGAAATTGCGCGATAAAATCTCGCGTGGACTCGCCAACGATAGCGCCATCCCGGCTTCGAATCTCGCCGCCCGCGATAATGACGGTGAAGTCATCCCGTGCCGTCAAGATGCTCGCCACATTCAAATTATTGGTCACAATCCGCAAGTCACGGTGATCCAGCAAGGCTCTGGCCACGGCCTCGCAACTGGAGCCGATATCGATGAACAAGGAAGCACCATCCGGGATCCGTGCTGCAACCACCCGGGCAATACGCTCCTTTTCCTCCTGTTGTGGCACCTGATGAGCGGGATATAGGCTGGCGTTGGTGGAGATCAACGAAGCGCCACCATGGTGGCGCTGGATCTTGTTTTGCTGCGCCAACTCGTTCAAATCCCGGCGTATGGTCTGCGGGCTGACGTCAAAGTGCGTAACCAACTCTTCGGTGGATGCAAATCCACACTGACTTAGCAGCTCGATGATTTCCTGATGACGCTGCGCTTGTTTCATTGACCAACCCTCTTCCTTTCACCCCATTGGATGACCCAATACTTCACCGAATACCCACTCGGATTCGGGCACCCGCCTCCGGCTATGGTACCCCTGCCACCTTGCTCCGCAAAGCGGCGGACGAAACAGCAGGACTTGGCCTGCTGAGCCAGAGATCGTAACATAGAGACCAGAACAAGATGCTAGACGACTGGTCTAGTTGTGAGTTAGAGTAGTCACTATGAATACAAAAACTGAATTCACTGATACACGTCTGCACCTGTTGGAAACCGGTACCCGTCTGATCCTGGGTAAGGGGTTTTCAGCCGTTGGCCTTGCCGAAATACTTAGCACAGCAGGCGTTCCGAAAGGCTCTTTCTACCACTACTTTCGCTCTAAAGAGCAGTTTGGTATCGAGCTGGTGGAACACTATTTTTCTTTGTATCTGAGTCGTCTTGAGGCACTGTTTCAGGACGCGAGTTTGACGCCGAGTCAAAGAATCATGGCCTACTGGACACGCTGGCACCAACTCTACCGGGATGGCAGTTGCGAGGAGCAGTGTCTGGTCGTCAAGCTCAGCGCCGAAGTAGCCGACTTGTCCGAGCCCATGCGCCAGGCATTGCTGGCGGGAACGCAGCAGATAGTGACCCATCTGGCCAGGATACTGGAGCAAGCACAGGCCGTGCATGAGGTGATTCTCCCTACTCCGCCTCAAGCGATGGCCGAAGAGCTCTATCAGCTCTGGCTAGGGGCCAGTCTACTGACCAAGCTTAGACGCGATGATTCGGCACTCAGCGCTGCCTTGCTCAGTAGCCAGCGCTTGCTCGGCGTAACAGGCTGAAAACCCGATATATGTAGCGCTCACTGTGCTAGCCGTGATTCGTCGGGACCAGCACAGTGAGCAACCAGACTTCACCACGACGTTCGCGTCGTTTTTTTAACGACAGCAACTAGGCGACCGGTCTAATGTCGCAAGGTGCTGATCCAGGACAGCTGGCTATTATCACCAGGCTAGCCGCTACATTCAGCAACAACGACATTTATATCAAGGAATTACCATGACTCTGTTCAATCAACGCATTGTATTGGCATCCCGTCCCCACGGCGCACCAACCCTCGATAACTTCCGACTGGAAGATCAGCCACTGCCCGAACTCAAAGACGGTGAAGTGCTGCTCAAGACTCTGTACCTGTCTTTGGACCCTTATATGCGCGGCCGCATGAGTGAAGGCCCCTCCTACGCCGCCCCTGTGGCGCTCGGTGAAGTGATGGATGGAGGAGCCGTGAGTGAGGTGATCGCCAGTCGGCATGACGATTTTTCGGTTGGTGATCGGGTGCTGGCCTATACCGGTTGGCAGAGTCATGCCATCAGCTCAGGCACCGGTCTAACCCGCTTACCGGCAACCTTGGCCCAGCCCTCCTGGGCATTGGGCGTGCTGGGAATGCCGGGCTTTACCGCCTATATGGGACTACTGGATATCGGTCAGCCAAAAACTGGAGAAACGGTCGTCGTGGCTGCCGCTACTGGCGCGGTTGGCTCTTTAGTCGGGCAAATTGCCAAGCTCAAAGGCTGTCGCGTGGTCGGGATTGCTGGCGGTGCAACCAAGTGCCGCTACGCCGTGGAAGAGCTGGGTTTTGATGTCTGTGTGGATCACCACAGTAATAACCTGCCCGCCCAGCTGGCGCTGGCTTGTCCCGATGGGATCGACGTCTACTTTGAAAATGTTGGCGGCCAGGTGTTGCAAGCCGTGGTGCCGCTGCTCAATACCGGTGCCCGTATCCCGCTATGCGGCTTGATAGCCCAGTACAACAGCACAGAACTGCCTGCGGGGCCAGATTTCTCCCCCCTGCTGCTGCGCACCCTGCTCACCCGTCGCGTGACCCTTAAAGGTTTCATCATCTTTGACGATTACGGCCACCGTTATCCGGAATTTGCCGCACAAATGGGTACTTGGTTACAAGAGGGCAAGATTCGCTACCGCGAGGATCATGTCCAAGGGTTGTCCAACGCCCCACAAGCCTTTATCGGCCTGCTGGAAGGCAAGAACTTTGGCAAACTGGTGATCGATCTCTAGTGCCGGACACAGGCAAAGATTGGCGAAAAAAACAAGGGCCGCATCAAGCGGCCCTCGTGTTGTCATCCGCCAGACAATCAATTAACCGCGACGAGCAGCAACGGCATCTGCCAGTTGACGTAGCAGTTGCTCAGTGTCGCCCCAACCGATACAAGCATCCGTGATGCTCTGACCATAAGTCAGATCGGCGGCTTGACCTTCAACCAGATCCTGACGTCCGGCCACCAGATGACTCTCCACCATGACACCGAACACCAACTGGCTACCATGGGCCACTTGATTGCAGACATCGGTACAGACTTCCATCTGCTTCTGGTACTGCTTGGAGCTGTTGGCGTGGCTGAAATCCACCATCACTTTTTTGGGTAAGCCAGCTTTTGCCAGCTCGGTCGCCACCGCAGCCACATGCTCCGCGCTGTAATTGGGCAGCTTGCCGCCACGCAGTATGATATGGCAGTCCGGATTGCCACCGGTCTGCACAATCGCGGAATGACCAAATTTGGTCACTGACAGGAAACAGTGTGAAGCGCTGGCGGCATTGATGGCATCAATAGCGACCTTGGTGGTGCCATCGGTACCATTCTTGAAGCCTACCGGACATGACAAACCGGATGCCAGCTCGCGATGCACTTGGGATTCCGTGGTCCGGGCTCCAATGGCACCCCAGCTCATCAAGTCCGCCACATATTGCGGGCTGATCATATCCAGGAACTCACTCGCCGTTGGCATGCCCAACTCGTTGAGATCCAGCAACAACTTGCGACCGATGCGCAGGCCATCATTGATGCGATAGCTACCATCCATGTAGGGATCGTTGATCAGCCCCTTCCAACCCACTGTGGTGCGCGGCTTTTCAAAGTAGACGCGCATGACGATTTCCAGGCGGTCTTTGAGCTCTTCACGCAGAGCCAGCAAACGCTGGCCATACTCGATCCCGGCTTTCGGATCGTGAATGGAGCAAGGGCCGATGACCACCAGTAGACGATCATCATCGCCGGTCAGAATGCGATGGATGGCTTCCCGAGCCTCAAAGACAGTGTTGGTTGCACTTTCGGTAGCGGGATATTTTTCCAGTACGGCGATCGGAGGCAACAGCTCTTTGATCTCTTTGATACGAACGTCATCGGTTTGATGCTGCATGTTTACTACTTCCCATAGGTTTGGTGCCGCGTAGAGCCCATATGAGGGTCAAAGGGTTCAAGTTACTGAAGTGCAACGTCGAGGTTAATCTCAGGTCATGCTGTTCCGGGATCGCCCACAACAGGACCGGCAACTGCGTTGCAACCCAGCATCAGAAGCCGAAATCGGGCTCTGCTCCCTGGCGACAGTGTCAATCGAACGGACAATCTAGAAGTTTTGCCGCGCCGCTGTCAACGCCATTACCGTCCGGGAGGGCCGATTCACCCGGTTCGGGCAAGAAAAGTCGCGCCACCTTTCCCCATGTCGTAGAATAGCCGCGTTATTTCAAGAGCCCTTTACCACCTTGACCCTGGGTGTCGAGCGTCGCCCCATTGCGGATGTCTCGCCATTCTCAAGACCATGCGTCTTTTTACTTCGGAGTGTTACCTTGCGTTTTGACGAGCTGTCATTGAATCCGCGCCTGTTGCAGGCCATCAATCATCTGGGCTTTATTGAAGCCACCGAAATCCAGCAACGCGCTATTCCTCAAATTCTGTCCAGCCATGATTTGGCAGCGTCGTCGAAAACCGGATCAGGCAAGACCCTGGCCTTCTTGTTGCCCATGGTACAACGGCTGATGACCAGCAAGGTGTTGAGCAAGCGTGGACCTCGGGCTTTGATTCTGGCGCCAACCCGTGAACTGGCCAAGCAAGTCTATGGTCAATTGCGTCTGCTACTGGCGGGCACCAACTACAAGGGCGCGCTGATCCTGGGCGGTGAAAACTTCAACGAGCAGATCAAGCAATTGCAGCGCCAGCCCCATGTTCTGGTCGGCACTCCGGGGCGTATCGCCAACCATTTGAGTGAACGCAGCCTGTTTATCGATGGTCTGGAAATTCTGATCCTGGATGAAGCGGATCGGATGCTGGATCTGGGCTTTGCCAACGAGCTGAAACAAATTCATGAAGCCGCCAACCACCGGCTGCGTCAAACCCTGATGTTCTCGGCTACCCTAGCTCACACCGAATTTGAAGAGTTGGCCACTGTACTGCTGGACGCACCGCGCCGCATTACTGTGGGTCAGGAGTTGGCTCCCCACGAAGATATCGAACAACGCTTCTTGTTGTGTGACCATCTAGATCACAAGCAGGCGCTGCTGGAGCATCTGCTCAACCATGAGTCTTATCAGCAAGCCATCATCTTCACTGCCACCCGTGCCGATACCGAGCGCCTGGCGCAACTGTTTCAGGCAAAGGGTCTGAGTACCGCTGCCTTGTCCGGCGAGTTGAAGCAGACGGCTCGTAACAGCATCATGGATGGCTTCAGTCGTGGTCATTACAAGCTGTTGTTTACAACTGATATTGCATCGCGAGGTCTGGATCTGGTCAATGTCTCCCTGGTGGTCAACTTTGACATGCCCAAAGCGGCGGAAGAGTTTATCCACCGCATCGGCCGTACCGGCCGCGCTGGTGCCAAGGGGCTGGCTATTTCCCTAGTCGGCGCCAAAGATTGGGCCAGCTATCAGGCGGTGAAGAACCTGT
Organism: Enterobacterales bacterium; assembly: GCA_038247115.1. Taxonomy (GTDB): domain Bacteria; phylum Pseudomonadota; class Gammaproteobacteria; order Enterobacterales; family Aeromonadaceae; genus Pseudaeromonas. The sequence goes on along the minus strand of JBBRVG010000075.1, from coordinate 2,821 downwards.
TGCAGCTGGAGATACCGTTCAGCGAAATCCCCGGTCTCAGCGGCAAGTTCAAGGGCGTCTTCAGCGCCCCCCGGCGCGGCCCCAAAGCAGCACACCCACTGCTGGCGGCTAAAGAGCCCAAAGCAGGCAAGAGCAAGCCGCCCGTGCGCAAAGCCCGGCCAGCCAATGAGAAAAATCGGCCAGCCAAGCAACAACCCAGAGCCGAGTTGCAACAGGATGGCTTTTCCCCACTGCGCAAGCGCAAACCCAGCCTCGAAGCCTGACACTCAGGTTCCTAGCAATCATCAAAGAACAACCAGAAGGGCCCTCAGTGGCCCTTCTGCTGTTGTATTCAGCTTCAACTGACTTCATGCATTAAATTTACTGCTTTAATTTTGGATACCAGACCGCAAAGCCAGCCAGCCTTCGTTACACTCAACTCAGGAATGTCACCGCCTTACGGAGTGTCACGTGCTCAGCTATCTGCATGTCACCGGCCGTACCCTGATCATGGGGGATCTGCACGGTTGTTATCAGCAACTCCTCACACGCCTGAGTCGCTTGGACTTTTCCCCTGAGCAGGGTGATCGTCTGATCGCCCTGGGGGATCTGACGGATCGCGGAGCGGATAATCTGGCCTGCCTGCGACTGCTGCAGCAACCCTGGTTTCACAGTATCCGCGGCAATCACGAACAGTTGATGCTGCTGGCCTTGCTGGGTGGCAGCCGTAATGCCAAGCAACTGTGGTTTAACAATGGCGGCTGCTGGTACGAGCAACTCGCCGAGATCGAACAGGCCGAGGTGATGGCCTTGTGTCAGGAGCGGATCCACCGCCTCCCCTACGCCATGGAGATCACCAGCCGCGACCACCACCGGATTGGCCTGGTACATGCCGACCCGGTCTTTAATCACTGGCAGCAGTTGGTGGAATGCTTACGGGCACCCAGTCCGGATCCAGCCATCCTCGAACAACTGCTCTGGCAGCGAGAGCGGCTGAAGCAGTTGCGACAATTGCTGCGGCCGCACGCTAGTTCCCGCTTATTGATGACCAAAGCTCCAGACATTGCCCGGATTGCCGGAATTGACTTGGTATGTATGGGGCATACACCACTGAGCGGTGAAGCGCCCTGGGGGACAGGTAATATGCTCTGGCTGGATAACGGTACCTGCGCAGGCTTTGAGCTGGTGATCCTGGATGCCGATGATTGGTTAAAACACCACCCCCAACCCAGCGCCACCAACACCCATGCCTATAGCTAAAAACAGCAAAGCCCCGCATGGCGAGGCTTTGTTTGGCAACAACCCGATATCGAGCTAAGGCGACCCGGAAAGCACAGTGGTATGGCAAACGGAAATAGGGTCCGACAATTTCAAGCGCAAATGACAGCTGTCGATACACCACCGGGCAACATGAAGCCAGTTTCTCCCAGATGAGGCTAGTCGCGCCAGAATGGCTTGTTACTCTCGACGAATCGATCCGATTCGGTCAGGCCAATATCTTTCAGTAGATGCGGCGGCAATTCAGCCAGCTCACGGCGGCTACGAGCCCGTTCAAACCAGGTCATAAACATCATTTTGCCACGATTTAACAGACTGCTGGTGTCCAGGGATTGGACGCTATGGGTACTCATGTGACTTGCCATTTTTAAATCTCCACTCTCTTTGTATGAGCAAAGTCTAGTCGCCATATGCCGCTCTCACAATTGACCTTTTTTCTGCTTTCGGATTAGATTTTTTAATGATTGACCACGCTCACACTTTCGTGATGCATTGCAGAGAGAGCGCTGATGAAAACTCATTTGGCAACATTTCATTGCTTATATAGGTTATTGATTTAGTTGATATTGCGTAAACAAACCGAGCCTAATGTGATGTAAGTCAACAAAGTGTATTTATTTTAGAGCAAATAGACCTCTCGCCTACTATCCGTGCTTCTCGAATTAAATTTAACTATTTAAAATAATCAGGCTCTTACCGCGCACCGGATATTTCCGGATAGCCCTCAAATAATTAAATTAAATTAATGGATAGCAGGAATGAATACTGTAGCTCTGTATCATCACACAGAAACGGGCTCAACCGCCCACCACACCCCCAGTTGGTGGGTCAAGCAAACCACTCGCCTACGTTTTAATGGCAAGATGGGCTTCCTGTTAGTGTTGGTATTGCTCTGTACGTTACTCGGTAATCTCTACTCGGCTTTCTCTACTCGGGATGCAATCCGTGAGTCTATCGATGCAGGCCTGATCGCTCAGGTCAGCGGCGTCCACCAATTGCTGCAGCAACAGTTGAGCAAGGATCCGGCACAATTCCTAGAAACCACTCGTGAACTGCTCACCGGTTTACGCTGGGGCGAACAGAACTCCGGCTACTTTTTCCTGACCGATCGCCAGGGTCGGCTGCTGATCTATCCGCCCAAGGCAGCTAAAGAGGGCAATTTCCTGGATCCGGTACAAGTCATCGAAACCAACGAAGAGGTTTCTCAAGCTTTTACCCGTATCGGTCACGGCGATGAAGCGGCTCTTATTCACTACCCCTACATCAAGCCCGGTAGTACCACTAAAACTCTCAAAGCCGCTTATGTGGCCCCCATCGGAGATTATCTGCTGATCTCTGGTGTCTATATGGATGCGGCGGATACCGCTTTTACCCAGTATCTGATCAACAGCTCGCTGGTTCTGATCGCCACACTGCTGGTCATGGTGCTGGTGATTGCCGTCATCAGCCGCGCCATCAACTCCCAGGTGCGTCAATCCCTGAACGAGTTGCGGCTGATCGCCAACCGTAACCTTAGCCATACCATTTATGGCCTGGGCCGCGACGAATTTGCCGATATCAACCG
>JBBRVG010000074.1:0-21708 GCA_038247115.1 Enterobacterales bacterium | reverse complement strand
TAAGAATACCGTCTTTGCCAGTGAGGTCTTTACCGTCACGCAAGGCTTGCAGCGCAGCTTCGATATCGAACGATGGTTTGGTCATGTGTCATCTCTTTTTGTCATAGTTTAATGAAATGACACAGAATTCTGAACACTACCTCAATTAACACAACGTTACATGGACGAGAATGGTTTCATTCATGTTTTGTCATTTGAAGGCGTATTAGATGCAGAACGCACCAAAGATGACAATGGAAACACAAGTATAAAAATTTCAACCAATCAAACCGAACCATTCACTTTTGCTAATTACTCACGACTAGACAATTATCAATACTCATCTACTTGGTCAGAAAGTAATGCTCAATTTTCAATTAACACCAGCGCTAGAGTGTCTTTTATCACAGAAAAAACATACCTCGATATTGCAACAAAGACTCCTTTATCAGGATACATAGGCGAAACGCCCAATGCAGGCAACATAACTATATCCGGAAGAAATAATACTTATGTGATGTTTAATGCATCTAATTCTGGAACTATTGATCTTATCGGCAAAGGCAGCGACTTTTCAGAAAGCGCATCCGGAAGTTGGCAGGATTATATTACTGGTGGGCTGTGGCGTTTTCCTACCATTTTTGATACCGAAGAGCGAATCAACCTGGCTACGTTCGGCGAACCAAGGGTGGTTTGGAGCACCATGTCCTTTGACGGTGTTATCAGTGAATACAATAGCTCATTCAACATGCAACAAGACGAAGTCTACGAACTGACTGACGTTGGGTTACAACCGCAGTTTAGCGTACTCATCAACCATAAGGCGGATGTTGTAGCTAGCATATCCACCTTAGAAGACCCAATAAAAGGAGAGTACACTCCTGAGATTGTCACGCAATGGAAAGGGCAACGGCTATTTTTAACACCTAAATATCCGTTGATGCCTGGTATCGATTATTCATTAAAAATCACTACAAACGAAAAAAGCCTTGGAACTATTCGATTTAAAACGAAGGAAGACTGGATCACCCCTGTTTATTATATTGATGCCGGCGATGATGAATTTGCAAAAATTGGTGAAGATAAAAAACTAACGGCCAGCTATATTTATCCCACGCTTGAAAATATAGACTGGTTTCTGAATAACAATAAGTATAACTCGGAATTAACATTATCTTCATGGTTTGGTGAAAATGTCAGCATAATAAATTCATCAAACGAAGAGCCTGGTCACATAGTGTCTGCTAGGATATACACCAGCACCAATCCATCCTTTTCCGTTTCTAGTTCAAAGTATATCCAGTATATTAACAGCAATAAGGATCGTAGCTTTTTTACAATCGACACTGTACATGGCATCCCCGCCTTACACCGCAAGACGATAATCGGCAATATAATGCATGAGACAGCGGCTGATGTAGAACACAAAGATGATTATAGCGTTCTTCCTGCAATTTATAACGGAGGAACTGAATCTAAAGCTCAGTTGAACATTCATATCGCTCCGCATGAAGACACTGGACGCCATAAAGCCTACCATTTCACTAATAGTAGTGACGTTGAATTTGAATGGACCAAGGGTTATCATTTTTATGCAGCATATAGCCAAGCATCGCAGGACAAAATAAAATGGAGTGACCTGTGCTCCAATTCCACCTTGATGATTGATCATGTCGACCCTGAAATTTCACCGCAAGATCCGGAACGAGTCGCTGTTAATTATTTGCTTACCTGCATTGATAACGAGATTTCAATGAGTGGCAGAATTCGAATGAATAGTAGTGTGGAATAAATAAAATCCAAATAAAAAAACCACCCTGCCGGGTGGTTTTTTACATTAGGTAACGGCAATTCTTGATTCTGAAACACATCCGGTATCTCGATTTCGATAACCGGATGTGGATCCAATCCGCGGATGCCCGATACCCCTAGACAGCTGCCCAACGGATCAGACACTCACCTTCAAGCAGGAGACGGCATGATCATCGTTACCCGTGATGCCCGGGCGCGTTTTAGCGCACTCGGGGCCGGCAATCGGACAGCGGGTACGGAACACGCAGCCGGAAGGCGGGTTGATGGGTGACGGCAAGTCCCCTTCCAGGATCTGGATGGTCTTGCTGCGCTCCAGCTCCGGATCCGGGATGGGTACCGCTGACATCAGCGCCTTGGTGTAGGGGTGCAACGGGTTGGAGTAGATCGCCTTGCGGGTTCCCAACTCGACCGCATTACCCAGATACATCACCAGCACCCGATCCGAAATGTGCTTCACCACCGACAAGTCGTGGGCAATAAACACCAGGGACAACCCCATCTCGGTCTGCAGCTCTTTGAGCAAGTTGACCACCTGCGCCTGAATCGAGACATCCAGCGCCGAAACCGGCTCATCACAGATGATCATCTTCGGCTCCAGGATCAGCGCCCGGGCAATACCGATACGCTGGCACTGGCCACCCGAGAACTCGTGCGGGTAACGGTTGATGAGATTGGGCAACAGACCGACCTTCATCATGATCGCTTTAACTCTGTCCATCACTTCGACCTTACCGAGCTCCGGATAGAAGGTCTGTAAGGGCTCGGCGATGATGTCACCTATGGTCATGCGCGGATTCAGCGAGGCCAGAGGATCCTGGAATATCATCTGGATCTCTTTGCGCTTTTCCCGCAGCTCACGAGCTGGCAGCTTGGTCAGATCCTGACCCAACCAGACCACAGTGCCGTCGGTGGCAGGCACCAGGCCGATAATGGCCCGGGCAAAGGTCGACTTGCCGCAGCCGGACTCGCCGACCACGCCTAAGGTTTCCCCTTCATACAACTTGATGGAGACCCCATCCACCGCCTTAAGATTCAGGGCCGGTGACCAGGGCCAGCTTTTGTCGCTTTTGATCTTGAAGTGGACCTTGAGAGCATCCACCTCCAGCAACAGTTTCTTGTCGCTCATCACGCCTCTCTCCCCTGCTCAATCTCTTCCCAGTCCCAGTGACAGGCGCGCAAGCGACCATCATGGAAACCTGTCAATTCCGGTGCCGTGGTGCGGCAAATATCGCTGACCCGGTGGCAACGCTCTTGGAACGGACACCCCTTGGGCAAACGCAGCAGGTTAGGCGGATTCCCTGGAATGGTCGCCAGTACTTCCCCTTCACTATCCAGACGCGGGATCGCCTTGAGCAGCCCCTCGGTATAGGGGTGAGATGGGCGATAGAAGATATCGTTGACCTTACCGTACTCCATGGTCCGACCGGCATACATCACCAGCACCTTGTCACACAGACCGGCAATGACGCCCAGATCATGGGTAATCATGATGATGGCGGTATTGAAATCACGCTTGAGCTCGTTGAGCAGGGTCATGATTTGCGCCTGGACAGTCACATCCAGCGCCGTGGTCGGTTCATCGGCAATCAGCAGCTTGGGGTTGCACAGCAAGGCCATGGCGATCATCACCCGCTGACGCATACCACCCGAGAACTCATGGGGATACATATCCATCCGCTTGCGCGCTTCGGGGATCTTGACCGCATCCAGCATCCGCACCGAGGCCGCATAGGCCTCCGCCTTACTCATCCCCTTGTGCAACAACAGCACTTCCATCAGCTGGGTACCCACTTTCATGTAGGGGTTCAGCGAGGTCATGGGGTCCTGGAAGATCATAGAGATCTTTTCGGCACGGATACGATTCAGCTCTTTGACCGGTAGGTTGAGGATCTCTTTGTCCTCGAACTTGGCCGAGCCGGTGATGATACCGTTCTTGGCCAGCAGTCCCATCAGGGCAAAGGCGGTCTGACTCTTGCCAGAGCCGGACTCCCCGACTATCCCTAGCGTTTCTGCGGCATCCAGGGAGAAGTTGAGGTCGTTGACGGCAACTACGTTCCCTTCCGGGGTTTTGAACTCGACACGCAGATCATTGACAACTAACAGTGACATGACGTGCTCCTTAACGGTCTTTAGGATCCAGGGCGTCACGCAGACCGTCACCCAGGAAGTTGAAGCAGAACAGGGTCACCACCATGAAACCTGCCGGAAACAGCAGATGCCACAGCGCGACTTCCATCGATTTGGAGCCCTCATCCAGCAAGGCGCCCCAGCTGGTCATCGGCTCTTGCACACCGAGGCCGAGGAAGCTCAAGAAGGATTCAAACAGGATCATGCCTGGAACCAGCAGGGTCGAGTAGACCACCACTATCCCCAGCACGTTCGGCACTATGTGTCGGGTGATGATCTTCCACTGGGAGACACCACAGACATGGGCCGCCTCAATGAACTCCTTGCTCTTGAGGCTCAGGGTCTGGCCGCGAACAATCCGCGCCATATCCAGCCAGCTGACCGCGCCGATGGCGATAAAAATCAGCCACAGGTTACGTCCGAAGAAGGTCACCAACATGATGACGAAGAACATGAAGGGGAACGCGTAGAGAATTTCCAGCGTCCGCATCATCACCCGATCCAGACGGCCGCCGATAAAACCGGCCGCAGCGCCATACAGGGTGCCGATCACCACGGCTACCAGAGCGCCCAGGATCCCGACCATCAACGAAATCCGCCCCCCCATCAAGGTACGGACAAACAGATCCCGGCCCAGACTATCGGTACCGAAATAGTGGCCCGTGGCGAAGTCAGGCGCCGAATGCATCGACGCCCAGTCCGGCTCATCGAATGCGTAGGCAGATAACAGCGGTCCCAGTATCACCAGCAGGGTGATGCACGAAAGAATGATCAGGCTGGCCAGCGCCGCCCTGTTTTTAAAGAAGCGGCGTGCGGCATCTTGCCACAGGGAGCGCCCCTTGATTTCCAGCTCACTCGAAAAGGAGGAGACGGCTTGTTGCTTGAGTTTGCTAAGCACCATATTCCACCTCAGGCTCAGTAGCGGATCTTCGGATCGATGAAGGCATAGAGAATATCCACCACCGCATTAAAGGTGATGGTCAGGGCGCCCACCAGAATGGTCAGGCCCAGCACCATGGAGTAATCCCGGTTCAAGGCACCATTGACGAATAACTGGCCTATACCCGGTAAACCGAAGATGGTTTCAATGACCACAGAGCCGGTGATGATGCCGACAAAGGCGGGCCCCAGGTAGGAAACAACAGGCAGCATAGCCGGACGCAAGGCATGGCGCAGAATGATGTGATGGAGCGGTAACCCCTTGGCCCGCGCGGTGCGGATGAAGTTGGAGTTCATGGTTTCAATCATGCTGCCGCGCATGATGCGCGCAATCGAGGAGATGTAGTACATGGTCATGCCGATCACAGGCAGTATCATGAACTGCAGATGGCCACCATTCCAGCCACCCGCAGGTAACCACTGCAGATTGATGGCAAAAATCAGTGTCAGAACCGGGGCCAGCACAAACGAGGGCATCACCACCCCGAGCATGGCCAGCGACATACTGGTGTAATCCACCCAGCTGTTCTGTCGTAATGCCGCCATGATGCCGAGGCTCACCCCCAGTCCCAGGGCCAGCAAAAAGGCAAAGGAGCCTATGGTGGCTGAAACGGGCAGCGCTTTACTGACCAGATCATTCACCGAGAAATCTTTGTATTTGAACGAAGGACCCAAATCACCCTGCGCAAGGTTGCCCAGGTAGGTCAAATATTGTTGATACACAGGCTTATCCAGCCCGTATTTTTGTTGAATGTTGGCCATGACTTCAGGCGGTAATCCACGCTCGGTCGAGAACGGGTTACCCGGTGCAAACCGCATCATGAAGAATGAGACGGTGATCAGCACCAGCAGAGTCGGAATGGCTTCCAACAAACGTTTTAGTATGAATTTTAACATATCGATTCCGGCACAGGCTTCAAGCCTCGCTTCGCCAAGCACAAGAAACCCGCCCAGAAGGCGGGTTTCAAATCATGGCTCCAGGAGACTCTTAGTGAGCAATGATATACATGTCCTTGGTGTAGAGGTTATCCAACGGATTGTTGGGGTAACCACCGACATAAGGCTTGACCAGACGAGCTGTCACGTACTGATAGATGTTTGCCAACGGCATATCTTCAGCCAGGATGGTTTCCGCTTCGGCATACAGCTTGTTACGAGCTGCAGAATCAGAAACTTCACGGCTCTTGGCCATCAGTTCATCGTACTTCGGATTGGAGTACTTACCGTCGTTGTTACCATGAGTGGTCTGTTTCAGATCCAGCATGGAGGACGCTTCGTTGTAATCGGCAATCCAGCCCGCACGCGCTATGTCAAAGTTACCGCCTGACTTGGTTTCCAGGTAGGTCTTCCATTCCTGGTTGACCAGCGCCACATCGACACCCAGAGTCTTCTTCCACATGGCAGCAACGGCAACCGCAACCTTCTTGTGGTTTTCACTGGTGTTGTACAGCAGTTCAAACTTCAGCGGATGCGCTTCATCGAAACCGGCTTCTTTCAGCAGTTTCTTGGCTTCTTCGTTGCGTTGTTCCTGGGTCAACTTGGCATAGGCCGGAGTTGCCGGTACGAAACCGTCGACAAAGTCCGGAACCAGACCATATCCAGGTTTTTGACCTTGACCCATCACCGAATCAGCAATCACGGCACGATCGATGGCGAAAGCCAGTGCTTTACGCACGCGCACATCATCAAACGGCTTCTTCTTGCAATTGAATTCGTAGTAGTAGGTACCCACGTAACCGGTGACCCGAACTTCATCCGGACGCTCTTTTTGCAAGCGCTTGAATTGTTCGATCGGAGTCTCGTAGGTCATCTCGACTTCACCGGCCAGATAGCGGTTCATGTCGGCATTCTGGGACTGGATCGGCAGGTAGGTCACCTTGTTAATGGTGGTGTGAGCATCATCCCAGTAGGTCTTGTTGCGTTCGAGAACAATCTTCTCGTTCACGACCCACTCTTTGAGGTTGTATGCACCGTTACCGACCAGATTGCCCGGCTGGGTCCACTTATCACCAAACTTTTCGATGACTTTTTGTGGCTCCGGATAAACGGTGGTGTGTGCCATCATGCTGACGAAGTAGGAGATTGGCTTCTCCAGAGTCACTTCGAAGGTATGATCGTCAACGGCTTTGACGCCCAGCTCTTCCGGCTTGACCTTGCCATTGATCACGGCAGTGGCATTCACGATACCGGGAGTTTCCAGATACCAGGAATAAGGAGAGCCAGTCTTGGGATCCACCACACGGCGGAATGCGTAAACAAAGTCGCCCGCGGTGACAGGATCGCCATTGGACCATTTGGCATCTTTGCGCAGATAGAAGGTGTACACCTTGTTATCTTTGCTTTCCCAACGTTCTGCGACACCCGGACGGATTTCACCGTTCGGGCCTGTGGTCACCAGACCTTCATACAGGTCACGTTGAATGTTGGATTCGACAGTTCCTTCTGTCTTGGCCGGATCCAGGGTTGCTGGCTCGGCACCGTTGCCTTTCACTAATTCTTGAACTGGCGCCAGCTTGACGTCTGCCTTGCTCAAAGGCTTGGCAGCCTCTTGCTTGGCAGCAGGAGCTGCTGCTTTTGTTTCTGCTTGTTGCGGCTGTCCACAGCCCCACAGCAGGATGGAAGTAGCAACCGCCATTGCGAGCGCTTTTTTATTATGAGTCATGTCCTTACTCCGTATCAGATTGTCCTTGTCGAACTGACCGGCCACAAATGAGCCAAAGGTCAATATTCGAACCAATGAATAATTCCCTGACACGGGCAATATTGCAATAGATTTTATGGGGATATGCAGGAAAGACGGGGTCTTTACCATCAAATTACCCTGATATGCAGAGTAAATGAATAGTTATCGAGCAAGCGCCCATTTGTGGTGCTCGATATGCACCAAATTACATCAAACCCGGGAACATATGTTTCAATCCAGCCACCATGATCTCGATACCCAGCGACATCATAATCAAGCCCATGATCCGGGTGACGACGTTAATCCCCGTCTTGCCCATCACCCGGAACAGTAATGGCGCAGCCCGAAAGACCAACCAGGAGAAGAGTGAGAAGACCACGACCACCAAGCTCAAACCAAACAGCTGACTCGGGGTATGAAATTGGCTCGAATAGACAATGGTCGAACTGATAGCTCCTGGCCCCGCCATCAGGGGAAGTGCAAGCGGCACCACAGCGATGGACTCTTTGGCGATGCTCTCGCCCTTTTCTTCCTTGTTATGCTTCACCTCCCCCAGCTTGCCTTGCAACATGGACCAGGCAATCAAGGTAATCAGCGAACCACCTGCGATACGGAACGACGCGATAGAAATGCCGAACACATCCAGAATGACCTGGCCCCCGAACATTGAGACCCACAGGATCACCATCACTGCGATGTTGGCCGTGGTGTTGGTTTTCATCCGCTCCTGCGCCGTCTGATGACTGGTCAGACTCACAAAGACCGGTAACAGGCCGAGTGGATTGATGATGGCGACTAGGCCAATGAAAAACTTCAGATAGAGCGAAAAATCCAGATGTTCCATAGCAGGCTCTGCATGTTGAAAACCAACGAACTAAATTATATACGGTTTTGAAGCGCGGCGATTATCCAGAACCAAGGATAAAAGACCAATCAATAAAATTAATCCCGTCCATCTCCATTAGTTTTTCTCATTCAAACAGCTGAATTCTGCGAAAAAAAACAGATCACCCGCAGGTCGACATAGCACACCACCACCGGAACTTTCGATTAGAACATTGAATGCAATCAGCAAGTTAAGATTACTGATCGATTCGCCAGATTTTCCGGCTGCATATCATGAACAGACAAATGGATGTCATCTGAACCCCTAAGGCTCTAAAACTCTGTATCCCTTCTTTATTTATGGCTATTGGCCGCCAAATCAACCGTAACAAGAGATGAAACAAAATTTCTTTTGTCATTTTACAACAATTGATATGGATCAAGTTGGGCGGGGTGAGCAGCTCCTATAATCCAGTTCGAAAATTGTTTCCTAAGCGACGTTACATAGGAAAATTGTCGTGAAGCCAGCATTGTGTATACTCGTTTTTCGCTGGTCAAACTTCATCACACCTTTATAACGCCAAACATTAGTAAACAGTTTTCAAAAACTCAGTAGGAGAAAACGCTATGGCAGTATCAAACCTTGCCGAATTGGACGAGCTGGTTGCTCGCGTTAAGGAAGCGCAACGTGTTTTCGCTACTTTCTCTCAAGAGCAAGTAGACAAAATCTTCCGTGCCGCCGCTCTGGCCGCCAACAATGCCCGTATTCCGCTGGCCCAAATGGCTGTCGCTGAATCCGGTATGGGTATCATCGAAGACAAGGTTATCAAGAACCACTTCGCCTCCGAGTACATCTACAACAAGTACAAAGATGAAAAGACCTGCGGCATTCTGAGCGAAGACGACGAGTTCGGTACCGTCACCATCGCTGAACCGGTTGGTATCATCTGTGGTATCGTTCCGACCACCAACCCGACTTCAACTGCAATCTTCAAGTCTCTGATTGCACTGAAGACTCGTAACGCCATCATCTTCTCCCCGCACCCACGTGCCAAGAACTCCACCAATACCGCTGCCAAGCTGGTACTGGATGCAGCGATTGCCGCCGGTGCTCCGGCTGACATCATCGGCTGGATCGACCAACCGTCTGTTGAACTGTCCAACGCGCTGATGAAGCACCCTGACATCAACCTGATCCTGGCGACCGGTGGTCCTGGTATGGTGAAGGCTGCTTACTCTTCTGGTAAGCCTGCCATCGGTGTTGGCGCGGGTAACGTTCCAGTTGTTATCGATGAGACTGCTGATGTGAAGCGTGCTGTTGCTTCTATCCTGATGTCCAAGACCTTCGATAACGGTGTGGTTTGTGCCTCTGAACAAGCGGTTATCGTTGTAGACAGCGTCTACGAACAAGTGAAAGAGCGTTTTGCCAGCCACAAGGGCTATGTTCTGTCCAAGGATGAAGCCGACAAGGTTCGTAAGATCATTCTGATCAACGGCGCCATGAACGCGGCTATCGTCGGTCAACCAGCGACCAAGATTGCCGATATGGCCGGTGTCAAGGTTCCTGCTGATACCAAGATCCTGATCGGTGAAGGTGTCAAGGTCTGCGAAGAAGAAGAATTTGCTCACGAGAAACTGTCCCCGACTCTGGGTATGTTCCGTGCCAAAGACTTCGAAGAAGCCGTCAGCATGGCGTGTGACATGGTGGATCTGGGTGGTATCGGCCACACTTCCGCTCTGTACACCGACCAAGACATCAATGCAGACCGCGTGAAGTACTTCGGCGACAAGATGAAGACTGCACGTATCCTGATCAACACCCCTACCACTCACGGTGGTATCGGTGACCTGTACAACTTCGCTATGGCCCCGTCTCTGACGCTGGGTTGTGGCTCATGGGGTGGTAACTCTATCTCCGAGAACGTTGGTCCGAAGCATCTGATCAACAAGAAGATGGTCGCTAAACGGGCTGAAAATATGCTGTGGCACAAACTTCCGAAATCTATCTACTTCCGTCGTGGTTCCCTGCCAATCGCTCTGAGCGATCTGGAAGGCAAAAAGCGCGCTATGGTGGTCACCGACCGCTTCCTGTTCAACAACGGTTACACCGATGAACTGGTTCGCTTGCTGAAAGGCATGTCCATGGAAGTGGAAGTATTCTACGAAGTAGAAGCTGATCCGACTCTGTCCATCGTCCGTAAGGGCGCCGAGATGGCCCAATCCTTCAAGCCGGACGTTATCCTGGCTCTGGGTGGTGGTTCACCGATGGATGCTGCCAAGATCATGTGGGTGATGTACGAACATCCGAACACCGCCTTCGAAGATCTGGCCATGCGCTTCATGGACATCCGTAAGCGTATCTACAAGTTCCCGAAAATGGGGCAGAAGGCAGAGCTGGTTTGTATCACCACCACTTCCGGTACCGGTTCTGAAGTTACTCCGTTCGCCGTAGTAACTGACGATGCCACTGGCGTGAAGTACCCGCTGGCTGACTACGAACTGACTCCGAACATGGCCATCGTTGACGCCAACCTGGTTGCCAACATGCCGAAGTCCTTGTGTGCGTTCGGTGGTGTTGATGCCGTGACTCACGCCATGGAAGCCTATGTATCCGTTATCGCTAACGAATACTCAGACGGCCAAGCCCTGCAAGCCCTGAAGATGCTGAAGGAATACCTGCCTTCCAGCTATCACAATGGCAAGGCTGATATGGTTGCTCGTGAGAAGGTTCACAACGCTGCTACCATCGCTGGTATCGCGTTTGCCAACGCCTTCCTGGGTGTGTGTCACTCCATGGCCCACAAGCTGGGTGCCGAGTTCCACATTCCGCACGGTCTGTCTAACGCTCTGCTGATCTGCAACGTGATCCGCTACAACGCTAACGACAACCCGACCAAGCAGACTGCGTTCTCCCAGTATGACCGTCCGCAAGCCCGTCGTCGTTATGCCGAAGTGGCTGACCACCTGGGTCTGACTGCTGCCGGTGACCGTACCGCCGCCAAGATCGAGAAGCTGCTGGCATGGCTGGATGCCCTGAAGAAGGATCTGGACATCCCTATGTCCATCCGTGATGCAGGCGTACCGGAAGAGAAGTTCCTGGCCAAGGTTGATGCCCTGTCCATTGAAGCCTTCGATGACCAGTGCACCGGTGCCAACCCGCGCTACCCGCTGATCAGCGAGCTGAAGCAGGTTCTGCTCGACTCTTACTATGGCCGTCCTTATGTGGAAGGCAATGCAGTAGTAGCCGAAGCCAAAGAAGCCAAAAAAGAAGAAAAGAAAGAAGAAGGTAAGAAGAAGAAGTAATTTCTTCACTTCATTACCTAATGAATAGGAAGGCCCGCACATTGTGCGGGCCTTTCTTTTGCCTGCAAGCCACAGATTTGCTAGTTTCATCAGATATGGCTGGAGGAATTAATGAGCGATATATCAGTCCCGATTGCCGACTTACGTGTAGGGCATTACGTCAAACTACCGCTGAGTTGGAAACAACATCCTTTTTTATTCAGCTCATTTCGCATCAAGGACGAAGCACAGCTGCAGATCATCCAGAATATCGGTTTGCGTGAGATCGTCGTCGATCCGGATAAAAGTACAGTGGAGGTTATTATCACCCCCCTGGTGACAGAAACGGCTGCTGTTGCTCCCGATCTCGAGCAGAAACCGGACCCGCAAAAAGTCGAACAGCAACAATTGCGCCGCTCCATTCGCAGTGCGGAGAAGGCCTTTACCAATTCGGTCTCACCCCTGCGCGAATCGTTATCCCAGTTGAACTTGAAGCCGGATGAGGGACTTGGCACAGTCGCCGAGTTGGTACGCAATGCAGGACTCCATCTGAGCCAGCAGGAAGGGCCGGTTGGATTTCATCTGGTACGCATCGTCAATCAGGCTGACAGTCTGTTACTGCACAGCCTGAATGTTGCCTTTATCGCCATGCTAATCGCCAAAGAGGCAGGCTGGAGCCCGCTTGAAATCGAGGATGCGGGACTTGCGGGTCTGGTACATGACATAGGTGAAATCAAGATCCCGAGCCAAATTACCCGCAAGCGTACCGAGCTCAGTAAAGCGGAGGTCAATTACCTGCGGATGCATGTGCAATATGGTTACGAGCAATTGACCAGCTTGAATGCCTTCTCGCTAAAAGTCCGGCAAGCCGCGTATCAGCACCATGAGCGGCTGGATGGCTCTGGCTATCCGCAGGGCCTCAAGGGTGATCAACTGGACCCGCTATCCCGGCTCATTGCCGTCGTGGATAGTTATGATGAGCAATTGCACCCGCGCAATGCAACCCGCCCCGGGATCCCCAATCAAATCATCTCGGGACTCTTCAAACGCGCGAACAAGCAGCTCGACAATGGCTTTATGCAACTGCTCATCAAGGTAATGGGAGTCTATCCTCCCGGCAGCCTGGTCTTGCTCAGCGATGGTACACTGGCGTTAGTGATGTCCAGTGAACCCAGCTCCCCTCTCAAGCCCTGCGTCCTGCCATTTACCAAAGGTAGAGTCCAGGAGGGAGTTGATCTGATTAACCTGAAGAATGACGACAGAACTATCACCAAAGTGGTCGACTTTGAAGAACTAACCCCGCCCCAGCGGGAGTTTTTCAGCCTTGGGAAACACTACTGTTATTACTTTTCGACCTTTACGCCTCCGGAGGCTGAGGCGGTAACTCCCGAGTGAACCACAGCATGGCTGACGGGTTACACCCAGCAAAAGAACAAGGGGGCTAAGCCCCCTTGGAAACACCAACCCCTGAGACCCTAATAGTTAATAGCGAAACCGCATCACCAAATCTTTAAGGTGGTGGCCAGTATCAGCCAGATCCCGGGTCGTCAACTCGGACTCTTCAGCCGCCAGAGACAACTGCTCGACAATATGCTGGATGGCAACCAGATTGCGATTGATCTCCTCGGATACCGAATTCTGCTCCTCGGCTGCGGTCGCAATCTGCAGATTCATATCATTGATGGTATCTACTGCCGCTGCCACCCCATCCAGCGAATGGGATATCTGGGCGGTTTCGTGCACCGTATGCTTACAGTGTTCCTGACTGGAGGCCATCACCTGCACGGCCTCGGATACACCAGCCAACAAGCGTTGCAGCATATTATTGATTTCTAATGTGCTCTGCTGGGTTCGTCCGGCCAGGGAACGAACTTCATCAGCAACCACCGCAAAGCCCCGGCCTTGTTCTCCGGCTCGAGCGGCCTCGATGGCGGCGTTCAGCGCCAACAGATTGGTCTGCTCGGCAATGCTGCGGATCACCTCCACCACTGAGCCTATCTTGCTGGTCTCCTGCGCCAGTTGCTCGATAACCCGTGAGGCCTGATCGACCTCATTAACCAACTCGTTAATACTCCGCGAGGCCGTTGCGACGACCCCCCGAGCAGCAGCCGCTTCATTGCTAGCGGCTGAGGTGGCGGTGGCAGCATTAGCCGCACTGGAGGCAACTTCCTGAGCCGTAGAGCTCATCTCGGTGACCGCAGTGACCACCTGTTCGGTTTCACGACGATGACCCTGCATCTGCAGAATAAATTGCCCAGAAGAGGCTTTGAGCCGCTCGGAGACCTCAAACACATGTTGGCTAGTGGTACCGACTTGCGCCACCACTCCCTGCACCCGCTCCACGAAATGGTTGAAGGCACGACTCAGCTCCCCCACCTCATCTTTGCTTGTGCTGTGCAGACGGCGGGTCAGATCCCCTTCGCCATGAGCAATGTCATCCAGTGCATGCACAACCGCTTCCAGCGGCTGGGAGATCCGATTGCCGACAATGGCGGTCACCCCGGTGGTAAACAACAGCACCAACAGTGAAATTAATAGATTTCGTTGAATAGCAGAATGTAATTCCTGTTCGGCAATGGTCCGTTGTGCCGCCAATTGGGCTTCAATATCGTCGATATAAAATCCGGTGCCAACAATCCAGTTATATTTATCTAAGGCTTTGCTCAAACTCAGCTTGGCGACGGCCTTGTTCACGGATGGCTTATGCCATTGATATTGGGTGTAGCCATCACCGGAACGTGCCGCAGAAATAATATTCTGTATAAATAATTTCCCATCCGCATCTTTCAGGTCCTTTAAATCTTTACCTTCCAGCTCCGGCTTGGGGCCGAGAACCTGGTTGACACCATTGAAGTCATAGGCGAAGAAATAACCGTCTGCATCGTAGCGTAAATCGCGTAATATATCTTTTACCAGTTTTCGATTCTCGGTGGTGTCGGCGCCTTGATAAATTTTAGCAATCGAGCTTTCTGCCAACGCCAGATATTTAACTAATAACTCTTTCTTCTCAGTGAGAAGCCGCTTCTCTAATAAGGTCTGTTTCTCTTCAAGCTGGGCTTGCCCTGAAATATAATTGGTCAAGTTCATCACGAACACAACCAGAATCAAAGAAATGGCCGCCAGGCTGACTATTTTGGTCTTGATCTTCATAAAACCTATCCTTGTTTCATATGACTACACGTGGAACCCGACTTATCGAGAACAACAGCCCATTATGACGCCCAACAGGGAGAGTATTGTTGCATAGACGCGCAATAATTATGGAAATCTGTTTTTTATCTGTTGTTTTGGGAGCTGTCTCTTATAATTTTGATTCCTTTTCGACCCCGGAATCCTTCATGTCTCTTTGCCCTTGCCGCAGTGGTCTGCCCCTTGAGGGCTGTTGTCATCCCTATTTAACCGGAGAGCAACAGGCACCCACCCCCGAGCGACTGATGCGCTCACGATTTAGTGCCTTCACTCTGCATGATTGGCCCTACATACTGCAGACTTGGCATTCCGAGTTCAGGCCCGCCTGCCCTGTCGCCGAATTAGCCGCAGAGGCCGAAGAGACACAGTGGGTCAGCCTGTTGGTATTAGGTAGTGGGCAAGACCTCACCACCCAAACCGGTTGGGTCGATTTTTGCGCCTGGTATCGCGACGAGGCGGGATTACATATTCATCATGAGTTATCATCCTTTGTTCGCGAACAAGAAAAATGGTTTTATACTCAGGGGAAATTCTTGCCTATACCTGCAGAATTAAAATTAAGGCCTAATATACTGTGTCCTTGCGGTAGTGGAATTAAATACAAAAAGTGTTGTGCTATTATTAAATAACATACTTCTCGGATACTTTAAGATAATAGGTTTTACTGGTTAATTATCTAACATTCATGGGGTATCTCTTATCCACTTATTGATAACGGCATACATCTAGCCAGCTGATGATTCAATAATGAATTGAAACAATGAGAATGCCTCTATTAATCGAAATGCTGTTTCAATTCACCAAAAGACAAGGGAGGCACAATGTGCCTCCCTTGTTTAAACCTTGTCACACTAAATTTTATGACGGCTTATTTTTTATCATCCGTTTTTTTGCTACTTTTAGCTTCAGCAACAGTCCAACGACCAGCGGAATAAAACGCCGTCCAGCCTGTCGCCTTGCCATTCACCTCGGTCATCACGTATTGCTCCTTGGTTTTCCGGCTAAAGCGGACAATCGCCGGATTACCTTCCGGATCCGCCACGGGAGCATCGGCCAAATATTGATGCTTGGGAGCCAGACGATCCTTGAAACGCTTCAACTCTGAAACCAGTGGCGCGCGGGTTTCACGAGATTTCGGGAAGTTACTGGCGGCGAGGAATAAGCCAGCAGCCCCATCACGCAGCACAAAATGCGCATCGGATTGAGTGCACTTGAGCTCAGGCAAGGGAACTGGATCTTCCTTGGGCGGAGCTATATCTCCGTTGCGCAGGATCTTGCGCGTGTTCTTGCAACTCTCGTTGCTACACGCCATGAACTTGCCAAAGCGCCCGGTTTTGAGCTGCATTTGCGAGCCACAACGTTCGCAATCAATCACAGGGCCTTCATAGCCTTTGAGGCGGAACTGTCCCTGCTCAATCACATAACCATCGCAATCCGGATTATTACCACAGACGTGCAGCTTACGGGTTTCATCAATCAGATAGGAGTCCATCGCCGTGCCACAGGCCGGGCAGCGGCGCATGGCGCGTAACGCATTGACTTCACCCTCCTCCGAGTCTGCGGCGATAAACTCATCACCCGGCACCAGGTTGATGGTTTTTTTACAGCGCTCTTTGGGTGGCAAGGCGTAACCGGAACATCCCAAAAACACCCCTGTGGTTGCAGTGCGGATCCCCATTTTACGGGCGCAGTCCGGACAGTCGATATCCGTCAGAATCATCTGATTGCTGCGCATGCCGCCCTCGGCCGCATCGGACTCCGCTTTGTCCAGGGTCGCCTTGAAGTTGCGGTAGAAGTTATCCAGCTGCACCTTCCATTCCAGCTCGCCTTCGGCAATTTCATCCAGCGAGTTTTCCATCTGGGCAGTGAAGTCGTAGCTCATCAGGTTACTAAAACTTTCGACCAGACGCTCGGTGACGATTTCGCCCATTTTCTCGGCGTAGAAGCGACGATTCTCCACCTTCACATAGCCACGCTCCTGAATGGTGGAGATGATGGCTGCATAAGTAGAGGGTCGACCGATACCGCGCTTTTCCAGCTCTTTGACCAGTGCCGCTTCGGTAAAGCGAGCCGGCGGCTTGGTGAAGTGTTGTTTGGGATCCAGGGCGATCAGCGCCAATTCATCACCAGCGGTAACGGCTGGCAACTCGATATCGTCACCCTTACGTCCCATAGCAGGTTGTGCCTTGGTCCAACCGGCAAAGCGCAGTATGCGTCCTTTGGCGCGCAGCTCATAGTTGGCCGCAGCCACCGTCAGGGTACTGGAGTCATATTGTGCCGGGGTCATCTGGCAGGCGACAAACTGACGCCAGATCAGGTCATACAGGCGGACCGCATCCGCTTCCATGTCCTCGATTTTCTCGGCACGCAAACGCACACTGGAAGGACGAATGGCTTCGTGCGCTTCCTGAGCATTAGCCTTGGAACCATAGACCAATGGTGCTTCAGGCAGGTAGTCAGCCCCGAACTCCTGAACGATATACTCGCGTACCGATTCGACCGCTTCCTTACTCAGGTTGGTGGAGTCGGTACGCATATAGGTGATGTAACCTGCTTCGTACAGACGCTGGGCCATCATCATGGTTTTCTTGACCCCATACCCGAGCCGGGTACTGGCCGCCTGTTGCAGCGTCGAGGTAATAAAGGGTGCCGACGGCTTGCTGCTGGTCGGCTTATCCTCGCGTCCTACCACCTGGAAGCGAGCTGACTGCAACACATCGCAGGCGCGCTTGGCATCCGCCTCGACGACTGGGTTATAGGCTGCACCATCACAGCTAACCACTTGCATGCGCAGCGCATTTTTAGCTTGGGTCCGCAGATCGGCGTGCACATCCCAATACTCTTCCGGGACAAACGCCTTGATCTCGCGTTCTTTTTCAACAATCAACCGCACTGCGACCGACTGTACCCGTCCAGCAGACAAGCCACGGGCCAACTTTTTCCATAACAGGGGTGACACCATGTAGCCGACAACCCGATCGAGGAAGCGGCGCGCCTGTTGCGCATTGACGCGATCCTGATTGAGTACTCCCGGCTGGGAGAAAGCGTCTTGAATCGCGCTCTTGGTAATTTCGTTAAAAACCACTCGCTTGAAGCGAGTTTCATCGCCGCCAATCAGTTCCCGCAGGTGCCAGGCAATGGCTTCCCCTTCGCGGTCCAAGTCGGTTGCCAGATAGATGGTGTCGGCTTTTTCGGCAAGACTCTTGAGTTCATTCACCACCTTCTCTTTACCCGGCAGCACCTGATAGCGGGCTGCCCATCCATGTTCCGGATCTATGCCCATACGGGAAACCAGAGATTGGTAGTCGCGTTCAGCTTTCTCGGCATCTGTCATGCCTTTGCTACTTTTACGAACGACCGGTTTTTTCTCTTCTTTTTCCGTCGTACTTGCAGAACCGCTGGTTGGCAGATCACGCACATGACCGATACTCGACTTCACAATGAAGTCCTTACCCAGATATTTGTTGATAGTCTTGGCCTTGGCCGGGGACTCAACAATCACCAGTGATTTGCCCATAGACGCTTACTCTGTCCTTAATGACGCTGGCTGAAAAACAGTATGATGCCGCTCAGTAGGCGGCATCGGTTATTTATTAAAATGGAAGGCGAATCGCTCGGACGCAACCTTTTTTATTCGACAAATCAGGATGCGCTAATTTTATGTGCCAGATGGTACAGGTATTTCAAGCCCACCATCTCCGCATAAAAAACCGGAACCGTGACGACTAAAACGGAAGGCGCAGGCGCTGCAGCACCCCCATCATCGCCTGTTCCAGCAGGGTTGCAGTCTGTTGACCAAAACGCTCGCCAAATCCTTTATGGATCTTGTAGTGCACTTTAACTACTTGTTTTTTCTCATAATGCTCGACCAGATAATCATCGCTGGTGCGCAGTTCATCGACCAGATTCAACTTCAGCGCTTCGGTGGCTAACCAGTGCTCTCCGGTAGCCACCTGGTCCAGCTCGATGCGCGGCCGATTTTTAGCCACAAACTGGCGGAATTGTTGATGAACCGATTCAAGCTCTTCCCGAAATTTTTGCCGCCCCTGCTCATCATTTTCACCAAACAGGGTCAGAGTCCGTTTGTATTGTCCTGCTGTATGTTGCTCATAATCGATATCATGTTTTTGTAACAGACGGTGAAAATTGGGCAATTGCGCCACCACACCAATCGAGCCCACGATAGCAAAAGGCGCCGCAATAATATGTTGTGCCACACACGCCATCATGTAGCCGCCGCTGGCCGCCACCTTGTCGATCGCCACGGTCAGATGCAAGCCATGATCCCGCAGACGTTGCAACTGGGAAGCACAGAGTCCATAGCCATGCACCACACCACCACCGGACTCAACGCGCACCAGAACCTGATCCTGACTCTCGGCCAGCGCCAGGACCGCCGTCACCTCCTCACGCAGATTGGCAACCTCCTTGGCCTCCATTCCGCCCTTGAAATCGATGACGAATAATCTGGACTTAACCTCGACCGGTTGTTTCTTCGCCGCCTTGAGCTCTTTCTTGCGCTGTTTGCTATACGCTTTGGCCTGGTCGTCATTCAACAAGGCCTGCTGCAGATGTTCACGGGTTTGCTGATACTCTTCGGATAAATCCCGTAACTCGAGCTGTCCCTTACGCGCTTTTTGACGCGCCGCCATGGTGATGACGAACGCCAGCAGGGCACCAATAGCCACAATCAGGATCAAGCTCTTGGCAGTAAACAGCAGAAAAGCGTAGAAATAGTCCAAATTTGACTCCAGGATGACGGGAAACCGGCCCATTCTACGAACTTTTTGCCACTTGGCAAAATTCGTTGCCATATCTTGTGAATTTTCCAGCCGATTTCACGGGAATCTCTGGCGACCGACACGGCAAACTGTTTACACTTGAGCGTCAAAATCAGGAGGAATCGTTGCTAACATGTTGAACTATCAAGCAGATCCTGAGCTGTTACGCAATAAAGTCATTCTGGTTACCGGTGCCAGTGACGGCATCGGCAAAGAAGCCGCATGGACCTATGCCCGCCATGGCGCCCAACTGATACTGCTGGGCAGAAATCAGGATAAACTCGATCGACTGACTTTTATGATTCACCAGGAGACAGGGGTTTCTCCGATCATCTATGCATTGGATTTCCTCACGGCGGAGGCGCAGGAATATCAGCAACTAGCTGACCATCTATGTGAGATTTTTCCGCGGCTGGATGGCCTCCTTCTAAACGCCGGTATTCTGGGTACGCCAGGCCCCATCGAGCAAGCCGACCCTCAGGAGTGGCAGCAGGTGCAGCAGGTCAATGTGACCTCCAGCTTGCTACTCATCCAAGCGCTGTTACCTCTGCTACGACGCAGTCCCGCCGCCGCCATTCTCTTTACTTCATCCGGTGTGGGTCGACGCGGCAGAGCGAACTGGGGCGCCTATGCAGTATCCAAGTTTGCGACCGAAGGATTGATGCAAGTGCTGGCCGATGAATTGGCGACTACGGCAATCCGGGTCAATGCCATCAATCCGGGTGCCACACGAACCGCCATGCGCGCCAGAGCCCGTCCTGATGAGGATCCGGGCTGTTTGCCCACTCCGGCAGCACTCATGCCCCTGTATCTTTATCTGATGGGTAACGATGGACGCAGTGTGCATGGCCAGAGTGTGGATGCACAACCGTCGCGAAACAGGTAACTTGTTACCTCCAGCGCCCAGCATTCTCTAGACTAGTAATGGAACACCGCTGTTCCGTTTGACATGGAATCCCACGCATTATGTTTCGACCCAAGAGCACACTAGAGCAATGGCGAATTTTCCAGGCAGTTGTCGAATTTGGCGGTTATGCGCAGGCCGCCGAAAAGCTCAATAAAAGTCAGTCATCACTGAACCATGCGGTTGCTAAATTACAACAGACCCTGGGTGTCGCATTGCTGGAAGTTCGCGGCCGAAAAGCCTTTTTGACCGAAGAAGGCGAGGTATTCTTGCGCCGGGCAAAACAGCTGACGCAACAAATGGAAGAGCTGGAGTTGCTGGCGTTCAATATTCATCAAGGCTGGGAAGCCGAGATCCGGCTCGCCGTCGAACTGGTCCACCCCAGACCCCTGATCAACCGCGCCTTGCAACTCTATTATCCAAAATCGCGCGGCACCCAATTGCAATTGATTGATACCGTCCTCACTGGCTCTCAGGATGCCATTTTAGAGCAGCAAGCTGACTTGGTGATCACAGGCCATGTTCCCAAGGGCTTCCTCGGCGAGCCCCTCGCCGAAATCACCTTGTTACCCGTCTGTCATCCCCTGCATCCATTGGCCAGAATTACCACAGGTCTGGCCCAGGCGGACCTGAGCCAGGAATTACAGATCGTCATCAAGGATACCGGCAAAAATCCACAAGAATTGACCGGCTGGCTCAAGGCTGAACAGCGCTGGACCGTGAATAATTTTCATGAGGCGATCGGCATCTTGTTGTCGGGCCTTGGTTTCGCCTGGCTGCCCATTCACCTGGTTGAGCCACTGTTACAACAAAACCGGCTGCATCGCATTCAACTTCGGGAAAGTAGCGCTCGAAAGTTTTTTACCCATCTGGTCGTACCCAATCCCGAACGACTTGGCCCGAGCGCGTCACGTCTGCTGGAGTGTCTACGCACCAGCCACAAGCTGCAGCAATCGGAATTTGTCACCCGCTCCAGCATGGAATTACCCCAGGTCGAATTATCGGACAGCGCGCACCCGCCAGAGTAGGACCCCGGCCAGTGCCGTCACTCCGATGGCCACGACAAAGACGCCAAAGTAACTCCAGTACTCCGCAATCAGACCGGCCAACAAGCCCGCGACAATAGCCCCGGAGCGAATACTGTTGGTGAACAGGGTTGTCGCCTGACCCAACTGGCCCGGCATCAG
>JBBRVG010000073.1:0-21721 GCA_038247115.1 Enterobacterales bacterium | reverse complement strand
TGTCTAAAGAAAAATTTGAACGTACAAAACCCCACGTTAACGTAGGTACTATCGGCCACGTTGACCACGGTAAGACCACCCTGACTGCCGCCATCACCGCAGTGCTGGCCAAGACCTACGGCGGTAAGGCCTTCGCTTTCGACCAAATCGACAAGGCACCGGAAGAAAAGGCTCGTGGTATCACCATCAACACTTCTCACGTTGAATACGACACCCCGGCTCGTCACTACGCACACGTTGACTGCCCAGGCCACGCCGACTACGTGAAAAACATGATCACCGGTGCTGCTCAAATGGACGGCGCTATCCTGGTTGTTGCTGCGACTGACGGTCCTATGCCGCAAACTCGTGAACACATCCTGCTGGGTCGCCAAGTCGGTGTTCCGTACATCATCGTGTTCCTGAACAAGTGCGACATGGTTGATGACGAAGAGCTGCTGGATCTGGTGGAGATGGAAGTTCGCGAACTTCTGTCCGAGTACAACTTCCCAGGCGACGATACCCCGATCATCCGTGGCTCTGCGCTGAAAGCGCTGGAAGGCGACGCGGCATGGGAAGGCAAGATCATCGAACTGGCTGCTGCCCTGGATTCTTACATCCCTGAGCCAGAGCGTGCTATCGACCTGCCGTTCCTGCTGCCAATCGAAGACGTATTCTCTATCGCTGGCCGTGGTACCGTAGTAACCGGTCGTGTTGAGCGCGGCGTAGTGAAGGTTGGTGAAGAAGTTGCCATCATCGGCATCAAGGAAACCACCAAGACCACTTGTACCGGCGTTGAAATGTTCCGCAAACTGCTGGACGAAGGCCGTGCGGGTGAGAACGTTGGTGTTCTGCTGCGTGGTATCAAGCGTGAAGACGTTGAGCGTGGTCAAGTACTGGCCAAGCCAGGCACCATCACCCCGCACACCAAGTTTGAATCTGAAGTGTACGTACTGTCCAAGGAAGAAGGCGGTCGTCATACCCCATTCTTCAAGGGCTACCGTCCGCAGTTCTACTTCCGTACTACGGACGTGACTGGCACCATCGAACTGCCGGAAGGCGTAGAAATGGTTATGCCAGGCGACAACATCAAGATGGTAGTCACCCTGATCTGCCCGATCGCGATGGACGACGGTCTGCGTTTCGCCATCCGTGAAGGTGGTCGTACTGTAGGCGCCGGCGTTGTTGCCAAGGTTATCGAATAATATCGATTAACTGCGCATGCAGAAAAAGGGCGACTTCGGTCGCCCTTTTTATTGCCCGCATATCTGGATCTTGGAACCTGGCGAGGGCTTGCTGCTTAAAGACTCGCTATTTCAGCCAAGACCTGTGGTAACCAAGCGGCTAAGCGTTGCTCGGTCAGTTCATATTGGCTGGTTTCATCCAGTGCCAAACCGACGAAAAAACGACCCTCATCCACTAGCGCCCTCGATGCCTCAAAGTCATACCCGACATTCGGCCAGTAGCCCACAATCTGGCAGCCTTGAGCGATTAATTTGTCGTGTAACAAACCCATGGCATCAAGAAACCATTCACCATACCCGAGTTGATCCCCCAAGCCGAACAAGGCGATCACTTTGCCGTGCAGATCTATGGTATCGATGGCATCCCAATTGGCCAGCCAGTCCTCCTGGATCTCGCCAAAATCCCAGGTCGAGATACCGAGCATCAGGATCTGATAATCCGCCATCTGCTGGATCGGAGTCTGCTTCAGGTTGTGCAAGTGGATATGGTCAGTGCCGAGTAGTGCCTGGATTTTTTCTGCCACCATCTCGGTATAACAGGTACTTGAGCCGTAGAAGAGGCCTATCGTCATAAGGAAATACCGCTAGCACTGGAAAGTGCGAAATAGTAACAAAACCGCGACTTGGCTCAATAGTCCGGCGGGCTATTTCTTGTTGTTGTCAAACAGGTGACTGAAACGCTCATAGATCAGGTCCCGCTCTTCCGGGGGTAACTGATAGAAATAGTGAGTGAATAAGCGTAATAGCTGGGATCTGTTCATGCCGTCACTCTCAGCAATCAGCTTCAGATGGTCGATGCACTCCAGACTCATGGAGTAGGTCGCTTTTTTGAATACGGCTTTGAGTTCGTTGCTGGTATCCAGAGTTGCAGCGGGGGACCCCGGGTCGAGCTCACTCTGATGCGAAGCGCCGGGAAGCACTATCTGCCGGGAGTGCCCCAATGCGTAGAGTTCGGCATCATTGATGAACTCATCCAGGGTGATGGGGGTGTTTGCTACATCAGTCTGGGGCGTTTTCTTCTTCAGGTCAGACAAGCCCATAGTATTCCCTATAAATTCAGAAACTCTTTGGCGATAACCCGGATCTCTTCGGCTGCTTTTCCACCTGGTTCAATTTCCATGACTGAAAGTCCGCGCTCCTCACTATCATCATACACATTGCGACTATAGATGATGGCATTCAACACATTGACGCAATAGGAGGCGCAGACCTCCTTGGCCTCCAGGATCCGCTTGGCTTGATTTGGCAGTGATGGACACTGGGTCATGACCACGGCTGCATTGAGTGTCGGGTTAACCATCTTGCAGGTGGTAATGATGTCCTCCATATGCGGCAACGTCTTGAGGTCACGCCGTTTGGGTCGCAGAGGAATAAGGGCGTGGGAGGCCACGGACATGGATGAGCGCAACGCCCGGTTATCTTGCCCGCCGCAATCTACCACCACGAAATCATACCGAGTCTTCAGACTAAGCAGGTCTTCACGAATGTTGCCATAGAGTTGCACACAATTGATGGATGGGAGATCTGTATTGTCTTTCCGCTCCTGGATCCAGTCTGATGTGGTGCGCTGAGGATCGCAATCAACCAGCAGAACCTCGCCGTTATAGTGAGTTCTGAAATAGACTGCCAGGTTTTGTGCCAGACAGCTCTTGCCGCTGCCACCTTTTTCGCCGCCGACCAGAACAATCATATGGCACCACCTCGAATGGGTTCAAACATCACGGACCTGGATGGCTTGAGTATAGATAAAGAATGCTGATTTTGTGGCGGAGGAGATAGAAGGCCAATCTAACGACTGGCCTTGTGATCGGGTTCAGAAATTAGCGCTGACGATCTCTTTGGTGAATGATTTTTCACAGTATTTACACTTCATGCGCACATCGCCTTTCACTTCGCGCACGCTGAAACCGCTGGCTACCGGCTCACTATGACTGATGCAATTGGAGTTGGGGCAAGCGAATACACCATTGATCTGTTCGGGCAAGCGCAGTTGATGCTTTTTCACAACTCGAAAATCTTCGATGATGTTGACGGTGGCGTTGGGGGCGAACAGTGCCAGCTGATTTGCTTGCGCCTCGGTGAGGAGGGTGTTCTCAACTTTGATCAGGTCCTTGGCCACCAGTGCGGCTGATGGCAGGTTCAGACCGACTGTGATGCGCTCGCGGGTATCCAGCAGGTGAAATAGCTTGAGGATCTTGATGCCCTGGCCAGCCGGAATATGGTCGATCACGGAACCGTTACGAATGGCCTCAACCTGGAGTTGTTTTTTCTCGGACATGGATGTGCTCCTTAAACGATTTCGTTGAGAACCAGAGCCAGCAGCGCCTGGCGGGCATAGACCCCGTTTTCTGCCTGCTCGAAATAATAGGCATACGGAGTGCTGTCAACATCGATATGAATTTCATCGACTCGTGGCAAAGGGTGCAGGATTTTCAGGTTTGGCTTGGCCTCCTGTAGCGTATCTGTGGTCAGAATATATTTGGCGGCTATGTGCTTATATTCGGTTTCATCAAACCGCTCTTTCTGCACCCGGGTCATATAGAGGATATCCAACTCGGGGATGATCTCTTCAAGCTGTTCGTGGATGCTGTACTCGATGTCGCGCTCTTCCAGCTCTTCGCAGATGTAATCGGGCATCGCCAGCATCTCCGGTGAGACAAAATAGAGGCGCGCTCCGAACAGGCTCAGCGCCTGGGCGAGCGAGTGCACTGTGCGGCCATATTTCAAGTCGCCGACAAAGGCGACTTTCAAGCCATCCAGCCTGCCCTGGGTTTCGTACAGGGTAAACAGATCGAGCAGTGTTTGTGTCGGGTGCTGGTTCGAGCCATCACCGGCATTGATGACCGGAACCCGGGAGAACTCGGCCGCCAGACGCGCAGCCCCCTCTTGAGGATGACGAATCACGAAGGCATCGGTGTAGGAGGTGATGATGCGCACCGAATCGGCCAGTGTTTCTCCCTTCTTCGCTAACGAGGTATTCCCGGCATCGGCAAAGCCAATGATAGAGCCGCCCAGACGTTGGGCTGCGGTCTCGAAAGACAGCCGGGTGCGCGTTGATGCCTCGAAAAAGCAACTGGCAACCAGCTTGTTGCACAGCAGGTCATGACGCGGCTCGGCCTTGAGCTTGCTGGCAGTTTGCACTACCAACTCCAGCTCGGGGCGAGTCAGATCGGAGATAGAGATGATGTGCTTTTGGTAAAGAGGGTTGGCCATCGTCTGATTTCCCTTAGATATCGGTCGTACGGACAGAAAAAAGCCCCAATAGACGGGGCTTTTTCATGGGATCTGTGCTGTTCAAGAATGGATGGCAGCCACGCAGGTCGACGTGGTGAGCAGGCGGGAAGATTGCTAGCGATGCCATGCTGTTTCCTTATCCTTGAATCAGGGCGCATGGATTATAGAGCAAGGCGGCTGGCATGTTAATTCAACCCGTCGGGAAAATGCAGTAATGGCGAGAGAATGCGCGGATAGTCACTTTTTGCTTATTTGTTGCGCACTTGCACGACAACAACAGAAAAAGGGCTTTACCTTTGAAAGTCAGTTTGTATAATTCGCCTCGTTGAATGCAGGGGCGTAGTTCCAATTGGTAGAACAGCGGTCTCCAAAACCGATGGTTGGGGGTTCGAATCCCTCCGCCCCTGCCAACACAAATTCGTAGAAACCCGCCTCTGGCGGGTTTTTGCATTTCTGGCCGCTACACATCTCGTGTGTTGCCGGCGCGGGGTTAATGCAGACGGCGGAGCAGGCGCCCTTGTAGACCGGTATCAAATCGCCACACCGCATCGAAAATTTTCATCAATGCCGGTTTGCCGTGGCGCGACAGCGCAATAGCATTGAACCGATTCCCCTTTTCCTTGATGTCTCTTACCTGTTCCAACATCTCGCCCGGCAGACGCTGGGCGATAAAGTCGGAGAGCACTATCGCATCGGCATTGGCGTACTCTTCTGCCTGCATCCGGTTCAGCATCTGGGCAAAGCAAGGGGTCAGGTCGGTACCGCCCTTGAAACTGCAGCCGAGAAAGCTCAGGGCATCTTGCAAGCCTTCTGGTCCCGTCAATTCATAGCTCACCACATCGGTGGAAAAGAGTTGCACTATGCAGCCCCGCCCTTCATTGAGTGCAATTTGCAGCAAGGCAAAGCAAAAGGCCTTGGCTGTCTCTTCCGGATACCCGCTCATCGAGCCTGAGGTATCGATACAGACGATAAAGGGACCCTTGGGGACCTGGTTTTCACCCTGCACATAGCGTTCGCTCTGGATCACCTGTGGGCTGCGGCTTTGGCCCATGAAGTGGTAATTCAGCAAGCGCTGCTCGGCCAGATGCTTGTAGAAGATAGTCTCCAGCTCCGGATTGGCCAGTAGCATGGCTTCGCTGGGCAGCAGGCGATTAAGCTGGTTACTCTGGTGTATCCCCACCAGATCGTCAGGGATCTGATCCCGTTGCTCATATTGCAGGGCTGTGGTTTCAATGGTTTGCAACCGGCTGCTCGCCTCGCTTTCCTGGCGAGCAGAGCGTCCTAGTTCAGCGGCAATGCGCTGGAGTTCCGGATTGCGAACCAGAAATTTGGCATAGTGCCGCAGACGGCGGCTATCACTTTGCAGCAGGGTTGCCGCGCTCAGATCCCAGAGTGTCCCGGGATTATGCATGTCGAGGGCTTCTTCAACTTCGCTGGTTACTTCCATGCGCTTTTCCAGCTCTTTGAGTATTCGATCGCGCTCTTGTTCGGCCATTTCCAGCTCGATACACATGATGCGGTTTACTAGTGTGTCGCGCCATTTGCGCAAAAACAGCTGCTTGCGTAAGTGTGGATTGGCTTCTTTGAGGTTCTCCAGCAGGCTGATTGCCTCGGGATGAAACGCGCTGGTTTTGGCCAGTTGACAGAGCAGACGCGACTCATGGCTGCGGAACTGCTCGGCCGGCAGGGTCAGCGTTTCCTGATACAGCAAGAATTCCACCTCCAGATCGGGAGGCGCAGGCCTATGTTGCACCTCGCTATTCAGACCGCGTCCCCAGCGTTGTAGCTGCTCGCGGATCTGCTGCTCGAATTTGGGTTTGGCCTGCAAAAAACCGGCAATCTGCGGTGAGGCCATGAAGCTGCCCACCATATCCTTGAGGATATCCGCCTCATTCAATGACAACAGGGTGGCTATGGTATGCAGCTCGACCATTATTGACCTCCAGCATTTTGCAGTAAGTTGTCGAGCGCCTCGCGAGCCTCGTCCAGCAGCTGCAGTAACGCTTCATCTTTTTGTGTCAACAGCAGCAGGCTCTCTTCAATCTGCAGCAGCCATTCCTGGCCTAAAAACAGATGTGGGCACTGACGGGTAAAGATGCTGCGTTGTTGCTGGATCTCGCGCAGTAACTCGCTGCGTTGGGTGTACAGGGCCTCGAGTTTTTCCAGCCAGCGCTGGGATTGCCATTGCGGTATGCCGCCCGGGCGAGCAATAGCTACTGGAATGGCGCGGTGGGCGGCGTCGCGGGCCATCAGTTGCTGTTTCTGGTCGACATCCAGAGTCAGTGCGGTCGGGTGTTGATCCGCATGCAGGTGCACCTGCACCTCACCACCATGACTGAGCCAGCGCAACAGCTCGGCTCGACCCAGGCTGGCGTAGCGCGTTGCCCGGTCTGGTTGTTTGGGGTCCAGCAGGCAGGGCACTAAGAACAAAAGACGGAATACGGATTGGTGGGGATCCAGTCCCGAGCCTTTAAAATCGATATGCCAGGCCGGTGTCTCGCGCTTGAACAGGCGATTATCCCGCGGCTCCAGCTGACAGCTGAGCTCGTGAGCCAACTCTTCATGGAAGTGTTGCAGCTCCTGGCGCAATCGTTGCTGCATGAAGCCGAGCCGCTCTTGGGCGAAAGCCTGCAGGCGAGCGTAGTCCGACAGTTGCTGGGTGATCTGCTCGCGGGCATAGAGGTCGTGCCATAGACAATCCTTCAACAGCAGGAGATCGAGCGGCACTATCTGCTGGCGACCATTGAAGAAGGCACTGGCCTGCAGCAGGCGTAACGCTTTCTTCCAGCGGCGATCAGAGACATAGAGTGACTGTTGATGTCCGGAATTGTCCTGGCTATTCAGTAGGTTCAGGCGCTCGCGCAACTGAAATAGTTGTTCGAACATGGCATCAGTCAAGCCGACCTGAGAGAGCGCCAGCTGCCAGCCTGAATATTCGTCATCGTCGATTTTCAAGGGGGCTGGCACCGGATCCTGGGCTGGATCCTGACGGCTAGTCAACATGGCGCGAAAGTTCTGTTTATCCTGGATCCGATCCAGCCACAAGCGCAGCAACATGCGATCATAGAGGGCTTCGAGGCCGCTATCGGCCTGGGGCAATTCATTGGAAGCGGTGACCAGCAGGCGCATGGGCACGGCAACTTCTTTCTCTCCGTTACGGAATCTGTGTTCGTTGATGACGGTGAGCAAGGTATTGAGGATGGCCGGGCCTGCCTTCCAGATTTCGTCCAAAAACACGACTTCGGCATCCGGTAGATAGCCTTCGGTCAGACGCAGGTAGCGGCCTTCGTCTTTGAGAGCTTGAATCGAGAGTGGTCCGAAGACCTCTTCGGGGGTGGAAAACCGGGTCATCAGGTATTCAAAGGGGCGACTGTCGCGGAAGGCGCAGATCAAGCGTCGGGCGATCAGGCTCTTGGCAATCCCGGGAGGGCCGAGCATGAACACACTCTCACCTGCCAGCGCTGCGAGCAGACACAAGCGAATGGTATCTTTGCGCTCGTAGAGGCCGATTGACAGTGCATCAATCAGTTTGCCGATCCGATCCTGAAGTGTTTTGCCGCTCATGTCGCGGTTATCCCATATTTCATGCTGGCGGTATCTTGCCCCGTAGAACTCCACGGAGGGCAACCCTTTGCGCGAGCTCACAGATGATGAGCCGATGGTGCTAATTGTTGTGATTAGTCTCACAAACGCAAGGGGATTCTGCATTTATAGCGGCAAAATCGCTCACTCGGAAGTTGGAACCATCAGTTCGGCAGCGGGTGGTGATAAACTTCGCCGGTCATTCGTCAATCATCAGACAAGAGAGTACGAGCGTTATGGATACCGGACGTTTGGCGCTGTTCAAACCCCTGGGCTTGCTGGAGTGGCAACTTCGACGCCCTGAATTGTTGGCGTTGCAGGGACAACTCCCGGTTGCTACTGCAAAGGATAGTAGCGCCGAGAGCTGGACGCTCTGGCTGCTGGGCGATAAACCGCGCTGGCTGGATGATGTTTGCTGCCTGTTTCGGGTGCCACCTCGGGCATGTCAGCCATGGGATCCGGCTATTCCCGTGGCCGCCCTGGATGCGGTACTGGTTCTGACGCCTCCTGTGTCTGCTGAAGTCTGGTCCGGGGTGCCTGCGGCACAGTTACTGGATGGGCGAGGCGGCAAACGTCAGCTGTGGCAACAACTCTGTGCCTCCGGACGATTGGCCGAGGTGGTCGATGCTTGAGTTTCGTCGTTTGAGCCTGCTGGATGTACCCGCCATGTTGCCGTTGGAACAAGGAGCCCATGCCTTTCCCTGGTCGGAAGCTATGCTCAGTGCCAGTTTTGGTGAGCGTTACCAGAATGTCGGTGCCTGGTGGCAGGGGCGTCTGGTGGGCTTTTACGTTGCCGATGCCTTGCTGGATGAGAGCACGCTGCACAATCTGTGTGTCGCGCCTGAATATCAGGGCCGGGGTTGGGGACGGGCATTGTTAGCCCATTACCTGCAACACAGCGCTTTGGCGGGCTGCCGTTGTTGGTGGTTGGAGGTCCGGCAGAGCAATATCCAGGCACAGCAGCTTTATTTGCTGCAGGGGTATCAGCAGGTCGGGATCCGAAAAGGTTACTATCGCGCCGCTGTTGGGCAAGAGGATGCCTTGGTCATGCGCCGTGGTGAGCTGCTGGCTTAAATCCGGAACGCGGGCCCTAGTGGCCGAAAGTCATGATGGAGTGTCGTGGATGGAGAGTCTGTGTCAGCAAGGATGATGAACTGGCCACTGTGGATCTTGCTGGTATTGCTCGGCTCTTCATCGGCAGCAGCGAGTGTTTACAAGTATGTCGATGCGCAGGGCACGCTGAGCTATACCGACGATCTGGGCCTGGCTGCGCCGTTTAAACCGCAAGAGATGGAATATCTGGACCCGGATCCGGACAAGGTAAAACTGCGGTATACCGCTAGCGGTAATCTTTTCATCATCAATGAATTACACGGCCCTGTGACTGTGACTCTGCGATTGAGTCAGTCGCAGGGGGTCCAGAGCCTGCGCGACTTACGTGAACCCATAGTGGTGCCGGCTCGTGCGGAACAGTTTGTCGATACGCTGCATTATAGCGGTAACGGGCAGCTCGAGATTACCCATAGCTTTATCATAGGTATGCCCTCTCAGGTCCTGGATTCCGAGTTGCAACTGCCGTTTCGGGGGCGTTTCCGGGTCTCACAAGGCTTTAACGGGGGGTACAGCCACCATCTGCCGGGTAATCGCTATGCCATCGATGTTCCCATGCCGGAGGGAACTCCGGTTCTGGCGGCTCGGCCCGGCGTGGTTCTGGATATGAAGATGGCCTTCAGCGGTAACAGTCAGGACCCTCGCAGCCGGGCGCAAACCAATTACATCCGGCTGCTGCATAGCGATGGCACCATGACGGTTTACGCGCATCTGCGGACGGGGACGGCGCGGGTCAGTGCGGGTCAGAGCGTGAATGTTGGAGATATGATTGCCGAGTCGGGTAATACCGGCTACAGCACGGCGCCACATTTGCACTTTGCCGTGCAGCGCAATGACGGCCAGCGACTGCTATCGATCCCTTTTCACATTCAGGGGCAGGTACCGACTCAGGGCAGCTGGTTGGGGGACTGACCCTGTTGCAGCCAGTGTTGCAAGGCTTGCTGCAGATGGTTGGCATCCAGGGACTGCACCGCTGTCGCCGGGTCGTCGGCCAGACTGAAGGCTGTCAGGTCGCGGTTAAAGTAGATCGCTTGAAAACCGGAAACGGCAGCGCGCTCCAGGATCACTAGGGGGAGTTCGGCTTTTCCCCGCAACCGATCGACGAGCAGTGCCGTGGCTGGATCGGCATCCTGCTGCAAGCGTACCAGTTGCCAGTCGTCTAATTCCTGAACCAAAGCCGGATCCTGCCAGAGTTGTTGCTCGAGTTGCTGACAGCGTGGGCAGGAGCGGCTTT
This sequence comes from Enterobacterales bacterium, assembly GCA_038247115.1. Taxonomy (GTDB): domain Bacteria; phylum Pseudomonadota; class Gammaproteobacteria; order Enterobacterales; family Aeromonadaceae; genus Pseudaeromonas. The sequence goes on along the minus strand of JBBRVG010000073.1, from coordinate 11,338 downwards.
CCAGTAACAGCAGTCGCGGCTTATCGTTTTGTTGCCCACGATAAACTGCCTGTTGGTAGCCTGCGGCGTTGTATAGCCACCGTGCGCTGGTTCGCGCGGGCTGGCCGTCGAGTAGGAGCAGGGCACAGAGACAGGCCAGCAGCAGTAAAAATGCTCCGGCAATGGTCAGCTTCATCGAATGCGAGATGCTCGGCATGGTCTGATTTATCCTCAGCCTCTAATGACTCACTATTCTGCGCCTCTCGGCGGGCTTTTTCAAAAAGCTAACACCTGTACGCCAAAATATGGGATCCTGACTGCCAAGGCCTATAATTAGAGTCTAATTGGCCGTACAACTGTAAATAGATAGGTGAATCCTGATGCATGAGCTTCATTTGGTTCGAACTTTTCGGGCGCAAATCGAGGGATTGAAGAACAAAGCGGCGTTACGGGTCCAGCAGGATGGACAATGGCGCGATATCAGCTGGCAGGCTTTGGGCCACAGCATCGACTTCTTGGCCCAGGCGTTGATCCGTCTTGGTCTGCAACCTCAGCAGATGGTGGGGATCTTCTCCCGCAATATGCCAGAATGGACCCAGGCCGATCTCGGTATCCTGGCCGCTCGCGGGGTTGTGGTGCCTCTTTACCCGACCAATACTCTGGAGCAGACCCGCTACATACTGCGTGATGCCGGGATCCGGATCCTGTTCGTCGGCGAACAACCGCAGTTTGATCTGGCATTGCAATTACTGCAGGCCGGTGAACTGGATTACATCATCTGCTTTGATGAGCACGTGGACTTGCGCCAGTGCCCACAGGCCATGAGTTTTGATGCCTTGTTGCAGTTTGGTCATCATGAACCGAGCATAGCCGAGCTGGCGCGCCGGGCCGCCGATTATTGCATGGATGACCTGCTGAGCCTGGTCTACACCTCAGGGACCACGGGCGAGCCCAAAGGGGTTATGGTCGATTTCAACAATCTGGCTGCTGTGCTGATGATGCACGACCAACGGGTCACTGTCGGACATGATGATGTCTCGTTGGCGTTACTGCCGCTCAGCCACGTCTACGAGCGTTACTGGAGCTACTACGTCCTGTACCGGGGGGCGGTCAACGTCTATATCCGCGATCCACAGGCGGTGATGTCGGTGCTGCATGATGTGCGTCCAACCGTGATGTGTGCCGTGCCCCGAGTCTACGAGAAAGCCTATAACATCATTCATGGTAAGGCCGATAGTGCCAGTCCGGTGCGTCGCCGCCTGTTCTATTGGGCTAAAGGCGTGGGCCTGAAGGCACTCGATGTGAAGCGCAGCGGTGAGTCGCTCGGACTGTGGCTGGGGTTGCAATTCAAGCTGGCAGATAAGCTGCTGTTTTCGACCTTGCGTCAACGCTTCGGTGGCCGGGTGCGTTTTCTGCCCGTGGGTGGCGCGCGCCTGGCGGATGAAATCAATCTGTTCTTCAATGCCGCCGGTTTGAACATCAAGTGCGGCTATGGTCTGACCGAAACCAGTGCCACTGTTTCCTGCCCGCATAACCATGATCTGGCGATTGGCACCATTGGCACGCCGCTGGATGGTTTACAGATCCGTCTGGGTGAAGACAAGGAAATCCAGGTCAAGGGCCCGACCGTGATGCGCGGTTACTACAACAAACCGGAGGAGACCGCCAAGGTGTTTACCGCCGATGGTTTCTTCCGTACCGGGGATGCGGGCGATCTGGATGCCCAGGGGCGTTTGCTGTTCACCGAGCGACTCAAAGAGTTGATGAAGACCTCGAATGGTAAATACGTGGCACCACAGTTGGTCGAGGGCGCCTTGTCCCAGGATCGCTTCATCGAGCAGATTGCCGTGATTGCCGATGCCCGCCATTTTGTCTCGGCGCTGATAGTGCCCTGTTTCGAGGCGTTGGAAGAGTACGCCCGCTCGATTGGGTTGAATTATCAAAGCCAGATGGAATTGTTACGACACGGTAAGGTGGTGGCCTTTTTCGAGGCCCGGATCAACGCCCTGCAATCCGGTCTTGCCAAGTACGAGCAGGTGAAAAAATTTACTCTGCTGCCGCGCCCCTTCTCCATGGAGAAGGGTGAGCTGACGCCGACCCTGAAGTTACGCCGCAAGGCCATCGAGCAGGCCTTCGTTGCCGAGATCGAGGCCATGTATCGCTAGATAGCGATAGCGACAGGGACAGAACCACAACAAGGCCAACCTCAGGGTTGGCCTTGTTGCATAGGGCGACCGTGACGGCTCATTGTTTGACGCGGATCAGCTGCCGGGTATCGAATCCCATCTGTCGGGCTTGGACAAGCACCTGGTCGTATATGGCAGGGGCCAGGGTGGGCGTGCGCGCCAGGAGCCACAGATAGTCGCGGTTTGGACCGCTGACCAGTGCATATTGATAGTCGGCATCCAGCAGCAGTATGTTGTAGCCGCCGTAGAAGGGGCCGAAGAAGCTCACTTTGAGGTGACCGACATCGGGCCGTGCAACGAACTTGGCGGTGCCTTCGGCCTGCCGCCACTCTTGCTGCTGCGGATCATAACCGCGATTGATGACCCGGATGCTGCCATCTGGATTCAGGCTGTAGTGGGCGGTAACCTGCTCCAGTCCGCGTTCGAATGAGTGGTCGAGACGGGCGATTTCATACCAGGTTCCCAGATAGCGTTGCCCATCGAAGCCACTGACGGGGGTCAAACCATCAGGGGTTCCGCTGCAACCGGTTAACAGGAACAACATCAGGATCGATACTAGACGCATAGTCAGCTCCTCAAACAAGGCTGGATTGTTTACGTGTCATTGGCCGGTTTAGATCTTTTTTGCTAAAAATTTTTTATGAATAGAACAGAAAGTAGCAAATAGGGCGAATTTATTCTAACTGCTGCTAGCCGAAGCGTTTTTTTTCGCAAACATACCGGCTACAGTGTGAGACCCATTTTGTCGATGGCTCTGTTGTGAGTCATCGGGGAAGGTAGGATCGCGTGGCACAGGCCCTCGAAGACCGGCAACAAGACCGGCTTTTCGGCATTGATGACCCCGGAACCAGTGACTGGTCTGGTGTCAAAAGAGGGTAAAATTTGTTACACATCATGCCCCGTACTGCCTTATTACGTTAGCCGTGGGTGATACTGGTTATCCCCATGCATGACTGTAGCTCCCCCCAGTTGGGGTTACAGGTAATCGCGACCTTTATTCAATATCAGGGAATAGACATGCAGATTGGTATACCGAGAGAGAGTCTCGCCGGTGAAACTCGGGTGGCTGCCACCCCTGCCACCGTTGAGCAGCTGAAAAAGCTCGGCTTCGACGTGGCCGTCGAGTCTGGTGCCGGTGCTCTGGCCAGCTTTGATGACGCCGCCTTTGTCGCCGCCGGTGCTGTGGTGGTCGACACCGCCACCCTGTGGCAAGCCCCCCTTATTTATAAGGTGAATGCACCGACCGAGGCCGAGATTGCGCTGTTGCAAGATGGCACAACCCTCGTCAGTTTCGTTTGGCCCGCTCAGAATCCTGACCTGGTTGCCAAACTCTCTGCCAAGAAAATCAATGTCCTGGCGATGGATATGGTGCCGCGTATCTCCCGCGCCCAGGCGCTGGACGCCCTGTCGTCCATGGCCAATATCGGCGGTTACCGTGCTGTGGTCGAAGCCGCCCATGCTTTTGGTCGTTTCTTCACCGGCCAAATCACAGCTGCGGGTAAGGTTCCTCCGGCCAAGGTGCTGGTCATTGGTGCTGGCGTGGCCGGTTTGGCCGCCATCGGTGCTGCAGGTTCATTAGGGGCCATAGTGCGCGCCTTCGATACCCGTCTGGAGGTGGCCGAACAGATCGAGTCCATGGGTGGTCAGTTCCTGAAACTCGACTTCAGCAGTGAAGAGGGTGGTTCTTCCGACGGTTACGCCAAAGTGATGTCCGAAGAGTTCATCGCTGCCGAGATGGCCCTGTTCGCTGAACAGGCCAAGGACGTGGACATCATCATCACCACAGCCCTGATCCCGGGCAAACCGGCTCCCAAGCTCATCACCAAAGCTATGGTCGATAGCATGAAGCCGGGCTCGGTTATCGTCGATCTGGCCTCTGCGGCCGGTGGTAACTGTGAATATACCCAGCCGGGTGAACTGATTACCACCGCCAGCGGTGTCAAGATCATCGGCTATACCGATCTGCCGGGTCGTCTGCCGACTCAATCCTCCCAGCTGTATGCCACCAACCTGGTCAACCTGACCAAGCTGTTGTCCAAAGAAAAAGATGGCACCATCGACATCAATTTCGAGGATGTGGTCCTGCGTAACATGAGCGTGGTGCGTGACGGCGAAGTGACCTTCCCGCCACCTGCCATCAGCGTCTCGGCGGCACCGAAAAAAGAAGCCGCTGCCGCGCCAGTTGCCAAAGAGCCCAAGAAACCATCGAATCTGAAATACTGGCTGGCTGCTGCCGGTCTTGCCGGTTTCGGTTGGGTGGGGCATGTGGCACCGCCCGAGTTTCTGTCGCATTTCACCGTCTTCGTGCTGGCCTGCGTGGTCGGTTACTACGTGGTGTGGAACGTCACCCACTCGCTGCATACGCCGCTGATGTCGGTCACCAATGCCATCTCCGGCATTATCGTGGTTGGCGCTCTGCTGCAAATTGGCGCGGGTTCGGGGTTGATTGCGGCGCTGGCGTTTGTCGCCGTGCTGATTGCGACCATCAACATAGTCGGTGGCTTCACCGTGACCCACCGTATGCTCAAGATGTTCCGTAAGGATTAAGGGGAAAACACCATGTCTCAAGGATTGGCCACGGCATCCTATATTATCGCTGCCGTACTGTTCATCCTGAGCCTCGCCGGGCTCTCCAGGCAGGAAACTGCCAAATACGGTAACTGGTTCGGTATCGTCGGTATGGCGATTGCGCTGGTGGCAACTATTGCTAGCCCGAGCGTCCACGGCGTCGTCTACATACTGATTGCCATGGCAATCGGCGGAGCGGTTGGTGCTCGTCTGGCACTAAAAGTCGAGATGACCCAGATGCCGGAGCTGGTCGCTATCCTGCACAGCTTCGTCGGTTTGGCCGCGGTTCTGGTTGGCTTCAATAGCTATATCGAACTGTTGCCAGCCGAGGCGGCTGCGCAACTGGTTCTGCCACTTTCCGGCAGCCCGGAAGAGATACTGGCCGCCGCTCAGCAAGCCATTGCCCAATTGGCGAACCAGCAGGGTGGTCATTCCGGTCATCTGATCGGTGCCATGCTGAATATCCACCTCACCGAGATCTTCCTCGGCGTGTTTATCGGTGCGGTCACCTTCACCGGCTCTATCGTGGCATTCGGCAAGCTCAACGGCAAAATCAGCTCCAAGCCACTGAACCTGCCGCACAAGCATAAGCTGAATCTGTTGGCGGCCGTGGTTTCGCTGGCCTTGATGGTGTACTTCGTCAACGTCGGTGGCTCAACCTGGGCCATCCTGCTGATGACCCTGATTGCCCTGGCGTTCGGCTGGCATCTGGTTTCCTCCATCGGCGGTGCCGATATGCCGGTGGTGGTCTCGATGCTGAACTCCTACTCCGGTTGGGCAGCGGCGGCGGCGGGCTTCATGCTCTCCAACGATCTGTTGATCGTCACCGGGGCTCTGGTGGGTTCCTCCGGTGCCATTCTGTCGTACATCATGTGTAAGGCAATGAACCGCTCCTTCATCTCGGTGATAGCGGGTGGTTTCGGTACCGACGGTGTCAGTGCTGCGGCCTCTGATGAAGAGATGGGCGAGTATCGCGAGATGAAGCCGGAAGATGTGGCCGATCTGCTGAAGAACTCCAGTTCGGTGATCATCACCCCCGGCTACGGCATGGCGGTGGCCCAAGCCCAGTACCCGGTCGCGGAAATCACCCACAAGCTGCGTGAGCGCGGCATCAAGGTGCGTTTCGGTATTCACCCGGTGGCTGGTCGTCTGCCTGGCCATATGAACGTGCTGCTGGCGGAAGCCAAGGTACCCTACGACATAGTGCTGGAAATGGACGAAATCAACGAAGACTTCGCCGATACCGATACCGTCCTGGTCATAGGTGCCAACGACACTGTCAACCCGGCGGCGATGGAAGATCCAGGTAGCCCGATTGCCGGTATGCCAGTGCTGGAAGTGTGGAAGGCGCAGAATGTCATAGTGTTCAAACGCTCGATGAATACCGGTTATGCCGGGGTGCAGAACCCGCTGTTCTTCAAGGAAAACTCCCACATGTGCTTTGGCGATGCCAAGGGCACAGTCGAGAGCATCCTCAAGGCGCTGTAATTCAAAACCGTTCCAACAAGAAGGGAGGCATATGCCTCCCTTTTTTATTGAGCGGCCCAGGGGAAAGTCCGGTGGCTGGATATCGAAGAGCGTGTCATGGATGAATGCCCTCTAGGCGGTCACAGCGGATGAATTATGCTCGGTCTGCTGACGGTGGCAGGGTATGATGCGGCGCTGTCAATGGAATCAACAGATGGAGTGAGTTACATGCATGTTCGAGGATTGCTGAAAGTCGTGTTGGTCAGTCTGTTACTGAGTGGCTGTGTGGCGCCGTTACTGGCGGGGGCCCAGAGTCAATTGATGTGGGCATTCCTCAAACCCCTGGTTGGTTTCGATCCGAACGAGGTGAACTTGTTCGAGCAGCCACTGATCAAGGATCGGATGCAGCCCCTGTTGGGCGAACATTATGGTACTGCGGTGACTCTGCTCAAGACCGCGGACGAGATCCAGCAAGAAGGCCCGCTGTTTTATGTGTTGTCCAATAATAAGGTTACTGGCCCCTTGGCGGATAAAGCTGGTTTTGTCTGGAACTCGCAAACTAATCAAATGGCTGTGCTGTTACAGCAAGAGGGTAAATCGGCCATCTTCAGTGAGCCGCTGGCGAATGCAGCCGCAGACACGGCTGGTGCGGCCGCAGGGGTTCCGGTTTGGCCGCAGTCCATGCAGGCTCTGGTAACTCCGGCCGCCTTGCAGCAGCAGGTTCAGGATCAGGTGGGTGCCGCTGTGCAAGGGCAGGTTCAATCGGCGACAGAGACGGTTGGCAGCGAGATGTCGCCTGCGAGTTCAGCGGCCACGACAACCGCGGACTAGCTCGATGCATCGGTAGCCAGTTGTGACACGCAGGAGGGGGACTCGGCAGCAAACTCGATGCGATTTCGTCCTTGTGACTTGGCTTGATACAGAGCCTGATCGGCGCGAGAAAAGAGTTCGCTGACTTCGACTGTCTCCGGGGTCACCACACTGACACCGATACTGGCGGTTAAGGGCTGATGGTGTTGATTGCCCAGATCGAACGAGGATGATTCTATGTGCTGACGCATCCCTTCGGCGACCACCCGAGCTTGCTCCAACGACACATTGCGGAGCAGGATAAAAAACTCTTCGCCTCCGATGCGGGCCAAGGTGTCGGTATGGCGAGTTTTTTCCTGTAAGCGTTGAGCGAATTGCTGGAGTACCCGATCACCGGCTGGATGGCCCCAGTTATCATTCACCGATTTGAAGTAGTCGATATCCAGCATCACGACGCAGAATTCCTGGCCATAGCGCTGGTAACGCGCCAGCTCTGCTTCCAGCTGTTCGTTGATGTAGCGCAGATTGTACAACCCGGTCAGAGCATCGGTTTCTGACATTTGGCGTAATCGTGTTTCAGCCTCGCGTCGGGCTGTGATTTCCAGCCGCAGCCGTCGATTCAAGCGAGAGTATCGGGCCGTGATCAGGAGCAAAAGTCCAGCTAGTAGGGATACATAGCCTATGATGCGCAGGTAGTCGGCCACCATCGACTGCAACTGATCGTCGCTATACAGGAAATTGTCCAGATTCAGGCTGCTGGCCTGTTCATGCTCTAGCTGGATCTCGGCAATTCGTTGCCACCGCCAATGGTTCATGTGGCCTATGTCGATGATGTCGGATTGCATCAGTCTGAGCATGGCATTGGCTTCGAATTGCAACTGATCAACTGTTTTTTCCGGAGCATAGCGCTGGCGAATCAACTGGATGGTTTCTGGAATATGGCTCATGGCGTAGTTCCAGCCTTGCAGCGAGGCTTTACGAAATGCTTGAACCCGTTCGGAGTGGAACAGCAATTCATTGCGGGAAGTGAAGAGCACATCACCATAGAAGTCGATGCCATAGGTGCGGGGATCAATCAACTGGTAGGGGATCCCCTTTTGTTCCAGCTGATAGGGCTCATTGGTAACATAGGCGTCGTAAGCATCGACCTTGCCGTCGATCAGCGGTTGCAAATCAAAGCCGGTCTGCACCAGATCCAGTTTTTCCGGCGCCAGCCCTTCGCTCGAAAATGGCGCCAGCAGCTCGACGCTTTCACTCAAGGGGAAAACGGTCATCAGGCGTTTACCCACCAGATCGTGCAGATTACGAATATCGGGGCGATCCAGAACCAGCCAACTGACCGCCGAGTGTTGCAGAATGGCGGCTAGCGCGACAATCGGCTTGCCTTGAGCGTAGTCGCGAACCAGTCCCGAGTTGGAGATACCATAAGTGGCATCACCGTTTAACACGGCATCCACGGGTGATGTGTAGCTACCGGCATAGCCATTGGGCCTTAGTGTGACGGTCAGTCCGGCATCGCGATAGAAGCCCTTTTCCTGTGCCATGTAATAACCGGCGAATTGGAACTGATGTACCCATTTCAGTTGCAGGGTAACGGCATCGGCGGCTTGAATGGGCAAGGTTGCCAACCATAGCAGCCCTACGGCCAGAATGCGGGATTGGCTGAGCATCAACATAGGGTGAAAACTCAACAGTAAGGATTGCATTCAAATTACCCAATTTCGCAGGAATAGCCAATCATGTCACAAGATAAGCCTTACGGATGTCCGCTTTTTTACGCCGTCAAGAGCTGGATATGGGGGTTCAATCACAGGGTTCATCATCAAGATCCGGCCGTCCGAGGAACCATGGTGCAGTGCGTGAGTGACAGGGAGTGTGTGATATGTGGACTAAATTGAATCTTGCGCAACTGGCCCCTGGTCTGGCATCGCTGCTGGATTATCGCCGGGAGTGGTGGCGGGCGGATCTGCGCGCGGGCCTCTCGGTAGCGGCTGTGGCTTTGCCGGTGGCCATTGCGTATGCGGCGTTGGCGGGCGTCAGCCCGATTGCCGGGCTCTACTCCTGTATTCTGCCCATGCTGGTGTATGCCCTGTTTGGTTCTTCCCGACAGTTGATGATAGGCCCGGATGCAGCCACCTGTGCCGTGATCGCCGCCGTGGTCACGCCGCTGGCTGCCGGGGATCCGGTACGACATTGGCAGTTGGTCGTGGTGTTGACCCTGATGACCGGTATCTGGTGTCTGCTGGGCAGCCGCTTGCGGTTTGGTACGCTGGCGGATTTTTTGTCGCAACCGATCCTGATGGGACTGCTCAACGGGGTTGCCATCACCATCATGGTTGGGCAGTTGGCGCGCATTTTCGGTTTTCACTATGCCGATCGGGGTCTGATTGAGCGACTGGCGAACAGCCTGGAGTATCTGCGGCAGATGCATGGCCCGACGGTGGGGATCAGCGTGCTGACGTTGCTCTGCCTGCTGGTGTTGCGGCGGTGGCAACCGGCCTGGCCTGGTACCCTGTTGGTCATGGCCGCCTGCGCTCTGCTCTCGTTTGGCGTGGATCTGCGCCAGTTTGACGTGGTGACGCTGGGGCCGCTGGCCAGCGGACTACCGAACCTGGAGTGGTCGGAGTTCCCACCCTCATTGCTGCGGGAGTTGGTCATGCCCTCCTTAAACCTGGCCCTGGTCAGCTTTGTCAGCATGATGCTCACCGCCCGTAGTTTTGCGGCCAAAGGCGATTACGAAATTGACGCCGATCAGGAGTTTCGAGCTTTGGGATTAGCTAATATCGCTGCTGCTGTTTCGCAAGGGTTTGCTATCAGCGGCGCTGCCTCACGGACTGCTGTCAACGATGCCGCCGGTGGCATGAGTCAGATGGTCTCGGTCGTTGCGGCTCTGGCCATCGGCAGTGTGACGTTTTTCCTGGTCACGCCATTGCAGTATATTCCGCTGGCAACATTGGGCGTGGTTCTGCTGGTCTCGGCAGCCAGCCTGACCGATTTTCGTAGTTTATGGACACTGCGTCAGCGCGATCCTGGGGCCTTCGCTCTGGCGTTGATTACCTTGCTGGCGGTGCTGACAGTCGGAGTTATGCCCGGTATCGCCTTGGCGGTATTGCTGGGCTTGTTCCAGTTTCTGCGCAGTATGATGCGGCCCAGTGACCAGTTGCTGGGGGTGGATGAGTCAGGGGTAGTGCATGCGCTCGGGCATAGCACCGGCACCCATGCCATTCCTCATGTGCTGGTGTACCGCTTCAACGCCTCGCTGAGCTATTTTAATGCCCCTTATTTCAAACGTCGGGTGCTGGCCTCTTTGCGCCAGGCGCCACAGCCGCCCAGTTTGATCATTGTGGATGCCGTCTCTTGTTTCTCCCATCTGGACATCAGCGTCATGAGCATGCTGGCCGAGCTGCAGCGAGCATTGCAACAGCGAGGCTGCCGCCTCTGGCTGGCCGGTCGGCGTACGACCCTGACCCGCTGGCTGCATCTGGCGGGTATTGAGCAAGGGGATGAGGGCATCCGGCTGTGCAGTGATCTCTACAGTGCCATTCGCCGGGTCACCAATGAGCAGGCACCGAATTCAGAGACCACCCAGGATGAGCCAGCAGCGCCAGAGTCGGTAGCTCCAGGTTCGGGAGAATCGCCGCTTTCTTCGTGAGTAACTGGCAGATCACTGCTTCACTTCCTAGCCTGATAGAAGGAACAGTCTTTATCAGATGGGGTGGAGGTTGCGCATGCACTATCGTCAGCTCCTGGTTTGCGTGGATCTCAAACACGAGGTCAGCTACCTGTTGCAGCGCGCCAGCAAACTGGCGCAGTTAATCGCCGCGCGTTTGCATGTGCTGACCGTATTGCCTTTGGATGAGTCCTTTTCCGGGCTGGCGGGCAGTGAGAGCCTGTTGCGTCTGAAACAGGAGAGCCTGGAGTATCTGAGCCGTCAGGTTGCCACTCTGCCCTGTCAGTTGGGCGAGTGTCGTGTCGAGTCGGGGTCTGTTGCAGCAGCGATCCAGCGCAGTCTCGAGCAACTGAACTGTGATTTGCTGATCCTGGGAACCCAGCAAGATGCTGGATTGGCCAGGGAACTGGCGGGGTTACCCCATCACAGTCACGATGTGCTGGTGCTGGATGGCAACCGCCCATTCTGGATTGAGCCGCTGACATTTCAGCTTTTCTTGCCGTTAAATGAACAAGGCAAAGGGCTGTTGGCGCGAGCTGATCGCATTACCCGCGCGTTGGGGGCGAAACTGGCGGTGGTCTCGGTGCTGGAAACTCCGGTGGGCGAGACAGAACAGCAAGCCGATGCCGCCCAGTGGCAGGCGGAGCATCAATTGGCG
>JBBRVG010000072.1:0-21750 GCA_038247115.1 Enterobacterales bacterium | reverse complement strand
CTGATTTTTAACTATCAAGCGTGCCATACCGAGCAAATTGGGCGCATTTTACCTGAATGGGGAAACAATACAACCCCCACCGGCCACGCAAAGAAAATAAATGCTATTTATTTGCATAAATGGTCACAACACACATCAAATCAACAAATGAAAAGATAGTAAATCACCTAGAAAACGTTTGAACATTAAAAATGACAACCAGAAAACCAAAAACAAGAAGATTTGACAAAATGCGCATGATTAATATCAGATTATTGTTGGCCACCCACATGCAAACATCAGCGTAAACTAGGAAAAATAGGCAACAAGTCTCGCATTAACAACCAGCGCAAAGAAAAACGATAAAAATGCAACACACGTCGACTGACAGATGGCTTTTCATTCCAAAGACTGAACAGGGTAACTGGTACAGACAAAAAAACCGCCTCTCGGCGGTTTTGGTGACTATTTCAATGCCAGTACATCCTGCATGTCATATAAACCTGCCGGTTGGCTGGCTAACCAAACAGCTGCCCTGACCGCCCCATTGGCAAACGTCAGACGACTGGAGGCCTTGTGCGTGATCTCGACTCGTTCCCCGATATCCGCAAACATCACAGTGTGCTCGCCGACGAGATCCCCGGCGCGAATGGTAGAAAAACCTATGGTCTGACGATCCCGCTCACCGGTGATCCCTTCCCGACCGTAGACTGCGCATTGCTTGAGATCCCGGCCTAAGGTCTTGGCAACCACTTCACCCATGCTCAGGGCTGTTCCAGAGGGGGCATCAACCTTGTGTCTATGATGCCCTTCGATGATCTCGATATCCGTGTAGTCACCCATCACTTGAGCAGCCTGCTCCAGTAACTTGAAGACCAGGTTCACCCCGACGCTGTAGTTGGACGCAAATACGATGCCCATCTGCCCGGCAGCCTCATTGATCGCCGCCTTACCCTCATCGGTAAAGCCGGTGGTCCCGATGACAATCTGTTTTCCGTATGCTCGCGCGAATGCCAGATGGCTCAAGGTGGCTTCCGGACGGGTAAAATCGATGATGAGATCAAATTCGTCATGCACCTTGGCTAAATCATCGGTGATCACAACACCTAACGAACCCAGACCATTCAGCTCGCCAACATCGAGACCCAACACCGCAGAGCCCGGACGCTCCAGCGCCGCCGTCAATCGGGCGGCCTTATTATGACCAATCGCCTCGACCAGAACCTTCCCCATGCGACCATTGCAGCCCACCAGGGCAATGCGGACCTGATTTTCCATATCTATCCTTATCCACGTTTTGATTCAGAATGCTTGATGAACTGAGTGTAACCAGAGCGTATAGACTTTGAAAAGCGCCCAAAAAAAAGGCCGGAGTCATCCGGCCTTTCCAAATAACTGACTCAGACGATATCCAGCAGCTCGACTTCGAATACCAGCGTCGAAAACGGTGGGATAGAGCCGGCACCGCGTTCGCCATAGGCCAGGTGATGAGGGATCGTCAGCTTCCACTTAGAGCCGACCGTCATCAACTGCAGCGCCTCAACCCAACCGGCAATCACACCCGTCACCGGGAATTCAGCGGGCTGGCCCCGAGTCACAGAGCTGTCAAAGACCCGACCATCCGGGAAAGTACCATGGTAGTGAACACGAACCTTGTCGCTTTTGGCGGGTTTGACACCATCGCCAGCCGTCAGAACTTCATATTGCAAGCCTGAATCCGTCACGCTGACGGTATCACGGGCGGCATTGCTGGCGAGGTAAGCATCACCTTCAGTGCGGGCAGCCGCTGACAATTCACGCTCTGCCGCTTCCAGCTTGGCTGTAATTTCTTCAAATGCCTGGCCAATCTCTTCATGGCTGACAGCGAAATCATGTCCCAGAACCGCATCTTCAATACCCTGCTTGACCGCAGCCAGATCCAGGCCTTCAAAAGATTGCTGTGCCAGTTGGTCGCCAATCTGACGGCCGATACCATAGCTGGCTTTCTGTTCTGTGGTTTGCAATAAGCTCATGAATACTCCAGTTATATGACCAAAAATAAAAAACGAACGGTTGGCATAATAGCAGATTTCGTCGGTATGCCTATTCCGGCCACCTGAAAACAGGGTCTAAAGTGCTTTGACCATATGGCGCTGCAGATAACTGCCTGAGCCTAAGGGTTGCGACTGGCTTTGCCCGTCGTAATGAAAACCATGGCTGAGATAGAAGCGCTCTGCCGGTATGTTATTGGCCAATACCCATAGACTCAGACGGCGGATCCCTTCACCGCACATATCATCCATCGCCTGATTGAGTAACTGCGAACCAACCCCTTGGCGCCAAAAAAAAGGATGCAGGTAAAGAGAGCGCAGCAAAGCACGATGGGATGCCTCAGGGAGCCAGTACAGAAAGCCCACCAGAGCACCATCCTGTTCTGCTAATAAAGTGTGGCAAGGGTGAGCCGAGATCCGCTCCTGCCAGATGGTGATGCGTTCGGCCTCGCTGCGCAACGGAAAGTCCCGCGGCAGTAGTTTTCGGTAGGCCTCTACCCAGCTTTCATGCTGCACCTGGGCAATTTCACCGGCATCAGCCATCACGGCAGGACGGATCCTCAACTCTGGCACTGCGGTTTGCGGCCCAATTCCCGAGCTTTATTATAAAAAGGTGTCACAACCGCTAATTGGTCCTGTAACTCCTTGATACGACTCTCGCCCGAGGGGTGGGTCGATAGAAACTCGGGCGGAGCCTTGCCCTTGGTCACTGCCGCCATGTTTTGCCACAAGGCAATGGCTTGTTCGGGTTTGAAACCGGCAGAAGCCATCAACTGGAGCCCCAGGACATCGGCCTCCGACTCCTGAACTCGGCCATAGGGTAATAAAATGCCCACCTGAGCCCCCAAACCAAGTGCCGCCATAGCGGGACCCCGCGCTGTTGAGTCCGCCAATGCCGAATCGGCAGCCGCCATACCGACGTTAGCCAACTGGGATTGGGACAAGCGCTCATTGGAGTGGCGAGCCAGAACGTGGGAGACTTCGTGACCAAGCACGGCAGCAAGTTGATCCTGATTCTTCGCCGCCTTGAATAAACCGGTATAGACGCCAATCCGCCCACCGGGTAAGGCGAAGGCGTTGACATCGTCAGATTCAAAAAGAACCACCTGCCAATTGGCAATGCTAGTTTTATAAGTAGCCGGGATCTCATGGACTATCGCATCGGCAACACACTGCACGTACCGTGTTAGCTTCTTGTCGGTTGAAACCTTCTCTTCCTTCTTGAGTTGCTCGAAGGAAGACAACCCCATTTGAGCGACTTCTCCATCACCAAATAGAATCAATTGCTTACGCCCCGTGGGGGATGTGGCACATGCAGCGACCAATATGGCCGCCACGCCACCGAACAACCACTTCTTCATTCTGTGATTCCTTGTCATTGAACTGGCGAAAATCTTAATCCAATCACAGCTGAAGACAAGATATGTAAAGAGATTGGACAATCAAAATAAAAAGCGCGCCAACCTGGGCGCGCTTTTAGAAACGAATGAACGGAAAAAATCCATTCAACATCACCGATTACTTGGTGTATTGCTCCGGACTTATTTGTCCAATCTCGGCAGCCGTTTTATCAGCCAGCAACCAGAGGGTAAACTGATGCAACTGTGCATGATGAGCAAGAGCAACCAGAAACGCTCCCCCTACTTCACGATAACCCAGCTCATAGTTTTTCAATGTGGTGGGCGGGACACCCAGTAATTCGGCGAACTTGGGTCGGCTCAAACCAACAGTTTCGCGGATTTGGCGAATTTTTTGTCCTACGGAGACTTCACTGATATTCATACGATTCCTCACACAGCTTGCTTTGCGACCAATACAAGTCGCAATAGGTCAGAGTTGATTATTGTTGTGTACGTCAGTTTTATCCGGCTCCGCCGCTTATATCGTGCTTTATCGTTATGATGCTGGAACAGCTCTTGGCAGACCTATCAATAGCCGCCAAGAGCTGCGCATGTTAAACCTAACAGTTGACAGGGTAAACTAAAAAAACGTTTCCACTTGAATTCAAGTGTAGCCCATTCGACAGGATGTCAAATCATGAAGCACCACTTAGTCGCAGTTCTGCCTGAATCTCTGCTATCAGCTCCACTCGACTCGAAAACACTTTCCCTACTCAACCTATTGTCCGTCAAGGCAATATTGTGTACTTCCACCTGTACCAGCAGTCCGGCTGCCACATTGATGCGCTTAAAAAACATTCAACCATTTGATCTGTTGACTCCCGCTATCGATCCCGGCAATAGGCTCGGGTATCAATTAATCACCAGCCAAGAGTCAGCACTCAATCACGGGCTGCACCTGGCATCAAAATATGATCCGGATCGCGGAGAGTTGACGCCCCCTGAAGAATTGGAAGACCTTCTGTTTTGGCTGAAGTCATCCACGCCACATTGGATATCCGCCCCACTCGCCATACTTCCCGTGGTACGGGCCATCATGAACATACACCCGCTGGATCCCTATCTGGCTGCTCATTATATGCGTCAGTTGCAGCCGCTTTTGACTCAGTTATCAACCCAATCACTGGCGCAAATTTTGGATATCAAGCAGAACGAAAAATGTGTTCTTGACGAAAATTTACCTATAGAAATAAGTACCTATCTAAAACTAGAGAAGAAACTACACAGACAATATGTCGGACATTAAGCGACACATCAGTGCTGACAATCGTTTTCTTGACCTAAAAATGGGAAAAATACCGCATAACCTTCTGCTATCGCACGAGTTCAAGGTCCATTCGGATATATGGCTATCACTCAAATGGCTATCGACAAGTGCTTGGCATTGGGGGGGGACTCGCCCATAATATGACGCGCATCACGTTCCCGGCCTATATTCCGGGTTCTTTCCATCTATGGAGATAACAAAAAAATGAAATTGACAGTGGCATCTACTCTGATTGCAAGCATCATCGCCGGTCTGGCCATGAGTTCCGTGGCCCAAGCAAATGACGCAGAGGGAGCCTTTGTGGGTGCAGGCGCCGGTTGGAGCCGAGCTCAAAACTTAACGGATCTGTCCAACTCAGGTGTCGAACGCGACGCTATGTCCTCTCGCCTGCTGGGTGGTTACACCCTGAACGAAAACCTGGGCTTTGAAGCCGGTTACGACTGGCTGGGTCATGCCAAGGTTAATGGTCAAACTTGGCGTACCGATGGCTGGACTCTTTCCGTACTGCCTCGCATGCCGTTGACCCAACAAGTTTCCCTGCTGGGCGAATTCGGTGTTATGCGTGACTTCACCACCAATGACGCCACCAACACCAAGTCCCACGGTTACTCTCCGGTCTTTGGTCTGGGTGCAGCTTACCGCGTCAGCGATGCCATGGACCTGCAAGCTCGCTACCGCTTAATCGACGATGCTGGTCGTAATGCGACTGGTAATTCCGATATTCATAACCTCGGCCTGGAAGTCGTCTACTACCCAACTCGTACCAGCGCCCCGGCACCGGTCGCGGTAGCAGCTCCAGTTGCAGAGCCGGCCCCGGCACCAGCACCGCAAGAAGTGGTGGAAACCAAGCGTTTCACTCTGACCTCCGACGTGTTGTTCGATTTCGGTAAGGCCACGCTGAAGCCAGAAGGCAAGGCTGCACTCACCAAGCTGTTCAATGAAATTACTCATCTGGAAATGAAAGACAACCAGACCGTGGTTTATGGTTATACCGACCGTATCGGCTCCGATGCCGCGAACCAAGCTCTGTCCCAACGTCGCGCCCAAACCGTTGCTTCCTACCTGACCAGTCAAGGGATTGCTGCCAGCAAGATCTCTGCCTCTGGCCGTGGTGAAGCGAATCCGGTAACCGGCACCTCCTGCAATACCGTCAAGAACCGCAAGAACCTGATCCTGTGCCTGGCACCGGACCGTCGCGTGGAAATTGAAGTCAAGGGTATCAAGGAAATCGTCGTTACCAAGTAATTGGCCCAACGTCGGATCTGAAGGCCGTCCATCTCGCGATGGGCGGCTTTTTTGTTGGCGGTTACCAGCCCCCTCTTCAGCTCAGGTAGCATCTGGGCTATTCTCGCGACACCTAGATAGGAGGTTTTCCCATGGCAGATAGACAACCCATTCAACGCCAAGCTTTGTTGACCATGGCCAATCAGATGATCCGTGATCACGAGGATTATATGGATGGCATGCACGCCGATAGCGTGGAGCAGAAAAATAGCATTCTGATCTTCAAAGGCGAGTTTTTCTTTGATGCCCAAGGCTTGCCGAGCCCGAAAACCATGGCCGTTTTCAATATGTTTAAATACCTGGCCCAGACCCTTTCGGGACAGTATCAACTGGTGGATTGACGTGAGCTTCACCCACGAGCAGATAAAAAAACGGGCCAGAATAATGGCCCGTTTTTCATCCAAATCCTTGCCCTCAGGCGACAGGATCTTCCTGTAACTGCCACTCATCATCACGGTCAAAGTAGGCCCGTGTTTCGCTGGCGATCACATGGCGCAAACCGATCAAGCCGATCAGATTGGGGATAGCCATCAGACCGTTCACGATATCGGCCAACAACCAGATCATGTCCAGTTGCAGCAAAGCTCCGACCGCGACCAGCAGAATGAACAGACAACGGTAGGGCTTGATGGCTTTCACCCCAAGCAGATACTCAGTACAGCGTTCGCCATAGTAGTTCCAGCCGATGATGGTGGTGAACGCAAAAAACAGCAGACCGATATTAACCAGATACAAACCAATCTGGCTGGCTAATCCTTGGGTAAATGCCAGGTTTGTCATAGCAGCCCCGGCCGTATCACCTTGCCAGACACCCGTCACAACCAGCGTCAACCCAGTCATAGTACAGATGATGATGGTATCGAAGAAGGTACCCGTCATGCAGATCAGCCCCTGCTCGACGCACGAATCTGTCTTGGCTGCGGCGGCAGCAATCGGCGCCGAACCCAGCCCTGACTCATTGGAGAAAACCCCGCGAGCTACCCCGGCTTGCAGTGCCAACATGATAGTCGCGCCCGCAAAACCACCGGTCGCGGCCGTCGTGCTGAAGGCAGACGACAGCACCGAACTAACGGCTGCCGGCACTAACTCGGCATTCATGCCCAGCACCGTCACGCAGGCGATGATGTAAAAGATGGCCATGAAGGGCACAACAGCAATCGACACTCGGGAGATGGAGCGGATGCCGCCGAGAGTGATCATGCCTACCAGTACCGCCAGAACCAGGCCGGTAATCCATTTCGGCACATTGAAAGTCAGCATCGCCGAATCGGCAATGGCATTCACTTGCGGGAAGGTACCAATACCAAACAGTGCAACGGCAATACCGAACAGGGCAAACGAGCAGGCCAGCCACTTACTGCCAAGGCCGCGTTCCAGATAGTACATGGGGCCACCGGACATCTGGCCATTGGCATCCTTGACCCGGTATTTAACCGCCAGTAAGCCCTCGGCATACTTGGTTGCCATGCCTAGGAAGGCGGCCATCCACATCCAGAAGAGAGCGCCTGGACCACCGAGTTTGATCGCAGTGGCTACCCCTACGATATTACCGGTGCCGATAGTGGCAGAAAGGGCGGTACACAAGGCAGCAAAGCTGGAAACATCACCGGCTTTGTCATCGTGCTTGGCAGGAAAGAAGACTAGTTTGAGTGCCAGAGGCAGGCGGATCACCTGGAGCAAACCGAGACGGAATGTCAGGTAGAGGCCGGTACCCATCAGCAATACCAGCAGGGGTGGGCCCCAGATCAGATTATCAAGTGTGGTTAACCATTGCGTTAACATGTTTATGGATTCCTCCTGAGTCGAAAAACAAATCGATCGGAGGAGATAAGAAGTGCTGCCGTCACCAAGCGAGGACAATACCGGTCGGTAGGCCCATACGGTCCATCGGCCATCCCGGCCAGGACTTGCTCGATTATCTGCAGTTGTACTCGACAACATCACGGATAGATCAACGGCTAACACTCCATCCCCTCTGTCCTTTTGCCTGAGAGTTTCAACCCACTAGCGTAGGTTTTGCTCCTTCGGCGCCCGATCTAACGGGTCTCTCCAGAGGCTCGTCCAGTAGCAGTCCTTACCAAATGGTGGCGCCTGAAAGATTTACTTCTTCGGCGGACGGGAAACCGTCACTCTCCTGCTACCTTCATCCGAACTTTGGATAGGTGGAAGCCGCATAATAACCAAAAAATAGTTCGATGGACCAAAATTAGTCGAAAAAAACAGGTACTCAAACTTGGCTTGGCACGAAAAATAATCAAATAACGATGGCTGCAGTGAAAGCCTCCAATTTCGTCGGGCCAGACCGAGTTTTCTAACTTGGTCGAAAGAGGCAGATGACGCACATCATTGACTCGTTTGTGCCTTGCCTCACCCGGCGACAGATGACAGAATTCCAGCCACCGAAAACTGCTGTAGTAGTCTGATATGAGCCTGGTGATATATGGCATTCGAAACTGCGATACCATCAAGAAAACCCTGAAATGGTTGGATTCCCATGCCATCGCTTACCGATTTCATGATTATCGCAAGGATGGTCTCTCGAGCGAACTGCTCCAGGAGTTCATAACCGCCCTTGGCTGGCAAGCCTTGCTCAACAAACGCGGCACTACCTATCGCGGACTCAGTGATGCGGCCAAACAAGGATTGGATGAACAATCCGCCAAGCTGCTGATGCTTGAACAACCCGCACTCATCAAAAGGCCGCTGCTGCATACACCGCAGGGTTACCTGCTCGGCTTCGATGAAGCTCAATTTCAGACCTTATTGGGCTAGCCCAACCACCAAGACTGCAAGGAAGCACCATGTCTGACTCTCCTGTTCTGGCATTGGCGTGTGATCTGATCGCTCGCCCCTCTATCACTCCCGAAGATGTCGGTTGCCAACAGATGATGGCCGAGTATTTGGCTCGTTTAGGCTTTGTCATTGAACCCATGGTGTTTCATGACACCACCAACCTTTGGGCTCGCCGCGGCAGCGAAGGGCCTTTGTTCTGCTTTGCCGGACATACAGATGTAGTACCGCCAGGCCCCCTGGATAAATGGGACTCCCCCCCCTTCGAACCCACTATTCGCGATGGCCACTTATATGGTCGCGGCGCTGCCGATATGAAGGGCTCACTAGCTGCCATGCTGGTTGCCGTTGAGCGCTTCGTCACCGCACATCCAGAGCATCAGGGATCCATTGCCTTTCTCATCACCAGTGATGAAGAAGGACCGTTTATCAATGGCACGCCTAAAGTGGTGGAAACCCTTGAAGCCCGCAATGAAAAGATTACCTGGTGTCTGGTTGGAGAGCCCTCCTCGACCGAGCGGCTCGGCGATGTGGTCAAGAATGGCCGTCGCGGCTCGATAACCGGCGATCTGCTAGTCAAAGGCATTCAAGGCCATGTGGCTTATCCTCATCTGGGGCGCAATCCGATCCACCAAGCAGCTCCGGCGCTGGCCGAGCTGGCCAGTACTGTCTGGGATCAGGGTAATGCCTTCTTTCCGCCCACCAGTTTCCAAATCCCGAACATTTCGGCGGGCACCGGGGCCTCGAATGTGATCCCCGGTGAGCTCCAGGTGCAGTTCAACTTCCGCTTCAGCACCGAACTGACAGCCGAGCAGATCAAGGAGCGGGTTCGGGCTATCCTCGACCGTCATGGCCTGGAATATGACCTGACTTGGACATTGAGTGGTCACCCCTTCCTGACTTCTGCCGGTGATCTGGTAGAGGCCACAGTCGCCGCAATCGAAGAAGTTCAAGGCTTTAGTCCCGAGCTCTCCACCTCGGGCGGCACTTCCGACGGCCGCTTTATTGCGCCGACAGGGGCCCAGGTCATCGAATTGGGTCCACTCAATGCCACCATTCATAAGTTGAACGAATGCGTAAAGGTCGCGGATCTCGACACGCTAGCCGATGTCTATACCGCAATTTTACGTCGGTTGCTGGCCTGATGAGTCAAGCGCTGCGCAGCGCCCACTGCCTCGGACTGGATGAGAGCCATCTTATCCAGCTTCCCGACTCCCCCCATCGTTTGTGGCCCGCCACGGCGGTCGCCTTTATGGCCATGCAACAGGCGGCCAGGGCCGATGGGATCAAGCTGGCGCTGGCGTCGAGTTATCGCAGCTTTGACCGTCAATTGCTGATCTGGAATGAGAAATTTACCGGCCTTCGCCCCGTGCTGGATGCGGATAGTCGGCCGCTGGATGTGACGACATTGAATGATGAGGCTCGCATCCACGCCATCTTGCGCTGGAGTGCCTTACCGGGCACCAGTCGTCACCATTGGGGGACAGATATGGATATCTACGCCCCCGATCTATTGCCATCAGGACAGACTCTACAGCTGGAGCCGTGGGAATACTCACCCAGCGGTTATTTTGCCGACCTGACTCGCTGGCTGGATAGCCATATGCAAGAACATGGCTTCTACCGTCCCTTTGCTCACGACCAAGGTGGCGTGGCCGTTGAGCCTTGGCATCTGAGTGATAGTAGCGAGAGTCTGCGCATGAGCCAGTTTCTGACTCTGGAAGCACTGGCCGCCTGTCTGCAACAATCGGCCATCGCGGGGAAAGCATGTATACTGGCGCACCTGCCTGCCCTCTGGCAGCGGTATATTCTTCCGACGCTCCCTACTCAGGTCTGACTTATGAATCTCTGGCTGTGGATTGGTTTGCCGATGTTGCTGCTACTCGGCATCTTTTTGAATGCGATAAAAGATATGAAGCAACTGGAAAAACAGCTGCCCAAATACCGCGACAAAATCCGCGAGGTCAAAGACGACGAGGATGACGACTGGCCACAAGCGCCGGCCAAAAAGCCTGTCTCGCCCAGCGATGACGAACAAAGGCCAACGCCCTGAAACCAGCTGAGGAATATGCCGATATATTCCTCGCGCTCAAATAGCATGATGGGCCGTTTTACCGGCATCCCCCTGTCAATTCTGCTATCATCAGGCCCATGCCTGTCCGGCGCATTCCTGTGCCGACAGCCCTCCTCCTATCGATACGAGTTTTTTGCGTGAATACTGATTTCTCCAGCTTGGCACTTCCTGTCGAGCAATTGAACAATCTGGCCGATCTGGGCTACACCACCATGACCCCCATCCAGGCCAAAGCCTTGCCACTCATACTGCAAGGCCAGGATGTGTTGGCCAAAGCCAAGACAGGTAGCGGTAAAACCGCGGCCTTCGGCATAGGTCTGTTATCCCGCCTGGAGGTCTCCCGCTACCAGACCCAGGCTCTGGTTCTCTGCCCGACCCGTGAGCTGGCCGATCAGGTGGGGAAAGAGTTGCGCCGACTCGCTCGCTCCACCCCGAATATCAAGATACTGACACTGTGCGGCGGCGTCCCCATGGGACCACAGCTGGATTCGCTCACCCACCCGCCCCATATCGTGGTCGGCACCCCGGGGCGTATTCAGGATCACCTGCATCGTCGCAGCCTGACGCTCGATCACCTACAAGCATTGGTATTGGATGAAGCCGACCGCATGCTGGACATGGGCTTTGCCGATGTGATGGTCGATGTCATTCGCCAGGCTCCCAAGCGCCGTCAGACCCTGCTGTTCTCGGCAACCTATCCGGATGAGATAGCGCGGATCAGCGCACAGGTGCAAAAAGATCCGGTCGAGGTCAGCGTCGAAGCGACCCACGACAGCCGTCATATCGATCAAAGCTTCTTCGAAGTAGAGCGCGGTGCCCGAGCCGGTGCCCTGCTCAAGATCCTGGCGCACTTCCAACCGGACTCCTGTGTGGTGTTCTGCAACACCAAACGGGAATGCCAATCGGTGCACGATACGCTGCGCGCCCGGGATATTTCGGTATTGGCGTTGCATGGCGATCTGGAGCAACGGGAGCGGGATCAGGTGCTGGTGCGCTTCTCCAACCGCAGTTGTCGCGTGCTGGTGGCGACCGATGTTGCCGCGCGTGGTCTGGATATCAAGGATCTGGCCGCCGTCATCAACTACGAAATGGCCCAGGATCCGGAAATCCATATCCACCGCATTGGCCGCACCGGCCGTGCCGGGCAAAGTGGTCTGGCCTTGAGCCTGTGCACACCGCAAGAGATGCAACGAGCGTTGGCATTGGAAGATTATCTGGGTGGACGGCTGAGCTGGTTTAATCTCAGTGCTCTCAAGTCCTCAACCCAGGAGCCGCTGCAACCCGAAATGGTGACCCTGTGCATCGATGGCGGCAAGAAAGCCAAGATCCGTCCTGGCGATATTCTCGGCGCACTGACCGGTGATGCCGGTCTTGCTGGCAGTGAAGTCGGGAAAATCGATCTGTTCGATACCCATGCCTATGTCGCAATCCGGCAAGCCAGTGCGAATAAAGCCCTCAAGTGCCTGCAGCAAGGCAAGCTCAAGGGTAAGAATTGCAAAGCACGACTAGTGATCTAACGACCTCCACTCATAGCGGTGACAGGACATAAAAAAGCGGCGCTATCAAGGCGCCGCTTTTTTCATTGTCAGGATCTGCATGCAAACGTTTGTTTGCACAACAAATTTAGTCCAGATTGACACCCAGACGGTGAGCCACTTCTTCATAGGCTTCAATGACGCCACCCAGCCCTTGACGGAAGCGGTCTTTGTCCAGCTTCTGGCGGGTAACCTTGTCCCACAGACGGCAGCCATCCGGTGAGAACTCGTCACCCAGGACGATCTGGCCTTCGAACACGCCAAATTCCAGTTTGTAATCGACCAGAATCAAACCGGCATTATCGAACATCGTCTTCAGCACATCGTTGACCTTGAAGGTCAACTCTTTCATGCGTGCAACCTGTTCATCGGTAGCCCAGCCAAAGGAGCGAATGTGGTACTCGTTGACCATGGGGTCGTGCAAGGGATCGTTCTTCAAGAAGAATTCGAAGGTTGGCGGATTCAGCTCCAGACCTTCTTCAACGCCCAGGCGACGGCAGATAGAGCCAGCGGCAACGTTACGCACCACACACTCAATAGGAACCATGTCCAATTTTTTGACCAGGACTTCATTGTCGGAGAGCAGACGATCCATCTGGGTCGGGATACCCGCTTCTTCGAGCTTGGTCATGATGAAATGGTTAAACTTGTTGTTCACCATGCCTTTGCGATCCAGTTGCTCAATCCGCTGGCCATCAAAAGCAGATGTATCGTTGCGGAACAGCAGGACGAGACGGCTGGGATCGTCAGTGGTATAGACGGATTTGGCCTTGCCACGATACAGTTCGGCTTTCTTTTCCATGTGTTACTTACTCCAGTAAGTGAGGTTGCAGATAGCACAAAGGGGCACTACTGCCCCTTCGTTATTACTTCTTCATCACAGCGGTTTGCTCACGGCCAAAGGCCTTGGACATACCGATAAACATCTTGCTGACCACAGAGGTGGGTACCGGCTTCTTATCCTCATCAAACAAGGTGATGGAGGTCTTGCCCTTGAATTCACCCAGTTGCAGATGATAAGTCCCGGAATCGAGACCAAACGGCTCTATGTCATGTTCCTTCCAGAAATCGGCATCCGGCTCGTCGTAATCCACAATGATCAGACCCTTAGATTCCGGCTTGCTGGTGATTTCGAAATTCAGCTTGGGCAGTAAGGAGATCAGTCGTGGCCACGTCGCCTCGAAGGGAGCGTCCACCAACCAGGCGGTCAAGCCATTGTCATCTACCCCTAGGGTCATAGCCGCACGGCCATTGCTCTTTTTCACCTCGCCCAGACGCAACTGACGGTCATAGTCCTGCGCCAGTTGATTCAGCATCAGGCCTGCGTAGCGGCGGTGTTCGAAGCTGGTCGCGGGAGCCTCATCTTTATCCCCATCCTCAAAAGCCTCATGGGAGAGCAATTGTGCGGTCAAACCAGTGCGATGGCGCTCGATGTCACTCTTAATGGTGAAACGGTAGCGTTGATGAACCTGGATCAGGTCGTCATCCTCAGCCTGCTCGGTCCATGGTGCCAGCAGCTCGGTTGCATAAAACCAGTCAGTATCCAGAGTTCGGGACTGAATATTCAGATCCGCCACCGCTATTCCACGGCGACTCATAAAGCCCAGCAACTGATTCCAGATGTCGTTGTCGATCCGTTGATTAACACTGCGCGCCGTAAACCACAGGGTCATGTTGCTACCGTCTGCCTCGGCCCGACTACCCGGAACCAGAGTCAAAGCCTGGATCGGTGCCCGCACGTCCACATCACCCGCCAGAGCGCCAGACTGAGCAGCAGGCGCAAGCGCCGGCACCTTCAGTTCATTACTGTAGGCCGGTGTTTGTAACCCCGTCGGGATGACAAAAGGACGAGTGACCAGTTTGACATCTTGATAGTCGAAATCTTTATTCGCCTGCTTGCGCTCCAGCGAGGAGCTACAACCCACCAGCAGACTAACCCCTACCAATCCGCACAGCAGGCTGGCCGATTTTCCATTGTTGTTGTTTTGTTTATGCACGCTTGATCAACTCCGCTCGGGCCAGCGCCTGCTCCATCTCCTGCTGAGCAGAAGCACTCAGCAGCGTCAATGGCAAACGTAAACCGGATTTGGCAATCAAGCCCAGTCGGGCACAGGCCCACTTGACCGGGATTGGATTGGATTCAATAAACAGTGTCCGGTGAACAGGCATCAAGCGTTCGTTCAACCCCAATGCCGTTTCCTTATCACCTTGTAATGCAGCGTCACACATCTGGCGCATAGCTGCTGCAGCGATGTTGGCGGTTACTGAAATAACACCATTGCCACCGCGCAACATAAAATCACAACCCGATGCATCATCACCACTGTAGAGTGCAAAATCATCGCCACACAACTCGCGTAACGGTTGCAGGCGAGTCACATCGCCCGTGGCCTCTTTCAGACCACAAATTCCGTAGTTATGGGCCAGGCGCCCCACGGTTTCAGGCTTCAGGTCACAACCGGTGCGTCCCGGTACATTATAAAGAATTTGCGCCAGACCACTAGCCTCGCCGATAGCAGCATAGTGACGATAAAGCCCATCTTGTGTCGGTTTGTTGTAATAGGGGGTTACAGAGAGGCCGAATTCGATGCCCATTGACTTGAGGTGGCGCGCCAATTCGATGGCGTGTCGAGTATTGTTGGAGCCGCAGCCCGCCAGCACCGGGATCCGCCCTGCGGCGAACTCCTGAGTTTTGGCGACCACGTTCAGGTGCTCATCCAGATCCAGCGTCGCCGACTCCCCGGTCGTCCCCATAGCGACGATTCCTGCCGTACCCGCCGCTATGTGATACTCCACCAGTTGGCCTAACGAGACGACATCGATTTCCCCATGCTCATCCATGGGAGTAACAAGGGCAACGAGACTACCACTTAACATCTATCGAGACTCCGGATTTTCAAGGCCGTTATGGTAAGGCCGAGCCCAGGCAAATACAAGGGAATGGAGTAGACCTCCGAGGCGACTGTGTTACCATCAAAATCTGATCCTGAGCAGGAAAAGCACAATGATTCATCATCTTGTGGTAACGGCCATAGGTACCGACCGCACCGGTGTCGTCAATAAAGTGACCCGGCATGTCAGCGAGTGCGGCTGCAATATCGTCGATAGTCGTCTGGCCATTCTTGGCAATGAGTTCACCTTTATCATGCTACTCTCCGGAGACTGGAATGCGATCACCCAAATTGAGTATTCCCTGCCCCGCAAAAGCCATGAACTAGATCTCATCACCCTGATGAAGCGAACCGCACCACACACCATGGGATCTTATCCCATGCTGGCTGAAGCCGAAATATTGATCCATGACGAACCCGGCATCGTCAGTCTGTGTACCCAGTTCTTTAGTGATCAGGGCTGGGATATCCACGCCTTGCAATCGGAGACAATCCAGCAAGTCCCGGCCAACCTGTTACGCGCCAGTTTTCAACTCAGACTGCCAGTGGCCAGCGCGGGCTCGGAAGAGGAGCGAAGTTACGCGGAGTTTTGCCAGCGACTGGGAGCCGAGCGCTTCCATTTTTCCATCACCAGAAAACCCTGAGGATTCTTCATGGCCAGATTAACTGCCGGGCAACAAGCCCCCGATTTCTCCCTGCCGGATCAGGATGGCAACCTGTTGTCATTAAGCAGCTTGCGGGGCAAGAAAGTCTTAGTCTACTTCTACCCCAAAGCCAGTACGCCCGGATGTACCACCCAGGCCTGTGGTCTTCGTGATATTCATGGGGAGTTGAGCACATTGAATACAGTGGTACTGGGGATCAGCCCGGATCCAGCGACTCGGCTGAAGAGTTTTGTCGTGAAACAGCAACTGAATTTTACCCTGCTGGGTGATGAGGACCATGCTGTTGCGGACGCTTTCGGCGTGTGGGGACCCAAAAAGTTTATGGGTAAGGAATATGACGGTATTCACCGCATCAGTTTTCTCATCAATGAACAGGGCCTGATTGAACAGGTGTTTGATAACTTCAAAACCAGCAACCACCATGATGTAGTACTGGATTATCTGAAAAGCCATTCATGAGCTCAGATAACGACAAGGGGAGCCTCGGCTCCCCTTATTATTCCTGATATTCACCAAGCTAAACCACAAAGAATTTGGCATTTACCCAGGCAATGGTGAAATAGGCCGAGAGCAATGCCGACAACGCCAAAATCAGCGGCCGCATGATGGGTTTGTTACGAACAAACAGCACCATCACCAGCATGGTCGGATATAACCCGAATAAATAACGCGGGAAGGCATTGGTGCTGGTCACAATCGGGACCATAGTGCAAATCAGCATAAACACAGCTTCGGCGTAGCGACGCTGATACAGCAAATAGCCATTCATCGCCCAGCCCAAGGCTATCATCACGGATAAATAGTACTTCCGCCCCCCGGTTTCGAAACCATCCAGCCAATAGTGGAACGGATTATCAAACATCCGCCCCCAGGCCAGTTGAATATTCTTGAAGGCAAAGCCATCACCGACATGCAGATGCAGATAGAGCATGTAGCTGAACAGGGCAAACGGAATAACCCACAGTGTAAGCAACACGCGCCAGGTTCGATCACCAAATCGCACCAGCTCACGCCAGCCATAGGCTTGCAGCGCCAGTATCAACACCGGGAACACCACCATGACACCGAGGTTTCGCGTCGCAGCCATCAAAGCGCCCGCCACACCGACCCAGAGCCACCGATGACGATAGGCAAACAAGAACACGGCTAACGTAAACAGTAAAAAGCTGGACTCGGTATAGGGTGCGATGAAATAGATGGAGAATGGCGAAAAGGCCAACAACCAGATCCCGAAACGCGAAGTCTCCAGATCCTGCCCCAGTTGCCGCAAGCAGAGAAAAAACAGCGGCAGGGTAAAGAAGAATGCCAGGTTGGTCAGCAAGTAAAACGCATTGAGGGTACCAATACCCAGCACTTCCCCCACCCAATAGCCTGCCATCGGAAAACCAGGCAGGAAGGCCCAGTTGGCCGCATGGCCTGTCGTCAAGCCATGGGGATAAGTGTCATAGCCGACATCGGCGATACTCTGGAACCAGCCGCAGTCAAATTGACAGAACATGCTGGGAATATCGGTCTCCAGTGCCGTCGCGATATTAACCGCATCGCTATAATCGGTCTCGACGTTGTAGTGCATGGCGCCAAAGTAGCCAATGGCGTACAACACCACGCGACTGACCACGAAGGCAATCACAATCAATAGCCAATCACGCCGTCCAATCGCCAGACGGTTCGGGATGACCTGAACATTTTCCACATGCATCTTGGGGATAAGCTCCTGCTCGATTAAACGAAGACCCAGACCCGCGACAGCAAGTAGGTCAATACAGTGACAGCCAACGTAGCTATGACCACGGGCAGCAGGCCGGAGAGCCCCGCAAACAGCAGGCCACTCAACAACACATTTCTGACCAGCAGCGAGAACAATGCAACCAGCAGAAATTTACCGGCTGCACCATGTTTCTGGAACGTAATGTAGCGGTGGCCAAAAAACGAAAACCAGAAGGCGACAAAAAACGCCGCCGTGGTCACCAGGTGCTCGGATAAGGTCGGCGAGTAACGAAACAAGGCCACCGAAGTACCAAGATCGACGAGGGTTGCCCCCCCGCCGACCAGACCAAAGCGAAACAGTCGCCAAAACTCTTCTCGCGAAATCATTCCGCTGTCGGCTCCGTCACCGGTGCAGTGCGCGAGTATTGGCCATACACGCCTTCCACCACAAACACGGGACGCTGTTTGACTTCCAGGAACATGCGTCCCAAATACTCACCGAGCACACCGATGGAAATCAGCTGCATACCACCGAGGAACAGGATCACACTCATCAAGGACGCGTAACCCGGCATGTCGATCCCGAAAAAAATCACCTTGGTAACAATCACTAGTATGTAGAGGAAGCTCAGCATGGCAACACCGGCCCCGACATAGCTCCATATCCGCAGCGGCCAGCTGGAGAAACTGAAGAAGCCGTCCAAGGCAAAGTTCCACAACTTCCAGTAATTGAATTTGGTTTCACCCGCAGCACGGGCCGGGCGCTCGTAAGAAACACCAATCGAGTTGAACCCAGCCCAGGCAAACAAGCCTTTCATGAAGCGGTTGCGCTCCGGCAACTGCTTGATCACTTCGACCACGCGACGATCCATCAGTCGGAAATCACCCGCATTTTCAGGGATCTTGGTGGTGGTGGAAACAGCGTTGAACAGGCGATAGAAACCGCCTGCGGTCAGGCGTTTCATCGGGGTATCCGCGTTACGATCAGAACGCACACCATAGACGGTGTCGTACCCTTCTTCTTGCCACAGACGGACAAACTCGAGGATCAGCGAAGGGGGATCTTGCAAATCCACATCCATCGGGATCACGGCATCGCCACGAGCATGGCTAAGACCTGCGGTCATGGCCGCTTCCTTGCCGAAGTTGCGCGCCAGATTGATCAGCGTCACGCGGGGGTCTTTTTCAATGACCGATTCAATCACCTGGCGAGTCTTGTCACGGCTACCGTCATTGACAAAGACGATCTCCAGTTGGTCCCGCAGCGTCGGCAGTTCCTGATCGATAGTGTCGATAAACGTCTGGATGCTCTCTTCCTCGTTATAGGCAGGCACCACCAATGACAACGTAAAGTTTTTCTTCTTGACCATGATGTTCTTATTCCTCATGAGAAAGCTGTAATGACTGGAACCGCAACGGGTGGGATCCGGTCATGGCAATATAATTGGCCTGCAGTGGATCGGCGATGAACAGACCGGCGGGCAGATGCACGACCAGATGGTGAGGGCCCGTCTGTTGCAGAACCAACTCGCTGCGCCATTGTTCACCGACACTGAAACTCAGCCGGGTATTGGGCTTGAGATTACGGACATCGGCCTCCAGGCGTAATTTGCCGGGTTCCCGATGCAGGGTAAAATAGAGCCCACCCTCGCCAGAAAACTCAGAGCCGGTGCCATCGTCTTTCGGCAATGACCAGCCTTGGCGACTCAGGATCCAGGCCCGGTCGTTGACCATATCAAATCGAGTCCCTGGTATGTAAGCCAGCGTCTGGTTGCGATTCCAGAAACGGGTCTTCATCTCCAAGTAATAGAGACGATAGGCATAACTCACAGAGGGGTGGGTCGCCAGATACAAAATGGCGAGGTAGTAAGCAGACAATCCAAAGATTGCCAAAATAATGAGCGATTTAAGTGTTCGAGACATAGCAATCGAAAGCTCGATTTCAGGTGGGCCAATCGTAAAGCAGTTGTCACAGAAACAACAGAGAGTGCGGCCGAGTTCACATAAAAAAAAACTCAATTCACGCTAGAAAGGGGTTCGTGAAATCAGGAATGACCCAGATCATGGTGGATTGCCACGAAAACCGTAATGCTGCATTTCAAATTCAACTAATTGAAGTGCCTATTGGCCCATCAAAGGATAATCGCAGATGAACATGAACCATGCCCAGCGCCTGATCCTGAGTAATCAGTACGAGATTCTGAAGAAACTCAATCCGGAAAAAGCCGATTATTATCAACGCTGCCAGACCATCATTGAGCATGGTTACTGCCTGCAATTACTGGAATTGGAAAAAGAATTTGGCCATCTGGACGAGGCAACCTGCCGGGAAGTCATCGACACGCTGGAGATGTACCACGCGCTGCAGGTCTCCTATGCCAATTTACCGGCCACCGAAGTTCAGGAATTGGCGGCCAGCCGGCTCGATTATATTGGCTATTCCAGAAGTCATGAGAAGGATCTGGCCGATTACGTCTGCTTTCTGCTGGATGTCGAGGGACGCTTTCCCGAACTGGGGAAATGCTGCTCCTCGCTCACCTCGGAAATTGGCATGCGCGACAAGTATCAGCGCATGCTGGCAGCCTGGCGCGATTGCCCACGGCATTACAAACTCTCCATTCAGGAGATCCGCAAGGTTCTCAATGCCTGAGCATCTGGACCACCAGCACCGGGAGCAACAACAGCAAAGGCGCCATCAAGGCGCCTTTGCTTATCACAAAGCGCTCATTGGCCACTAAGCCAATGAGGAGCCAGAACCACGGGCAGTCACCCAACAGGCCAATTTGATCCCCACTAGCATGGCGACAACGAAGAGCAGGATTTGCCATTGCCCGGTCACCAGTGCGGTGATCGCCGGGCCCGGGCAGATCCCAACCAACCCCCAACCGACGCCGAACAGTATGCTGCCCAACAGCAGCCGGAGATCCAGCGTTGAGCGGCTAGAAACATGAAATTCGCCGCCATTGACGGCTCGGCTACGCGGCTTCACCATCCAGAAATAGCCAGGCATAAAGACCAACAGGGCGCCCCCCATTACCAAAGCCAGACTGGGATCCCAATTGCCACTCACATCCAGAAAATTCTGCACCTTGCTCGGCAACACCATACCCGAGAGCGTCAACCCCAACCCAAACAGCATACCGCTCAACAATGAAATCCAGCGCATAACAACATATCCTCCGGTTAAGCCCATACATGGCGTAAGACATAGACGGTCAGCATGCCCGCCAGCATGAAACTCAGGGTTGCCACTATGGAACGCCGAGACAGACGTCCTATGCCGCAAATCCCATGACCACTGGTACAACCATTGCCCAGCTTGGCACCAAAGCCCACTAAAAATCCGCTGCACAGCAGCAGAGGCACAGAAACATCCGCCAACTCAGGGGTTGGCAGTGACAGTAACCCAAAACCACAGGCACCACCCAGCAGCAGCCCCAGCACAAATTCCAGCCGCCACAAGCGATCACCGGTTGCCCCACTGATGAGACCCGCCAATATGCCACTGATGCCCGCAATCCGCCCTTGTAGCCAGAGTAGCAACAAGGCCGCCAGACCAATCAAGATACCGCCCAACAGAGCACTTATCGGCGTAAAGTTAGCCATCAAACATCCTTAATAGTGAAAATTAGCCATCACACGAGACAATAAATTAGCAGTTGCTTAATTAACGGCTATTCTAAACAGAGACTTTAATTTAGTGAAGCCTAATTTATTAACTCTCTCAGGAGCATTTCGAACCATGACAATTGATAATGGCGTACGCATCATAGCCGGCAGCATGGTCCTGCTTTCGGTAGTCCTCACCTACTGGGTACATCCAGCATTTCTCTGGCTGACGGTATTCATAGGCCTGAATCTCATCCAGAGTGCCCTGACCGGATTTTGTCCCGCGTCCTGGTTGTTACGCAGACTCGGTTGTCAGTGAATGGCTAAAAACTGTACCAAGATCGAATGGGCGCCATATTCTGGCGCCCCAATTTTTTCTCCGCATCGCACTGCCACTCCGGACCTCCCAGCCGCCGCCACCAGTTGCACCAAATAAACGCACATCCATTCGACCTGCACAGCTTTGGCTCGATTGTCGCTGATTTACCCCACAAAACAGGCTCGAATACTGGCATGCCG